>DBZY01000034.1:32736-57729 GCA_002311835.1 Proteobacteria bacterium UBA1148 | reverse complement strand
AACCAACGGCACGATTGATCCGGAGGAAGCGATCCGGCGAGCGAGTGGGATCTTAAAAAGTCAGCTCGATGTTTTTGTTGATCTTCAAGACGAGGACGATCTTGGTTTTGGCACGCAGGATACGCAAATAGACCCAATTCTCTTGAGGCCGGTTGATGAGCTAGAGCTAACGGTGCGTTCCGCAAACTGTCTGAAAGCAGAGAACATTAACTATATTGGCGATCTTGTCCAGAGAACTGAAGTAGAGTTACTGCGTACGCCCAACCTTGGTAAGAAGTCGCTAACAGAGATTAAAGAAATTCTCGCTGTGAATAAACTAGAGCTCGGGATGCAATTGGATAATTGGCCTCCACCGGCGCTGCAAACCGAGGATGATGAGCCGCCGCCGCCCAGCCCATATTTATAGCGGTTTTATCGAGAAGGAATTCTGTTATGCGTCATCGGAAGTCTGGCAGGAAGCTGGGGAGAAATTCGGCTCACCGAAAAGCGATGTATCGTAATATGGCGTCGTCGCTATTTCGTGACGAAACTATCCGAACCACGTTACCTAAAGCCAAAGAACTGAGGCGTGTGGCAGAGCCGCTGATTACGTTGGCAAAACAGGACGGAGCGTCCAGAAGGCGTCTTGCGTTCTCTCGGCTTCGAGATAACGTTGCCGTTGGGAAGTTATTCAATGAGTTGGGACCACGGTTTAAGGATCGTCCAGGCGGTTACTTGCGTATTTTAAAAATGGGCTATCGTTCTGGAGATGCAGCTCCGATGGCGCTGGTGCAGCTTTTGGATCAACCTGATTCCGCAGAGTAGAAAACAACCAACTGATTATCCTTTGCTAGGTGTTTTCTAGAGATTCTTAGTCTCTGTGGTGCTTAGGATTTTCGGCGCTTCCGCCAGCGTCTCAAGGTAAGCATCTGCCAGATAACCCGGATTATTTTGGCCACCTTTTCTAGGCGCATTGGTTTAAAAATCTCAATATCTTTTGTTGAGAGGTGGGAGGTGTATCCATGGTATTTGTGCTTAATCCATGCGTTCCGGTCGGCCTGTCTGATAGCGTTGAATATAAAACCTCCTCTACCTTCCGCTAAAACTGATACTCCAAAATCAATAATAAATGGCTCCTGATTCGGACCGACAAGAATATTGTCTTTCCGTTTTAAATCTCCGTGGGCTACACCTGCTGTATGCATGTCATTTAGTATGGACAAAAGATTAGAAAAAAAATGATTTCTATCATTCAACTCGTGTTCAAGCATGCGATAGGAGTCACCTGGAATATATTCTAGTATCAGATATTTCGTATCCAGTAGTCCAAAACACTTCGGGATACCGGGAATCCCGTTGAGTTTCCGGTAGACTTGTTCTTCGTGCCGAATTGATGCTTCGCTGAATTTTTTTCTTATCATAGAGCCGAATGCTTTCTTTACAATAAATTCTTCGCCAAGGCCTCTATATAAAAAGATAGAAGCTTGGTAGCCTGATCCTAAAGCATCTTTCGGATCGTGTGTCCGTAGCCAGTTACGAATATTTTGCGTTTGATCAAAGGATAACTTGTTGACGTGCTCATCCGGGGTCATGGAAGCTTCCACGTCATATAGCTGAAACAGACTATGATAAAAAAAACGATGAGAGGCTCACCGTTCCGATGCGCACTCTTTGCAAAAGACCAGTCGCCGGTTACCACAGCCTCTAGATTTGAGAATGTTGGGATAAGCTTCGGTACCTTCCTGGACCACTGTTCCCACTGAGCGCCAAAGACCGTACGAAGCTTCCGATCTTCGTATTCGATAGCGGTTGGATAGTAAAACCAGAAGAAAAATGCTGTGAGTGCTAGTGTCCATGAGATACTGCTATAAATATAAAATCCACTTATAATCAGTATGTTACCCGTGTATAGCGGATGTCGGACTAGTGCGTATGGGCCATGTGTTGCAAGTTTTTTGTTCTTGACGATAAATCCACTTGCGTAAAGTCGAAGCAGAGTGCCGATAAGTATGAGTGGGCTTCCGATCAGAGATGATAGCCAGAGAGGTTTTGAGATGAAAGCAAACCATGCAATGAGAACGAACGCTAATACCTGTCTGGAAGCCTCGTGATATCTGAGCTCGCGAATGATGTGTTTGCATCCACGCAGTGGCGGTAGGTCTTGAGTGCGAGCTGACATCTTCTAATGTTCCCCCTGATTCTTAATGCTAGTCGTTCGTCAGAGAGTAAGCCAACAGATTAATATTGTCATAACACTCCTGACTGCAATAAAGCCGGACGTGAAAGATTTCGGCTTGCAGTGTCAGTAACGAGAATATTATCCTCTATTCGAATTCCTCCGTATGGCATCAATACATCTACACGATTCCAGTTAATCATATTTTTCATAGAACTACTTCTGAGAGTCTCTAGCAGTGATGGAATGAAGTAGAGTCCTGGTTCAATAGTTATGACAAATCCGGGCTCGAGTGTTCTTGTTAAACGTAAAAACGGATGTTCGTCTGGCGGTGGAATGCCAGTTTCTTCCAGCGTATTCAGATGCCCTCCTGCATCATGTACTTGGAGTCCAAGCAGGTGTCCAAGTCCGTGAGGTAAAAATATTTTTGTTATACCAAGATTGTAACTATCCTCAGCTCCACAGCTGACAATTTTATGCTCTTCTAACACATCCGCCAGCAGTCGATGTGCGAAGTCATTGAGCGCTACAAAGCTAACACCACTTCGAGCTCCCGCGCATAATCTTTTTTGTACAGTATCCATAGAGGAGATTAAAGCATCAAATAATTCAAGACCGCTCGAGTGAGTTCTCGTAACATCTGACGCGTAGCCATTAAACTCCGCACCAGCATCCAGCAGGAATGAGCGGAATTCTTCTGGAGGCGTACGATCCATATTCTGGTAGTGAAGTATGCTGGCATGTTCGTTCAATGCGACGATGTTTTGGTAAGGAAGATCAGCCTCACGCTGTTGTGTTGCACTACAATAAATCTGATTCAAGTCAAACTCTGATCGTCGACATGGTTCTTCCGTTAATGCTGTCTGGACAGCGGCATGTCCGGTCGCTGAAATCCGATTGGATTCCTCTATACAGGCCACTTCATAAGGAGTTTTGAAGGCGCGATAAAAATCTAGATACGCGAGCAGTTTGGCATCATTGATGCTAGAAAATCCCATCGAAGTATTTGCATCTTCTCCGATGGCCGCCAGGTTAGCTATAGGACTCCCCAGTTCACCTAAAAGCAGCGCCATGCTCTCTACAAAGCGAATTTCAAAATGATGAGTCCAGAAATTCACTGGTATTTCAAGAGGCGCATACCAGAAATCTATCTTCTGGGCGCATACCAGCAGGGGCGTCTCCCCGGGAAGGATCTTTAGGGCTGAGTTTGGAGACGATAGGGGCAACCATGCTTTAAAGTAGGGTTCTACAAAAAAAGGATAACCACTATCGTCTCGGAATTTCTGTTTCTCTGTGCCAGAAAACACGATAATTCCATCCACCTTGCACGCATCGCACGCTTTTGTGAATCGCCGACTCCATTCTTCAAGGTGATCGGAGTAAAGCTCTACCCAGCTGTCTAAGGAGAGTTGCTCAGGCACTTGGTTGCTCCATCAAGTCTTTTGGCATGTATTCAGAATGCTAAAACTCGTGAATAATAGGGTGTTGGCGAACGATCGACTAGCGAGTTTTTAGCATTATTCTGAAGTCTAAGATCTACTAACGGTTATGGACAGACCTTCTGGGAAACATTTTTCTACACGCTCGGTTGTTATGGCGACGAGTGGTATGGCGGCAACGAGTCACCCTCTTGCTACCCAAGTAGCCGTTGATACTCTTAAGTTGGGTGGAACCGCTGTAGACGGTGCTATTGCTGCAAACGCAGTTCTTGGTCTAGTGGAACCTACTGGTAGCGGGATTGGAGGAGATTTATTTGCCATAAATTGGGAGGCAGGAACGGAGACGCTATCGGGACTCAATGCTAGCGGGAGGTCGCCTCGAGAATTGAGTTTCGAGCAGATGAGTCGCTCTTGTCCGGACGGCCGAATACCTACTTATGGGCCGTTGAGCGTTAGCACCCCAGGCGCGGTAGATGGTTGGTTCAAACTACATAAAAAATTTGGATATTTGCCGATGGCACAATTACTAGCACCGGCTATTGCCTACGCAGAAGAAGGGTTTCCCGTCACAGAGATCATCGCGGCCGACTGGGCGAACGATGCGGATTTGTTAGGAGAGTATCCAGGATTTGCCTCCGTGTTCTTACCTAGGGGCAGAGCACCTATTTGTGGTGAAATCTTTACCAACCCCAGATTGGCAGATACGTATAAACGTATTGTGGAGGGAGGGCGCGACGAGTTTTACTGCGGCCATATTGCTCGTGCAATTCATGACTACATGGCTGTCAATGGAGGGTTTTTGACCTATGCCGATTTGGCAGAGCATACATCGGAGTGGGTAGAACCCGTTGCGACCAATTACCGTGGCTACGATGTTTGGGAGCTGCCCCCAAACGGTCAAGGCATTGCAGTGCTGCAGATGTTGAACATTCTAGAGGGTTATGACCTGAACTCGCTCGGCTGGGGGAGCCCGGAATATCTGCATTTGCTCGTCGAGGCGAAGAAGCTTGCTTTCGAGGATCGGGCGCATTTTTACTCGGACCCGAGTTTCTCAGACATACCAGTGGCCGAGCTAATTTCAAAGCCTTATGCCAGTAAGAGGCGAGCATTGATCGATCTTGGACAAGCGTCCCGGGAGTTCCCGCTTGGAGAGCCAGAGCACTTGAATCAGGGGGATACGGTTTATCTGACGGTTGCCGATAAGAATGGCAACATGATCTCCCTGATCCAAAGTAATTATCGAGGGATGGGATCGGGCATGACACCGGGAGATATGGGGTTTGTCCTGCAGGACCGGGGTGAAATGTTCAGTCTCGATCTAAGGCACGCTAATGTGTATGCCCCTGGGAAACGTCCGTTTCATACTATTATCCCCGCCTTTGTCACCCGAAACGGCGAGCCCTACATGAGTTTCGGAGTGATGGGAGCAGCCATGCAGCCACAGGGACAGGTCCAAGTATTGAACAATATCATCGATTTCGGTATGGATATTCAGGCCGCGGGAGATGCGCCACGTGTACGGCACGATGGTTCCAGTGATCCGATGGGAGACAAAATGATTGATGGTGGGATAGTTTATCTGGAGTCTGGTCACAGGGACGAGACGCTAGCGGCGCTGATAGCGCTTGGGCATCGCACAGCACGGGGGGCGGGAGGTTACGGAGGCTATCAAGCAATACAACGAGATAGCAAAAATAATATTTACTTTGGAGCATCTGAATCGAGAAAGGACGGCCAAGCTGCCGGCTTCTAGGTCGGGCACGAGTTATGGATACAGTATTAACTGGGATTACCACCACGGGTACGCCGCACATTGGGAACTATGTAGGAGCGATTCGCCCCACTGTTCTTGCAAGCTTTGATACGAGCGTTACATCATTTTACTTTCTTGCCGACTACCACTCTCTGGTAAAAAGTCGCGACCCTGGGCAAATGGCGTGTTCGACACTGGAGATCGCAGCTAGTTGGTTGGCAGCGGGTCTTAGTTCAGAGTGTATTTTCTATCGCCAATCAGATGTTCCAGAGATCATGGAACTAACTTGGATACTGACGTGTATGACGGCAAAAGGCTTGATGAACCGTGCGCACGCTTATAAAGGTGCAGTTGCTGAGAATGAGGCGACGGATAAAAAGGACCCGGATAAAGGCATCACTATGGGGTTGTTTTGTTATCCCATCCTAATGGCCGCTGACATTCTTATGTTTAAAGCGAACAAGGTGCCTGTAGGCAAAGACCAGATTCAGCATGTTGAAATGGCCCGGGATATTGCGGGGCGCTTTAACCATCACTACGGAGAAACATTTGTACTTCCTGAGGCGGTCATTGACGAAAACGCAGCCGTACTGCCAGGACTTGACGGACGTAAGATGTCGAAAAGCTATGGGAACATCATTCCGCTCTTTGCTGAGGAGAAGGTGCTGCGCAAACTGATAATGCGTATTAAGACCAACTCTCAGGAACCGGGGGAACCCAAGGATCCAGATACGAGCGCTTTGTTCTCAATTTACCGCGCGTTTTCCTCAGACGAGGAGGCTGAGTCAATCCGTAAGCTCTATACAGGAGGTATTGCTTGGGGTGAGATGAAGCAGATGCTATTCGAGTACCTGAATGAGCACCTGAAAGAACCCAGAGAGGAGTACAACAAGCTAATAGCGGCGCCTGATTACGTGGAGCAAGTGTTGCAACGGGGAGCCCAAAAGGCCAGAGAAGTAAGCCACCCTTTTATGGCCAAGATTCGCGCTGCCATAGGGCTTCAACCGTTAGGCTAGAGTGTTTCTGACTTGTTCTTTGGGACGGTCGCCTGGTCCCGAGCTTGAAAAAATTCTCGCAAACACTTTCCTGTATGCGATTGTCGGTCTCGCGCGATGACTTCCGGAGGACCAATTGCTACAACCTCGCCTCCACCGAGGCCACCCTCCAAGCCTAGGTCGACGACCCAATCAGCAGTTTTTATGACTTCCAGGTTGTGTTCAATAATCACGATAGTATTTCCATGATCCCTAAGTTTGTAGAGCACCTCTAAGAGCTGAGCTATATCGTGAAAGTGTAGCCCGGTCGTCGGTTCATCCAGAATATACAATGTGGAACCGGTGCTACTCTTTGAGAGTTCTTTGGCAAGTTTAATGCGTTGCGCTTCTCCTCCGGAGAGCGTTATTGCATTTTGACCTAGCTGAATGTACGTGAGCCCGACGGCAGCAAGTGTTTCCAGTTTTTTGGCGATTTGGGGGACATTGCGGAAAAATCCTAGTGCAGCTTCGACAGTCATTTGCAGTACTTCGTAAATATTTTTACCTTTGTACCGAATATCAAGAGTTTCTCTGTTGTACCGCCTACCATTGCAGAGATCGCAAGAAACGTAGATATCCGGTAGAAAATGCATCTCTACCTTGATGACGCCACCACCCTGGCAGGATTCGCAGCGCCCACCTTTGATGTTGAAACTGAACCGGCCGGGTTGATAGCCTCTAGAACGCGCTTCTTGAGTGGCTGCAAACAGCTCACGAATCGGCGTGAAGAGCCCGGTGTAAGTTGCGGGATTTGACCGAGGCGTTCTTCCGATTGGACTCTGGTTTATATCGATGACGCGATTGATTTTCTCAAGGCCCTCTGCTTTATCGAATGGCGCTGGGTCATAGCTGGACTTATTAATTCTTTCTGCAGCGAGTCGGTATAAAGTATCGTTGACCAGCGTACTCTTACCTGAGCCAGATACACCCGTGACGCACGTCATCAGTCCGAGTGGTATATCTACATCGATGTTCTTCAGGTTATTTCCACGTGCTCCGCGGATACTCAGTATCGCTTGATCATCAAACTCACGACGTTCAGTCGGTAGAGGTATCTGGAGTTGCCCAGTGAGGTACTGACCCGTTAACGAGCAGGAGGCCGCTTTGATTTCTTCGGGTGTGCCTTCCGCCACAATTGTGCCCCCATGAATCCCGGCACCGGGCCCTAGGTCGATGATGTGGTCTGCCGCTAAGATAGTCTCCATATCATGCTCTACTACCAGTATAGAATTGCCCAGGTCGCGTAGCTGGCGGAGAGTCTCGAGTAGTCTCCGGTGATCCCTTTGGTGTAGTCCGATAGAGGGTTCGTCAAGAATGTACATGACCCCGACTAGACCAGAGCCAATCTGGCTAGCCAGGCGAATTCTCTGGGCTTCACCGCCCGAGAGTGTATTCGCGTTACGATCTAGGGTTAGATAGTCGAGACCCACATCAGCGAGAAAGCCAAGGCGGCTCCGAATTTCTTTGATGATTTTGTCTGCAATCTCGCCTCTCCACCCAGTGAGATTAAGGTTCTGGAAGAAACTGAGTACTTCACCGATGCTCTGTGCCGTAATGTCGTGTAGTGCATGATCTTCGACAAGAACGTTTCTTGCGGCCTCGTTTAGGCGAGAGCCTTCACAGTGTTTACAGCATTGTATGCTCTGATATTTGCCGAGTTCTTCTCGGACAGCGCTGGAGTCGGTTTCCTTATACCTTCGCCGCATGTTTGGGATAATCCCCTCAAACGGGTGGTTCCGCTGGGTCTCATTTCCCCGTGTGTTGACGTAGTGGAACTCAATGCTTTCATCTTTGCTGCCGTATAGCACTACGTTACGAATCGACTCGGGGAGCGTCTCAAAAGGTTCTTCGATGTCGAAGGCGTAGTGCTGCGCTAGGGAGTGTATAAGCTGAAAGTAATAAAGATTGCGTCGATCCCAGCCACGAACAGCCCCTCCCGCCAGTGAGAGATGTGGATAACGCACGACTCGTTGAGGATCAAAGAAACGCCGTACGCCGAGACCATCACAGTCAGGGCAGGCTCCTATAGGATTATTGAACGAAAATAACCTCGGCTCGAGTTCTGGAATGCTGTAGTTGCATAAGGAGCATGCGTACCTGTCTGAAAATATTATGGGTTCTCGTTCGGGGTTGTCCATGAATGCTATACGAGCGATCCCATCTGATAGTCCAAGCGCTGTTTCAAATGATTCCGCCAATCGCAGGCGCAGCTCAGAGCGTATTATTAGTCGATCTACAATGGCTTCTACATTATGTTTGCGTCGTTGATCTAGTTCTGGCGCCTCATCAAGGTCATAGATAATTCCGTCGATCCGAGCTCTCACGAATCCTCGGGCTTTAAGATTCGTGATTACCTCGGCGTGGGCCCCCTTTTTTTCACTAACGACGGGTGCCAGCAACATCACTCGAGTTCCCTCCTTGAGTGTGAGAGCCTGGTCAACCATTTGAGAGATACTTTGCGCGTCCAACGCCGTCTTGTGGGATGGGCAGTGCGGAATACCTGCGCGCGCAAAGAGAAGTCTCAAATAATCGTAAATCTCAGTGATCGTACCTACGGTGGAACGCGGGTTATGAGAAGTTGACTTTTGTTCAATAGAGATAGCTGGCGACAGACCCTCGATATGGTCGACTTCCGGCTTCTCCATTATTGATAGGAACTGTCGTGCGTATGTGGACAGGGATTCCACATATCGACGCTGCCCTTCTGCATAGATAGTATCGAATGCCAGCGAAGATTTTCCCGATCCGGACAAACCAGTGAGGACAATCAAACGGTCTCGAGGTAGATCGAGATCGATGTTTTTTAGGTTGTGCGTCCGAGCACCACGAATTTGAATACGACTAGTGGACATTCTCTCGGAGACCTTGCTCTGGGAAATCCCCTACTATACGACGCTTGAAAACCGTCGCGCAAAGGGGGGTGGTGGTAAGTACGGAGGTGGTCGGGGAGACAGTGAAGAAGTACGTGCAACGCTGACTGGTGTTCGTAAGAGAGTACGCGGCGTACAATAGTTGGTCAGAAGGCTGTCTGGGGCAGCACAAAAAATGAGGTGTTTTGATGGCAAGGGGCATTAACAAAGTAATATTGGTTGGTAATCTTGGGCAGGATCCTGAGAAACGTGCCATGCCGGACGGTAGGGCGGTCGCTAACATTAGTGTCGCGACGTCTAAGTCATGGAAAGATAAGAATACCGGTGAACAGCAGGAACGAACCGAGTGGCACAAAGTTGTTTTTTTCGACAGACTTGCAGAGGTGGTAGGGCAGTATCTACATAAAGGATCTCAGGTATACGTCGAAGGGGAGCTTCGCACAAGAAAATGGCAAGATAAAGACGGCAATGACCGCTGGAGCACCGAAGTTGTAGCGAATGAGATGCAGATGCTAGGTGGCCGCCCAGGTTCCAGTGCCCCTGCTCAGCAGACCCCCGCGGCTTCCGCGCAAGCTCCTGCTGACGCGCCATCCCCCCCCCCTGGAGAGTTTGACGACGATATCCCGTTCTAATTTCGCAGGGGATTTACCCCAGTTGCGCCGGAAAGCGTCCTCCGGCTAAGCTATGCTTAATTCGTAAAAATTTTTCGATATAAAAAAGTTTAACGACCAATGGAGACAGCAAAAGAGTCCGGCCGGGTTTTTATTAAAACTTTCGGTTGTCAGATGAACGAGTACGACTCGTCCAAAATGGCCGATGTTCTTATGGAAACGATGGACGTCCGAGAGACAAAACACGCTGAAGAAGCTGACATACTTTTATTGAATACATGCTCGATTCGAGAAAAAGCTCAAGAGAAAGTTTTTTCTTTGCTAGGTCGTTGGCGAGCCTACAAAGACGAGCATCCACACAAGATCATCGGTGTCGGCGGGTGCGTAGCCAGCCAGGAAGGGGAGGCTATCTTCCAGCGCGCCCCGTTCGTGGATTTAGTTTTTGGTCCGCAGACTTTACATCGGCTGCCCGAGATGATTTCGCGCGTGCGCTCTGGGCATCCAGGTGTTATCGATATCAGCTTTCCTGAGATTGAGAAGTTTGACGCTCTTCCCGTTCCCAAGTCCTCCATGGCTACGGCGTTTGTTTCCGTGATGGAGGGATGTAACAAGTACTGTACTTTCTGTGTAGTTCCCTACACGCGCGGGAAAGAAGTTAGTCGTCCTTTAGATGATGTAGTTGCGGAAGTTGCTGCTCTGGCAGAACTTGGGGTCAAAGAGATCAATCTTCTGGGTCAGAACGTAAACGCCTACCGTGGGGCAGTCCCAATGGCGCGTTCGCAGGCTTTTCCCACAGTCTCGATGAGCAGTAATTCTTTGCCAAAGAAATATAGAACCATACATACGGGGGGTATCTCCGACCTCTCAACGCTGATCTACTATGTCGCTGCGATCGACGGGATTGAACGTATACGGTTCACAACATCTCACCCAGCGGAGTTTACCTCGCCGCTGATACGTGCCTATGCGGAG
The DNA here is from genome assembly GCA_002311835.1 of Proteobacteria bacterium UBA1148. Classification (GTDB taxonomy): domain Bacteria; phylum Pseudomonadota; class Gammaproteobacteria; order Steroidobacterales; family Rariloculaceae; genus UBA6522. The sequence goes on along the minus strand of DBZY01000034.1, from coordinate 46,895 downwards.
GTCGAGGAACTTGCCAATTGCCTACATCTCCCTGTACAGAGTGGGTCGGATCACATCCTGAGACTTATGAAACGTCGACACACAGTGTCAGAATACCTTGCTAAAATCGATGCGCTTAAAGAGGCGCGACCGGGGATTTGTATTTCGTCCGACTTCATTGTTGGGTTTCCTGGAGAGGAGCAAGCGGACTTCGAAGCAACATTGGAGTTAATTCGAAGGGTTGGCTTCGATCAGTCGTTCAGTTTCATTTATAGTCCCCGACCGGGCACGCCCGCCGCTTCAGTGGAAGACCGAGTCCCACTTGAGGTAAAGCAACAAAGACTCCAGGAACTGCAGGCTCTTGTGAACGATCAGGCGGGCGCGATTAGTCAGGATATGGTTGGGAAAGTGTCTCGGATCCTTATAGAGAAGCCATCGAAGAAGTCTCCGTATGAGCTTGCCGGACGAACGGAGAATAACCGTTGGGTTAATTTTGCCGGTGATCCCCGTCTCATTGGGCAGTTCGTGAATGTAAAAATAACCAACGCGATGCCGAATTCTCTACGCGGGCGCCTCGCCGATATTGAAGCTATGCAGTCCGTTGCCTGAGTTACTGCAAGACCAAGATTCGCTTGAGGTCATCCTGTCACCGGATGATCATCACCGTATGGCTAAGCTTTGCGGACAGTTTGACGAGCATTTACGTCAGATCGAGCAGCGGCTCGAAATTCGCATCAAGAATCGGGGTAATCGCTTCCAACTCGTCGGACGGTTGGACTCAACGAAAGTTGGTCAAGATGTTTTGGAGGAGCTTTTCTCATTGACTGAAGTTGAGGATCTTGATCCCGAACGTGTCCATATGTGTCTGCAAGAGAATTCGAGAGCTGACCGTGGCATCCATCGCGAAGACATGATGTTTCATACCCGGCGTCGGGATATTCGTGCCAGAGGTCCTAATCAGATCTCCTACGCTCTTTCCATGAGGGGCAAGGATTTGACCTTCGGTATCGGACCTGCTGGCACAGGTAAAACGTACCTTGCTGTGGCAGCTAGTGTTGAGGCTCTGGATGCGGATTCGGTGCGACGGATCGTTTTGGTTCGCCCGGCTGTCGAAGCGGGTGAGCGACTTGGCTTCCTGCCCGGGGATATGTCTCAGAAAGTTGACCCGTATCTGCGACCTATGTACGACGCGCTTTACGAGATGATAGGATTTGAGCGAGTCGGCCGGCTAATCGAGCGAAACATCATCGAGGTAGCGCCATTGGCCTTCATGCGCGGACGCACTCTGAATGAATCATTCGTTATCCTTGACGAGGCACAGAATACCACCGTGGAACAGATGAAGATGTTTCTTACCCGTATCGGTTTTGCTTCTCGGGTGGTAGTCACAGGTGATGTAACTCAAACGGACTTACCGCGTGGACGTGAATCTGGTTTGAAACATGTCAATCGCATCTTGAGGGGAATTGCGGGCGTATCGTTTGTGCACTTCGGTCCTGAGGATGTAGTTCGCCACCCGTTGGTACAAAGAATTGTTGAGGCTTATGGCAGAGAAGAGGAGCGCGATAGTGCTGACGAACCAAGCGATTCGTCGGAATAAAAGGGGATGTCTCTGGAGATCATTGTTCAGAACGCTGCCCAGTCTGATGCGGTTCCTAAGACAGAGAAAATCCAAAACTGGGTTCAACACGCGTTGGGCGAGAGCTGTTCCGGAGAGCTTACTGTTCGTGTCGTTGGTGAGTCCGAAGGCGTAAGCCTTAACGAACGGTTTCGCCACGGTAGCGGGGCCACTAACGTACTTGCCTTCCCCTATGTAGATACGGCACCCGTAAGTACGCTTGAGTTTCCGTCCCTGGGTGATCTCATCATTTGTGCCCCCGTATTGGAGAGGGAGGCGGCGGATCAAGGCAAGTTGCTTGAGGCTCATTGGGCTCATATCTCAATCCATGGGACATTGCACCTGCTTGGTTACGACCATGAGACTGCTGAGGATGCTCGCGTGATGGAGGCCCGAGAGCGAGAGTTGCTAGCGGCTTTGGGATTTGATGACCCTTATCCTGAAGGAGTCTGATGTCTTGCAAGGCGCGTTGTGGAATTGCAAGATAGGGGTTATCAATGTCCGATGATCTGCCTCCCAGTAGCCACAGAACCGGTAAAGTCGGCTGGTTGGCACGTCTGTTCCATAGGCGTGACGACGGGGTCGAGGGGAAAGCCGACATTGCTGTATTCCTGACTGAGTGTCGACGCAAGGGCCTGTTGGTTAGTGAGGAGCATGCCATGCTTCAAGGTGTCCTCAAAGTGTCTGAGACTCAGGTTAGGGATATCATGGTTCCACGCTCCCACATGGTCGTGTTGGAACTCGATGACGCTCCAGAGATGCTTCTTAGCACGATAGTCGATTCTGGACATTCACGGTTTCCTGTCATTGGAGAAGACCGAGATGAAGTGGTTGGCATACTGCTTGCGAAGGACCTATTGAGACGGGGTGCCGAAGGTCTAATGAGTGACTCGTTCGAAGTTAAAGAGTTACTTCGACCTGCCGTATTCATTCCGGAGAGTAAACGTCTGAATACACTTCTTGCACAGTTTCGAGAAAGCCATAATCACATTGCAATCGTGGTTGACGAGTACGGTGGGGTTGCTGGTCTTGCGACGATCGAAGACGTATTGGAGCAAATCGTCGGTGACATTGATGACGAGCATGATATAGAGGAGGTAGAGTATATCCAGGACCAAGGTGACGGACGATTTACCGTGCATGCACTAACCAGGATTGAAGACTTCAGTGAGTATTTCGACGTTAAGCTTTCCGATGATGAGTACGACACCGTAGGAGGACTTATTATGCATGAGCTCGGTCGATTGCCACGACGGGACGAGGTACTAGATTTCTCTGGATTTTTGTTTCGCGTTCTACGGGCAGATCGGCGACGGATTCATTCCCTGGAAGTCAAAGTGATACCTCTTTCCGAGGTCGATTAAACTCCCCACGAAATTCGGCCCACGTTTGTCGTGCAGCTAACATTTGTTCAAAAACTTTTTGTAGCCTCGGTCGCAGGGGCACTTCTGACACTTGCTTATGCGCCGTTCGATTTATTCTGGGTGGCGCCACTCAGCTACGCTACTTTGTTCTATGTTTGGAGAGGTCTGCGACCAGTCCAGGCGTTTTGGTCTGGTTTTGTGTTCGGTTGCGCTAGTTTTTTTGCTGGTATCCACTGGGTTTACGTAAGCATCCATGATTTCGGACAGGTGCATCCTTTGCTCGCTGCTTCGATCACACTGACGTTGGTAGTGTTTCTTGCCTCCTACATTGCATTCACGGGATGGGTTGCGGCGCGCTGGGTTACTACAGATGGTCCACGGGCTTGGTTTGCAGTTTTGCCTGCTCTTTCGGTTTTGACGGAGTGGTGTCGAGGCTGGCTGTTCAGTGGGTTCGGGTGGCTTGCAGTGGGGTACAGCCAAACGGACTCCTGGCTCATGGGCTACGCGCCATTAGGTGGAGTTTATCTGATGTCATGGGTGGTACTAATTACGGCTGGCGCCTTGTTAGGTATCGCTTTTGGTGTTTTCCGTATGAGGTTGTTAGCAGGTGTTGGGTTGGTTGTGCTCTGGGGCACAGGATTTTTTCTTGACCAACATCGCTGGGGTGAGCCTACGGGTAACGTTCTTACCGTAGCGCTAGTGCAAGGGGCGGTTCCCCAGGATCTTAAGTGGCGGCCGGAGCAACTCGAGCCTACCCTAGAGCTGTACCAGCGACTGACCGAAGAAAGCGAAGGCAGCCAACTGATTGTATGGCCTGAGGCGTCTATCCCTATATTGTATGAACAGGCCTCGAGCTACCTCAATGGTATTCGCGATTGGGCTGTGGAACGGGGCAGCATCATTGCACTGGGAATTCTCAGAGAAGACCCAGGTGGCGGTACGTTCCAGAATACCTTAGTAGTCTTGGGGGAAAGCCCCAGCTTTTATGTCAAGCGTCACCTTGTACCCTATGGCGAGGTCTTTCCTGTACCCGAATTTATTCGCCGGTGGCTGCGCCTAATGAGTTTGCCGTACACAGATGCGGTGGCGGGAGATCCGGATCAGCCTCCGTTGAGGATTGCCGGTGAAAACGTAGGTGTCACTATTTGCTATGAGGATGTTTTCGGGGCCGAGCAGCTTCACTATCTTCCCGAGGCTTCACTTTTGATTAACGTAAGTAATGATGCCTGGTTTGGAAATACGATCGCACCCCACCAGCACTTACAGATAGCGCGACTTCGGGCAGCTGAAGTATCTCGTTACACCCTGCGAGTTACCAACACGGGAATATCCAGCGTCATTGATCCAAGGGGAAGGGTTGTTGCGCGGTCACCGCAGTTTGAGCCTCATGTTTTAAAAAGTGCTGTTCAGGGATTTACAGGTCGAACGCCCTATGTAATCTGGGGGAACTATTTTGTCATCCTGGGCGTATTGGGGACCATACTGTTTCAGTTGGGCACTACAAAATTTACGATTCGTCCAGGCACGTAGATCGAGCGTTTCAGCTTTTTATCCGCAAGATGTCTTGCCACGTTATCGTCGTTTTTTGCAATGGTAAAGACCTGCTCTTCCGTTGCGTTTGCAGGGATCGATATGCGGCTTCTCATTTTTCCGTTGATTTGCACGGTTACCTCAATGACGTCACTCAGGAGAAATCTCTGGTCTGCACAAGGCCAGGGCGCATAAGCAATAGATTCGGTGTTGCCAAGCCTTTCCCACAGTTCCTCAGCGATGTGTGGTGCGAGTGGGGCTAGTACCAGCACGAACTGTTGCACGAGATCCCTAGGCAATACTTCCCACTTGTTTGCCGTATTGGTGAACTCCATAAGAGCAGCGATCGCAGTGTTAAATCTTAATTCTTCAATATCTGTGGTCACTTTAGCGATGATTTGGTGTAGTGCTCGAAGTTGCTCCTCGGTAGGTTTGCTATCTTGAATTGCTGGATGCAGCGCACCATTGTTTTGCGGGTCGGTTAGCAGGCGCCAGACACGATTCAAGAATCGATAAGTGCCTTCTACCCCGCGGGTGCTCCATGGCTTTACTTGTTCCAGTGGTCCCATGAACATTTCGTAGAGTCGGAAAGCGTCAGCTCCATAGGCTTCGACCACGTCATCCGGGTTCACGACATTACCGCGACTCTTGCTCATTTTATGGGCGCGTGCATCGATCCGAATGCTCTGATCTTCTGACATTACGAAGCCGTCTCCTTTCTTGGTGACGTTCTTTACATCGATAGGCATCCTTTTAACGACCTGTCCTGTACGGATATCCTTGTTGGAACGAACAAATTCTGCTGATATCGTTTGGGCCTCGTTATTCTCGTATCTTACGTACTCAAGTTCACCAAGGATCATGCCTTGGTGAACCAACTTTCCAAACGGCTCTGGAGTGGAGACGATGCCCGCATCGAAGAGCACTCTGTGCCAGAAGCGGGCGTAGAGCAGGTGTAAAACAGCGTGCTCTGAACCGCCGACGTAAAGATCTACTGGCATCCAGTAACGCTCGAGCTCTTTCGCCACCAGCTCATCGTCGTTATTTGGGTCGATGAATCGTAGGTAATACCAGCACGAGCCCGCCCATTGAGGCATCGTGTTGGTCTCTCTAAGAGCAGGTTTGCCGGTTGCAGATTCTGTAGTTTTCAGCCAATCGACTGCGATAGCTAATTGTCCTTCTGGTTTGCCACTCGGCTTGAAATCCTCAAGGTCTGGGAGGATGACCGGGAGGTCACTGTCTGGAACCGTTTGGGGCTTGTCGTCTACAAATATGATTGGAAAGGGTTCCCCCCAATAGCGTTGACGTGAAAACAGCCAGTCTCTGAGTTTGTAATTAATTTTGCGGGTGCCGTAACCTTTTTTCTCCAACCAATCGATCATTCTATTCTTCGCGGCTTCCACCTCGAGCCCGTCCAGGAAGTCACTGTTGATTGCTAAGCCGTCGCCCAAGTAGGCCTCACCCTGAAAGTCTTGTGGAGGCTCCACGGTGCGGATGATGGAGAGTTCATGCGCTTTTGCAAATTCCCAGTCCCTTTGATCCTCACCCGGTACAGCCATAATTGCACCAGTGCCGTAGCTAGCTAGGACGTAATCGGCTATCCAAATGGGGATCTTCGCGTCGTTAGCTGGATTGATAGCAAAAGCACCCGTGAAGACACCTGATTTCTCTTTTTGCAGATTTGTACGTTCTAGATCGCTTTTATTGGCGGCCTCCAGACGATATGTTTCCACTTGTTTACGCTCGCTCTCAACTGTTATGGATTCCACCAGAGGATGTTCGGGTGCCAGGACTACATAGGTGGCGCCGAACATTGTGTCGGGGCGTGTGGTGAAAATACGAATCGCCTCGGGTCCGGTAGAGAGGCGAAAATTAACCTCGGCGCCTTCGCTGCGACCGATCCAGTTGCGTTGCATTTCTTTGGTGCTCTGAGGCCAGTCTAATTCGTTAAGACTGCCTAGTAGTTGCTCGGCGTACTCGGTAATACGTAGTACCCACTGTTTGAGTGGGCGCTGGATACAGGGATGCCCCCCCACCTCGGACTTCCCTTCAGTAACCTCTTCGTTGGCGAGTGTTGTACCTAGTTCGGGGCACCACCAGACCGGTTTCTCCTCTTGATAGGCTAGGCCGCGATCAAAAAGTTGCTTGAAGATCCACTGTGTCCACTTGTAATAACCTGGATCAGTGGTGTTGATTTCCCGGCTCCAGTCGTAGGAAAACCCGAGCCCTTTTAACTGTTCGCGGAAACGTACGACATTGCGTTCTGTCGTAATCCTCGGGTGTGTACCTGTTTTGCGAGCGTATTCTTCTGCTGGTAGACCGAAAGCATCCCAGCCTATGGGATGGAGAACATTAAAGCCGCACATACGTTTGTAGCGTGCAACGATATCTGACGCTGTGTACCCTTCTGGGTGTCCCACGTGGAGCCCGTCTCCGCTAGGGTACGGGAACATGTCGAGGATGTAGAATTTTGGCTGTGTCGGATCAATATCTACCGATACCCGGAAGGTCTGGTTATCCTCCCAGTAGCTTTGCCACTTAGCTTCTATGTCTCTGAACGGATACGCTACCATTGTTATTCAACGTCCCTAAAATTGTCATATTTGCCGTTTTGTAGGCTTGGATTCATAACCGCACGCTGCGCTGTCGGATGATCTTTGCAAACTCAGTTAGAATCAACCCGTATGGCTATTATCAGAACCCATTTAAACAAACTTTTCACGTATGGGTGGCGGCTGTCATTTGTGCCTCTTCTAGTCATTTTAGCGGCCAGTGGCTGCGGTTTTCAGTTGGAGGGATCTGGTAGATTACCTGTCTCGGTTGCCACAACCTATCTAGATACTCAGAAACCTTATACTGAGTTCTACGATAGCCTGAGAGATGCTCTGGAAGCCCGAGGTGCCGAGCTGGTTGACTCTCGCCAGGAGGCGGGGGCCATTTTGCGGATCTTGGAAGACTCGTCTGGTCAGCGGATTTTGTCCGTTTCCGCACGGAATACACCACAAGAGTATGAGATTTTCTATACGGTTACTTTTTCGTTGGAGGCAGAAGGTACCAGCCTAATTGAAACGGAATCCCTCGTGGTGACTCGAAGTTATGCCTATGACGAGACCCAAGTGCTTGGCAAGGGCGCGGAGGAGCAGGTCCTTCGCCAGTCCCTGGCGCAAGATCTAGCTCGGCAGGTTTTGCGGTTGATGGAGGTCGGGAGAACCACCGTACCGTCATCGCAAAGTTGATTCTCACCCCCGTTAGTCAAGAATGAGCTGCAGCAAAGTCCAGATGCTTGATCCTGCAAGTGTCGATGAGATTCTGGCAGCCTACGGTCTAGAGCTGATCAAGATATCTCCAGGGGCAAACATCCCTGCGTCTTATTGGGGCGAGCCAGAAGCGGGTTTAGCAGGTAGATGCCTGTTTGCTCGAGAGGATACGCCGTCACACTCTCTGCTACATGAAATGGCGCACTACATTTGTATGACCGATGCACGGAGAAAGAACCTTTGGCGCGATGCACGTGGCAATACCGAAGAAGAGAACTCCGTATGTTTTCTCCAGGTAATTCTGGCTGATTACCTGCCAGGTCTTGGGCGGTTTAGGATCCTTGCGGATATGGAAGATTGGGGGTACACGTTTCGCGAGGGAACTGCTGCGGCATGGTTTGTAGGTGATGGACGCAGTGCCTACGATTGGCTGATGGGCGCAGATATCATTAATGAGAGAGGCTACCCTACCTGGCGTTTGCGGACTTCCTCATCGTCTTGGACGTAGAAACTATAATTTCGTGGAGTTAGGGATATCGCCATAAATAGAGACTGGATCGAAGACTTTCTCTGTTTCCGTAAACTCAAGTCGAATCGGTTTCGAATTGTCGCTGAGAGGAATACGACGGTAGAAACAAGACCGATATCCAACGTGGCAGCTTGCTCCCCCGATCACGTCGACTTTCAGCCAGATGCAATCTTGGTCGTCATCGATCATTAACTCCTGGACCTTTTGCACGAGTCCACTCGTTGCGCCTTTATGCCAGAGTACCTTTCGACTCCTGCTGAAATAATGCGCTTCACCGGTTTGGATAGTGAGGATGAGCGCCTCAGCACTCATGTACCCTTGCATCAGTAACTCCCCTGAACGGTAGTCGGTGGTTACTGCTGGAATGAGGCCATCGTCGTCAAACTTAGGCGCTAGCTCCTCACTTTCCTCGATTTGCTCGATGCTTACACGTGGATTGAATTCTCTTGTCATAAAATAACGATTCCAATCTTCTTAAAGCCGGATTATAAGCTTAGGTGGCATGTGAGTCTGTTTGCGGTATTGACTCATATCCTTGTTATCATAGTTTGCTTCAAACGATATGTAGGACAGAAGCGCCCTGGGATGCCTCTGACTCTCCATAATACGCTGACGAGAACTCGAGAGCGCTTTGAGCCTGCCGACCCGGAGCGGGTGACAATGTATGTCTGTGGTCCGACCGTCTACAACTTTGCTCATATAGGGAACGCCAGACCGCCGGTAGTTTTTGATGTGCTTGCTCGATTACTACGGCGCAGCTACAAACTTGCCTACGTTTGTAACATCACCGATGTAGATGACAAAATAAATGCAGCTGCGGAAAGTGAGGGAGTGTCGATTAGTGTATTGACTGCTCGGTACCTAGCCGCCTATCACAAAGATATGGAGATGCTCGGTGTGTTGTCACCTGATGTTGAACCAAAGGTTACCGAGCATATGCCGCAGATCATTTCTCTGATTGAACAGTTGCTTAAGCATGATCATGCGTATGTTGCTGAGGCGCACGTGCTTTTTTCTGTGGCAAGTTTTGAAGCTTACGGTGAACTTTCTGGCAGAGATCAGGAGGAGCTTATTGCTGGTGCGCGTGTCGAGGTTGCAACCTATAAAAAGAATCCCGCAGATTTTGTGCTATGGAAGCCCTCGCCTGTAAATGGTGTTGGTTGGGAAAGCCCCTGGGGATACGGCAGACCGGGCTGGCACGTGGAATGTTCGGCGATGGTTAAAACCCACCTCGGTTCAACTATAGATATTCACGGGGGTGGTTTGGATCTTGTGTTTCCCCATCACGAGAACGAAGTGGCTCAAAGCACCTGTGCTCATGGCGGCCAAGCCTACTGCCGTTACTGGATTCATAACGGACTCATTCATGTAGAGAGTGAGAAGATGGCTAAATCCCTTGGGAACGTTCTTCTTTTGCGCGATCTGTTGAAGGAGGTGCCGGGGGAAGTAGTACGCTTGGGGCTGCTGACGGCTCACTATCGCCAGCCGCTAGATTGGAACTCCACTGTACTTACAGATGCTCAGCAAAAACTCGATCGGATATACGGCGCTTTACGGGATGCTGGGGTTACAGGTGCGAAGACGGGTGAACCTGAGGAGCCTCCACCACCGGCGGTTTTAGAGGCACTTGAGGATGACCTCAATTCTCCTAAAGCGCTTGCCGAGCTTTTTAGTCTTGTGAGGGAGCTGAATCGGGCTACTAATAAGGAACAGCGTGCTGAGCTTGCACACACTGTGCGAGCTGGCGGCTGGCTGCTGGGGCTCCTCCAAGAAGATCCTGAGGAGTGGTTCATTCAGTCCCGATCGACGGATTCCCTTGGTGAAGACCAGATAAGCGTGTTACTGGCGGAACGAGAGTCGAAGCGTCGCGCAGGAGACTTTTCTGAAGCGGACCGGATTCGAGACGAACTGGTGAGGCGTGGGATCGTTATTGAGGATGGTTCCGGGGGTCCGCGCTGGCGCCGGGGTCGATAATTATGCGAGCAGCCTCGAAAGTTTTGTCCAAGCTTTTCGTGGGAGTTATTCGGGCCTATCAGTTTGTACTTTCGCCTTGGTTCGGCAGATGTTGTAGGCATTCTCCCAGCTGTTCGGTTTACGCGATTGAGGCGATTGAGCGTTTTGGTCCTCTGAGGGGGGGGCGGTTGGTTCTGAAGCGTATTTTTCGCTGCCACCCCTGGGGCACTTCCGGCTATGATCCAGTACCGTGCGTGGATTCTTATAATGGTCCTCGACAAAAGCCATACTGAGGTGGGTACGTTGAGCATTGATTCGAATCTGTTGGATATTATTTGTTGTCCGGTAACTCGATTGCCGATGGAAGTCATGTCTGAGGCAACGCTTCGGGAAGTCAATCTGAGAATTAGAGATTCGAAGCTTGTCAGCCGCGACGGTGCTGTTCTTACCGAGGAGCTTGAACAGGCACTCATTACCCGCGATGGCAAGCTGGCCTACCCTGTTCAGAATGGTATTCCGGTTCTGCTAGAAGACCGCGGGATCGTGCTCTCGCAACTTGAGGGTGTGTGAAGTTTTCAGCACGCAAGCTGACTGATCACCTAGCTCACCAGTTGGCACCGGTCTATGTGGTGACTGGGGACGAGCCGTTACTAGTTTCTGAAGCGCTTAAAGAGATTCGTGTCCGAGCTCGCCAGGACGGGTTCGAACAACGAGAACACTACGTCATAGAACGAACCTTTAAGTGGCAGGAATTAGAGGCAAGCGCCAACAACCTTTCACTTTTTTCAAATCGACGGGTTATTGAGTTACGTTTGCCAACTCCGCGCCCAGGAGATCTTGGTTCACGTACTCTGCGCGCTCTAGTTGAACGCTCGGATCCCGACCTTATATTACTGATAGCAACGACTAAACTTGATGCGGCGGCAGCTAAGAGCGTGTGGATACGGTGCATTGAGAAACACGGTGTTGTGGTACAGGTTTGGCCTATCGATCGACCCGAGCTTCCGAGATGGATCGCCCAACGGGCCGCAACCGCGGGGTTGAATCTCACCGCGTCGGCCGCGGAGTTGCTGGCGGATCGTGTCGAGGGAAATCTCCTGGCAGCTGACCAAGAAATTCAAAAGCTTGTGATGTCACTTGGCGAGGGTACAGCCGATGAACTGGCGGTATTGGAAGAGGTGGCTTCTAACGCTCGATTTGACGTATTTCGACTTGCTGATGCGATACTCTCTGGGGACGCGGGGCGTGCTATGAGAGTGCTAGATGGGTTACGTGTCGAGGGTATTGCACCTGCTCTGGTATCATGGGCTATTAGTCGTGACCTGTGTTTGTTGGCACGGCTTAAAGTGGCTGCTCTTATTGGTGAGAGCGAAGCGAGTAGTTTGAACCGACCAGAATTCCGGCGACAGCGTCAGCCACTAGTGAGGAATGCTCTGAGGCGTTTCGAACTGGATCAGTTGACTAGCCTTCTTGTACAGGCTTCTGAGGTAGACAACGTTGTAAAAGGTACTCTAAGGGGTAATCCCTGGGATGAGTTGATCCGTCTTGTGATGGTAATGCTCGACCCCGGTTCCCTGAAGATACAGAGATCCCCCTGGCGGGTGTTCTGAAACAGGAGGAAACCGACTCTAATCATGGGTCCAATCGGAATCTTCGGCGGTACGTTCGACCCGATTCATTACGGCCATTTGCGAACAGCTTTGGAACTGCTCGAAGGCCTGTCTTTGGCGGAAGTTCGCTTTATACCCTGTAGCCAGCAACCGTTCCGTGATCAGCCAATCGCAACGAATGATGTGCGCCTAAGCATGGCAAAGGTGGCAGTCGAAAGCGAAGCTAGATTTTCGGTAGATGCGAGGGAGTTGGAGCGTGGGGGCGCCTCATATTCGGTGGATACGTTGACGGGGCTTAGGGCTGAGCATCAGGATCGTTCCCTGTGTCTCCTGTTGGGGATGGATGCTTTCTTGAGCCTCCCAAGCTGGCGCCGCTGGGAGGAGTTGATTGGGCTTGCTCACATTGTTGTTGCCCATCGGCCGGGCTGGCAGGCGCCGATTGAGGGCGTTCTCGGAAAACTTGTGCGGGAGCATTCTACGGAGGTGCCTCGAGACTTATCTACGTCACGTTCGGGACGGGTATTCATAACACCGGTGACTCAGTTGGAGATATCAGCCACTAGGCTGAGAAAGTTCATAAGGGAGGGATCCGATCCTAAGTATTTGGTCCCCAAGGGAGTGTGGGTCATCATTGCAGAAACGGGGTGTTATTCAGGAGAACGAGTCGGGGGCGTTAATGACTAGTGTTGTGCTCAGCGAGCTGGTTATAGGCGCATTAGACGAATTAAAAGCTCAGTCGATCAAATGCATGGATGTTCGGCATCTGACAACCGTAACTGATGTGATGGTAATTGCTACCGGGCGTTCTGATCGACACGTTCGTGCGCTGGCCGACTCTATTGTCGAAAGCTGCAAACGAGCGGGGACACAACCTTTGGGTGTCGAAGGCCAGGACGCAGGTGAGTGGGTGCTAGTGGATCTTTCGGACGTCGTTGTGCATGTGATGCTCCCAAGGGTGCGTGAGTTTTATAACCTAGAAAAGCTTTGGGACATTCCTGCTCTGAGTAAAGCTCGCAAGGCGACCTGACTTCTGGCGAAATTGCTGTTCCTGCTTATTAGTTTTCTAATAGAGCACATGCGCATGCAGTTGATTGCCGTCGGAAAACGCCAGCCAGACTGGGTCAATGCCGGTTACCACGAATACGCGCGGCGACTAAGGGGAGCTTGCACGCTGGAACTCACGGAAATCCCTCCGGGGCACCGGTCTCGGGCGACTTCGGGAAATAAAGCCAGGGATTCAGAGGGCGAGCGTATGCTACGAGCAATTCCTCCAGCTGCACACGTGGTGGCTTTGACGGTGAATGGGCGGGCATGGTCGACTGGGGAGCTGGCTGTGAGGCTGAAGGGATGGATGACCATTGGTGTTCCAGTCTGTTTACTTGTGGGAGGGCCCGACGGACTATCATCAAGGGTCCTTCAGCGTGCGGACGAACATTGGTCGGTTTCTCCGCTGACTCTTCCACACGGCTTGGTCAGACCAGTTGTCGCCGAAGCCCTTTATCGGGCATGGAGCCTTATTCAGGGGCACCCTTACCATCGCGAATAATCAGAGCGTACGCTCAAAAAACTCCCTCAGTAGCTTTGATTGGTTTCAGGTACCTCGTATAGTCTTTTGAATGAGAAGGAGTTTCATCTATTTAATATTAGCTTTGCCGGAGCACTGGACTATCCTCAGCGGATTTGTATCCCGTCACATGCTAGGTTCCTACGGTGACCTGGGAGCAGATGCTCCATCTGCGCGAGAGGTCTGATGATGCTGTGAGAGACGAGATCCTCATTAATGTGTCGTCTCGAGAGGTGCGTGCGGCTCTCCTCAAGAGTGGGGTCCTACAGGAGGTGCTGATTGAGCGGTGGAGCCGGCGGGGATTGGTTAGCAATATCTACAAGGGTCGGGTCTCCCGTGTTCTGCCTGGTATGCAGGCGGCATTCGTTGAACTTGGCTTGGAAAGGACAGCATTTCTGCATGCTTCCGATATCACACCCAATCTAAGTGACGAAGTTCCAGATCGGCAGAGCCAAATTAACATTCGTGAACTAATAAAAAATGGTGAGGAGGTGCTGGTCCAGGTCTTGAAGGACCCGCTGGGAACCAAGGGAGCTCGACTAACGACCTTTATTACTATTCCGTCTCGGTATCTGGTCATGATGCCCCAAGGTGAGGGTGTCGGCGTGTCTGCTCGGATAGATGATGATGAAGAGCGAGAGCGTTTGCGACAAATCATTGAGAGTTTAAGGGATAACGATACAACGCGGGGTTACATTGTGCGGACCGCGGCCGAGGGCGTGAGCACTGAGAGATTGCGAGCCGACATGCTGTTC
>DBZY01000034.1:32316-32692 GCA_002311835.1 Proteobacteria bacterium UBA1148 | reverse complement strand
AGCCGACATGCTGTTCCTGCAAAAGCTTTGGGAGGCTATTGAGGAATCGATTGCGCGATCTCGGCCCGGAGATCTCGTTTATGAGGATCTCCCACTCGCACTTCGGTTGCTCAGGGATCTCCTTAGCTCAGAGATGGAACGAGTTCGCGTCGATTCAGAGTCAACATTCAATGAAATGAAAGATTTTGCGGACCGATTTGTACCCCACGTATCGCCTACCATAGAGTATTACGCTGATGAACGCCCAATTTTTGATCTATACAGTATTGAGGCCGAGATTGAGCGAGCGCTAGAGAGAAAAGTACCGTTGAAGTCAGGGGGGTATTTAATTATCGACCAAACAGAGGCCATGACGACCATCGACGTCAACACGGGG
>DBZY01000034.1:19953-32153 GCA_002311835.1 Proteobacteria bacterium UBA1148 | reverse complement strand
TCATCATTGACTTCATCGATATGCTTGAAGAGGAACACCGCCAGCAAGTATTTCAGGAGCTTTCGGGGGAGCTTTCGGGGGATCATGCAAAAACTCAGATCATGAATATTTCGCCCCTAGGGCTTGTGGAGATGACGCGGAAGCGAAATCGTGAGAGTTTGGAACATGTTCTTTGTCAAACTTGTCCTAGTTGCGAGGGGCGAGGCTTTGTTAAGTCACCGGAAACGGTATGTCATGAGATTTTTCGAGAAATTCTGAGGCAATACGCACAATCAAACTTTCAGGAACTGCTGGTATTGGCTAGACCAGAGGTGGTTGAGAGGTTGCTTGACGAGGAATGTGCGAGCATGGACGACTTGGGAAAGTTGACGAATACGCCCATTCGTCTACAGAGTGAGAGTTTTCATTCTCTAGATCAGTTTGATGTGGTTCTGATGTAAACGGTTCAGTGATGAGTATGTGGGGCTCGATGAGCAAACTAACTAAGCGCTTCTTCGCCGCATTTGGGGCGTTGCTGATTGTGTTAGCGGTAGGCATAGGTGTGTTTCGTTTGTTAGTGACGCAACTTCCCGCCTCTCAAGGTGAGATACAGGCCTGGGCGAGAGAAGTCTTGGGCCTTAGCGTGAACTTCACGGGGCTCGATGCGCGGTTGGGATTGTTGGGGCCTGAACTGACGTTTCACAATGCCAGCGTTAGCCGAGTGGGTGACGAGAGCAATCCTATTCTCAGCGCTACTGAGGCACGGTTGGGACTGAATATGTTTGCTTTTTTCTCGAACCGCCAACTCGAAGCACGTCGACTTACTCTACAGGGTGCAAGTTTGAATTTTGAGAGGACCTTGGACGGCACACTGAGGTTTCAGTATGACGACAATGGTGGTTCGGATGGGTTTGTACTGGAGGAGCTGCTACCAGTTAGCATAGTCGTGAGTGACAGCAAAATTACCTACCAGGACAGAATCCAACAAAGCACTTGGGAATTTCAGGATGTCCGAGCAGAGTTGACCAGGGGAGCGGGCAACATTTTCCTGAAAGCATATGCCAGAGCGCCTGAAAAGTTGGGTGGCCGCATTGAGTTTTCGGTGGAGGCTAATTTGCTAGATGGGGAGAACGAGGTTCAAGGAGACTGGAGGCTGTCCTGGCCGAACGGTGAAAGTATAGATATACAGGTTTTTCATAACGAGACTGGACTATTTGCCTTAGAGTTTAGTGCGGAGTTCGTGCGGTTAGAGGATTTGCTACCCCTTATTCCAATGTTTCCCGATAGCGAGGCTAGGCGGGTTTGGGCTGAGCTTCGTCCACGTGGGGGATTAAGTGAAGTCGATGTCAGGCTGAGTCGCGGATTAGGAGGATCTTGGGCCTATTCTGCGGTAGGTTCTTTTGATGACTTAGAAGTCTCATCTCTGGGACGGTGGCCTGGATTAATGGGGTTTTCCGGAGAGGTGCGAGCAGATTCTCGAAGTGGCCGACTCGATTTATCCACGAGGGATGCCCGCGTTGATTGGCCCACACTGTTTCCCATGCCTCTAGAGGCGGAAGAGTTAAGTGGCATTTTCGTCTGGCGGCAAGGAAGGGATGGATTACGCCTAGTCAGCGACGATCTGGTACTAAACAACAGAGATGCTTTAACTCGGACAACCCTAGAATTGACTTATCCGATGGATGGTACTTCCCCCGTGCTCGAATTGGAGTCTCTCGTTACCGACTTCAATGTAGGTGCTTTGGCACGGTATCTTCCAGCGGAAATAATGCCTCCGGGCGTGTATAGATACTTGGAGCAAGCGGTTCTTGGAGGGCATGTTAGTCAGGCGGATGTGACGTTCTTTGGTCCTTTACAAGAATTTCCCTTCGATAATGGGGAGGGCCAGTTCTCGGCTCATGTGCAAATAGAGAATGCTTCAATAGCTTATGTTGAGAATTGGCCTGTCGCGACTGGTCTGACGGGAACAATTGATTTCCTTAACGCTGGTTGGAGCGCTCAGGGCTTCGGGCAGGTGCTCGACAACAAAAGCGAGAAAGTGCGCGTTGGAATCGAGGACTTGAGGGATCCTGTTTTGACCGTTGCAGCTGAAACGATAGGCCCACTGGAGAATGTTGTTCTCTTTCTAAAGGACGCACCGCTAATTGCGCAACACTTGGGGCCGAATCTAATGCGAGTGAATGCCCAGGGAGGTACTGGAAAGATAGCATTTGATCTAAGTTTACCCTTACTAGACCGTTCAGCTTACGGCTTGAGTAGCACGCTTGAGGTAGTGGACGGTGAAATTTCCGTCGCGGGATTTGCGTCGACGGTAAGCGAAATTTCTGGAATTCTAACCCTAGAAGATGGTGGGTGGAGAGGGGAAGGCATAGAAGTAACCCTGTTTAAGAGACCAATAATAGTTGAGGTCAGACGCCCTGAGAGCTCTGGGTACATCGCAAATATTACCTTCGATGGTGAGATAGATGTTGAGGAGGTGTATGAAAATTTCCCTCTACCCCTCAAAGATTACGTCACGGGACAAACCCGCTGGCAGGGTAGCCTCTTACTGCCAGTGACTACGCACACGCGGGTGCGCAGAGAGCCTCTAAGGGTGAGCGTGAGATCCAATCTTTCAGGCGTTGCTCTGAAATTACCAGAACCTTTCAATAAAACTTCCGATGAACTAACCGACTTTCAGTTGAATTTTGTGTTTTCAGAATCTGATCGCCTGGATGTTAGCGGTCATCTAGGTACAGACCGACGATTTGCACTGAGTTTCCGAAACCGTGACGGAGAGCTTTCTTTTAGACGTGGGAACATGCGGTTTGGCGGCAATTCCCCGCTATTGCCCCCCAGGGACGGCTTGACCATTAACGGTATTCTTAGACAGTTGCGTTTGGAGGAATGGTCAACGTTGCTCGATGAAGGACTGACTGTAGTGCCGCTCTCCAGTGTATTTTCTGGGGCTGATCTCGAAATAGCTGATTTCTCAGCATTCAATCAAAATCTCGGTCATACGCAGCTAGCGATCCGCCAGGAGGCCGCCCAGTGGCACTTGGACGTGAAAAGTCAGCTTGTGACAGGCACCATTACTATGCCACTAGATCTTACTGATCGGCCGCAAATCTTCGCGGAGATGGAAAGGCTAAATATCTCCACCGCAAATGTTGTTGCTGTGACTGAGAGAGATCCTAGGAGACTACCCGGGTTATTACTTACGGCGGAGCAATTCAGCGTGGGGCAACGGCGGTTCGGAGTGCTAAACGCCGATATCCGAGCTGATCCCCTTGGACTTAAGATGGAGTCATTCCAGACAGAAAGTGACAGCTTCGCAATGGAAGGGAGCGGTAGTTGGTTTGATGGCAACCAGGGTCCCGAGACTAGGCTAGAGCTTTCGCTGAGCAGCGGGGACATAGCCACCACCTTAGAACAGCTCGGATTCGATCCCGTTACTGAGGGAGCGGGAGGCGATGTCACGCTTAGCGTGCACTGGCCGGATTCTCCGTCAGCGGACTGGGCTCAATCCATCAGTGGTAATCTAACTTTGAAACTGGAACAGGGCAGTGTTTTGAATCTTGAGCCTGGTGCCGGGCGCATGATGGGGCTGATGAGTATTACAGCATTACCGCGTCGTCTAGCCTTAGATTTTCGGGATGTTTTCAATAGAGGGCTGGTATTTGATGAGATAAATGGTGATTTTCGTATCATCAATGGAAATGCTTACACCGATAACCTGTACTTGACCGGACCAGTGGCGGACATTGGCGTAGTGGGGCGCACCGGGTTGGGCGACCAGGACTACCAGCAACAAGCTGTTGTGACGGCCGAGCCTGGTAAGATTTTGCCGACGATGGGGTTTCTTGCAGGGCCTCAAGTGGGTGCGGCGCTGTTGATTTTCACACAGCTCTTCAAGGAGCCTCTGAGAGGAGTTGGCCGAGCATCGTATTGCGTGACGGGCAACTGGGACGAACCCTCCGTGGAACGACTTACTCCGACAGAACTACAGAGGGATGAAATTTGTGCGGATCTTCCGCCAATAGCTGACGTGGCGACGCAATGATATGTGACATGATGAGAACCGTCGCAATTCAAATGCTGGCATAGTCATGACCGATCTAGATATGATGGTGCTCAACCAACTGCGGGAGTAGCTTCTCGCCCTGCAACACAAAGCTTGCCGTAGAGATCAATATGCAGCCTGAACATCAAGTTTTCTCCTCAGTGGATCGGCTCGGATTAGTGTGTGGACAACTGCTGGAGCCCGCTGAGCTTGAGTTGAGTAACATCGATCAGGCGCTTGGCTCGCTAATGTCCAGTCGCCTCGATTACGCAGATATATATTTTCAGTTCACTCGCTTTGAAACCTGGACTGTAGAAGACGGTATTGTCAAAGACGGTTTACACAGCGTGGATCATGGCGTTGGCGTCCGAGCCGTATCGGGGGAAAAGACTGGTTTCGCTTATTCGGACGAGCTCAATAAGAGTGCGTTGACTGATGCTGTTGAGGCTGCTCGAGGCATTGTTAGAGATAAGGGCGATGGGCGCTACAAGGTGGCAACACAGACGCCTACCCGTGAGTTTTATCCTGCGGTGGATCCACTGACTAGCCTAGAGGATGCGGAGAAAGTTGCATTACTTACTGACCTGGATCAACAGGTTCGTGCTATGGATGAGAGAATCATCCAGGTCATTGGGAGTCTTGCCGGCGTTTATGAAGCTGTGCTCGTACAGACCTCGGATGGTGTTCTCGGAGTCGATGTGAGGCCTTTGGTGCGACTTAATGTATCGGTCATCATGGAGAACAACGGTCGCCGTGAACAGGGGTATGCAGGTGGTGGCGGCCGCGGGAGCTTTTCTTTATTTACGGAGACGGATCGCCCTAGCACTATTGCTAAGGAGGCGGTTCGTCAGGCAGCTCTCAATCTGGAGGCTATACCTGCTCCTGCAGGCAACATGCCTGTTGTTCTTGGATCGGGTTGGCCTGGAATTCTCTTACACGAGGCGATCGGACATGGGCTTGAGGGTGACTTCAACCGCAAAGAAACCTCTGCTTTCTCTGGGAGAATCGGTGAACGGGTCGCAAGTGTTGAGTGCACCGTAGTTGATGACGGCACGCTGGAAGGACGACGCGGTTCATTGACTATTGATGATGAGGGCACGCCTACTCAATGTACTACACTAATTGAAGGGGGAGTGCTTCGGTCTTACATGCATGACAAGCTCAATGCACGTTTAATGAAGACTTGTTCCACCGGCAACGGGCGCAGGGAATCCTTCGCCTACCCACCCATGCCCAGAATGACTAACACTTACATGCTTCCAGGGGAGTATGATCCCCAGGAAATTATTGAATCGGTTGACAAGGGTATCTACGCTCCTAACTTCGGGGGGGGGCAGGTCGACATTACATCCGGTAAGTTTGTCTTCTCCGCTAGCGAGGCATATTTGATTGAGAATGGGAAGACGACTGCTCCAGTGAAAGGCGTAATGTTGATTGGCAGTGGTCCAGAGGTTTTGGCCCGAATTTCAATGATTGGGTCTGATCTCGAGCTCGATCCAGGGGTGGGCGTTTGTGGTAAAGACGGCCAGTCGGTACCGGTTGGTGTGGGGCAACCGACACTGCGGGTAGATTCGTTGACTGTGGGCGGAACCGAATCCTGATTTAGGTATATCCGAGCGCTTAAATAAAATTCATCGCCCCGTTCAGCCTTTTGGCTGATGTGACGCAGTTTTTTCGTGAGGCGCGGGCGATCTGGTTTGGATAGCTACCCCGTTTTACGCAGATCCGGTTGTTGGAGGACTTTCTCTGTTTGTTTGCGGCGGTAGGTCTTTAGTGCGTCCAAGATTTCGGGGTGTTTTATACTCAATATGGCCGCAGCTAATAGCGCAGCATTTGTGGCGCCTGCATTTCCAATTGCCAGTGTCCCGACGGGGATACCTGCAGGCATCTGTACCATCGAAAGAAGGGAATCCAGCCCATTTAGCGCGTGTGATTGTATGGGGATGCCTAATACGGGCAACCATGTCTTGGCAGCAATAGCGCCAGGCAAAGCCGCGGCACCTCCTGCCGCAGCGATTAACACCTCTAGGCCGCGTTCTGAGGCCGTCTCTGTGTATTCTACAAGTTGATCTGGCGTGCGGTGCGCCGAGATGACTTTCACCTCATGGGCTATACACAGCGTTTCCAGGGTCGTTGCAGCACGGCTCACAGTCTCCCAGTCCGAGGCTGAGCCCATAACAATGCCTACCAAGGGTTTCATCCGATCATTGTACAGCAGGTAGAATCAGCATCTCACTTTCGCAGGTACGAATTTATGGATGTGAATAAGGTGCAGCAGTCGCTAAAGAACACAGCCCAGGAGGCAGTTGAGCACGCTCGCAAACTAGGTGTGGAGCAAGCCGAGGCAGGTGTTAGTTATGACGAGGGGTTTTCTGTAACAGTTCGTCTTGGTGAGCTGGAGTCCATAGAACGACAGCGTGACCGTGGTCTAGCGGTTACGGTATACACAAAGGGCCGTAAGGGTAGCGCCAGTACTACTGAGTGTTCGTCGGTAGCCGTTGAAGAGACGGTCCGAAAAGCTATCAGCATCGCAAACTTTACCTCCGAGGATGATTATGCCGGACTCGCGGAGCCTGAGCTGATGGCCCGCGAACTGCCGGATTTGGACCTTTATCACCCGTGGGCAATTGGGATCGTGGAAGCTGAGGCGCTCGCTCTTCGGGCAGAGGCCGCTGCGCTCGGGATGGATGACAGGATCAAGAACTCCGAAGGCGCCAGTGTATCCACTGGTAAAGGCGTTCACGTTTACGCGAATACTCATGGATTCTGCGAGGGCTACCCAACGAGTAGTCACTCGCTGAGCTGCGGTGTTATTGCAGAAAAGGACAATTCTCTGGAGCGGGACTATTGGGTCACCGTTGCTCGAGCCTACCAAGAGTTGGACGAACCTGAGAAAGTTGGAGAAGAAGCAGCAAGTAGAACACTGCGACGGCTAGGAGCACGTCAGATATCAACCTGTTCCGTCCCAGTGGTTTTTCCAGCGGAACTAGCCCGAGGGCTTTTTGGCCATCTTGTGGCGGCTATCAAAGGTACCAGTCAGTATAGAAAGGCTTCGTTTCTGTTAGATGCCAAAGGCGAGCAAATCTTTTCAGATTTCATTGGAATCGAAGAGGATCCATTTATTCCACGAGCCATGGGGAGCACTGCCTTTGATAATGAAGGTGTGGCAACGCAGCATCGTCACTTGGTCGAAAAAGGAGTTCTGAACGGCTATGTCTTGTCGAGTTACTCAGCAAGGCGCTTGGGAATGCAGACAACTGGTAATTCTGGTGGTGTTCACAATTTGATCGTTCGCTCGAATGCAGGATCTTTGGATTCGTTGTTAAAACAGTGTCCAGAGGTTTTTCTAGTCGGAGAGTTGCTTGGGCAGGGCGTCAACACTGTCACGGGAGACTACTCACGGGGAGCTGCCGGGTTTTGGGTGGAAGAGGGCGAGATAGCATATCCAGTGCACGAAGTGACGATCGCCGGTAATCTGAGGGAGATTTTCAAAGGTATTCGCGCTGTGGGATCAGATGTGGACCTGCGTGGGAGCATTCGCTGTGGTTCGGTGCTTGTCGAGGGACTTACTGTCGCGGGCGCGTAGCAGCGCTGCCGCCATAAGGGGATGACTCTTATGTATTACTGGTATGACAGTTATGGTCGCGATGATTCTTCTCGGACCTCACTCTCACTCACAGGTTCAGCAACTTGTGTAATCCCTTCATTAGCTATGCAGTTAACAGCCGTAGTGCTTCGTGGTACTTCTCATGGGTCCGCGTTATAACGACGTCCGGGAGGTTGGGACCTGGTGGTTGCTTATCCCAATCAAGTGTCTCGAGATAATCCCTGACATACTGCTTATCAAAGCTATCTGGAGAGCGTCCGGGCTTATAGGTTGCCACGGGCCAGAACCTTGATGAATCGGGTGTGAATACTTCGTCAATCAACACTAACTCACCTTCTTCATTCAACCCAAACTCGAATTTCGTATCGGCGATAATGATCCCGCGCTCGCGAGCATACTGACTCGCTTGTTCGTACAGCGCCAAGGAGATTTCTTTGACGGTCTCTGCCAGTTCATTACCGATCAGCGACTTTACGGTGTCGAGAGAAATATTTTCATCGTGTTCTCCCTGAGCGGCTTTGGTGCTCGGTGTAAAAATAGGTTCCTGGAGCTGTTCAGCAAGTTCCATGCCTGGCGGAAGCGGCACGCCAGATACGGAGCGCTCTGCGCAATAATCTTTCCATCCCGATCCTATAAGATAACCACGGACAACGGCTTCGACTGGGAGTGGTTTGAGGCTTTGAACGACCACCGCTCGATCGCGCACGGTGGCTTTCTCCTCGGGGGTCGATACAACGCTCTCTGGATTGATGTTTGTGAGGTGATTCGGAATCACATCGCGTAAGTGATTGAACCAGAAATTGGAGATCGCTGTGAGCACAATGCCTTTGCCGGGAATCGGATCGGGGAGGATAACGTCGAATGCCGAGAGGCGATCGGAAGCAATGATCAGAAGGTGTGTTGGGTCTACTTGATAGATATCTCTCACTTTTCCTTGTTGCCTTAGCTCAAGGCTTTTGAGACGTGACTCGAATATGGGATTCGGAAGTGATTTGTTCATAGTTTAAGAGCGCCTTGGGGTTCTCCGTGAGGGTTCAAAGGCGGGATAATGCCTCTTCAGATGATAATTCAGCAACTTTTTAAAGCAACTCATAAAGTATTCTCGCGTCGTCGCGCTCTAATCGGGGCTCACTGAACTGCCGTGGCTTGGATTGGTAAAGCGGTCGGAGGCGTGTTGGGTCTTGCAGTAGGTGGGCCTATCGGGTCAGCGTTAGGTGTTTTGTTGGGGCACCAATTTGACCTAGGCGTGGCTCAGCTATCGACTGGGGACGGGGTTTTTTTTGGATCTGATCGCATACAGCAGGTCTTTTTCGAGACCACTTTTGCAGTTATGGGCCATATTGCAAAGTCCGATGGACGAGTTTCTCAGAGTGAGATTCGTGCTGCTCGGAGAATCATGCACGGCATGAACCTTTCTCCTGAACAGGTTAAAACAGCGATAGATCACTTCACGGCGGGTAAGAGCGCGGGTTATCCGGTGGGCGAGAAACTCACTCAGCTAAATAACCATCTCAGTAAGCGGACCGATCTAGTCAGGGCTTTTGTAGAGATTCAGATGCAGGCCCTTATTGCCGCAGGGTCGATTGAGATGGTCAAGCGGGGACTCCTCTGGCAAGTCGCCCGAGACCTTGGAATGGGGCGAGTTGAGCTGGCTCAGATCGAGGCATTGGTTCGTGCTCAACAATTTCGGGTTCAAAGTGGAGGCAAAGAGTCTATAAGCATGGGGCAGGCATATCGTGCGCTGGGGCTTGGTCCAGACGCAAGCGACAAGGAAGTGAAGACAGCTTATCGGCGGCTAATGAATCAACATCATCCGGATAAACTTGTTGCTCGAGGCCTACCTGAGTCGATGACCAGTGTGGCAGAAGAGAAGACCCACGAGATCCGTGCTGCGTACGAGCGGATCAAAACACAAAGAGCTTTCAAATGACACCGGGTTGGATGGTGTAGGATTTCTCAAATACTAAGTCCAGATCGCGCCTTAGTTCACCCCCAGAGTGAGAAACGGCGCAAAAGATCGCCGCCGAAGGTCATGGCAGACCGAATGGGTAGGGGCAGATCTACCCCTCCTGCCAAACGTGCGGTCGTACCATGATGGGCCTCATCTTCTGCCATGCGTTTGAGAATCGAGATGCTTTTGGTATCTGATTCGGGTAGCCGAGATAGATGGTCCTGCAAGTGAGCCTCTACCTGTCTCTCCGTCTCTGTGACGAAGCCAAGACTAATATTATCTCCCGCCGCTCCTGCTACGAGCCCAACTAAAAAACTGCCTGCATACCAAAGGGGGTCGAGTAGACTTGGCCGACCTCCAAGTTCGGTCAAGCGTTCTGAGCACCATGCGAGGTGATCCTGCTCCTCCGAGGCAGCCTGAAGAAGGTGTCGTCTGGTATCAGGTGAACGTGCGAGGATCGACTGCCCTCTGTACAGGGCTTGCGCTGAGATTTCGCCTGCATGATTGACGCGCATGAGTTCAATACTGGTGCGTCGGTCTTTGGTGCTCAGGACGCTGTCGGTAACCTGTGCAGCAGGAGAGGATTGTAGAGCGGCAGGCGGGGCGCTTAGTGTTCGAAGAGCTTGATCCGCGGCCACGATGAGTGAGTCGAGCCCATTGTTTCTTGAGGACATGACCCGATTATACTCGTCAGTGCTAAGCGTAGCGTCCATGGTGGTAGTATTTCTCAAGTGAAGCATCGAAGTCTGGAATAATACCTAATGAGGCCTTTCCCAGAGGTAGTTCTTCTGTTGCAAGGGCTTGAATAGGCGCGTAATATCCCGCCTCTTTGGTCGGTAGGATGCCCGTCTATTTCAGGCGGAATGAATGAAAACATTCTCGGCAAAACCTCATGAAGTTCGGCATGACTGGTACGTAGTTGATGCTCAGGGCAGGACCTTAGGGCGGCTTGCAACGGAAATTGCTCGGCGGCTCAGAGGTAAGCATAAGCCCGAGTACACTCCCCATGTGGATACCGGGGACTATATCGTGGTGATTAATGCCGAGAAGATTAGGGTCACTGGTTCCAAGCTTAAGGATAAGATGTACCATCACCATACTGGTTATATCGGTAACCTTAAGTCTGAATCGCTTCAAACCTTGTTGGATAGGGCGCCAGAACGGGTTCTGGAATTGGCTGTCAAGGGGATGTTGCCGAGAAATTCTTTGGGTCGACAGATGTTAAAGAAGCTTAAAGTTGTGTGCGGTACGGAGCACCCTCATCAGGCACAGCAACCGATACCATTGGAGCTATAGCCATGGCCAAGCAAACATATTATGGAACGGGCCGGAGAAAGACTTCAGCAGCACGGGTGTACTTGAAATCAGGTGGTGGTGAAATTGTCGTCAACGGCCGGCCGTTAGATGCTTTCTTCGGGAGAGAAACGGCACGTATGATCGTACGACAGCCGTTGGAGCTTGCCCAACTCGACGGCAAGTTTGATATTCAGGTTACGGTGCGAGGTGGCGGTACAACCGGTCAGGCCGGGGCGATTCGTCATGGAATCACACGAGCACTTATGGATTATGATGAGTCACTCAGGCCATCTCTGCGAAAGGCCGGCTTCGTAACTCGAGACGCCAGGGAAGTGGAGCGAAAAAAAGTTGGGTTGCGCAAGGCTCGCAAAGCAACACAGTACTCGAAGCGCTAGCCCGCAACCCCACCGACTGGGGGATCGTCTAGTGGTAGGACAGCGGACTCTGACTCCGCTAGCGGGGGTTCGAATCCCTCTCCCCCAGCCATTTACAACGTATCGAGATACCTCATGGGCGGCCGCGCCTTCTCCTTTCTAAGGTGTGTTACTTGATTGTGCGAATACCATCATCTCCGGCGATGAGGAGCACATCAGCGGGGCGCTGAGCGAATATTCCTACGGTTACCACACCAGGAATCTGATTCAGTCGTTTTTCTAGTTCCGGAGGATTCGTTATGTTTAAACTGCGTATATCTAAGATATGGTTTCCGTTATCTGTGACGAAATTCTCGCGCCAGGTCGGTTGCCCGCCGGCCTTAACTAACTGTCGAGCAACGTAAGACCGTGCCATGGGAATAACCTCGATCGGAAGAGGAAACTTGCCGAGTACATTTACGAGTTTCAAGTCATCTACGATACAGATGAAGCTCCTGGAAGAACCCGCAAGAATTTTCTCGCGAGTTAAAGCGCCGCCGCCTCCTTTGACGAGATATCGATGCTTCGTGGCTTCATCGGCGCCGTCAACGTATAGATCTATGTCTCCTGTGTCGGCTAGTTCGGATACTCGAATTCCCAGGTTTTCAAGTCTGGTCGTTGAATCTTTAGAGCTTGATACAATTGCATCGAGACGCTGAGCATGTCCCTCCAGGGCATCAATAAAGAAGTTGACCGTGCTGCCGGTCCCAACCCCAAGCGTGATTCCATCACGGATATAGTTGATCGCCGCTAGGGCGGCCTGTTGTTTTTTTGTGCTCTGAGTCACACGCTTCTCCAAAAAAGTGCCCGCATATAGCGGGCACTTTATTTATGTCAGAGCCTGAAGGCTCGCATAAGACACTGAAGAAATTACCTCTTCTTTCTAGAAGCCTTTTTCTTGGCCTTCTTGCG
>DBZY01000034.1:0-19777 GCA_002311835.1 Proteobacteria bacterium UBA1148 | reverse complement strand
TTTTTACGAGTGGCTTTCTTCTTAGCCTTCTTACGCGTCGCCTTCTTCTTAGTGGCGCGCTTTTTCGACACTTTGCGTCGCGCGGCTTTGCGCTTCGCTGGTGCCTTCTTTCGCTTCTTAGAAGCAGGTCTCTTAGCCATGTGCAGTCTCCGATCAGGTTAACCGGGTCGGAGTATATATAAAAGGATCAAAATTTCCAGCGAGCCGTTGGTTTTTGCATATTTCAAGAACAGTGTTAAAACATGAAAGCGCGAACAACAGTTCAAAATTTGGATTGTAGATAGTTAGAAGTGTGGTATTCAGGTAGTCGGTTTACTCTAAACTCAAAATAAAAAACCATTCCTTAGCGTTAACTGGTGTAATCGATAATCGATTACCGCGTCGCAATAAAGTAAGGTTTTTGAGTTGCCTATCGCTATATTCGCGAAGTTTACTTAAGGGGATCATGCGGTTTAATTTGCGTTGATAGCTTATATTCACCATGTACCAGCGAGGGTTATCCGGGTCACTTTTCGGGTCATAGTGTTTGTCCTTAGGGTTGAAGGCCGTGTGGTCCGGATAGGCTTCTCGACTTATCTTAGCAATTCCTGTGATGCCCGGTTCCGCGCAGTTTGAGTGATAGAAAAAAACGAGATCTCCCTGCTTCATTTGGTCCCGCATGAAGTTTCGTGCCTGATAATTGCGTACACCATCCCAGTGCGTTTCGCGCCCTGGTGCTGTTCGTAGATCGTCAATGCTGAAGTCATTGGGCTCGGACTTCATCAACCAATGGTTCATTTTTTGTACCCTCCGCTATCAAAAGCGGTAGATGCCACGGTCGGTCACGGCAGCCCAAAGAGGGATGTCCCATGATTGACGTTCAAGATCGTGTATACGTTGGAATTCATAACCAATTCCAATCAATTTCGGTTTGAGCCAGCGCGAACGGGATGCCAGAAATCTGAAGCAGCGATCGTAATATCCTCCTCCCATCCCGATCCTTGTCCCGTTATTATCGAAGGCGACGAGCGGCGTGAGTACGGCATCAAGGTGGCACGGAGCGATGTAAGCATTAGTTACCGGTTCAGGAATGCCAAGAAAATTATCACGCAGATCCGTGTCGTCTCGAAGCGGCGCAAAGCGTAGGGTGTTTCTTTCTAGAACAGGAGCATAGATTAACGCTCGCCGCACCCTCGAATCTATTATTGCTGTTTTCAGATCTAGCTCCCCATCCACCGAAAGATAAATTGCTATGCGCTGAGCATGCAGAACTGCGCCGAGTTTTAACAGATTTCTTGCTGTATCTTGTTCTGCAACTCGTCGTTTTTGCTCGGGTAAGGCTTTACGCTGTTTGCGGATCCTCTTTCGTAGCGCGAGATGGCGGTTGCTATGGGTAAGAGAGTTGTCAGATAAAGGTGATATCAATCCAACCTCCAAGTTGCCGAGGCGAAGGTGGCGCTCCCCGTTAGTGCCGTCGCAGATGGTTGCTCTCGAACCAGAGCAAAAGGTGGGGTAAGCCGTGGTAGTTGAAGGCTTCCCGGCATTGCCGGATCTGCACAACGCCACCGACAGAACATAACCCCAAGGTCAGAATTTAGGGTCGAAAGACTATCCAATCTGCATCGCACACCGCAGGGAGCGCCGAAAACTAAAAACTCGGTTGCCGGGTCGGGCCCAGCGCAGAATCCAGTCTCTCGCCCATGGCTTTGACTCTGAGACCAACGATATCTTTCAGTGACTGATCATCTCCAGTTCTTCTGAGTAGTTCATTGGCCATATTCAACGCTGCCATAACAGCAACGCGATCTAGTCCGACCACCTTCCCGCTGTCTCTAATTTCGCGCATCTTTTTATTTAGTAAATCCGCTGACGCCAGTAGATCTGCTTTCTCACCGGCGGGGCAAGCAACCTGATACTCCTTTTCCAGTATTCGGATGGTAACGTGGGCGAACATATCATTCACTGTGTTTGCTCCATTGCCTTGAGTCGGCTAATCATAGCTTCAACGCGGGCGCGCACTTGTTCGTTTTTTTGTAGAAGTGTAGCCCGCTCTTCAATGAGGGTGTCTTGGCGTTGTTTTAACGAGTGGTTTTCTTCTTGTAGTTTCTGGCAGACAACCACTAACTCGTCCAGGCGCTTCTCTAGCCGTTGGAGTTCTAGATCGAAGCGTTTGTTAGTATCTTCGGTGCTCATTTAGTCACTATAAAACCGGGGACCTCCAGGGGTCAATAAAACTCTTTACAGTGGTAGCATTGAGCACCGTTTTTTTTTGCGGAGAGGTTCCGTTGACCGAGAGATTCGCCGAATATACTGTCCTGCATTCTGCTATGACTCGAGCACAGGTATCTATCGCGGTTTCCGAGCTGCATGGAGGTATATGTGGGTTGCTGTGCGCGGGGGGGGGCTCAGTAATTCCGACTTGGGTAGATGAGTGCCTCGGCGACGGCGATCCGGTAGAAGGAGCTCTGGATACTGCCCGCAATCAACTATGGGAGTTGGAGCTTCACACGTGGCGAAGTTTAATGGGTGCTGGACTTGATTTTTATCCTCTGCTTCCCGAAGACGATGCTTCCTTAGAAGAGAGGGTTGGCGCGCTGGCCCTTTGGTGTCACGGATTTCTTTTTGGGCTTGATTTGGCAGGATTTCCGCTGGATGGTGATGAGGCGGACGATCCTGGTGCCGTACAGTTAGGGGAGATCGTGAACGATTTGTCAGAGATTAGTCGAGCCGGCCTAAGTGCGGACGAGTTCGATGATGAGGACGAAGCAGATTTCGCGTTGGCCGAGTTAATTGAGTATGTGCGTGTTAGTGTGCAGATCATGTTTGAGGAACTCGAGTCGACGCAAACTACATCTCCTGGTTCAGAGACCACCCACTGACTGGTACGGCAATGCATTCCCAGGAGTTTGCAAGACGTCGGCGCCATTTGATGGAACTCATTGGGCAGGGTGGAATCGCGGTGTTACCCGCTGCCCCCGAGTGTATCCGTAGCCGCGACACGACCTACGCGTACCGTCAAGATAGCGATTTTTTTTATGTTACTGGGTTTTGCGAGCCCGAAGCTGTAGCGGTGCTGATACCTGGGCGTCGTCAGGGCGAGTTTCTCATGTTTTGTAGAGAGAGGAATAGCGAGCGTGAGATGTGGGACGGTGTGCGTGTCGGACCGGAGGGGGTTGTTAAGGATTACGCAGCCGATGCTGCATTCCCAATGGAAGACATCGAGGAGATTTTGCCTAGTCTGCTCGAGCAGAGTGATCGCGTTTACTATTCCATGGGTGTTTTTGCAGACTTTGATCAGCGTCTATTGGGTTGGATGAACCGTCTGCACTCGAGGCGCCAGAGCGGGCATGCGCCCGACGAACTCATTGCGCTGGATCATCTTTTGCACGAAATGCGTCTATTTAAAAGTCGGCGCGAGGTGAGTGCTATGAAACACTCCGCTCGCATTGCCGTAGCCGCTCATCGGCGTGCGATGAGCGTTTGTAAGCCAGGGATGAGGGAGTATGAGCTTGAGGCTGAGTTTCGACATGAGTTTGCTCGTCACGGCGTCGAGTGTTCGTATGCACCGATTGTGGCTGCGGGAGCCAATGCCTGTACCCTGCACTACACCGACAACAGCGGTGTACTGAATGATGGTGAATTGATCCTCATCGACGCGGGTTGCGAGTACGATCTATACGCATCCGACATCACCCGCACGTTTCCGATCAACGGGCGGTTTAGTGCATCCCAAAAGGACTTATATGACATCGTATACACGGCTAACGCTGTGGCTATACAGAAGGTACAGCCCGGGAATCACTGGAATGACCCTCATGATGCCGCCGTCAAAGAGATTACCCGCGGGCTCAGAGACCTGGGGATCCTGAAAGGGTCGCTCGCTAACCTGATAAAGGGTGAGGCTTATCGTCCATACTTTATGCACAAGACTGGGCATTGGTTGGGTATAGATGTGCACGATGTTGGTGACTATAGAGTGGCAGAGCAACCGCGTTTGCTGGAACCAGGGATGGTGATGACCGTTGAACCTGGGATCTACATTTCTCCGAACGCCAGTGGCGTGTCCAAGCGTTGGAAGGGTATTGGCATTCGGCTAGAGGACGATGTTCATATACAAAAGACCGGGCCCGAAGTGTTATCCGATAAGCTGCCTTCCAGCGCAGAAGAAATTGAGAAGTTCATGGAGCGCGCTCATTGAGTCAAGATGAACTTCAGTGCGACGTTCTTGTCGTCGGTGGTGGCTTGGTGGGAGCAACTCTGGCTCACGCACTAGCGCAGGTCTCTATTCGGACGGTATTAGTTGAGGAGCGTGATCCTGGTTTCTTAGAGCAACCAAAGTTTGATGATCGCTCGACGGCGTTGGCTAATGGCAGCCAGAGGATTTTGCAGGGACTTGGTCTCTGGGAGGACTTTGCCCAGGTGGCTGAACCCATTAAATCGATCCATATATCAGAGCGTGGTCGCTTCGGAGCGACCCGCATCCTTGCTAAGGAGGAGGGTGTTTCTGCTCTGGGCTACACTGTCGAGAATAGAATTCTCAGTAGCGCGATCTGGCCTAGGTTGCTGGAGGCCGATTCTCTCGTCTGTAAGGCACCGGCAAGACTGGATTCATTAACCGTAGAAGATACTGGTATCACAGCGGAAATCGAATCTGATGGTTTGCGGTGTGGGATCCGCTCAAAGCTTGTGGTTGCAGCGGATGGTGTTAGGTCTCGGGTTCGTAGTGCGCTGCACATCAGCGCTCTTGAAGACGTGTACGAACAGACAGCAGTCATCGTCAACTGTGAGACTGAGATAGCACATATGGGGCGGGCATTCGAGCGTTTTACGTCGGCAGGCCCATTGGCGTTTCTTCCGTTGAGCAATCAGCGCGTAGCTGTTGTTTGGACATTAGACCCGCGGGAGGCGGATCGAGTTATCAACCTTGAGGACGATGAGTTTCGTTGCGAGTTGCAACAGGCATTCGGTCAGCGCCTAGGCCGGGTCCGACGTGCTGGATCACGGAGCTCTTATCCACTCAGCCGTGTGCGGAGCACAACAGTTACGGCGAACCGTGCCGTTTTAGTGGGAAATGCGGCTGTCAGCCTACACCCTGTCGCGGGTCAGGGCTTTAATCTCGCGCTGCGAGATATTGCAACGCTGGCGGAAATGCTCAGTGATGCTCATCGTGCCAATAACGCAGCTGATTTTGGAAACACAGGCTTATTGAAAGACTATCAGGCGTGTCGGATAAGCGATCAGAGACGCATCGCAGCCTTCACGCATGGCCTAGTGCATTTATTCGGTTACGAAACAGGGCCACTGGCCATTACCCGTGGGCTGGGTTTGGTAGCCTTTGACCTGCTTCCAGGAGCTAAAGGGCAGCTCGCAAGGCAGACGATGGGGTTGGGCGGGCGCCTATCACGCTTAGCGCGTGGTTTGCCGCTAGTGCCGTGAACAGGTCGCCGGCAGCACAGCGGCGCACCATCGTTATTGCCGGCGGTGGCCCCGTAGGGCTCTCCATTGCCACATTGCTCAGTTCGAGCTCTCATACCGAAGATCTAGACATTCGCTTGTTCGAGCCGCGTCAGGTTCCGAGTTGGGAGGTCGATACGGTAGATTTGCGGGTGTACGCGCTTTCCCGCGCTTCCCAAAGCGTTCTTGAGAATTTAGGCGTATGGAAGACTGTTGCGGCGGCGCGCGCGGCGCCCTATCGCCGCATGCAGGTATGGCAAGGGGAACACGATGCGCGCATAGGTTCATTGATCTTTGATAGTTCGGAAATGGGTGAACCGGATCTTGGTCATATTGTGGAGGACAGCTTGCTTCGAGCTCAATTAGCAGGCGCTTTGGCGCACACTAATGTGAAATTGACATTTGGTGTGGGGTTGACCGCTATTGATGTAGGGGAGCGGGGGGTTGATATCACCATGAGCGACGGGGAAACGCTGTCCGCCACCGTCTTGGTAGCAGCTGATGGTAGTGCTTCCATGGTTCGTAACCTTTTGAAGATGCCGATAAGTACAGTGTCCTATGCGCAACGTGCCCTCGTCACACATGTCACGACGGAACAACCGCACGCTGAAACGGCTTGGCAAAGGTTTTTGCCAGGTGGTCCGCTTGCGTTTTTGCCACTTAATGATGGACGCAGTTCCGTAGTCTGGTCTGCTCAGGCCGAGCATGCTGAGGCTCTATGCGAGTTAGATGATGTGAAATTCCAAACCGAGCTTCAGATCGCA
Source organism: Proteobacteria bacterium UBA1148 (assembly GCA_002311835.1). Classification (GTDB taxonomy): domain Bacteria; phylum Pseudomonadota; class Gammaproteobacteria; order Steroidobacterales; family Rariloculaceae; genus UBA6522. The sequence goes on along the minus strand of DBZY01000034.1, from coordinate 13,580 downwards.
AGTGGTGGAGTTCTGGGTCAGCTCGGTGCAACCGTGGAGCGCGTGAGTTTTCCACTAAACGCTGCACACGCTCGCCGCTATTGCGATTCAAGAGTGGCTCTGGTGGGAGATGCTGCTCATACGGTACACCCGCTAGCGGGGCAGGGAATGAATCTCGGCTTTCTGGATGCCGCGGTGTTGTCTGATGTGCTTATTGATGCCCTAAATAGGGGTGAGGATCCTGGAGATTTACGCGTACTGCGCCGATATGAACGCCAACGCAAAGGGGACAATCTAAAAATGGTTCTTGCACTCGACGCACTTCACCGGTTGTTTCAAATTTCTGGTTCGCTCATACCTCCTCTACGAGCTGTGGGATTGAGTGTGATTAACGTTATGCCCCTTGCAAAGGCCGTGCTGATGCGCCAAGCACTCGGATTGCGCGACGATCTTCCGACTGCTGCAAAGCCACGGATTGCTTAAGAGGTTTTCCGACGGTAATTGAGCTAAACTCACACGCTCAATCAGACGGCCTGCCGGAGAGATTTCGCTCCGGCGAGACGCCGAAGGCGCAACCACCGCTCGGAAACGCTCAGGCAAAAGGACGGCAGGATCGGTTTGACTCTGGAGAGCGACCCTTAGATTGAATCAATGTGGGGTCCACCGAAGGTGAGCGGCGCCCAGCGCCTAATCTCTCAGGTAACAGGACAGAGGAGCGGCGAGCCACGAGCTCGCTGTTTTTCTATGTTGTTGTGCCATGATTGAGTTGAAACATACACCACTGCACCAAATCCATGTAGAAGCGGGTGCCCGTATGGTCGGATTCGGTGGCTGGAGCATGCCTGTTGCTTATCAGAGCCAAATCGAAGAGCACAATGCTGTTCGTAGTTTCGCTGGCATGTTTGACGTCTCTCACATGACTATCGTTGATGTTTCGGGTAATCGGGTCGAGGAATACCTCAGGTGGCTACTGGCGAACGACGTAGCAAAACTGAAGGCGTCCAAGAACGGTGTTTGCAAAGCTCTCTACACGTGCATGCTCAATGACAATGGCGGGATCTTGGATGACCTAGTTGTTTATCGATTGAATGAGGGATTATTTCGCCTAATAGTAAATGCTGCGACACGGGAGAAGGATCTAGCATGGCTAAGTGATTGTGCTTCTAGGTACTCCGTAAAACTGGTTGAACGGGTTGAGTTGGCCATGGTGGCGGTCCAAGGCCCCCAGGCTCGAACTGTTGTAGGCACACTGTTGTCTGATGATGTGAGCCTGGAGGTTCTAGCACCTTTCACTGCGAGACGGGTCAACGAGTGGTTGGTTGCGAGAACCGGTTACACAGGGGAGGACGGCGTTGAGATTCTGCTTCCTGCGGGCCAGGTGTCAGCATTGTGGGAGGATCTTTTAGAACAAGGCGTTGTGGCGTGCGGATTAGGTGCGCGTGACACTCTGCGTTTGGAAGCCGGGCTCAACCTCTATGGGCTGGACATGGATGAGTCTATAACCCCACTAGAATGCGGGCTTGAGTGGACCGTTTCTTTTGGAGAAGACCGCGCCTTTATAGGCCGCGACGCACTTGAGGAGCGGCGCCGGATCGGTGTTGCACTGAAGCAAGTCGGCCTGATTCTAGAAGGCCGTGGGGTACTCAGGGCGGGCTTTGCCGTAAAGACGAGGGTTGGCGACGGAACCGTAACAAGCGGCACCTTCTCGCCGACGCTTGCCCGCTCGATCGCACTAGCACGAGTGCCAACCGCTGCCGTACAGGGCCCTTGCGAGGTTTTCATTCGGGGACGATCCATCCCTGTGCGATGTGTCAAGCCCCCGTTTGTACGAAACGGAGAAATAAAGGTAGAACTGGAAACAGAGCCGATGATTGAGGAGAACGTACGATGAGCAAGATTCCAAACGAACTGAGATACACAAAGGATCACGAATGGGTGCGTGAGAACGATGACGGTACCCTGTTGATTGGTATTACGGATCACGCACAGCATTCGTTGGGGGATCTAGTATTTGTGGAGTTGCCCGAGGTTAAAGACACCGTAGTTTCCGGGGACGCTTGTGCTGTGGTGGAATCGGTGAAGGCTGCTTCCGACGTATATTGCCCATTGGGTGGCATCGTTTCGGAAGTCAATACGGCGCTCGTAGATGCACCGGAGTTGGTTAATTCAGATCCTTATGGTGAAGGTTGGCTTTTTCGCCTGAGACCCGATTCACCCACGGAACTCGAAGAGCTTCTCGCTAACGAGGACTACGCGAGTTTCATCGCTGAGCTTGATGATTGAGGATATTTAATGCCTTTCATTCCACACACTCAGGATGACACCGACAGTATGCTGAGAGCAATCGGAGTCAACGACATTGATGAACTGTTCGATGAAATTCCTGACAGTTTGAGATGTACTGAGCTGCACGGCATACCCGAAGCTCTTTCAGAGGGGGGGGTTAGCCGGCTAATGCGCCAGCGTGCCAAGCAGGATGAAGTTGAGCTGAATTTTCTAGGGGCGGGCGCCTACGAGCACCATATCCCGGCGGCTGTCTGGGAGTTAACGACCCGCGGCGAGTTCTACAGCTCCTACACGCCTTATCAAGCAGAGGCCAGTCAGGGCACGCTGCAGGTGATATACGAGTATCAGACGATGATGGCCAGTCTCACAGGACTGGAAGTGTCTAATGCTTCACTGTACGACGGGGCGTCTGCTCTAGCTGAGGCTATTCTTATGGCCGTCAGAGTTAATAGAGGGTCACACTCGAGGCGCATCCTTCTACCCAGAAGTCTCCACCCCCACTACCGCACTGTTGTGCGTACGATCACATCAAGTCAGGGTATCGAAACTGTTGACTTGCCATACGAGCCTAACAGCGGTCGAACTGATCTTGACGCGCTAGATAGACATGCTGATGGAGATATCACTGCGTTGATCATTCCGCAGCCTAATTTTTTTGGAGTGCTTGAGGATGTGGATGCGTTGTCCGACTGGGCGCTCGATCATGGCGCACTTGGCATAGCGGTAGTAAATCCTATGGCTTTGGGTCTATTGAGACCACCAGGCAATTGGGGCCGTAAAGGGGTGCCCATCGCTTGTGGAGAGGGGCAACCTTTAGGCGTACCACTGAGTTCGGGGGGCGCCTATTTTGGGTTTCTCACTTGTAGGGAGGGACTCGTTCGCCAGCTTCCTGGGCGCCTGGTAGGACGGACGCTGGATGCGGATGGGCGGACAGGTTTTACGTTGACGCTTCAGGCCCGGGAACAACACATCCGGCGTTCACGAGCGACTTCCAACATTTGCACTAATCAAGGGTTAATGGTGACGGCGGCGACCATATTTATGAGCCTTCTTGGCCCGGAGGGACTCAGACGCATTGCCGCACTGTGTCACGCTCGTACTGAGTTGCTGGTAGAGGCTGTAGCGGCCGTTGATGGAGTCGAAATCGTTTTCCCGGTGCCCCGTTTCCATGAGGTGGCCATTCGGTTACCCGTTCCAGTGAACGGTGTTCTGGAACGCATGCGGGAGAGCGGGGTTCTTGGCGGGGTTTGTCTGGGGCCTTGGTATTCCGATTTGGATAACACACTTCTGGTCTGTGCCACTGAGACGAAGACTGAGGAGGATATCGAAACATATGCGGGTATGTTGAGAGCGGCGATAGAGGCTTCTGGAGAAGGTTTATGACGGAACCACTGGTTTTTGAGCTGGGACAGCCTGGGCGTTTGTCAGGAGCACAGGTGCCGCGAGAGGATGTTGAAATTAGTTTGCCTGACGCGATGCTACGGAAATCAGCGCCCCTTCTGCCAGAAATCTCCGAATTAGATGCGGTGCGACATTACACGCGGTTGTCCCAGCGAAATTTCTCCATAGATACCCAGTTCTATCCACTGGGTTCTTGCACGATGAAATACAATCCACGCGCTTGTAACTCACTCGCGATGTTGCCTGGGTTTCTACACCGTCACCCGCTCGCCGATGAAGCATCATCACAGGGGTTCCTGGAGTGTTTGTTTGAACTTCAGGAGATGCTGGCAAGCCTGACTGGGATGACCGCCTTCTCACTTACACCGATGGCAGGTGCACAAGGGGAGTTAGCCGGTGTGGCAATGATCCGGGCCTATCATCTAGACCGTGGAGATGCTGGCCGAACAGAAATACTCGTTCCTGACGCGGCGCACGGGACCAACCCGGCGACCGCAACCATGTGTGGTTGCACCGTGAGAGAACTGCCGACCCAACCGGATGGCGACCTGGAAATCCATGCCCTCAGAAAGTTGGTTGGCCCTCAGACCGCCGGCATAATGTTGACAAATCCATCGACTCTGGGGGTATTCGAGCGACGTATTAAGGATGTAGCGGAGATTGTTCACGGAGCCGGGGGTCTTCTCTACTATGACGGTGCGAACCTTAATGCGATTCTAGGTAAGGTTTTTCCAGGCGATATGGGGTTCGATGTAATCCACATCAATTTGCACAAAACTTTCTCGACTCCCCACGGTGGCGGTGGACCTGGTTCGGGAGTGGTGGGCGTTGGTAAGAGATTAGAGCCTTTCCTGCCCACGCCAATCGTTGATCGGCGTGGCGATCATTTTCATTGGGTGGACGGAGGAGCGGATCGCCCCAAGAGCATCGGCCGTCTCTCCGCGTTTATGGGTAATGCTGGGGTACTGTTGCGAGCTTACGTCTACATACGGCTTCTTGGACGGGAGGGTATGGAACGGGTCGCAGACTATTCAACTTTAAACGCTAACTATCTAATGAAAGAGCTTGAAAAGATGGGCTTTGATCTCGCGTTCCCTGATCGGCGGGCCAGCCATGAATTTATTGTGACTCTCAAGAAGCAGGCTAAGGAGAACAACGTAACTGCAATGGATTTTGCAAAAGCGCTGTTGGATTATGGGTTTCACTCTCCTACCACTTATTTCCCCCTACTCGTGCCCGAATGTTTATTAATCGAGCCAACTGAAACAGAGAGTAAGGAGACTTTAGATCGGTTTATTGGAGCTATGGCAGAAATTCTTGCGGAGGCGCGAGTGAATCCGGGGCGTGTGAAAGAGGCCCCTATCCGCATGCCTGTTCGGAGGCTTGATGATGTTCGAGCAGCGCGGCACCTGGATGTGCGTTACCAGCCAGGAGATGCCTCCATTGATCTGTAATGTACGGCTTGGCTCGGTTTTAACAGGTGACCGATCTGATGACTATGCGAGAAAAAAACTTTCTGGTCACACCCTAGTTGGGGTCATACAATTGAGGTTATGAAGCAGATTTCATCGGTAATGATCATAGCGGTTCTGGGAGCTGCCGCGGCTAGAGTTGTCGCACAGGAGCCTGCCTGGAATACAACACTGGAGGCAATATCTTCCGGAGTAGTTTCGATCCAGGTAGATATCACCCGCGCATTCGACACTGAACGTAATCAGTCTAGTCAGGCCACCGGTTTTGTTGTGGATGCCGAGCGTGGACTCATATTGACAAACCGACATGTAGTAACCCCTGGTCCTGTAATTGCTCAGGCAATTTTTCTGAACCAGGAAGAGGTGGACCTAATCCCGGTTTATCGTGATCCAGTGCATGATTTTGGTTTTTTTCGCTACGACCCAGACGAACTTAGATTCATTGAGCCCACCGAGTTGGTATTGGTTCCAGAGGCAGCACAGATTGGGCGCGATATCAGAGTGATTGGTAATGACGCCGGTGAGCAGCTTTCCATATTGGCGGGTACGATTGCACGACTGGATCGGCAGGCGCCGAATTACGGGCGTGGTAACTACAATGATTTCAATACATTTTATTTTCAGGCTGCTTCTGGAACTTCCGGCGGGTCTTCAGGGTCACCGGTCGTTGATATTGAGGGTCGTGTCGTTGCGTTGAACGCAGGTGCCAACACTCGGGCATCATCGAGTTTCTTTCTTCCCTTGGATCGCGTACGCAGAGCTCTTGCGTTCATTCAAAATAATCAGCACGTTCCGAGAGGGACCCTACAAAGCGAGTTTGTGCATAAACCTTATGCAGAACTTCGAAGGTTGGGTCTGACTAGAGAGTCGGAAGCTGCAATGCGAGAAGCATTCCCCGATGAAACTGGTCTCCTGGTTGTTCAGCGAGTAATTCCCAGTGTTGGTGTCGGTAGGTTTTTGCAGCCAGGTGACATTTTACTGCGAATCAATGGAGCGCTGATTACGAAGTTTGTACCGTTAGCATCCATGCTGGACGAACATGTCGACGACAGCTTGACAGTGGAGATTGAGCGCGGCGGTATTCCTATGGAGCAAGAGCTTTTGGTGGATGATCTTCATCGGATCACCCCTGACGAGTTTATAGAATTTGGCGAAGGTGTTTTCCACAATCTTTCGTATCAGCAGGCAAGGCATTTCAATCGTAGCGTTTCGGGGGTATACGTCGCTAATCCGGGCTATGTGTTCGGAACAGCCGCGATTCCGAGGGCAAGTCTGATTACGAGCATCGATGGCCAGCCCATGGCGAGCCTGGAGGACTTCCGGCGCGTTTTGGAGACTCTTCCCGAAGGGCAGCGCGCTAGTGTGAGGTTTTTGCAATTCGATGATCCACAGACTGAGCGCCAACGATCTATCACGAACAATCGGCGGTGGTTCCCGACTCAACAGTGTCAGCGAGATGATGCTCTAGGACTATGGCCATGTGACGAACTTGCCCAGTCCCCGCCTGCTCAACAGATCCTAGCCGGCGAAACGACTTTCCCTCTCCGTGGGGATGCGCACGTTCAGCACATTACGCCGTCGCTGGTATTAGTGAACTTCGATATGCCATATACGGTGTCCGGTGTGTCGGACCATCACTACTATGGTACCGGAATCATTGCTGATACTGAGCGGGGCTGGGTCGTAGTTGATCGCAATACGGTACCTGTAGCGATTGGTGACGTTCGCATTACGTTTGCAGGTTCCCTAGAGATCCCTGGTAGGGTTGAGTATATACATCCGCTACATAACCTAGCTGTCGTGTCATACGATCCTAAGTTGATCGGCAACACACCTGTAAGGGCTGCCGAGTTTTCGGTAGCTGAAGTACTGCCGGGAGAGATGGTTGAGGTGGTCGGGTTGAAAGGTGACCATACCCTGCTCTCCCAGCCAAGTGAAGTGAGAGCAGTTATTGCAGCTAATCTACCGATATCTAGAACGCTTCGGTTTCGGGACTCAAATTTGGAGGGGATCACACTAGTCAACGGGCCCGATGAGTTCGACGGCGTTGTCATTGACACTGAGGGTCGCGTCACAGCGCTTTGGGCCAGCTTTGCCTACCAGCAGGGACGCGATCTCACGCAAATCAATATGGGGGTTCCCGCCGACCTTATTGTCGACATGGTAGATAACATGAAGGCCGATCAGCCGCTGCGTTCACTTGAGGTGGAGTGGCGATTGATGCCTCTGGCCTCGGCGCGTAATTTTGGGCTGCCCGAAAGCTGGGTGAGACGTTACGAGGAGCATAATCCCCAACGAAGGCAGGTGCTTGCCGTGTCCAGTACCGTTGCTGGTTCGCCTGCAGCAGAGTTTTTCCGCTCCGGCGACATTCTGTTGAGTGTTGATGGCAAGGTATGGAACAGATTCGGAGAAATGGAGCGGGCGTCGCAGAGCGAGGAAGTAAATATTACTGTGTACCGTGATGGTCATGAGGTAAGCGGGCAGGTACAGACAGTTGCCCTAGATGGAATGGGTATTGATCGCGTCGTCCTGTGGGCAGGAGCCTTACTACAGGCTCCTCATCGAGCGATCTCCGTACAAAAAGGTATCCAGGCCGAAGGGGTTTACGTGTCCTACTTTAGCTTTGGTTCGCCGGCTAGTAGATCACGATTATTCGCTGGTCGGCGAATAGTGAGCGTCAATGGTCAGCCAACTTCGGATATAGACCAGTTTCTTGCTTCAGTGAGTGGTCTGTCAAACCGAGATTCCGTTCGCCTCAACACAGTCACTTGGAACAACGTGCCGGAAGTTATCACGTTGAAGTTGGATAAACATTATTGGCCCAGCTACGAGTTACGCAACGGCGATCAAGGGTGGCGGCGTTACTTGTTGGAGTGAGAGTTTAAGACGAGAGGCTTATGTAAAGATGGTTACGTCTTCGAGTCTCGGCGTCTGCTTGGCTTAAGATCCAATTATCTTGAACATATTCTCTGCATCGTGTTTCACGAAAATCAATGTCTTAAGTGACCCACGATCCACTAAAAATCGTTTCTGGTGGGCAGACTGGAGTTGATCAAGGGGGTCTTGCAGCTGCACTTGATCGCGGAACGCCTTGCGGTGGTTGGTGTCCTGAGGGACGCCAATCTGAGTGCGGTGCGATTCCAGAGATCTATCCGGTGTGTGAACTTAGAGGTGCGGGTTACTCGGATCGTACGCTGCGCAATGTACGGGACTCCGATGGCACAGCGATTATTTTCTTCAATACCCTGGAGGGGGGAACCCAGCTTACGACGACGTACTGTATTCAGGAATCTAAGCCTTACGTCCTAATCGACGCATCAGCAATAATTCTAGCGGATGCTGGTGCGTTGATCACAAACTTTATCGCTGCCCATCAAATTCAAGTTTTGAATGTTGCTGGGCCACGCGCCAGCAAATGGCCTCAAGCGCAAGTTTATGCCCAAACTCTATTGACGGTCGTGCTCGTAGGTTTGGGTTACTAGGCGGAGTCGCATTGAAATAGTGGGCGGCAGACAGGGGTCTTATATCCGGGCAATTACGTCAATTTTCCCGGCAACGCGGTTTTGTGCTTCGCTGGTGCCTTCTTTCGCTTCTTCGAAATAGGTCTCTTAGCCGGAGCAGGGTGAGTAGCTACACTAGCGAGTACGGAAGTGAGTTCTCTAAATTGAGTGATTGGCTCGAGGCACTTTCTACCTTTACAGACATAGGCAACGATATCATTGCGGGGCTGCCGCTGGGCAAGAAAGCCTGGTAGGGCGTCTTCATCATTGGGTATGGTGATGCTCATCCGGTTGGGATGGAAGCCGGCGTTAATGCAGCGCTGCCACTGCTTCATAACACTCGCGACCTGACCGCGTATTACGACGATTTCTGGGGGAGCTAAAGCGAGTTCTAGAGCCTGAAGGAGGGAGCTGTGAGCCTCTGGATACTGTTCTATGACTGGCCACGCAGCTTTGAGAGCTCTCTCCGCGGCCACCAAGTAACGGTGCTCGCCTAGCAGGTAGCCTAACCACAGGAGCACCCTTACTGCTATACCGTTGCCAGAGGGTGTTGATTCGTCTGATAGTGGTTTGGGTCGGTGAATTAGAGTCTCATGATCATGTGCGGTGAAAAAGAATCCGCCGCCAGGATCTTCAAACTGTTCCAGAAGCACATCTGCTAGTTGGCAGGCCCATACCAGGTCAGACGAGCGCCAGCGGTACCTCAATAGTTCTATGAGACCTTCAGCGAGAAATGCGTGGTCGTCAAGATAGGCTGGGAAACGAGATCTACCATCTTTATGACTGGCGAGAAGCCTTCCATCTTTCCATAGCTTTGAATGAATAAAGTCAACGGCCCGCGTAGCGGAAACCTCTAGGTCGTCTCGGTCAAGATGGCAGGCGGCTCGCGCCATAGCCTTGATCATCAGACCGTTCCACCCAGCCAGCACCTTCTCATCCCTGCTTGGCGCGACCCGTTCTTCTCGGAAAGCAAGCAGCTTTCTTCGGGCACTATCCAGTTTCTGCTGAGCCTTGTGTTTCGTCAGATCCTGGCTGAGGTTTTCCAGTGAGGTATTTATCAAAAGGTGCCACGCTTTCCCATCGAAGTTAGGTGCTTGCGTTAGTCCGAAGTATTCGCTACTGACCGTAAACTCATCCGCATCCAGGGCAGCCTCTATCTCGGCAGGTGTCCACAGATAGTACTTTCCTTCCTCACCCTCCGAATCAGCATCTAGCGTAGCGTAGTACCCGCCTGCAGGGGACTGCATGTCTTGTACTACCCAATCTGCGGTGTTCGACGCGATGAGCCCAAAAAATGGCTCGCCAGTAGCAGCATGAGCATCCACATAGACTGAGATTAGAGCTGCGTTGTCATAAAGCATCTTTTCGAAGTGTGGTATCGCCCAACGATGGTCTACGGAGTAGCGGAAGAATCCGCCAGCTAAGTGATCGTACAGACCTCCTTGGGCCATGCGGGTGAGCGTTAGTGTGGCCATGTAAAGAGACTGTAAATCTGGCTCTTGCTCCTCGATAGTTCTTCTCCAAGCCATCAAGAGCAATTCGATGTGTGTGGAATGTGGAAATTTCGGGGCTTTGCCGAAACCACCGTAATTCTCGTCGAAAGAGGCCTCAAGACGCTCTTTTGCCGTTTCCAACGGCGCCAGCGTCAAGTCACCGCTGTTTTCGGCCTTAATCGATTGATCAAGATGTCGAAGGGCGTTGCGTAGTGCCTCGCCCTGGGCGCTAACTTTGCTCGCATGCATCTGAAAATAGTCTTCCACACGGGCGAGCACTTTCTTGAACAGTTCTCGAGGGAAATAGGTACCGGTAAAGATAGGTACTTGTTCGTCTGGTGTGAGAAAAACGGTCAAAGGCCACCCACCCGGTGCGCGAGCCACTAGTTGATGAGCAGCTTGATAGATTTTGTCGATGTCTGGACGCTCTTCTCTGTCGACTTTGATGTTAATGAAGAGGGAGTTCATTAGTTTGGCTACTGCCTCGTCCTCGAATGACTCATGAGCCATGACATGGCACCAGTGGCAAGCGGAGTAGCCGATAGAAAGTAGGATGGGCTTATTCTGTTCCCGAGCCAGTTGTAGTGATTTTTCGTTCCACGCGAGCCAATTCACGGGATTGTTCGCATGTTGTAGTAGATATGGGCTCGTTTCTTTTGACAGATCGTTAGGCATGAATTTGACTATACCAGTTACACGGCTGGCCCCGGCGTCTGACCACGATTACACTAATCTCTCGTGTTTAATTACCCTGACATCAGTCCCATCGCATTCGAACTAGGGCCGCTCCAGGTGCGCTGGTATGGGTTGATGTATCTGTGTGGTTTCGCGCTTGGATGGTTGGGTATTCGGATACGAGCGAAGCGTTCCGATAGTCCTATCTCGCCTGCTGGTGTTGATGACCTCATTTTTTATGCGGCGTTAGGGGTCATTTTCGGTGGGCGCGTCGGGTACATGCTCTTTTACAATTTTTCCGGTTTAGTCCAGAACCCCCTAGCTCTCTTCAGGGTCTGGGAGGGAGGCATGTCCTTTCATGGTGGATTAATTGGTGTACTGATTGCGATGGGATGGTTAGCAAGGAATATTCGTCAGCCTTTTTTTTCAGTAACGGATCTCATCGCACCGTGGGTGGCACCCGGCCTTGGACTGGGGCGGATAGCTAACTTCATAAATGGTGAGCTTTGGGGTGCTCCAACCAGCCCTGAGGCATTCTACGCCGTCTGGGTAGACGGGGTGCCACGCCATGCAAGTCAACTCTACGAGGCTCTGTTTGAGGGCCTAATACTCTTTCTTATTCTCTGGGGATTTTCCCGTAAAGCTCGACCCATTATGGCTGTGTCCGGGCTATTTTTGATTTTCTACGGACTGTTCCGTGTGGGGGTTGAGTTTATTCGTATGCCAGATGAGCATTTAAACTTGGCAACGGATGGGTATCTTGCATTCGGATGGCTCACCATGGGCCAAGTTCTTTCGGCCCCCATGGTTATTATGGGCGTGATTTTGTTTGTACTGGCTTATCGTAATAACCGCTACGTGAAAAGAATTTCAGCATGAAACAGTATCTGGAACTATTGCAAATCATCAAAGAGGATGGTGTCCAAAAGTCGGATCGTACCGGCACGGGCACGCTGAGTGTTTTTGGATATCAACTTCGTTGCGATCTCAGTACGGGGTTCCCTCTACTAACTACAAAGAAGCTGCACTTGCGCTCGATTATCCATGAGCTACTCTGGTTTTTGCATGGTGATACGAATATCAGATATCTGCGTGACAACGACGTTAAGATCTGGGATGACTGGGCTGATGAATTTGGAGACTTGGGCCCCGTTTATGGCGCTCAGTGGCGATCCTGGCCAGCTGGCCTTGGTGTTGGTTGGAGGGCCGAGAGCATCGATCAGATTCAGCGAGCTGTAGAACTTATTCGGACTGATCCTAGTTCTCGGCGCATTATTGTTAGCGCCTGGAACGTTGGTGAGATTGACAAGATGGCATTGGCACCATGTCATGTTTTATTCCAGTTTTATGTCGTGGAGGGCAAGCTGTCCTGCCAACTATATCAGCGCAGCGCCGATGTTTTTCTTGGTGTGCCGTTCAACATAGCTTCTTACGCACTTCTCACGCAAATTATGGCTCAACAAACAGATCTCGAACCGGGAGAATTTATCTGGACCGGGGGTGATTGCCATCTCTACCTTAATCATCTCGCTCAGGTAAACGAACAGCTCGGTCGTAAACCATTACCCTTGCCCACATTGGTGATTAAGAATAAGCCAAAGTCTATTTTTAACTATAAGTATGATGACTTTGAGCTCATCAACTACAAGGCGCATGCGCATATTCAAGCCAAAGTAGCGATCTAGTTGCTAGGTGTAGCCGGCTTACCTGCAAGAATACGGAAATGCGAAAAAAAGGTTTCAGATCAATGCGTTTGGAAACTCCATTTGCTGTACTTTTGTTGTCTACGCTTTTTCTAAGCACGGTGTCACTGACGGCGCAATCGCAAGCTATTAATGTGACTCTTATCGGTACGGGAGAGCCCGTGCCACGTATTGATCGTTTTGGGCCGTCTACCCTAGTAGAAGCAGCGGCAAACGCCTCCTTTTTGATGTAGGTCGTGGAGCTACTCAGCGTTTATGGGCGCAGCTCAATATTCCATTGCGTGAAATAGACAATGTTTTCATCACGCATTTTCATTCAGATCATCTCACTGGGATTCCTGATCTTTGGCTAACAGGCTGGTTGCCCCCGCCCTTTGGGAAGCGTACAACACCACTTCGTGTCTACGGCCCGGCAGGGCTCAAGAACATTCTTGAGGGGATGCGGCAGGCTTTCGAGCCAAATATTCAAATCCGCATCGTAGATGAGCGCCTTCCAGAAAGTGGTGTGCAATTTGATGTCAAAGAATTCTCAGCAGACGGTGTTGTGTTTAATGAGCAAGGCCTCACAGTAACCGCATTTGCCGTTGATCATGGTGAACACATAAAGCCCGCTTATGGGTATCGCATTGATTATGCGGGAAGATCGGTAGTTATTTCGGGGGACACACGGTTTGATGAAAATCTCATCGAGATGGCGCGAGGTAGCGATCTCCTGATTCACGAAGTAGCTGCTGCGCGTCAGGAATTGATCAACTTTGATGAGAGGATACAACTTATCCTTAATCACCATACAGCACCAGAAGAGGCGGGGATCGTATTTTCACGTGCCTCCCCGAAGTTGGCTGCTTACACTCATTTTGTCTTGTTAAACGGACCTGGTGCGCCCGAAGTCACGCTTGAAGAACTCGTTAAGCGGACCCGGGAAAACTACTCAGGACCCTTGCAACTCGGTGAAGACCTCATGGGGTTCGAAATCGGGGAAACAGTACAAATACATAAGATACTCTCCTTAAAGTTTTCCGGAGAGATGGGTTGATGGCTTTTGGGCCTGGTTTTACGGGCAGCTGTCTG
>DBZY01000099.1:19455-22773 GCA_002311835.1 Proteobacteria bacterium UBA1148 | reverse complement strand
CTTGCATTGGACCTGGTCGCTACCGACCCGGGTCATTTGACCGCACCATAGACAATAAGCTGGGAGAAATACGCTCGTCGTTTGAAGAAGAAACACCAGGGATACGGAGATACATTCTTCATTGATGAGGTGTTCGTGAAAATCGATGGCAAGCAGCATTATTTATGGCGCGCCGTCGATCAATACGGAGAAATCGTCGATGTCTTTTTGCAGCGTCGGCGCGACGGCAATGCTGCCAAACGCTTCTTCGAACGATTATTGAAGACGCATCGTGATGAACCGCGAAAGATCGTGACGAACAAGTTGAGAAGCTACGGCGTCGCGCATCGAGAGCTCATCCCAGAAGCGATTCACGATACCAGCCGGTAGGCCAATAATAGGGCAGAACTTTCACGTCAGCCAACGCGAATTCGAGAACGGGTCATGCGTCGATTCAAATCAGTCCAGCAAGCTCGGCGATTCCTGTCGGTGCATTCGGCTGTTTACAATTTATTCAATCTTGGCCGCCACCTTGTATCGGCCAAGAATTACCGAGTTTTACGATTGCGTGCCTTTGCGTCTTGGAATCGCGCTACAGCGTGACAGGCCGCATATGCTCAAATTGGCTTCCGCTGAGTAGTTAAATTGCCAATACCTTAAGATTAACTGTTAATGGGCGTCCGCCACCGGCCAGAAGCGGACGTCGGTTAACGGTTAATGATCTCTTCCTCCATGAATTCAACAAAGTCCTGGCCGAAATCACCTCTCCTCCCAGGCGCCAGCTATCTCGCTTCGAGTTCCGCTGCCACAATTCGATGGGCAGTTCCTGCCATAAAGACTGCATTGCCAAATAGTAGACTGTCCCGGATTCGATCGAAGTGGGTAGAATGGGCGTTCGGACGATAACTCCACCCGTGGGGAGGACGACAAATGACAAGATATCTCCTGGAGTCTTTGGCATGCCTCACGTTGGTCGCGACCGGAGGCGCTGTCGGTCAGGAAGTGGGGCCCGTGGGTGCGCAGACCCCAAGCGGAGCGAACCGGACTACCCAAATGGTCGAGGCTCAGGCCTTGACGCCCTATGTGGGCGTCACGACCGATGGCACCGCCATCGAGGGTCTTTATTCGATTGACCCGGATCGGGGCGCATCCAACGTGAATGTGGTGCGGGCTGCGAAAGACTTTCTGGCGGCCCTGACCCAGGAGCAGCGGGACAAGGCGATGTTCTCCGTGGATGCCCCCGAATGGCGGGCGTGGAGTAACACGAGCTCCTACCATCGCAAGGGCATCGGCTTCGACGAGATGACGGAAGGACAGCGCGAGCAGGCATTCGATCTGATGCGGACAGCATTCAGCGCAAAAGGCTTCGCGCTCTCCCGCGACATCATGCGTCTTAACCATACCCTGGGCGAGCTCACCGGTGAGCCCGACCGTTACTCGGAGTGGTTCTACTGGTTGACGTTCATGGGCGAACCTTCCGAGACCGAGCCCTGGGGCTGGCAGGTCGACGGACATCACCTGATCGTCAACTACTTCGTGCTGGGTAACCAGGCGGTGATGTCACCGCTGTTTACGGGGTCCGAGCCGGTCATCGCTGAATCCGGTCGCTATAAGGGCACGCGTGTCATGGAGCCGGAGCGAGACAAGGCCTACGCCGTCTACGTCTCGTTGACTGACGAGCAGAAGAAAGCCGCTGAGTTGGAAAAGGAAGACTTGGTAGCGGATGGTGGTGGCCGGGCGTTCGGCCGCGGCTCGATCGAGCTGATGGAAGACAACGCCGTGATCCCTTATCGCGGGATTCGCGTCGAGGATCTTTCCGCCGGGCAGCGCGAGCTCGTGATCGATCTGATCGAAGAGTTCCTCTCCTTCGACCGCGAGGCGCATGCCAGCGTCAGGATGGAAGAGGTCCTCGCACACATGGGCGAGACCTATTTCGGCTGGGACCAGTGGGACACGTCACTCGGCCCGGACGACCTGTTCTTCTTCCGGATTCAGAGTCCAGTCATCATCATCGAGTTCGACCACCAGGGCGCGATCGCGCTGCCAAACGCGCGTTCCGATATCCCAATTCGAGAGCACATCCATACGGTGGTGCGCACACCCAACGGCAACGACTACGGCAAGGACCTGCTGCGCCAGCACTACGAGCAGCATCCTCACTAGGGGAACATTAAGAACGGAGATATTATGCGGCTGACGCCATCAATCTCCAGCCTCTGAATGTCCCCTTTCGGCTGCGGACATCCAGCTCACTCTGATGGCGGTGCGAGGCGCTTGAGTCCCTCGAACCAATTTTCGACGATGATGATCTGAGGCGTCGCTACCGTGCCCTCAACATGCTTGATCATCAGGAACCGCTCGCCGTCGGGGGAGACATCGGAAGTTCGACCCGCCCGCAGCTCCAAAGTACTCACCCTCAAATACTTTGAGAGTGATCCTATGCTTACCGCTGCAGCTTCAGATGATCTATTTACTGTTCTCACACGGAAAGAGGGCATTTCGGATGCCCAGTCGCTGTTCTCAAATAGAATGACTGAGGGCAGCGATCGCACGGAAGAACTTGTGCTCGGATTCCAGGGCGGGGGATTGCCCGCAACCGTGCGCTGGATGTAGAGTTACTTCGCCTACCGGAGTTATTCGGCCTCCGGTCGTTGCTCAGCGAAGGTGCTCCTTCAGAAATGCCGTCACCAGCGCGTTGCGATTCTGGTCAAAGAACTCCTCCGAACCATGCACTGCCCCATGAATCACTTCGAAGTGAACGGGTAGACCGTGTTCCTTGTAGACACCATGAAGCTCGTGTGCCTGATTGATCGGCATCTGAGAATCCTGATCGCCGTGCAGAAGGAGTAAAGGAGGATCTGTCGCATCGACATGAAACACGGGACTGGCCAACTTCGCCAACTCCATCTTCTGTTCCAGCGAGCCGCCTAAAAGTAGCGCCAAAGCAGCCGAACGCAAGGTAATACCGAACGGGGTTGATTGATCCAGAATAGAGGTGAGATTCGAGGCGCCAAAATAGCTCACGACCGCCTGGACGTCAGATGACTGATCGAGATGCTCCCCCACCGACCCCTCTAGCTCCTTATTCCCGTTGGTCACGCCCACGAGCGCCGTGAGATGCCCCCCCGAAGATCTGCCGTGGATTCCGATCCGCGTGGCGTCGTACCCGTAGGTCGTAGCATTGGCACGCAGGAAACGGATGGCCGCTTTTATGTCGTGGATCTGCGCCGGGAATGGGGCGTCCACGGAAAGCCGGAAATCGATGCTGGCGATGGCGAAGCCTTCCCCCACGAGCGCCGTGGTGAAGACGTCTTCTTTTGTTCTTCGTAGCCATCGGCC
>DBZY01000099.1:13704-19341 GCA_002311835.1 Proteobacteria bacterium UBA1148 | reverse complement strand
CAAGCTGACGCCCATCTATGACCGCGTATAGGATGTCCACAGTCTTTATATAGTTGGGGGGATTTGAAGCATCTAGCGGTTGCTGGGCTGAGGCGCACAACGCAAAGAACATGAGGGCGCCGGCAGATCCGCTGGCCGTCTTCTTTCTAGGTCCCATGGCTCTTCCTGCGGTGTTGACAAGTTAAGTCGTGTTAAAGGTATTAATTGTTAACCGACGGCTGCTTCCGGCCACAAGCGGTCATTCGCAAGGCTCGATCAGGGGGATCAGATGAATATGCGGCGGCCCGCATTCCCTCGGGGCAACTTGCTATCAGCAGTTCAACGGATTCTCCGGGAGCGATCTTGAATGATAGATCTCCTCGCAGGTGTCCACTAGAACGATTCTAGCTCTCTCATTTAGATTGATGTATGGCGCACCGCTCTTGACGACACGGCCGGTGAATTGCAGTTCAATACCCGGCACAACCGTGTTCCGATCCCAGCCGAAGTTGGCGGCTAACTGCCTCGGACTTGACACTTCCGCTTGCCACCTGACGACGTTTCCTTCGTCGTCCTCTACATCAAAGATAATGGTCGAATGCGGATTGACTAGCTGGAGTGCCACCACAGTGCCTGTCACGGTGGACACCTCGTCTCGATATCGCCCTGCATCCCCGTGATGTGCCATCAGTGGCGCAACAGATAGCGCAACAGCCAAAGCGGTAAAACCCATTAACGTAGATTTCATCGAATACACTCCTCGATACTTCGCGACATTCTGACTGGCAGGTTAGCGCACACCTTGCATCGGACCTGAATAGCGATTCTGTCAAGAGCTGATCTAACTTACAACCGTGGCTCAGAGTGGAAGCTCGGGCAATGGTGGATCATAAGTAGTTAATCGCGGCATCCGTTGCCGCGGTTGTAGTACTAATGCCCGAGAACCGCAACCCAGCGTTCAGTAAGTGAAAACGTAAACGGCCCCGGACTCGCTGGCCAAGTCATCGGCCTGGTCGCCATTGAGGTCCCTGGCCGAACTGTCTTCGTTGTGAGCGGCTACAACCATGGTGCTGCCATCTCCGCTCAGGGCTATGGCACTTCCGAACTCGTCGCCCAGTTGTGCGTTCGAAGCCTTGACGTAGGCCTGCTGAATCCAGTCATCGTCGGTGCGGGTGTATAGGTAGACGGCTCCGGATTCCACCGCTTGGTTGTCGTTCGCTCTCCAAGGATCCAGATTCGGGACAATCAAGAAGGGTACGGGCTCGGGTCCGTGGATACCTTGGGCGGCTTCGTCTTCTAGGTAGGCAGTCACCGCGAACGTGTTGCCGTCGCCACTTAAGGCGAGCCTGACTCCGTACGAATTGTATGGCCGTGGGTTCGATGCCTTGATGAATGCCTGCTCCGTCCAGGAGTTCCCGCGACGAACGAAAACATACGCGGCACCGACCCAGATATTAGCCCCGATGTCCGCCGGCGAGTCGTTATCGCACCCGGGAGGATTAACGCCCGGGATTAGGCAATCCTCATCGCCGGCGCCACCCGCGATGGTGTTACCGTCGTCGCTGATGGCCAAGGCGTACCCTAACTGGTCCGTTCGCTCGGATTTCGAGCCTTTCAGATACGCTGTCTGGCTCCAGGTGTCACCAATGCGATCGAAGACAAAAATCGCGCCTGATGCAGTTCGGCGATTGTCGTCTGGGCCGTTGATGAGCCTCGTTCCACCATCCTCATCGTAGCTGCTCGCGGCGAGGGTGTTGCCGTCGGCACTGAGGGCTACGGCAAAGCCAAAGAGGTCGCCTGCTTCCGAGTTTGACGCTTTGAGATAGGCTCGTTGCGACCAGGTCTCTCCCGTCCGCGTGAAAACGTAAACTGCGCCGGACGAGATCTGTGAGTCGTCGTCCTGGTTCTCGCCGATAGACTGCGCACCACTGTCTTCGGTGATCGCGCCCACGGCCAGCATGTCGCCGGCGGCGCTCAAAGCCAGAGAGTAACCGAACTGGTCTCCGTCGCCGAACTCATCTCCAATTCCGGCCCTGCCCGTGTTCGAGGCTTTGATGTAAGCTCGCTGGGACCAGGAGTTACCTGCGCGGGCAAAGACGTAAACGGCTCCGGCCTGCGGGATCGAGTCATCGCTTTGGTCGCCGCCGACACCCGTGGCGGCACTGGACTCGAAGTGGGCGGCCACCGCCAGGGTGTTGCCGTCGCCGCTCAGTACTACGGATGAGCCAAAATGGTCGCCTAGTCCTGTGTTCGATGCCTTAACGTAGGCTTGTTGCACCCAGGTGTCGCCCTGGCGAGTAAAGACATACACAGCGCCAGAACCATACACCGAGTTGTCGTTCTGATCGCCGTTGAGGCCCCGTGCGCCACTACTTTCATACGGAGCCCCGATGGCCATGGTGCTTCCATCCCGACTGATGGCCAGCGAGTTTCCGGTGTGTCCAGCGTTGGCACCGCCGCAGCCAAAATGGTCATACGCCTCGGCATTGGATGCTTTAAGGTAGGCGACCTGCTTTAATTGTGCCCCGGTGGCCGAAGATGGGGCCGCCTGTGACTGTGCCGTATCCTGAGCGCTCACAAAAGCGACCGCTAAAATCAGCGGAAAGACAGCGGCAAGATATTTGTCTGTCATATAGCCTCCAAGGCTGACGTAATCCTTTGCCTCGTACCTATTATTCTCGGCCGCTAGCCTGGTTAGCTGTTCAGTTTCTACAACACTCAACTTCAACTCACCATTGCACTTCGCGGTTGAATCCAAGCCGTTAATGAACGGCTGCTTACGCCAATTCCGGTCATTCATCGACCGGCAGACCTTCGGCCACCCACACCACGAAATCAGCGTTTAGGTCCGAGCTTCCATATCGCGCCCAGTAGTCGTTGAAGAACGATCTATCAGCCCCAAAAAGGCCTGGGCCTCTATAGTAAGCATCGGTTACAAGCGTCAATATATCAGTCGGCATATCTGCGCGCTGAACCTCACCATAAATCCACTGAAAGGAAACGAAGTGCCGATAGGCGTACTCCGAAAGTAGAAAATCCCCATCCTGAGTGGCTCGCCATTTATACTTTTTAACAATGCCGCACGCAGATCGGCGTTCCTAAATATTTCCTCAATGACTTCAGTCTGTCGCTCGTTTTGATCGAATCTCATCTGAGATTCCTGAACAGCAGTGTTTTGCTGAATTTCAAGCGCTAGAAAAGCAATACCGGCGATTACGCCCGCATTAGCGAGTATCCCAATCGTCTGGCCGAGGTCGATCTTCACCAATTCTTCTCGCCCAGATATGCACTAGCTTGCATATTAACTGTTAACCGACGGCTGCTTCCAGCCAGGAGCAGACATTCAGAACCAAAGATTGGGTGCTGACCACGGCTGCCTACTCGACCGTTGGAGATAAGCCCGTGAAGATGAGCCTTTGAAATCCAACGCCCGTCGCGGCGATGTAGAGGTTACCCTGCGAGTCAGTCTGAATCTGATGACCAGTTCCAACCGTGGTTCCAATTGTGGTCAGCACGTCAAGGCTAAGACGATCGAGCACCATTATCCCGGCGCCACCGCCCACGTAGAGGAACCGCTGCTCAGAATCCGGTGACAGAGCTACGTTACGGGCGAACGGTGTGTTTCTCCCGACGATCTGATCGACGTACTCGCCTTCAAGCGTGAACACTTGAACCCGCCTGTTCTCACGATCAGCCACGTAGACCATCCCATCGTTCGACACGCGAATAGCATGGACGACGCTGAACTGCTGTGGACCGGGACCATCTGGCACCGAGTCGAGAAAGGCGTACGGACATCGGTCATCGTCCTCCGGCGTGTTGCCGAACGCACCCCACATGCGTTTGAAGGTCCCGGTGTCGGCGTCAAAAACAGCCACGCGGTGGTTCCCATATCCGTCGGCGACGAAGAGTTCGTTCGTCGGTCGGTGAACAACCGCATCCGCCGGCTCGTGCAGGTTGATTGTGTCCGAGTTTCCTCCGCTCGCGTTGCTCCGCCCGATCTGCATGATGAAATCGCCTATTCTGTTGAACTTTAGCACCTGGTCGTCGGCGACCGGTTCGAGTCCTGGAATGTTTCTGGCGGGACAGTTGTTTCCGCTAACCCAGACAAACCCCTGATGGTCAATGTGGAGTCCGTGCTCCCGTTGGGGCCATTCATACCTTCTTCCACTGCGTATATTGCCGTCTCTCGCCCCTCCCCAGGCACTGAGGAAGTTTCCTTCGCTGTCGAACACCACCACTGACGGTGCGGCCATGCTGGCTTCTTCGGGGGGGAGCGTATAGGGGCGGTGTAGTAGCCACGCGTTGTCTTCTGCATCGATCGCGATGCTAGAGACTTCGCCAAGTCTCCACTGGGCTGGTACTTGAGGCCAGTCTGGGTCTACCCGGAACGTTGGCACGCTGTCTACTGATGCTCGGGCTGCTACTTCCGTTTCGGGAGATTGCTGGCACCCTGCACCAACCAGAGTAACCAATGCGATCAGTGCAGCACCAAATAGAATCCTGTGCTTCATAACTGTTCTCCTATCCCTGGGCCTATTGGCCTAGCTTATCGAGTCCGATTTAGGTCTCGACTTCGACCAGCGCAATTCGATTAACGGCGCTGCAAGCCAGCACAAGATTGCCGTCTGCGGTCGCTACCATGTGGCGGACTACGCCTCCGCCCGACGGAATTGCCCAAGTCTGAAACTCCTCTGTTTCCGTATCGAAGCGAACAAGCGCGTTTGGTCGCGAATACGTCTCCACATACCAGAGAATGTTACCTATAGCCGCTATGCCATAAGGTTGTGAGCTGGTGCCGCCCGGCGAGAGCCACTCTTTCACTTCACTCGTCTCGGGATCGAATCGGCCTAGGTAGCCACGAGGGTAGTCCGTATACCAGACGGCATCATCGGGCGTAAGTGCTATGCGCCGGGGACGAGAGTCCGGATGCGGGAGTTCATACTCAGTAATCTTGCCCGTCGTTGGATCGACACGGCCAACCCTGTTTCCTCTCCAATCGACATACCAGGGTACCCCTTTCGAATTTATATTGATGCCATATGGAAACGCTCCAGGGCTCGGAGCGGTCGAGATTGTCATTTTCTCAGTTTCTGGATCTAGTCTGCCCACGTGTCCTGACGGTGTTGTGAACCAGACAATTCCGTCTTGATCGATAATCGGCGTGTGCGGGGCACGGACACCTTCATTTTCAGGTACTGGGTATTCGGTTACCTCTCCAGTATTCGGATTTAGCTTGCCCATATAGTTCTGATAGTTTCCAGTGAACCAGATGTTTCCATCACCGTCCTCAATCAGACCGTGGGGTCCGGAATCTGCGATATCCAAGGGGAATTCCTTCATATCCCCTGTCGCCGGATCCAGCCGTCCCAGTCTATTTGCGAACTGTCCAGCCCACCAAAGAGAGCCATCAGCTGCCGTGAGAGGATCGTGCGGTCGTGAACCCAGCGTTGGTGCGAGCCATTCCGTAATATTGACGTCTACTGGCCCCGAAATCAGTACTGGTTGGGTTCCCGGTTTCTTGGGAAAATTTTCTGCCAGATACCCCACAATCGAGTCGTTCATCTCATCAGGCAGTGCAATCATTGAGCTGATTAACGCTCCCCAATCCTCGTGTGAGTATCCCCTCGAGTCAGGAATGTAATCGAGCTGATGACA
>DBZY01000099.1:0-13537 GCA_002311835.1 Proteobacteria bacterium UBA1148 | reverse complement strand
TCATTCCAGGTCGTTGGCGATAGCCGCAATACCTGTTTCAGCGCAAGCGCTATCCGCAGGTTGTCCCCCTTGGGCGCCTGATACTCCAACTCCACCGAGTGGTTGGTCACCCATCATGATAGGCGCACCTCCGCCAAGCGGTACCACATGGGACAACGCACGCTGACCTGCGAGATTTGATGCACCTGCAGTTCTGTCTCGCCAGTCGAGAGAGGTTCTGCGAAAGGTACGAGCAGTGTAGGCTTTGCGGTAGGCGAGTTCCCAATTGTGTGGTGATGCCGTATCCCCTCTAACTTGCATCACCGGTTGGCCAGCTCGATCCACTACTGCAATGGTGACAGTTACAAGCTCTCCTGGTCGGCTGCACTCTGCAATGATGGTATCAATGATCTGTCTCGCCTGAGCTACCGAGATGTTTGGTTGCATCAACAGTTGAGCATAAACGGGGGAGTGCAGGACGCTGGTTATGATGAATAAAAATATAGTGGCAAGTGGACGAAAAGCAGATGAACTACACGGAGCAGGCCCCGCGCCTCTTTTTCTAAGTAACTTCATTAGTCATTCCACCTTTTTCGTGTTTTAGGCTGAGTTTTGATTCTAACCTCTCCAGAATACAGACACAGAGGTAATGTTGAACTCCTCTTTTCTTAGACTAGAGCGTTTCCAAGATAGAGAGGAAAGTTAAAGTAATTTCTAGCTTAAAATTTCCATCAGCAATGGCTTATTTTGATAAGAACCTAAACTTTGCGCTCATTCTATAATTCCCATGAGGTGCAGTTTATGCGGGTTGGCGAGGTAGAATTCATTTCAGAGATCGATAAAGAGAACCCCATGATATCTGGGAGGGTTCCGTTTGGTAACGCGATTCTTGGGGGGGGCATGAGAAAAGCCGATGGTCGGACGCGCGTTCATTTAAAGCGTGTCACTGAAATTGTGATTGTGGCCTGGATGGGGTTTTCCCCCATGTTCTCCGTAGTTGGGCAAGTACCGGAGGTGGTGTTTAACGCTCGTCTAACAATGATGCCAATCGATCTTGCAACCCGCGTGGATGTTACTGGCTCAGGTTCAAGTTCGGCGGTGCTTAATGGCGAGCGATTGTTTGTTAGGGGTTCGTTTTCAGGGTTACGCGGACCTGCAACCGTTGTCCGTCTTCATGAGGGGGTCGCAATGGGGGTACGTGGGGATGCGATTTCTGAGCTTTCTGTAGAGGCAAGCGTTAGCGGCACCTTCTCTGGTAATGTAGAACTTACTCAGGAGCAGGTTCAGCGCTTGCGTCAGGGGCGGCTGTATATCCAAATTCATAGTGAGGCTGCACCTGAAGGGAATCTATGGGGTTGGCTGTTGGAGCAGGGTGTTTAAATAATGCAGCGTAGTCAGTATTTAGTTAGGCACGCGAGTTTAATAGCGCATTTTTGGCTAGAGCGGAAAGCGCTCTCCAGCTTCTTGGTCATGATACTTATTATCGGCCGTGTGGATGGCCAGGTCCCCCAATTTGACGCTATGCCGGGACCTTTTACTGCCCAACAAGCAGCGGCCGGCTTGCTTGCTTATCAAACACACTGTGCAAGTTGCCACCGGTCAGACTTGGGTGGGTTGAATGAGGCGCAGCCGTTGGCTGGCGCTGATTTTATGAATGTCTGGGCTGAACGGACTGCGCAACAGTTTATCGAATATACGCAACTGACTATGCCTCTCCCACCTGGAATACCCGGTAGTTTGGGTGAACAGAGCTACGTCGACATTGCCGCATTTATCTTGCAGGCTAACGGTGTACAGCCCGGCAGTGAAGTGCTTACCGCAACGGAGCAAGTACTTATCGGTAGCATCGCCGATGGAGTAATGCCTGAGACTGTGCGCCAAGCAACGGCATTGGCTCCACCAACAGGCAGGATCGTCGGCGGGCCTCTCTCAAGGCTGGTTGGGGCACCCTCAGGCCCGACCGGACTGACTGTAGAGGGAGCGATCGAAAACTTTGTGCCGGTCACTGACGCCATGCTACGTAATCCCAGTCCAGATGATTGGCTGATGATTCGAGGTAACTACCAAGCCTGGAGCTACAGTCCACTGACTGACATTAATCGCGAAAATGTAAGCGAATTACGATTGCAGTGGGCATGGGCTATGACCGAGGGGGGCAGAAGCCAGCCTGCGCCTATCGTTCACGACGGGATTCTATATCTCGGCAACATGGCTAACCTTATACAGGCGCTTGACGCAGCTACGGGAGAACTGATTTGGGAACATCATGTCGGACCCAGTGTTGCGACAGCTGCAATGCGGGGTCTTGCTATTTACGACGATAAGATATTTGTATCAACGAATGATGCACGCATTGTGGCGCTTGATGCGCGAACCGGTAATCTCGTTTGGGATACGACCATGGGTGATCGCACCGAAGGTGATTACATTAATACGAGTGGTCCACTTGTAATAAACGGTAAAGTAGTATCGGGTTTAGCGGGCTGCGCACGTTTTCGGGAAGAAAAGTGCTTCATTAGTGCCTACGATGTTGTTAACGGTAGTGAACTTTGGCGGTTTAATACTATCGCGCAAGATTTGGAGCCCGGTGGGGAAACGTGGGGTGATCTCCCGAATTTTTACCGTGCAGGTGGAGAAACATGGATTACTGGTAGCTATGATCCGGATCTTGATCTCACTTATTGGGGCGTGGCACAAGCTAAACCTTGGATGCCCGTGAGTCGAGGTAATAGCGCACTTGATGATGCGCTCTACACGAGTGCTACGCTGGCATTGGATCCGAACGATGGGAGCTTACGGTGGTATTTTCAACACGCACCAGGCGAGTCCCTAGATCTTGACGAGGTTTACGAGCGAGTGCTCGTGGATATCGGTCGTGAGCGCGCACTATTTACAGTGGGTAAGCCCGGCATCCTTTGGAAGATCGATCGCGAGACCGGTAGGTTTATGGATCATCATGAAACGATTTATCAAAATATCTATGATCGGGTCGATCCCGAGACGGGTCGACCAACTTACCGCCAAGACATTATTGACAATGCACGCGGTGAATGGGCGTCAGCTTGTCCGAGCACTGAGGGTGGGCATAACTGGCAGGCAATGAGTTATCACGAGCCGTCGGAACGACTGATCATCCCCCTGAGCCAAAGCTGTATGGAGATTCGTGGGAGAATCGTTGAGTTCCTACCTGGTGCTGGCGGTACGGCGGCAGATAGACGTTGGTACGAGATGCCAGGTACCGATGGAAATATCGGTAAGCTTGCGGCTTACGATGTGAGTACGTTGGAAGAACTCTGGTCAATTGAGCAGCGTGCTCCTTTTCTCACGGCAGTATTGTCGACTGGCGGTGGGCTCGTCTTTGTTGGTGATCTAGATCGTAGATTTAAAGCAATCGACGTTGATACTGGTGAGGTTGTTTGGGAAACTCGGTTAGCCACTTCAGTACAGGGTTTTCCAATTACGTTTCGTGTGGACGGTCAGCAATACATTGCGGTTCCGACAGGACTAGGCGGGGGTAGTCCCAGAACAGTTCCGAGCCTGATCGCCCCAGATATTAATCACCCCGCAACGGGTAATGCGCTTTACGTGTTTGCGCTACCGTAGTCATAGAGGAAGATCCATGAGAAAAATAATCATAAGCTGCGCTAGTCTGTTTATCTGCGTCGTGGTTCAGGCACAAAATACAATTAGTCCAGCCGAACTCATGTCGGGTAGAGGCGTGGATTTTGCTGCCGCCGAGATCAGGATTGAAACGGTTGCTCCAGGATTGCATGTCTTATTTGGTATAGGTGGAAATGTTGCTGCGTCTATCGGTGATCAGGGCGTACTCGCCGTTGATGATCAATTTCCAGCAATGGTTCCAAAGATTAGAGCAGCCATTCGTGAACTTGGCGGTGGTGAAGTTGACTTTGTGATTAACACCCACTGGCACTTTGATCATACAGATGGCAATCCTCTTTTTGGTATGGGTGGAAGCTGGATTGTCTCTCAAGCCAACTCGCGTCAGATGATGACTGAACGCCAAGTAGTAAATTTAACCGTCGACCTGGTCGAACAACTCCCATCCCCTCCTGAAGGACTTCCGACGATTACGTACGAGGATCGAATGCAATTTCATTTTAATGGCGAGCAGATTGATCTCCTGCATTTTGGACCGGCGCATACAACGGGGGATACAGCGGTCATATTTCGTGGTCACAATGCTGTTCACATGGGGGATGTTTTTAATAATGGTGGGTATCCCTTTATTGATGCTGATAACGGCGGTGATTTAGACGGGGTTATTTTGTTTTGCGAAGCGGTTCTGCGGGAGATTTCTGAGGATATGATCGTCATCCCTGGGCACGGGCCGGTGGCTACGTACGCAGACCTTGTAGATTATGTTTCAATGCTAAGAACCATCCGTGAACGAATTGCCATGCTGATTGCCGGGGGGGCCACATTGGATGAGGTGATCGCTGCTCGACCCACTGCTGAGTGGGATGCTATCAAGGGGGATCCAATCCGCCTATTGGATCGCGCTTTTGTTAGCTTAACGCGATAAGCAGGACTGGGAGGCTGAAATGAATGTGAGGCAATATTTTCTAGCTATGGTACTGGCAGCATTTTCCGTAGTTGTCTTTGCACACCATGGCTATGCTGATCGTTACGATGAGGAAAATCCGATTACGCTTGATGCTGTTGTCGTTGAGATGCAGCTTATTAATCCGCACTCACTTATTGTCTTTAATGTCAGGGATGAAGGTGGCAAGGTCGTACGCTGGAGCGGTCATTTAGGTTCCGGTACGAATCTGCGTAGGAATGAAAGTTGGACCAAGGATACATTGAAGCCTGGAGATCGCATTACGATCCTCGGAGCTCCCACTATAAACGGCGCTCCCGACATACTTCTCGCTAGGGCGAGCCGGATTACAAGGACAGATACTGGTGAGGAGATTAAGAACAGTCTTGCCAGAGGTATTGGGGGGCGGAGGTTCTAAACAGTTTAGTTAAGCTTTCTCGCTCAACGAATGGCACGGTCGTGGGGTTGAATCTGTTCCCCAGGCACCCATTCCCAGCGGGTGGTGTGTGTAACGACGAGCCCAGGTAGAGTAACGGAAGGCCGATATGAAATACCTTGTGCCAACGACCATCGTTTTTTTCTTTGGATGTCCGCTGCTGGCGCAGCAGCAGCAGGGAATCCCAGATGTCCCGGCAGTGGTAGCAGAACTCTATCCCGAGCACGAGGAGTTTCTGAGGATGCCCGCCCCGAGTTTGCCCGACGGCACGCCGGACCTGTCCGGAGTTTGGCTTGGTTCAGGGCCCATGCGGGACATCCGATTGGGCCTGACGCCGGGTGAAGAACTCGTGCTTTTGCCCGAGGCGCAGGCGTTGATGGACTCGCGGCTCGCGAGGGATGACCCTGAGGCCAGCTGCCTGCCCACGGGCGTTCCGCGGATCGCGCCTTATCCGTGGAGAATCGCCCAGGCACCTTTAAACGGGAAGGCAACACATCTGTACTTTCTCTTTGAAGGCAATATCCATAGTTATCGCCAAATATTCATGGATGGTCGGGAACATCCAGAGGATCCAGACCCGACGTGGTATGGACATTCCATCGGGCATTGGGAAGGCGATACGCTGGTCATCGATACCATCGGCTTCAATGACCTGTCCTGGTTTGATTTCCAGGGCCACCCTCACACGGAGCAGCTTCACACGATCGAGCGTTACACTCGGACCAATTTTGCGACCTTGGAGAAGGTTGTCACGATTATCGATCCCGGCTCCTATGAGAAGCCCTTCACCATTCAGTTTAACGCGACACTCAGACCCGAATGGGAGCTGATGGAGTTCGTGTGCAACGAGAATAACCAGGACGTACCGCACATCGTCGGGCCCGCGTCAATGATTCCTTCTCAATAGGATCTCGCGTCCGGTACTTGGCTTTTCGCCCTGTCTAAACGTCCCGGGCGGGCATGTATTCAGTAAGAGCCATCCTTATTAGGGGCAAGCTGGATTACAAGGACAGACACTGGCGAGGAGATTAAGAACAGTCTTAACAGAGGTATTGGGGGCGGAGGTTCTAAACAGTTTAGTTAAGCATCTTCACTCAACGAATAGCACAGTCGTAGGGTTGAATCTCCTCCCCAGGTGCCCATTCCCAGCGAGTGGTGTATGCAACGAAAGGTTCGGTCAGCGTGCCCGTATCTGTGACTATTGCTGTCCATCTTAATGTCCGCTCATCCAAACTCAAACTAAAACGCTCTACAACCTCTACTGCTTCACTCTGAGGTGTTCCGTGTTCATCCATGTACGGGTAATCAATATTAGTAGTGGTCACAACTAAACGGGAGGCTGCAGTTAATGTTTCCTCCTCCCAATGTGCAATAGAGAACCCCATGCGCGTGGCTGGACTACTCTGTTCGCTAATATCGGGGTTCATGTGAAATGTTCGCACACTTTCCCACTCTTCCAATTGTAGGATGATATTTTCACCATCTTTTATGAATTCAATTGGATGTGGGCTAAACATAGCTCCGGGCATACCGAGTGGTTGACAGCCAATCTGGGGGTCGTCAGTTACAGAGTCCCACGCTTCCTTATCTGCCCGAGCGGTATCTGTTAGAGGAAGATTCGGATTTCGAAAACGTTCGGCAGGTACCCAGACCCTAAAAATACCATCAGCCTCTTCATCGTTTATCGGTCTTGTTGCGACAGTCGGTTGCTCAAAGCCAATGTATTCGGTCGACCATCTGGGCTCGGTATCTCCACGAGCCTTAATTTCAGTACCATTTTGC
Source organism: Proteobacteria bacterium UBA1148 (assembly GCA_002311835.1). Taxonomy (GTDB): domain Bacteria; phylum Pseudomonadota; class Gammaproteobacteria; order Steroidobacterales; family Rariloculaceae; genus UBA6522. Next base: position 6,779 of record DBZY01000099.1, on the reverse strand, counting down.
AGCAGCACGTTCGTAAGATACATACTACTGCGGCGTCGAGAAGGATGACCGGCAATCCTGACAATATCACCAGGCTCTATGAGGTCTGGGCTCAGACCGCGTCGAGCCATATTATTTGCAGCCTGTGCTTCCAGATCCCAGATTATCTCTGAACCATCACTGCCTACTGAACGAAGGCTCAGTCGCACATGTGGGTTTCTCCAGGACAGTTCTAAAACTTGCCCTTCAAATTCTTCGATTACCTCAAAATCGTACTCGGCATTTGAATGGTGACTGGTTGCTGTAAACGGCACCACGATCATTACTAGGAAAGTAGTTACGCGATACATTCTTTTTTTGACATTCCTTTATCGTGAGGCTGATTTGGATTTTATTTTATATTCGGATCTCATTGACCTTATTCCGCGGGTGGTAGCGAGGCGACGTAGGCCGCGATATTTATCATGTCCTCTACTGTGAGGTTAGTGACAACCGGTTGCATCAGGGCGGCCGATGTACCGCGCCGTGTACCCTGCCGCATATCATAGAGCTGTCGCACGGAGTAGCTGGGGGAGCGCCCTGCAATTCCTGGTATCAAACCGAGTCCACTTAGGTCTGCACCATGGCAAATACTGCACTGCAGCGTTTTCCCAGCCCCACCAGTTGTGACCAACTCCTCACCCTTCTCGACTGCGCCGATAGGGACATAGGCGATGAATCCAGACCGGGGATCACGTAACACTTCTGCATGCTCGACATTTTCAGGTGTCTCCATGATGCGCATGCCTAGCGGTTCCATGCCTGCTTCCTCATCTTCCAGCGGTATATACATGCCCAGTGAAAATCGACTCTTTGGTACTTCATCGGTCTCGACGACCGTGATCCACGGTGTCCATGGCATTGAGGCGTAGTAATTTGCCGCCTCCTGAATCTGCTCATCCGTCATACCCTGCGCAATCGTCACCATGGTGCTGGTGTTGAACTTTCGTGGCTGCGCACTTTTTCGGAGGCCGTCACGGAAATCGTAAAGCTGTTGTGCGAAATATCCGCTGGGAAGGCCCGCAATTCCGGCATTTTCAGGGCGTCCTTTGCCATTTGGGTAGTGGCACAGTGCACACGACCACACATCTGGATAGCGGCCATTTGCAACAATTTCCGGCATGGTCGGGTGCTCGCCTGGAAACCAATCGGCCGGCCCAAACGGATTTCGAATTTCATCCAGAGTGAACGAGAGATCAACGCCAGGTAGATTGAATACTGTGCTGCCGTCAATTGCTGATGGAGTGACTCCGTAGGACCATGTTGGTTCTTCATCGGTACTCGTGACGAGTTGCCAGCCTCCGGTGTTGACACCTTGTGTGAGGCCAGCCGGCGGTAGGGTAAGCATGAGAAAAAAAGCGGAGATCAAGTATGCTGAGCCCACTCTTAAGATGTCGGAATATTCCATTTTTACGCCAAATGACATTGGTTTCTCCCTTTCGTTTTTTTGGCTATGCAGACCGATTCTAAGTATTCATGCGGCCCGGAGCAGCCTGTAGCAGCCTGTATATTAGATGAGTGGGCCGTGTCCGACCACCAGCTCGTTTTAGATAGGGAAATACCAGTAGAATTGTCACTAAGAACACCTTGAGGAGATGATATGAGGTCTACGATAACTACCGCAGTTGCGCTGATGCTCGCCTCACCCGTTTCCGGTCATCATAGCGATGCCGCTTTGGATATGGAGACGGTGGTAACCCATGAAGGCACAATTACCGAATTCAACTTACGAAACCCTCATACGTATTTCAGTATTGAGTCTACAAACGAGCTCGGTGAGCAGATTGAGTGGACAGTGCAAATGGGCTCAGCAATCGTCGCTTCGCGCAGAGGGTGGAGCCAGGATACGCTTCCGGTTGGTGATCGAGTCACAGTGGTGTCTCATCCTTCGCGAGATGGTAGGCCGTACGGATTGTTCGTTTCGATTCAGAATGCGGATGGAGTAGCTTTACCGATTTTAGCTGATGCAGGATCAGCCGTATCACGCCCCGCACGGGGCTGGACCTATACAGGGCCGGCTGCAGTTGTTGAGGCGTCTACCCTGGAGGGCAGATGGATAGTAGACAGCTCAAGCCTAATCGATTACCCGGGGGGACTAGATCAGCTCACGAGAGTTGAACTCACATTGACCGAAAGGGGGGTAGTTGCTCAAGCTGCTTATGATGAAACTTCTGCTGAGAACCCCGAATTAAGCTGTATCGGGCGGCCGACGCCGGGGACGATCATTTATACGGATCTCTACCCGCTAGAAATCGAATTCAACGAGGGTGAAGAGACTATCGCAATCCGGCACCAGTATTTTGATAGTGAACGAATTGTGTACATGGATGGTCGAGCGTATCCTGAGAGTAGGGAACGATTTTTTGAAGGGTACTCAATCGGTCGTTGGGAATCGGGTACTTTAATCGTTGATACCAGAAACTTTGAGGATCATAGATCGCCTTACCAGAACGGCATTCCCTCCGGTGGGCAGAAGCATGTCGTTGAGCGCTATGAGTTGATGGAAAATGGTACTCGGATGGCGCTTGAATTCATGCTTGAGGATCCTGAGTACCTTACGGGGGCAATGACTCATCGCAGAGAGTTGGTCTACTCACCGCAGCTGGATATGACTCCATTCAACTGTGATCTGGAATCGACGCGAGGTTTCTTGCCCCAATAGAGAACTAGAAGCACAGCGCAGTTATACTGCTCACGGATCTCCTGGACGCGACGAGCTAAGAAATAGCCGCAGAGCAATACCTCTCAGATAAGTGAGTTGCGTCCGACCGCTGACTCGTCTTGGATGAAAAAGTACCAGTAGAATTGATTCCAGAACCATTTTGGGGAGGGTGCTTGTGAGGCTCATGATGACCGTTGCTGCGGTCCTGATATTCACCTCGCCCGTGTTCGGGCATCACAGCGATACTGCGATGGACATGGAGTCGGTTGCGACCTTCGAAGGGACAATCACCGAATTCGACTTGCGCAATCCGCACACGTATTTCAGCGTTGAGACCATGAACGAACGCGGTGAGCAGATTGAGTGGACAGTGCAAATGGCCTCGGCGATCGTCGCTTCTCGCAGGGGATGGAGGCGCGATACGCTTTCGGTTGGTGATTGGGTTACGGTCTCGTCTCATCCTTCGCGAGACGGGAGACCGTATGGGGTGTTCGTATCGATCCAGAATGCGGATGGAGTAGCTTTACCGATTTTAGCTGATACAGGGCCGGAAGTGGTTGCCAGTACGTCTACTCTAGAGGGTAAATGGATAGCGGACAGTTCAAAGCTCATCAGCTATACGGGAGGTCCGGACGATTTCGCCATGTTTTCCAGAGCTTTGACTGAGAAGGCGGAGATCGCCCAGGCTGCTTACGATGAGAATTCCAGTGAGAATCCTGAGCTAAGCTGTATCGGACAGCCGACACCGGCCATGATTATTGTGAGCGACCTTTATCCACTAGAGATCGAATTTAACGAAGACGAAGAGACTATCGCGATTCGGAGCCAGTATTTCGATAGCGAGAGAATCGTGTATATGGATGGGCGCGCGCATCCCGAGAGTGGGGAGCGATTTTTTGAAGGACACTCAATCGGCCGATGGGAATCGGGTATGCTGGTCGTGGACACAATAAACTTTGCGGATCATAGATCGCCTTATCAGGGCGGCATTCCATCGGGCGCGCAAAAGCACGTTATTGAGCGCTACGAACTGGCGGGGGGCGGTACTTGGATGGTGCTTGAGTTTATGCTCGAGGATCCTGAGTACATTCTGGGGCCAGTGACTCATCGCAGGGAGTTGATCTATTCACCACAAATAGACATGACTCCTTTCAATTGTGATCTGGAGTCAACGCGAGGCTTTCTACCTCAATAGTTCTGAGGGGAAGCGAAGCCACGCCCGCTTATGGGTCTTCTGGGCGTGACGAGCCGAAAAATAGCCGCTGCCCATCTGGTAACGTAACATCCCGGCCGTTCGCACTCCGCCCACCATCTCTGGCCTGGTAGCCTCGAACCACGATTTGCGTTCCCACTGGCAGAGAGTCTCTGGTAAATCCTCTTCTGAACATCGCATTAGGGGCTCCGGCTTCGATTTCCCAAGTTTCGATTACACCATCTGGACGAGTTACATCGATCGTGATCCAACTGTGAGGATTGATCCACTCCATTCTAGTGACGATTCCTCGTAACTCGATAGGCTTGGACGGATCAAATTCTGCCGAAAACGCGTGATGCGGCCACACTGGCTGAACTATTGTGGCTAGAAGAAGACCGCCAGCGCTCATAACGAGAGTAGCTAACCTTTTTTGCATTTTAAATTCTCCTCTGCCTACTTAGGCATAGCATAGGTCTCTCTCAAAGCCCTGGACCCATTGAGTGAGTTTTCCATCATTCTGTAGTTTCCCTCGTGGCATGCGAATTCATAGAGATCCTCCGGGTTTTGGAAACTCGGATCATCTCCCCGCCACGGTGCTACGAATGTCCAAGGTTCAGTCCACGTCGCAGGATCGTGGACGGTGACCTCGTAGCTGATGGTATTCGCATCGATCTTTTTGAGACGCTCTACAAAGCGCATATTGCCTTGGGGTGATCCTTGGAAATTTTGTCTGTCGGTGAAATTGCGCCAATCAATGACGAGTATATCGCCTTCCCAGTGGCCACGAGAGGTTCCATTCCATTGGCGGATACTTGGATCGAGATGTGGGCTTCCATCTAGCGGGATAATACGGGCATCGTGCATGCTTTCGTAGTAGATCACGACGTGGCCAGGGGTTTGCAGTATCTGAAGGCCATGATTGTAGGATTGCCCAATTCGCGGCATCGGGCGCGCAAGACAACGGGTAAACAGGGGATGGTCCTCCCAAGTGTCATACAGTGTGTATACAAAAGGTGATTCTCCGACCTGTCTTGTTGCCAGTTCAGCAGCGATTTCTTGTTGAATTCTTCGTGCCTGTTCAGTCAGCGGTGGTTTGCGCCCATCGACCGGATTTACGATTAGCGACGTGCGTTCAGTCAATCTCCCCTTCTCATTTGAAGTCCAGTAGTTGTTATACGCCACGATTTCCGTTCCAAACTCCGCCTGGGTGAGCACAGCGTCACGTTCGGTCGTAATCCTAAGAGCAGCTTGTCTTTCTAGCTCGGCCAACTCAGCCTCGGTGTATGTTTCCTTGTCCGCGAGCGCCTCGGGCCGTTCGAGCGGGGTCGTGGTAGAGAACGTGTACACTCCCTGAAGATTTGGGTCACCCCATGCCGTGCGGCTTGGAAGCCACTCTGATACTGATTCTTGGATTGATCGATCCTCAGATGCCCCCAAAACTTGGGAAGTCGCAGGTGCTTGTAGTAAAGATCCAACCAATAACACCGCTGTCAGTGTAAAAAATCGAGAATTCATTTTAAATTCTCCTCTGCCTACTTAGGCACAGTGTTGGTCTCTCTCAGAACCCGGGAACCCTTGAGCGAGTTGTCCATCATCCGGTAGTTGCCTTCGTGGCAGCCGAACTCGTAGAGATCCACCGGGGCCTGATAATTCGGATCGTCCGCCCGCCACGGAACGACGAGTGTCCACGGCTGGGTCCATGTCGTCGGATCGTGCACGGTCACTTCGTAATCGATAGTGTTCTCGTCGACCTTCGTGATCCGCTCCACGAAGCGCATGTTGCCCTGGGGTAGACTCATGTCCCAAAAATCCTGCTTGTCCGTGAAGTTTCGCCAGTCCACGACGAGCGTATCTCCTTCCCAATGTCCACGGGCGTCCCCGTTCCATTGGCGAATGCTCGAGTCGATATGCGGACGCCCGTCAAGGGGTATGAATCGCGTATCGTGCATGCTTTCGTAGTAGATGACCACGTATCCGGGCGTCTGCAGGATCTGAAGCCCGTGGTTATAGCCTTGTTGGACACGTGGCATCGGGCGTGCCACGCACCGGGTGTACGTTGGATGGTCCAGCCAGGTGTCGTAGAGCGTGTAGATTAAAGGCTCCTCGCCCACCTGTCGTGAAGCGAGCTCGGCAGCCCTTTCGTCATAAATTTGTTGTCCGTGTTCCGTCAGCGGGGGCAGGCGCCCGTTGGGGGGGTCAACGATTAGCGAGGTGCGTGCGACCAGCCGCCCCTTCTCATTAGATGTCCAGAAGGCGTTGTACTCGTTCCCCTCTATAGGCGATTCCTCGACTGTGGGTCGGATGTTGGATTGGAGTTCGGCCTCGGCCAGCTCCTCCGCGGTGTAGGTTGCTTTATCTCCGAGCGTCTCGGGTCGTTCCAGAGGCGTTAGAGTAGAGAACGTGTAGACACCCTGCAGGTTGGGATCACCCCAGGCTGTGCGATCCGGCGTCCAGTGGTCCGGTTCCTGCGCGGTGGCTGGGAGCTGGGCCAGCATTCCCAGCAGTAACCCGCTCGTAAGCGCGAATCGTGATGTGATGGTTCTAGCGTTCATCTGAAACCTCCTGCTCGCCGATCTCCTCAGTCGCTTGAAGACTCGAGAAGATGCTCATACATGAACATTTCGGCAAACTCGATACATTTGAATTCCAGGAGCTGAGCGTTCGGCTCCATCCGACGGTACAGCGGCATGCTGATTGTCCACGGACGCGTAAATACATTCGGATCCTCAATCAGCGCTTCATAATGCAGATGATTTGGTGTGATCGGTGTATAACGCTCTGTCACCCGCAGCGCGTCGCTGTGAAAGTTCCCCGCCCGGTCGAACCAGGTCAGTTCTGTCTGATCTGTTACCTCGACCACCAATGTGTTCCCTTCCCAGTGTCCAATGGACCAGCCCATCCATG
>DBZY01000044.1 GCA_002311835.1 Proteobacteria bacterium UBA1148 | reverse complement strand
ACGGCTCGCGAACATGGTGCGGTCGGTATGTTGGTAGCCGACTTGCCGTTCGATGGTGAAAGGGGGAGTGAGCCCCCACTCCTGAGACTGCGTGTTGATTCACAGGGCAGTGCTGGTATTCCTGTGGCGGTGCTCAAGCGGGTTTGGGCGGAACAGCTTCTCACTGGGGCGCATCAAGTCGGACTCATTTCCGAATTGATCGAACATACCCGTGAGGTACACAACATAGTAGGGCGACTCACGGCACCTGAACAACTACCAGGGGCCGTGCTGTTGGGCGCCCACTACGATCACCTTGGGTTTGGTGGTCAGGCTTCTCTTGCACCGGGGCTGGATGAACCCCATAACGGTGCAGACGATAATGCTTCTGGCACAGCAGCTCTGCTAGAGGCGGCACGCATACTATCAGCGCGGAGAGATGAACTCAGCCGTGATGTCGTGTTTGTCGCCTTCACTGGGGAGGAAGCTGGCCTTCTTGGATCAAGCTACTTCATCCGCACGCCGCTTCCGGGCACCGCACCGGCAGACTTGGTGGCTATGCTCAATATGGATATGGTCGGGAGACTTCGGAACAATCGGGTTTCAGTTTTGGGGAGTGAATCAGCCGAGGAGTGGGACTTGATCGTCAAACCGATCTGCAACGCACTGACACTTAGTTGTCAACTGGGTGGCGACGGGTATGGCCCTTCGGATCAAATGCCGTTCTACGCTGCCGGCGTCCCGGTCCTCCACTTTTTTACAGGCACCCATGAGGATTATCACAAACCATCCGATGACTCAGCACTCATCAACGCAGCTGGGGGCGTGCGCATTGCTAACCTGGTGGCCGAACTTGCAACCGATCTGACGGCATTGGATGGTTTGACTTACAGAGAGTCAGAGGCCCCTGCTCCCATAGGTGATATTCGTGGCTACGGTGCCTCCCTAGGTACTATTCCTGACTACACGGGTTCGCCTGACAACCGCCCAGGCATGCTTCTATCGGGTGTACGTGCCGGAGGTCCGGCAGACGAAGCCGGACTTCAGCGAGGAGACCGGATTATAGAGTTGGCCGGTCGCGAAGTGCGCGACATCTACGATCTCATGTTTGTCCTGCGGGAAGTAAGGCCGGGTGAGGAGAGTACCGTTATTATTGAGCGTGCGGGCGAGCCGATTCAGTTTTCAGTTACATTTGGGGCAAGCTCTCGTACGCGCTGATTTTTATCATTCTGTTTTTTAGGTTGGGCTCTGACTAGTAGCGACGGGAAAGATAATATAGAGAAAAGTTATGGGCTATGAACATATTACTTTGGAAGAGATGGATGGTTTTGCGACGGTCACTATGTGCCGTGCGCGCCGCCGTAATTCTCTATCCGAGGAGCATTTACGAGAGCTTTTGGACGCATTCCAGAACATTGCGGAGGGTGATGCCCGGGGTGTCATACTTGCAGCCGAGGGACCCGTATTCTCGTCTGGACATGATTTTAATGATATGCACAACCGCAATTTGGATGAGATGAAACAGCTTCTCGGGATCTGTGGTGATTTAATGCAACTGCTCCAAAGGATTCCCCAGCCTGTGATTGCGCAGGTGGAAGGTCTTGCGACGGCTGCTGGCTGTCAACTTGTGGCTTCATGTGATCTTGCCGTAGCGGGAGAATCTGCACATTTTCAAATGCCAGGTGGTGGCGGAGGCTGGTTTTGCCATACACCGGGTGTTGCGCTCGTACGTGCAGTGGGCCGAAAACGCGCGCTGGAAATGTTGCTCACTGGTGATTCGATTGATGCTCAGACTGCTGCTGAGTGGGGGTTGGTTAATCGGGTTGTGCCGGACCCGGACGTCGCCACTGAAACACGTGCATTACTCCAACGTGCAACTCGGGGTAGCGGTTACTCCAAAGCGAAAGGAAAGCAAGCTTTGTATAGTCAAATGGACCTCAATACGGTCGGCGCCTATGAATTAGCTACTGAGGTGATGGCGGAGACCTCCCAGTCAAGAGATGGTCAGGAGGCTATCAATTCATTTGTGGAGAAGCGTCCCCCCGAGTTTGGGAACTGATAGCTGTTACGCTGCTGCTGAATCTTGATCAGTAGCACCAAGACGGGTGAGTAACTTACTCACGGCTGCTGGGCGTTCCTCATCGGAGTTGAGTGCCCATTTGATGCATAGCTTGAATGGGCCATCTAATCGGAAAGATACTGGATCATCTTCAACTAGACCTACTAGGTGGATAGGATCGATTACCGCATTTTCTTCGAATTCACATGTAGCGCCCGTGTCTCCAGCACGAATTTTCTTGATGCCTAATGACTGCGCAATAAGTTTGAGTCGAGTTAATTCGAATAGGGTACGTGCGGAGGGTGGTAAGAGCCCGAAACGGTCGATGAGTTCTACTTGAAGTTCACGCAGGGCCTCTTCAGAGCCAGCATTAGCGATCCGCTTGTAGTGAACGAGCCGCATGTGTACATCTGGCATATAGCTTTCAGGGAACAGTGCGGGTAAGCCGATCTCGATCTCCGCTCCATGTTTAAGTTGGGGTTCTAATTCTAGTTCATTACCCTCCTGTAATAACGTTACAGCTCTTGCCAGTAGGTCGTTATAGAGAGCAAAGCCAATGGCCTGTATTTGTCCACTTTGTTCCTCACCAAGGAGTTCACCGGCGCCTCGAATCTCTAAATCATGGGTGGCCAGCGTGAAGCCTGAGCCCAATTCTTCTAATGCTTCAATTGCTTCAAGTCGTTTAGTAGCATCGGGCGTCAGTCCTTGAGTAGGTGGGGCGATCAGATACGCATAGGCTTGATGGTGGGATCGGCCAACACGTCCGCGCAGTTGGTGCAACTGGGAGAGTCCTAACCGATCCGCACGATTGATGATGATGGTATTAGCAGTGGGAATGTCGATTCCGCTCTCAATGATCGTGCTACACACCAGCACATTAAATTTTCTATGATAGAAGTCGAGCATGACATGTTCGAGCTTCCGTTCTGTCATTTGCCCATGAGCAATCCTAATCTCTGCCTCAGGTAATAATTTTTTCAATTTTTCGGCAATGTTAGTGATATCTTTTACGCGGTTGTGAACGAAATACGTTTGTCCGCCACGGCGAAGCTCTCGCAGGGTAGCTTCACGAATCGATGAATCACTCCACTCTCCTATAAACGTTTTTATCGAAAGTCGATCTGCGGGGGGCGTAGCGATTAGCGATAAATCACGCAGACCTCCCAGCGCCATGTTTAAAGTCCTAGGGATTGGTGTTGCAGTTAGCGTCAGCATATTGACTTCTGCACGCAGATTCTTGAGTTGTTCCTTATGCCTAACGCCAAAACGGTGCTCTTCATCGACAATAGTGAGGCCGAGTTGCTTGAATTGAATACTGCTGCTAAGGAGTTTGTGAGTGCCGATGACAATGTCTACGGTTCCATTAGATAAGCCTTTGATTACCTCACGGCTTTCTTTGCTGTTCCTGAATCTTGACAATAACTCGACACGAACTGGCCACTTGGCGAAACGGTCCGCAAAGGTCCGATGATGTTGTTGTGCAAGTAGTGTCGTCGGTACGAGTAGTGCGACCTGGTAGCCCGCATGCACCGCAACAAATGCTGCGCGTAATGCGACCTCTGTCTTGCCAAAACCAACGTCACCACAGATTACTCGATCCATAGTGGTATAACTCAGCAGATCATCAAGAGTCTCTTGTACAGCGGTTATCTGATCGTCGGTTTCTTGAAAGGGAAATTCCAGCGTGAAACGTTGATAGAGTTCTTCTGAGAATGAAAAGGCAATTCCCTGTCGAGCAGCTCTTTGCGCATAAAGAGCCAAGAGCTCCGCTGCTACGTCACGCGCTTGTTTCACTGCTTTGCGTCTGGCCTTCAGCCATTGGTCTGACCCAAGACGGTGTAATGGCGCCTGCTCCGGAGATGCGCCCGTGTAACGAGTTATCAAGTGCAGGCTGTGTACGGGTACGTAAAGCTTATCGGAGCCTGCATACTCAAGAAGAAGAAACTCCGTCAGCACGCCGTCGACCACAAGGTTTACGAGCCCTAGGTATCGACCAATACCATATTCTTCGTGTACTACCGGGGCGCTCACTCGTAGGTCTGTTAGTTCTCGAACGATAGCATCTGGATCCCTGCTCCTTCGGCGACGACGGTTGTGTTGTCGAGGCCGATCGAGACCGAGTTGCTCGGCCGTGATCAGCCGCAAAGAGCTGTCTGGCAGAATCATTCCTGTTTCGAATTCGCCAACAGCGAGGCACAACGCTTGCTTAGTCTGTAAGAAGTCCTGCCAGTTGTTAATGGGAAAGGGCGTGAGCCCGCGACCATTGAGGAGTTCCGAGAGAATTTCTCGGCGTCCTGGAGATGAGCTTACAAGGAGAGTTTTAAAATCAGTTTCGCTTTCTAGCCATCTGGAAATAGGGTCCTGTTGTTCGGCATCCACTGAGCTTAGCGGGTGCGCAGTTCCCGCGTTGAAGTGTTTCTTATCTGTTACTTCGACTTTTCGACTAGTGAGCATGAGTTTTGAAAAACGGGAGATGCCAGCTCGAAGTTCCGCTGGTGTCCAGAATGCCATTGCCGGAGATAGAATTGGTCGTTCGATATCTTCGCCAAGCTGCTCATAGCGTTCCTGTATAAGAGTCCAGCCTGAATCTAATGAAGCCATAGCATCTTCAACTACGATCATCAGGGTATTGCCCGGGAAATAGTCCAATAGAGATGCAGTGGAGTTAAAGAACAATGGAAGGTAGTACTCAATGCCTGCAGGTAACTGCGCTTCGGAGATATTTCGATAAATTAATGAACGGCTAGGATCACCCGGCACGTGATCTCTAAACCGTTCTCTAAATTCACGAATAGCAACTGAGTCAAAGGGAAACTCTCGAGCAGGCAGTACGCGTATATTCTGAATCTCGCCCGTGCTGAGTTGGGTATGTGGATCAAAGATCCTTAGGTTCTCAATCTCCTCGTCAAAGAGATCGATGCGGACAGGATGGTTTGCTCCGGTGGGGTATATGTCGATTAGAGAGCCTCGGACTGCAAAATCCCCGGGATCTAGTACTTGTTCTACATGCAGGTAACCGTGGTTGACAAGACGTTTCCTCAAGACTGTTATATTGAGATGATCACCAATCTTGAGCATTATGGATCGTGTGCAGACGAAATCAGGGGGCGGCAATCGAGTAAGCAGAGCTTGTGCATTAACGATCAGGACTTTTTGATCCCCGATCGCAAGCTTATAGAGTGCGGACAGCCGTTCTGCCAGCAGATCCTGGGGCGGGGAGAAGGCATCGTAAGGTAGAGTTTCGTAGTCGGAGAAGCGTAGTCCTTCCGATTGTGGTGAAAAGAAATCAAGCTCGAGTTTTAAACGATTTGCAGCTGAGGCGGATTCGGTAATGATGCAGACAGGATTGGGATGGGTTTCAAGCGCATAGCCCACGGCAAGACCTTGGGCTGACCCATAAAGCTGCCCCCACTGAATCAATCCCGAGTCTGGTGCCGTCGGGACGGGTAGCCGGAAGATGGGCAAATCCGTGTCCTTTGAATGCTACGCTCTGCGCAAAGGCGGAATTATCCCACACCAGGCAATATCATTCGGACAGCTGTGTGTGGTGTGTTTAAGGCGCTAAAATGATCGCTGTTTTCCAAGCGGTTTTTGCGATGTCATTACGGTGTGGATGATATATCCAAACCTGGAATAAGCGACTCACTGAGATCTGTGCCAAGGTGTGGAGAATATTTTTATAACCTATTGTTATTTATGAAATTTGATATTCCATTAATTGAAGGAAAGTTGGTTCGACGTTACAAGCGTTTTCTGGCAGATGTGGTCCTAGCCGACGGTAGCAAAACCACGGTTCATTGTCCGAATACCGGATCCATGTTGGGATGCCAGGTACCCGGATCCACTGTGTGGTTGTTGCCCTCAAACAACCCGGCTCGCAAATACTCAATGGGCTGGGAATTGGTGGAGGTGAGGGAATCGGTGCTTGTTGGTATCAATACCGGACGTAGTAATGCTCTTGTAGCCGAGGCGTTGGAGCATGGCCTTATCCCCGAGTTTAAAGACTATGATCAAATTCGTCGTGAGGTAAAACTTGAAGGGACCCGATCTCGGCTCGATTTTCTGTTAAGCGGGTCTCCTAGTGAACCGGACTGTTACCTGGAGGTCAAAAACGTCACTGCAGCGGTGGATGATGGTTGTGGGTTCTTTCCGGATGCGGTAAGCACTCGAGCGACCCGGCACGTTGAAGAACTATCTAGACAGGTAGAGAAAGGGCTCCGCGGGGCATTGTGTTTTTGCGTTCAGAGAGCTGATGTTGAGAGTGTCAGACCAGCTGATGAAATTGATCCTGCCTATGGACTGGCTCTTAGGTGTGCTGTTGAGGCGGGTGTTGAAGTTTATGCGTTGGGCGCATCGGTTAAGGTTCAGGGCGTGAGTTTAGAGCGGAAGCTCCTGGTAGACTTAAGCCCACACGACTAACCGCAGTTGCTGTGCTTTAATGCTGGCGATGTTTCGTCCCCTTGAATGTTTTATTGGTTTACGCTACGTACAGGACCGTGCGCATAGAGGTTTTCTCTCGTTTATTAGTTTAGCCTCGTTGCTGGGTATTGGTTTGGGTGTTGCCGCCCTAATCGTAATACTGTCAGTAATGAACGGGTTTGAAACAGAATTGCGAACCCGACTTCTAAGCATGACTGCTCATGCGAGCCTATCGCAACCCGGTACGGGTTTTGCAGATTGGCAGGGTGTTCGTACACAGATAATGGAGCAGCCTGGTGTCGTGGGAGTCTCGCCCTTCATCTCTTTAGAAGGGATGCTAGGGTCAGGTTCTAATCTCAGTCCTGTGATCGTACGCGGGATCCTGCCTTCCGAGGAGACCAATATTTTTGAGCTCGAGCGTTTCCTTAGGATCGGCAGTTTAGTTGATCTTGAAGAGAACGCTCGTCGGATAGTTCTTGGTAGAACTCTAGCTCTAAATTTAGGGGTCGGTATTGGTGACCGTATCAATCTTCTGGTACCTCAGGTCGAGAATGGTCGTCTTATGCCTCGTCTGAGTAGTTTCTTTATAAGCGGCCTTTTTGAGGCAGGGATTCAGGATCATGATGCCCGCCTTGCACTGGTGCATTTGAGTGACGCAAGTCAACTTAAAGGGCTCAACGGTCGAGTAGAGAGTCTTGCGATTCATTTAGAGAATCCGCTAGCAGTCAGTCAACTACGGAATGGGATTGGCAGCACGGAATCCTCATACGAGTACTCTGACTGGGCGCTTGAGAATAGCAATTACTTTCGTGCTATCAGAATTGAGAAAACCATGATGGCGTTGCTGTTGCTGCTTATCGTGGCGGTAGCAGCTTTCAATATAGTTGCTTCTCTTATGATGGTAGTAACCGATAAACAAAAGGATATTGCAATTTTGCGTACTTATGGTCTTGCGCCTGCTCAAGTTGCCCGGGTGTTCATGGTACAGGGTTCGCTGTTGGGGTTCGCCGGGACATTGATTGGAGTCGCGCTTGGTATTGTATTGGCCCTCAACGTTGAAACGATTGTGCCTTGGCTTGAACTCACATTTAACTTTCAGATTATGCCTGGTGATGTCTATTACGTTACTGAGATTCCGTCGGAAGTCCATTTAATGGATGTGGTAATCATATCGATACTCGCATTTCTCGTTGCTGTGATTGCCACGATCTACCCGTCGCGCCGAGCAGCAGCAGTAGCGCCGGCAGAGGCTCTGAGGTACGAGTAATGCTGAAGCAGCCCTACGAAATCTCAATAGCTCTGCGTTATCTGCGCTCTCATAGTAAGAATGGTTTTATATCATTTATTTCTCTGGTTTCTATGATGGGAATCTGTCTCGCCGTCGCGGTATTAGTCGTTGTGCTTTCTGTCATGAATGGTTTCGAGAACGAATTACAGCAGAGAATTTTGAGTATCGTATCCCACGCAACGATCAGTGGGATCGATGAACCGCTAGAGGACTGGCCAACTCTTCGGGAGCGCGCGTTGGAGAGGCCAGATATTATCGGAGCAGCGCCGTACATAGAGGGTCAGGGACTGGTCATTGTAGGTGAGAGGTTGGCCGGAGTTAGCGTACGTGGCATCGATCCCGTACTGGAGCGGGATGTTTCGATGATTGCGGAGTTGTTACAGGAGGGGAGTCTTGAATTGATGGAAGCAGGTAGCTTCAGAACTCTAATTGGTACTAGCCTAGCTGAGGAATTGGGTGTGAGCGTCGGAGACTCTCTTGTGCTCATGTTGGCCGAGGGTCGGGTAACACCGGCAGGGATTGTCCCACGTATGCGGCGTTTTGAAATTTCTGGAGTGTTCGATGCTGGCATGTATGAATACGATCGAGGCTTGATCTACGTGAACCTGAACGACGCCGCACTCTTGTTTCGCACCGGTGGTGAGGCAACGGGGCTGCGACTGGCCGCAACAGATATTTTTTTGGCTGGACAAATTTCGGAGGAGTTTGCCTTGGAGCTTGGGGGTGGTTTCTATATTAGTGACTGGAGTCGTCAGCACAGTAACTTCTTCCGCTCTATCCAGATAACGAAGTCTATTATGTTTGTCATCCTTTCTATGGTTATTGTGGTTGCTGTCTTTAACATTGTGTCTACATTAATTATGGTAGTGCGCGACAAGCGCGGAGACATCGCCATTTTGCAGAGCTTTGGTTCAACTGGGAGGAGTATTCTTACCATGTTTGCAACGCAAGGTACGATAATCGGTGTGATCGGGACGGTGCTCGGTCTGTTACTCGGTGTTTTAGTTGCCACTCAGTTGGGCAACCTCATTATATTTGCAGAAGGCTTTTTAGGTATTGATCTGTTAGCCGAGGAGATTTATTTCATCAGCGATTTACCTGCACAGGTTAGAGTTTCAGAGGTTGTTAAGATTGGGGGTTTCGCTATCTTCTTTTCCATTCTGGCAACACTCTATCCTGCGATCAGCGCCTCGCGAAAACCTCCGGTGGAAGCTCTTCGTTATGAGTGAGTTTCTTGCAACTGATACTGCTGTGCTTCGAGTTCGAGGCTTAGTAAAAGCATTTGATGAAGCTGATCGGCGGTTAGAGGTGTTGCGGGGCGTCGATCTTGATATCGAGCCGGGTGAAAGACTTGCGATAGTAGGTGCTTCTGGGTCAGGGAAGAGTACTTTACTACAATTACTTGGCGGCTTAGATGAACCTACAGCAGGGGAGGTCTGGGTTTCTGGGGAAGCTATGACTGAGCTAAGTAACAGCCAAAAAGGTGCGCTTAGGAATCGTGCTCTGGGTTTTGTCTATCAATTTCATCATTTGTTATCAGAGTTCACGGCATTGGAGAATGTTGCTATGCCGTTACTCGTGCGTGGTGTTAACCCTCAGAAAGCCACTGAAAAAGCAGCCGCGCTTCTCGGACGCGTGGGTCTTGAAGAGAGGTTGGAGCACCGTCCTGGACAACTATCTGGTGGGGAACGTCAGCGGACCGCGGTTGCCCGAGCTTTGGTTACTCGTCCAGCGGTTGTGCTTGCAGACGAGCCTACAGGTAACCTTGATCGTCCTACCGGGGAACGAGTCTTTGAACTTATGTTAGAGCTAAATTCGAGTCTAGGCACGAGCCTTGTTGTAGTAACGCACGATCTGGATCTTGCTGCTCGTATGGATAAAGTTTTGGAGTTGAAGGATGGAATATTGCAGACGCTGGCGTAATTCATTGCTTGTAAGGCTTGCCCGCGCGGCGGGGAACTTATGGCTCACAACCTTCTTAAACGTGGCTTATTATAGGCAATTACATCATTGCCCCATGTAGTGCAGTCTGCCGTCGGTATAGATAATGATCCGTCAAAGATTATCTTAACCTAAGATATCTCTACTTTTTCCTGTAAGGGCTGTCAATACGCGCGGTAATTTCGTGCTACCAGTCATATATCAGCCTATGGCATTTTTAATGCCCCAAAAATGATGCTGTGCACAGGTATTTACCTTTGTAGTATGTGGCGTTGTCGGCTCAGACTGGGCGCGTTATAGTTTGGCGGCTTATTGCTGAGTTGAGAGTACTACATGTTGGAGATTGTCCAAGCTGGCGGTTGGTTGATGCTACCCATCATCGTATGCTCTATTGTGGCGGCGGCCATCATTATGGAGAGGCTCTGGACGTTTCAGCAAAAGCGGGTTCTTCCACAAGACCTCACAGCTCAAGCGTGGCAGTGGGTCAAGGCTGATCAGCTGGACCCGGAACATCTACAGATACTTCATCAAAGCTCTCCTCTGGGCCAGGTGCTCGCTGCTGGACTAGCGAATAGAGATACCAGTAGGGAGATTGCTAAAGAGAGTATTGAGGATACTGGGCGGCACGTTGTGCACGAGTTGGAACGCTATCTCAATCCGTTGGGGACTATTGCGGTAATTTCACCCCTCCTTGGACTACTTGGTACAGTGATCGGTATGGTGAAGGTATTTGCGGCTATTACCGCGAATGGGGTTGGTAACCCAGGTATTCTGGCAGGCGGTATTTCAGAAGCGCTAATCACAACAGCTGCCGGTTTAACCGTAGCCATCCCATCTCTTATCGGTTATCGATATCTTCGTGGCAGAGTGGATAGTCTTGTAGTACACATGGAGAAGGAGGCGATGAAGTTTCTTGAGGCCTTGCTGCAACATCAGAGTCTAGAAGTTATAGCTAATGAATCTCCGAAGCGGTTCGAAAGAAGAGCCTGAAATTAACTTAACGTCTTTGATAGACGTTGTTTTTTTACTTCTGGTTTTCTTTATGATGTCTACTAGCTTCGTTCGTGAAGCAGATATAAGTTTACGCCTCCCTCAAGCAGAGATCGGTGCAGAGTTTATATCGTCGGCGGTAGAAGTGTTGGAAATATCCATCACAGAAACTGGAGTGTACTTAGTGAATGGTCGTCCACTAGCTAACAATTTGCGCCGTACTCTTCTCTCGGAAATCGAGATGCTCGTCGGAAGCAATGATGGATTATCTGTCTTTATTAGAGCAGACGCTCAAGCGACGCATCAGAATGTTGTCACTGCAATGGATGTTGTGAGGCAGTTAGGATTCACCGAAATTAATATCTCCACGGTAACCATACCGGCTCCCTGAGCATATGCCGCACTCTCAATCTCACGTCGCCACGGTCTATAAACGTTTACTTCGGTACGTGATCCCACACTGGAAGGTGGTTCCGGGTGCGTTTGTTGCGATGATTCTCGTTGCAGGTACCAACGCGTACTTTCCATTTCTCCTGAGCCAGATTGTTCAGACTTTAGAAGAAGAAGGGCGCACTGGCGGATCCTGGTTTATACCTCTTATGATGTTGGTTACTTTCGCCGTACGAGGATCTGCTGATTTTGTTGCTGTGTATGGACTCAGTTGGCTCGGGAGATCTGTTGTTCTAGATCTGCGCGCAGAGGTTTTTAGGCATTACACAGAGCTACCGGCTAGTTATTACGATAAGACATCCTCGGGAACGCTGATATCGAAACTCACGTACAACACAGAACAGGTAGCTGAAGCAATATCAAGCGTCGTGGTTGTTGCAGTAAGAGATTCACTAACTATTATTGTATTGCTGGTAGCAATGATCTATTTCAGCCCTTTGCTTACAGCAGTGGTCGCGATCGCTGCACCAGTTGTTGGAGGTCTAATTTCCATCATGAGTAGGGCTTTCAGGCGTTATGGCATGCGTATTCAGACCTCTATGGGCGATGCTACCCGAGTCACAGAGGAGGCGTTATCCGGTCATCGAATTGTTAAAGTGTTCGAAGGTCAAGACTATCAACAACGCCAGTTTGCGGAAATCAATGAGCGTAATCGAAAGCAGTATATGAAGCTTGTGGCTACTCGGGTGGGCGGAGATGCTCTGACGCAATACACTTTAACCATTGCCGTTGCAGGCATGACTGTAGTCGCTTTTTCAGAATCGCTGGTGCCAAATATGGATGCGGCCGTGTTCATGGGATTTCTTGGCGCGGTAGGATTAACGCTGACTCCTTTGAAGCGACTCGTTAACATTAATGCAGCGCTTCAAAGAGGTGTTGCTGCAGGCACGACACTTTTCGAAACTTTGGATGAGCCTGCTGAGTCGGATACAGGTACAAAACTTCTTGAACGCGCTCGCGGAGATATAGAGTTTCGGAATGCCTCGTTTACCTACGATGAGAACAAAGGACGTGTCCTCAATGATGTTAGCTTTTCAGTACCATCAGGAACGACAATCGCAATTGTCGGCCGTTCTGGTGGTGGTAAGTCTACTTTGGTTGGACTGTTGCCCAGATTCTATGACGTGGACGGTGGTGACGTACTTTTAGATGGTATGAGTGTTCGCGACTATCGACTGAAGGATCTACGGCGTCAGATCAGTCTTGTGAGTCAGGACGTAGTACTTTTCGATGACACGATTGCTAACAATATTGCCTATGGAATGTTAACCGATTCGCCAAAATCGGCCGTTGAAGCAGCCGCTGAGGCGGCTTACGTGACAGAGTTTGCGGCCGAACTACCGAATGGTTTGAACTCTCGGGTTGGTGAGCACGGCACGCTTCTGTCTGGTGGGCAACGACAAAGAATTGCCATTGCAAGAGCACTTCTCAAAAATGCTCCAGTTTTGATTCTAGATGAGGCCACATCCGCGCTGGATAGCGAATCAGAGAGGCAGATACAGGGTGCATTGGAGAGGTTAATGGTAGGCCGTACAACGTTGGTGATCGCCCACAGGTTATCCACTGTTGAAAATGCTGATCGCATTATCGTTTTAAAGAAAGGGGTTGTGGTTGAGCAGGGAGGGCACAAGGAACTGATCGCCAAGGGTGGGGTTTACAGTAGCCTCTATCGAATGCAGTTCGTGGACTAGGGGCACTCGGGTGCAACCGATCCTGATGCGAATTTTTGATTGGACTTGGTATCATCCCAATCCGCTAAAGTGGCTCCTATGGCCGCTCGGAGTATTCTACAGGGCTGCCATGGGAATCCGGCGAGTAATCTTCCAGGTTGGAATTAGGCCAGTAACTAAGTTATCCCTTCCTGTCATCGTTGTTGGGAACATTACGGTGGGAGGTGCTGGAAAAACACCTTTGGTTATCTGGTTAGCGGGGGAGTTGCAGTCGCGGGGGTACCGCGTTGGTATTGTCAGTCGTGGTTATGGTGGTAGTGCCAAGGAGTGGCCTCAACGGGTCCATACCAACAGTGATCCTGCTTTGGTGGGAGATGAACCCGTACTGCTTGCTCGTGCGACAGGCTGCCCTGTGATAGTCGGTCCAGATCGGACTGCCGCTGCCCAATCATTGGCTGCTACGGGTCAAGTTGATGTGTTGTTAGCGGATGACGGACTACAGCACTACGCGCTTGACCGCACAATGGAGATAGCAGTGATTGACGGAGAGAGAGGTTTGGGAAATGGGTTTTGTCTGCCTGCGGGGCCTTTGCGAGAGCCTAAGGGCCGTATCGCCAAAGTTGATGCCATCGTCATCAATGGGGGGGGTTGGTGCCATACAGGTGCATTTAGAGCGCAGCCAGTGGTGCAACGCCTCTACCAGGTCGCAGGATCGGCTCAGAAATCGCTAGAGGAATTCCACGATACTAAAGTTCACGCTGTTGCAGGAATTGGTAATCCGCAGAGATTTTTTAATCTATTAGAAGATGCTGAAATTCATGTGTTGCCACACCCTTGGCCTGATCATGCAAATCTGAGTAGCGAAGATCTCAAGTTTGACGATGCCCACCCCGTTCTCGTAACTGAGAAGGACGCGGTTAAGTGTCGGCGCTTCGCTCACGAAAATGTGTGGTGTGTTCCGATAAAATTAGTATTTGACGCCGATGATGGCGAGCGTCTAATGCGTCGCGTACTTAGGGAGCTTTGAGAGTGTCATCCGATTTCACTGTCGTCATCCCAGCACGGTATGACTCCAATCGTCTGCCGGGAAAAGTGTTAGCCGATATTGGGGGACGGCCAATGATTCAATGGGTTTACGAGCAGGCTCAAGCGAGTTGTGCAGCTGAGGTCATCGTTGCTACCGACGATGAGCGTATTATCCAAGCATGTTCACAGTTCGGCGCGCGTGCCGAATTAACTCAAGAGAGTCATCAAAGTGGTACTGATCGTATTGCCGAACTTGCAGAGAAATTCGGATGGTCTGATGACCACATCGTGGTTAATGTGCAGGGTGATGAACCTCTTATACCGTCGGCGTTAGTTACCCAAGTTGGTGACTTGCTTGAAGCAGATGCTGATGCAGCATTGGCGACATTAGTCACTCCGATTACATCTAATGACGAGTGGGAAGACTTGAATGTAGTTAAGGTAGTTTTGGATTGTAACAGTCGGGCTCTCTACTTTAGTCGCGCGCCTATTCCTTGGTCACCAGAGTTGGTCAGCGGATGTTGGTCAAAGGGTGGTCATATGTCTATCGGTTTACGCCATATTGGAATTTACGCCTACCATGTTTGGGCTCTAAACGCGCTAGCTGCAGAGCCGCCGTGCCCAGCTGAGATTGAAGAACGGTTGGAACAACTTCGAGCGTTATGGCTTGGTTTCTCCATTCGGGTCGCAGTTGCTTGCGAGGATTCCCCGAGAGGGGTAGATACTATGCAGGATCTTCAAAGTGTGCGTCAGCAGCTAACAGGTCACTCCGTCGGTACCAGCGAGTAACGTCCATCCGCAGCTAAACAAGGTGCCTCGGGTAGCCCAAGCTCCCGTTTGACTATATTTGTTCCCTGCACGAGTGATGTCATCTTATAGCGTGCATGACGAGGGCTCATGCCTTCTCGACCCATCCCACAATCAGAACAGAGGATAAGGCGTTCGGCCGGAATGTGTTTTAGCGTTTCCCGGATGTTATTTGCAATTTCCTCAGGGCGTTCGATTTGCAATGAATGATGATCAATCATCCCAATCGCGATTTTTTTCTCTGTGACGATTTTACCAATTGCGGGTATATCTCTCATTCCTGAGCTACAGGATTCAAATGTGACTACGTCCGCATCGATTTGATTATAGAATTCCAGCGCTGGTTCGTAGCTTTGAACTTCTTTAAACATACGCTGTTGCGAGGGGCTCCCCCAACAGGTATGACACCAGATTTCCGTTTTGTCTCTTAGACCTCTAGTTGTGTTGTCGAAGACCTCAGCCATATCTCCCATATCAAGTTTACCGAACACTTTTCCGCGTATTGGAATCATATGGATTGATGGTTCTTCGAGTTGTATGACTGGACAGCCTGCTTCGGCAAGTTCCATGAGTTCTTCATTTATAGCGTTGCTTAGAGCCATGAGGCGTTCTATGGGATCCTTGTAATACCGGTCGTCAACTGCAGCCGACAGAATATCTGGTGTGATTGTCCCAAACTTCACTGGTTTTTTCGTCATTCTCTGAGCGGTCTTCCACATTGCTGTGTATTGCAGATCACCCCGGCCGATGGGGCCGATCACTTGAGGCATGATTCTCGCTTCGAGGTAGTCATGGAGTATGTGCCCCATGGGAAAGCCAACTCCACCGGTTCGCATGACGGTTGGCTGAGGGTTTTTTTTATCAAACCCGTCCATATGAAACAAGGGGTAGCTAGTCCAACTCTGACCCCCCACTTCTTCGTCGTAGTGGGCATCGCCGTCTGTACAGATATCCAGACCAGCAACTTCCTGATTACGCAGGTGCACAGCGACCGCGTCGGTATACTGTTCGCGATAGCGAGAGTTCATCATAGATCGCAGGAAAGTATCCGAGCCGATATTTTCAGTGAACCAGGTTGGGCGTGGTAGTGATCCGATAATCGTTGTAGGAAGAATTAGATCGGCTGTCGCGTTGTACATTAGGGGGTTCCTTAAATTTAAATATGTATTCGCGGTTAGGGTTATGCGTGTTGACTTGAGTATATCAGTGCAATGAGTTTGTCGGCTTCTGGTGATATGGGAGAGGAATAGGATTTAATTAGAATGAGATAGAATCTGTAATGATGATGGAATCTTTGGGATTTATGCGGATACTTTTCGTGTGCATGGGCAACATCTGCCGCTCTCCTACGGCGGAAGGTGTGTTTCGCAAAATCCTTGATAAACAGGCGCCTGGATTTTCGATTTATGTCGATTCCGCGGGTACGCATGCATATCACGTGGGAGAACCCCCGGATCCTCGGGCGTGTCGTGCGGCTGAACAACGTGGAATAGATATCAGTACCCAGAGAGCTCGCCGGATTACCGAGGATGACTTTCAAGCCTTTGATATGGTGCTCGCAATGGATGAGCAAAACTACTCGCTGCTCCTAGATTTAAGTCCTCCCGAGCATCACGAGCAGATTAAACTGTTCATGGACTTTGCCCCGCAACTTGGTCGAAAAAGTGTCCCGGATCCATATTTCGGTGGTAAGCATGGTTTCGAGCAAGTTCTCGACTTGGTAGAAGAAGCTTCACTCGGACTGTTGGTTCACCTACGTGAAACCCCTTTAGATTGTTAATTTAGGTAGGAGTTTCTCACTCGGGGCCGGTGACTTTTAGTTCATCTCGGTTGACGGTTCTAGAGCTGCTACTGGAGACGGCCGTGATTCCGGAAGTTGTCTATTCCTCCTCAGACCCACTATTTTCCGTGTTTGAAGGTGCTGGGGGAGTTGTCACTACTGGTGGTTCTGAGGTTGTTGTCGTTTTCGGAGCGCTAGGCTTCTCTGATTCAGGCTGAACAGC
>DBZY01000113.1 GCA_002311835.1 Proteobacteria bacterium UBA1148 | reverse complement strand
CTGCCATCAACTTTTTACCGTCCCGTCAAGATTCAGCCATAATCCGTTGTACCACCAATTCCGATCTGATATCTTTCGGTAGGAATATTCGCATTGAATCTGTTCTTCCAGCATCGTGCGAGGAATGTCAAAGATGTGATAATGGCATCTACGAAAGATTATTGTTTGTCAGAGTTCAATGGGTATATCAGATAAAACTGGCAAAGAGGGGAAGTAGATCGTGTCGACCGACTCGGCGGGTCGTGCGTATCAGCACACTGAGAGCTCCACCGACCCAGCAGATAATGTTCAACCTATACTGGAGGTACGTGACGCGCTCCATCGTTATGGCGACGTTGTCGCGGTAGATAATGTATCGCTAACTGTTCAAAAAGGCGAGTTTCTGACGATTTTGGGTGAGAGCGGATCAGGTAAAACTACTCTCTTGCGCATTATCTCTGGGCTGGAAAAGCCTACAAATATTGGTGTGATTCGAATCGCTGGAGAGGATGTCGCAAGCGTTCCTGCGTCGGACAGAAATTGCACCACTGTCTTTCAGCACTATGCGCTGTTTCCCCACATGTCAGTCGGTGAAAACGTTGAGTATGGACTGAGCGTACGCCGCGTGCCCCCTGCAGTAAGGCGGCAGCGTGCAGATAGTGCGCTCGAATTGGTCCGCCTCTCAGGTAAGTATAAGCGCCGCGTACATCAGTTGAGCGGCGGTGAACGTCAGCGCGTGTCTCTCGCTCGTGCGCTAGTAACTGAGCCCGCTATTTTGCTGTTAGATGAACCCCTCGGCGCTCTCGATGAAAAACTTCGTCTAGAGATGCAAGTAGAGCTTCTTGAACTGCATGAAAAACTAGCCATGACCTTCATCTATATCACGCATAGCCAAGAAGAAGCTCTTACCATGAGTGATCGCATTATCCTCATGCGAGAGGGCAAAATTATCCAGGAAGGTCCACCGCGGGATATTTTTGACCGCCCGAACTCCCATTTCGTTGCCGACTTCATGGGTGTTGAAAACCTCTTTGGCGGCGCGCTGGAATCAGTAAACAATGGCATGGCAACCGCTAAACTCGGTTCATACATGCTGCGCGGTCGCTGGTGCGGTAACGGCGCTCCCGCTATCGGCGAAATAATAACTCTTGGGATTCGCGCAGAGCGGGTTCATCTTTTGTGCGGAGACGAGCATGCGAGCTCCGAAACCAATAGAATCTCATGTCGCGCCGGCACAACGATTTACAAAGGAAAGTATCTAGACCAGACCGTTGAAACCGATGTCGGTGCTATAAAGGCACGCATCTGGGACAGCGGCTTTGATGTCTCGCAAGTTACTAATTTGTGGTGGCGCGAAAAAGATTGTGTAATCATGCCAGGAACATGAAGCGCGTGGCGGGGAAACAGTGATATATTCTCTGGGAGGAGAGGTGTTGCTGGTTCGGGAACATTAACCGATAAGGAGACGGATGATGACAGAATCGACAGGAAGAAACGACGTATCACGTCGCGAATTGCTAAAAGGTGCCGCTGCAACGGGAATTGTCGCTGTCGCCGCTGGCAGCGCCATCGCGAGAGCGACTTCGGCTCACGCCGCCTCTACAACAGTAAAAGGCTACGGCGTTACGACTTCTCAGCTCAAAGACTGGAGCATCATGGAGAAGTCTATCGGACTAAAGATGGAATTCACTGGAACCAACGCCGATATTGGCGTTTTCATGCGAGATGTCATCTCTAACGATTTAGGTGAGACGCACGACATCTTCATCTTTGATGGTGGCACTGAGGATATATTGGGTCCGCAGGGTTACTACGCTGAGGTAATTGAAGACCATCCGGAGCTGAATCTCTGGGCCCGCACCTCCGACAACTGGAAGCGTACGGATTTGCTACAAGATGACAGCGGCAAGCAATACGGCGTCCCAGTAATCGGCAACGCCGACAGTTTTGGCTATTTTCCTGAATCGATCGGTGCCAATCCCAATGGACTTGATGAGATCGGCTGGCACATGATGCTGGATAGCGATGAAACTAAGGGTCGTGTATCGCTAGATCGAAGCTGGCTTTTATCTAGCCCTGAAGTCGCTAATTATCTCAAATATCATGGTCGTGCTGATATCAAAGACGTCGCTAACATGACGGGCGAAGAAGCCCGAATTGTCGCCGACTTTGCGGCGGATCGTAAACGGGCCGGACAGTTCCGTTCGCTCCACGCTGCCTTTGAAGAGCAAGTACAACTCCTGAGCAATCACGAGATCGATTTGATAAATTGCTGGGAACCAGCTACCAAGGAAGCCAATAATATCCTAGGGCCGAATACGGTAATGTATGCATTCACCGTCGAAGGCTACTATAAGTGGGGACACGGCGCCTACATGCACACCAAAGCACTTGAGCGCGATAACGTCGACAACATTTATAGAATGTTGAACTACTACATGACTGGCGAGTATCGAGCCTATCAGGCCGACCAGCGTGGGTATGCTGGCCCAAATATGGACTTAGGTATAAAATACGCTGAGGAGAATGGCTGGTCTCAGGAAAAAATTGATAATCTCAAGTGGACAGAGAAGAAGGTGAACAAAAAATTCGAGAAGCCCTTCTTTGGCAAACCTGCGGCGCCGAACGCGGCCGTTATGGAAGAGGAGTGGCAGCGGTTCTTGAACGCTTAGCTTAGCCCACCACATCTATCAAACTGACCACATCCCGGTGCGCTACCAGCTTGAGCTGGTCTGCGCACCGGGAGATTTTTTGCACGCCAGATGTCAGACAAAGTCCAAAAGAGCCTAATCGTCGGCCTCCGCGCTAGGTACAGCAACTTATTTTCGCGAGATTGGGTCATCCCTACATTTATAGTTGTCTGGGTGATCATTGTTATCGTCCCGCTTTTGATTATGGTGGCCCATAGTTTTTTCGAAATGAAGCAATACCGAGTGGTATACGACGCCTCATTCAAGACATGGGACTCTCTGATCGATTCTGGCCGATGGATTTCCGCCGTACGCACGTTACGTATCGTCTTGGTAATGACTGCCATTGAGTTTTTAGTCGCTTTTCCTTTTGCACTTTGGCTTGCTAAAGTTTGTAAATCAAAAGTCACCAAAGCAGTTATAATTACACTTTTAACTATTCCTTTTTTCGTAGACCCCTCTTCTCGAACAATTATTTGGCGTGCAATACTAGGTAGAAATGGGATAATAAACTTTGTCCTCATGGAAACTGGAGTGAATAATGAGCCAATCGAGTGGTTGCTGTTTTCTGAATTTGCTGTACATTTTGGAATTCTAGCACCCTATTTTCCAACGATGGTATTCCCTATATTTCTAGTCATAACTTTAATTGACGATGAATACCTTGAGGCTAGCAGAGATCTTGGAGCTAGCAAGCTTCAGACGCTATTTCGTATTATCCTGCCCCTATCACTTCCAGGTATAGTTGCGGGCGGTGTCTTTACGATGGTTCCGTTGATGGCTACTTGGGTCGAACCTGAGATGCTAGGCGGCGGCTTTGTTAATCTGTTAGGACCTTCGGTTGATGCTGCAATGAGGGAACTTAAATATCCAACTGCCGCGGCATTATCTGTGTTCGTAATAGCGCTTCTAGTAATCTTTCTCGCTGTGCTAATTTTAGCAACACGTCGATTAGGTTCAATTGGAGACATATTTCACACTATGAAACGATGACAGAGTTAGCCCCCGGGTCCTCAATAACAACCCACGGGAAAATTGGCCATGGTGGTGCACTTTCTTGGCGCCGCATTGCAGCGTGGACAGTATGGCCCAGCACTGCAAAGTGGCTCGGCTTAATTGTTATTATTTTGATGTACATACCGCTCGTTTGGCTTGCCGTGATGTCTTTTAGCGACCGCCCTCTATCAGGCATTCCGTATCCACTTACAACAGAGCACTACCGAGAACTTTTGGGTGAATTCAACAAATGGGGGGAGCCCCTTTATGAAAGTGTCATTTTAGGGTTGATCGTGGCTGTCGTATGCATGATCGTCGCAACGGCGGTAGGACGCGCTATCCCTCGACTGCGGAAGCCGGGTGGCGTTTTGTTAGTTGCGCTAATCCCCCTTTTTGTGCCGGGCCTAACCATGGGTGCCGCATTATTCATATTCATACGATCATTTCTCGAATTGCGGTTGGGACTGTGGTCAATCTTTATTGGCCACCTAGTATGGGCACTACCGTTCTCTCTCCTTCTGGTCTTGATCATAGCGGTGCGGTTTGATCATCGACTTTTGGAGGCTGCAGAGGATCTTGGAGCCAAGAAGTGGCGCCGATTTTGGAACATCGAGTTTCCGATTCTGCGGCCCGGTATCATCGGAGCAGGAATTTTTGGCTTTCTACTATCTTTCAACGAGCTTCTGCGTTCAATATTTCTTCGTGGCTCCGAGACAACTATGCCGATATACAACTGGACCATGACAGCGTCACACCAATCTCAGGTACCAATTATTTTTTCACTTTCGACGATTATCCTCGCTGTAACGTTGCCCGTTCTTGGCGGTTTCTTTTGGCTGCTCTTCGCAAAATTGGACCGAAGTTAGCTTTAGCCCGACGAGCCAAATAGTTGCAACCACGGCAAACCACGCTATTACCTCGAAGGAAATATGTCAAAAGCGATACTTACGCGGTGCTCTTTACTTGAGAAGGGCAATGTGCTGTGAAACATATAGGAAGGAAAGAGTAACATAAGTCCTTCCTCCGGTCGAATAAGTTTGGTTTCGAGGTCAGCATAAGTTTTAAAATCCCAATAGGGCTGGCCGAACTTGATATATCCAGCACTGAGGGCACTGTTAGCATTAATAATATTGGGGAGTCGTACGTAATAAACCCCACTTAGCCAAGCTGAAGGGTGGATGTGCGGCACTTGGTACGCCCCATCATTTAGAATTACTCCCCAGGCCGTTATCTTAATTGAATCAGGATTATTTACGAGAAAAGGGTGCGTGGGATCCTTAGGAAGTGCCTCGCAATATGAGATGACCGAAAACTCCAGAAGTGTTTTAAAATCGCTGATTGGCCCTTCGTCGCTTACGAAAAGTTCGCCCGTACTCTTACCTCCCTGCATTGAATAATTTTCTGGCGCATCCATGAGGGTAGAATGACCGCTTATATGACTTTCTAAGGCCGCGTTAAACGCCTCGAGGCTTTCGTATGAGGGTGGTGGGTTAAGGTGAACGGAACATAGGAGATCATCGAAGTCGAGAAGCTTCCGGACAGCATCCCTCTCACCCAATTCATTCAAAGCGATCGCTTTCAAAGCGAGTGCACAGCTTTGACCTGGTCGGCGCGCTAAATAAGAATCGCAGGCTCTGAGCGCTGCCTCTGGCTCCCCTCGATCGAAATAGGCGTGAACATGCCGAGGCTTACCCACTTCAAAAGACCCATCAAAAACTTCCGGTCGCGACTTAGCAGCATGTGCATAAGCCTCCATGGCACCATCTAGTTTCTCTGCAGAATAGAGCACGTTGCCAAGGGCAAAACTAGCTTCAGAATTCGCCACGTCAATTTCCAGAACTTCCCGAAATTGTTTTGCCGCCGCATCGAGATACCCCTGTGCATGTAACACAAGACCAAGTTGAAATTTGGCATTAACATAGTTAGGTCGAAGTATTTCAGCCTGGTGATAGGCTGCCGCCGCTCCTTCGAGATTGCCAACGGTTCGTAGAGCGTTTCCGAGATTAAAATGCGTTTCCGCTTTACGTGAATCAATTTTAACTGAGTATCGATAGGCAGCGATTGCATCATCGATTCTACCTGCTGCTTGAAGCACGTTACCATAATCATTTTGAGCACCAGAATCGGCTTCGTCGAGAGAAACAGCCCTCTGAAGAAGAGCTACTGCCTCATCTATCAAGTTTAATTGGAGTGAAATTACAGCACAGGCTTTCAGCGCATCTTTATTCTTCGGATGCGCGGAAATTACCCGCCGATAGAGTTTACGTGCTTCCTTTAGGCGTCCAGTCCGCTTGAAAAAGCTAGCTTGGCGCAAGGTCTTTCTAACATGCGTAGGTGACATTGCGGGCAACTCACTTCATATTGTGCTTCCAGGAGGGCAAAATATTATCTAATCCGACATTCCCCAGGTGGCCTCCGTTTCCGGCCATTAGGGTAGCGATTTCGGCCATTGACGGCAATTCGGATGTTTATGGGCGTGGGCAAGACGCTCCGTTTGCCTTCCGGACTAGCGCCGAGGACGGTTTCATGGCGCTCATAGCCAGTTTTTTTCGTCATCAAGGCACAGGTCTCCCGTGGCTTTTCTTTCCCCGCCGACCGCCCCTAGGGTCAAACCGGCACCGGCGGCGCACGCAGTCGGGCAATCCGCGCCAGGATCTGACCGAACATCCGGCGCGACACCGCGACTTCGGCCATCTGGAAGGAGACATAGCGGCCGTGGCGGACCATCTTTGCGCCGATCTTGACCAGCTTCTCCCGCAGCGTCGTCA
>DBZY01000035.1:20521-20852 GCA_002311835.1 Proteobacteria bacterium UBA1148 | reverse complement strand
ATGGCGCCAAGAAGGTTGTGGCCTATTGTACCCATCCGGTTTTATCCGGTAGGGCTATCGAAAATATAGACGGATCGAGTCTGGACGCACTGGTAGTAACGGATACGATTCCATTGAACGAAGCAGCGAAAAACTGCTCGCGCATTCGGCAACTGTCGATGGCCAAGTTATTGGCCGAATCGATTCGTCGGGTGAGTAATGAAGAATCCATTAGCGCGATGTTTGATAACACATAGAACATCGCGGGGATAGTCGGTCAAAATGGGGTCGAAACAAACTTTCGGCCCTTCTTTTAGCCTTTTTTAACTCTGTGCTTATGCCGGTCGCAGGC
>DBZY01000035.1:17776-20425 GCA_002311835.1 Proteobacteria bacterium UBA1148 | reverse complement strand
GGTGCGAGCCGCCGCCTGCGTCGTCTGGACAATAATATACCCGCCGTTCTCTATGGCGGTGATAAAGACCCCATCGCCTTGACGATTGCCCACAAGGACATCGCCAGGGCCACCGAAAATGAAGCTTTCTTTGCCCACATCATCACCTTGAAGATCGGCAACAAGAAAGAGCAGGCCGTGATCAAGGCCCTGCAGCGTCATCCAGCCAGGGCCATCATTTTACATGCGGACTTCCTGCGAGTCAGCGCCACTCATGCCATCATCGTGAAAGTGCCTATTCACTTCCTCAACGAAGAGACCTGCGTGGGCGTCAGGCTCGGTGGCGGTAATATCATCAGGACGATGAATGAAATTGAAGTATCCTGTCTGCCAAAAGACCTGCCAGAGTATATCGAAGTGGATATGCTGGAGATCGATCTTGGCGAATCGGTTCACCTGTCTGAAATTATCCTGCCAGAAGGTATTACCAGTGTGGCCTTGTCCCACGGTGAGGACAGCATCGATCTATCTATCGCCATCGTGCAGGCACCTAAAGGTATCTCCGAGGAAGAGGAAGAGCTAGAGGGTGAAGAGGGCGAAGAAGCTGAAGCAGCTGGCGATGACGACAGCAGCGAAGGCGGAGACGGAGACGATACTTCCGGAGACAGCAAAGACTAAATAGAACCCCGGATTTTCTATGTCTGGTCATCCCTTGAAATTGATTGTGGGCCTCGGTAACCCGGGCCCGCAACATGATTCCAATCGGCATAACGCCGGGGTCATCTTCCTGCACCACCTGTGCAAGACGTACGATAGCAGCCTGCGTGGCGAGAGCAAGTTCTTTGGTGAATTTGCGACCATCGCCATTGCCGGCCATGATGTCAAACTGCTGTTCCCCACTACGTTCATGAACCACAGCGGTAAATCCGTGGCAGCCGTGTGCAGGTTTTTCAAGATAGAACCCGAGCACATGTTGGTGGCCTACGACGAAATCGATTTCGAAGTCGGCGTCACCCGCTTCAAGAAAGACGGTGGTCACGGCGGTCATAATGGCATGCGAAACATCATCAACGCGCTCGGTGGCAGCAGAGAATTTTATCGCCTGAGGATTGGCGTCGGACACCCCGGCCACAAATCCATGGTGTCGAATTATGTGCTGGGTGACCCCTCTCGCTCCGAAGCCGATGTCATCATGAGCAACATCGAAGATGCAATTCGAGTCCTGCCAAAAGCCGTCAACGGCGAGTGGGAAGAAGCCATGCACTCTCTACACACAGACTCGTAGGGGTCGGAAAAAAAATTTCATTGCTCAAGCCGCTGTTTAAAACCCAGCTTGAGAAATTCTTACTCTGACCCTTTCCCCCCAACAAGAGAAAAACCCAAAATGGCCGTAAAATGTGGAATTGTAGGATTACCCAACGTCGGTAAATCCACGTTATTCAATGCCCTCACCAAGGCCGGCATCGCCGCCAAGAATTTTCCCTTCTGCACCATCGAGCCAAATTCCGGAGTCGTCCCCATCTCCGATGAGCGCCTGGACAGGCTGGCCGCGATCGTCCAGCCGGAGAAGATCATTGCGACCACGGTCGAATTCACCGACATCGCGGGACTGGTCGCCGGCGCCTCCAAGGGCGAGGGCCTGGGAAACAAATTTCTCGCCAATATCCGGGAAACCGATGCCATAACCCATGTGGTCCGTTGTTTCGAAGACAGCAACGTGGTCCACGTGTCGGATACGATCGATCCTGTTTCCGATATCGAAACCATCAACACGGAGCTGGCCTTGGCCGATCTTGAGAGCGTTGAAAAGTGGCTGAACAAGGTTTCCCGCATCGCCAAGAGTGGTGACAAAGATGCTCAGCGCCAGAGCCTATTGCTGGAAAGGGTAAAGGCGCACCTGGATGAAGCCCGCCCGATTCGCACCCTGAACCTGGCCGAGGAAGAACAGGCGGATCTGTACTCCCTGCACCTGTTAACCGTAAAACCGGTAATGTATATCGCCAACGTAGACGAAGAGGGTTTCGACAATAACCCCCATCTCGATACCGTCAACTCAATAGCCGCATCCGAAGACGCGGTCGTCGTCGCTATCTGCAACAAACTGGAAGCCGAAATCGCCGAGCTGGAGGAAGACGAGAAACTGGAATTCCTGCAGGACCTGGGCATGGAAGAGCCCGGCCTGGATCGGGTCATCCGCGCCGGCTACGACTTATTAAAGCTGCAGACCTATTTCACCGCCGGAGTCAAAGAAGTCCGGGCCTGGACCGTAAAAATCGGCGCCACCGCGCCCCAGGCAGCAGGCGTGATTCACACGGATTTCGAGAAGGGCTTCATCCGCGCCGAAGTCGTGTCATACCACGATTTTATCGAGTTTGACGGTGAAAATGGCGCCAAGGAAGCCGGCAAATGGCGCCTGGAAGGCAAGGATTACATAGTCCAGGACGGCGATGTAATTCACTTCAGATTCAATGTCTGAGCGTCATCAGTACTTGACAACAAATGGCCGAATGTACAGAATTCGCATCCTTCTGGAAAACGGAAGGTTTTCTCACTGGATTTTTTGCTCTTGTTAGTCGTAGTGGGGGTTTACATGCTGCTGCAGATCTCGATGTTGCAGATACAGTAGAATAGGCGCCGCAATAGAATAATGGCTATGTAGCTCAGCTGGTT
>DBZY01000035.1:15965-17699 GCA_002311835.1 Proteobacteria bacterium UBA1148 | reverse complement strand
CGGTGGTTCAAGTCCACCCATAGCTACCAAATACTACTCCAGTAAACTCTGGAGAACTCCATAGATGTCCTTAAAGCCCAGTATTTCTGGGCTTTTTTGTGTATACTAACTCCATTGAACTCCACTCAACTCTACTAGAATCTAGGAAATTTGGGGGTACTTTTGGGGGTACTTTTAGAAATTTAAGATTAGGTACCCCCAATTAACTACTATGCAGAAGCTAACAGCCACAGCAGTCAAACAAGCTAAACCTAAACCCAAGCCATACAAACTAGCTGACGGTGGTGGTCTCTATCTGCACGTAAAACCCAATGGTAAGTACTGGCGATACAAATACCGGTTTGCCAATAAAGAGAAACTACTAGCCTTAGGTGTGTACCCAGACACAAGCCTCGCAGACGTGCGCAAATTACACCAAGTAGCGAGGAAGAACCTTGCGAACGGTATTGACCCGAATGCGCGCAAGCAAGCTGAAAGAGCAGCACATCAGGACGCACTAGCAAATAGCTTTGAGGTTATTGCATTAGAGTGGTTACAAAAACGGGGGGCTAAGTCGGAAGGTGGTGACAAAAGACTAAACAGATTACTCCAAAAAGATTTGTTTCCTTTTATAGGTAAACGGCCTATTTCGAAAATTACATCACCAGATTTACTTAAGACCTTGCGTCGAATTGAAAGTCGAGGCGCAGTGGATACAGCGCATAGAGCTAAACAAATAGCTGCTATGGTCTTTCGGTATGCAGTAGCAACTGGGCGCGCTGAGCGTGATCCCAGTGTCGATCTAAAAGGCGCTCTGGCTCAACCAACAAAAACCCATTTTAAAGCCATCACAGAGCCGAATGAGATCGCTCCATTGATGGTAGCTATCCATGACTATCAAGGCTCCCCTGCTGTTATGGCTGCTCTTAAACTCTCTCCCCTCCTCTTTTGTAGACCAGGTGAGTTGCGTCATCTCGAATGGAAAGAAGTAAAGTTCAAAGAAACCCGCATAGAGCTGCCCGCAGAAAAAATGAAGATGAAGGAACCGCACATTATTCCTCTGTCTACTCAAGCAATGGAGATATTAGAAGAACTACATCTAATAACAGGCCGAGGTGAATACGTATTCCCCAGTGCCAGAGGTGCAAGCCGACCTCTATCGGATAACGGCGTAAGAACAGCATTACGAACTCTGGGTTATACCAACGAACAGATCAGCCCTCATGGGTTCAGAGCAATGGCGAGAACGATTTTAGACGAAGTGCTTAATTTCCCCCTAGACTGGATCGAACATCAACTAGCGCACGCTGTGAGAGACCCTAACGGTAGAGCTTACAACCGCACTAAGCACCTATCTCAAAGGCAGCAAATGATGCAAACATGGGCTGACTATTTGGACGGTTTAGCTAGCGGGAATAACAATGTTGTGCCTTTTAGGAACGGTCAGCATGCCTGACTTCACGCAAAAGCATCTACCTCAGTCTGAGATAGTCGATTGGATGGCCGAAGAGTTGTACCCGCATGAGGGAGATTCAATAAGAAAGAAACGTGTGAGGGCACGTATTAATGATGCGCGGAAGCGAGTTGTTAATAATCAAGGAAAGAAGGAACTCGCAAAATCGACGATGATAAAAGGAACACCATACCTTCATGTCCAAACTTTCTTCGAGTGGGCTTGTTTGGAGAAGGGCTGGGAAGCACTTAAAACCATACCCGGATTACCAGCGATAAATGCAAAGGTTGATGTGGCAGGGG
>DBZY01000035.1:13632-15867 GCA_002311835.1 Proteobacteria bacterium UBA1148 | reverse complement strand
CGTCTATGAAGCTTCTGATCAGGACGCCGAGATTAGGGCGTTAAAAGCTAAGATCAAACAGCTAGAAGAATGGAAGCAAAAACGCGTAGCTAAATCAAAGCGTGCGAGTGAGGCTGGAAAACTAGGAGGTCGCCCCAAGAATAGCCCCAGATAGATTTCGCTAAAAGCTTTTACAAACCTAAATCTATCCTTATCCTCAGAGACCTCTACAGAACTTATGAGGTCTGAAAATGGATCAACAAGTCGCACAATCCAAATTAATGCGTTTACCTGAAGTGCTTGAAAGATTCCCAATTGGGAAGTCTACCTGGTGGAAAGGCGTGGCAGATGGACGATTCCCTGCCCCAATAAAATGCGGGCGCATCTCACTCTGGCGGGAAACTGACATTCTCAACCTTATCACTGAACTGGAGGGTGCAATGAAAATGCTGCCTCCGGATGTTGAGCGGTTGATGGAAGAATTACCGCAGGAAGTCATCGACGCTAAACTCGGCGTCAAGGATGGCGAGCGGGCTAGCGAAGAGTGATGCTCCCGTTCGATAGAGGATTAGCATATATCGCAATCCCGTCTCACCTCAAGAAGCCCATAACTAAGGGCTGGAACCTCAAACAAAATTGCATCACCGACGGAGCAGATGCCAATAAACTCGATGGCAAGAACGTTGGTATCGCTCATGCTTACTGCGAACCCATAACTTGCT
The DNA here is from genome assembly GCA_002311835.1 of Proteobacteria bacterium UBA1148. Classification (GTDB taxonomy): domain Bacteria; phylum Pseudomonadota; class Gammaproteobacteria; order Steroidobacterales; family Rariloculaceae; genus UBA6522. The sequence goes on along the minus strand of DBZY01000035.1, from coordinate 15,166 downwards.
GTTGGGACATCGATAACTACCGCGTCACCAAGGAGTTGTTCGATCTGAGGGGAGTTGAACTCAAAAACGTTCTACAAAAATCAAACGCCGCGGTTATGCACTCAGGCCGACGCAATAGTTTAAAAGCAGTTTTTACTTTGCCTGAATCGGTCGGTGCTTTAGTCACTAAAGTAGTTAGGCGTAACGATGGCGTTGCATATGAGTTCCGCTGCGCATCGACGACTGGCAATACAGTCTGTGATGTAATACCTCCATCGATTCATCCGAGTGGCACGCAATACAGGTGGGTACAGGGTGACCTTACCTCAATACCTGAAATCCCAGAACGATTGTTAGCTCATTGGAAAAATATTATCGATGATGAGGCCGTAGCCAAAAAAAGCGCGACGCAAAGTCACATAATTCAGAACTGGGAGCACGAAACCCCCCGTAAGATCGCTCTACTGCGCAAACAATTAACCTATATAAGCCCTGATTGCGATTACCCGCTCTGGAGGGACATTATCTGGGCGATCCTCAACACTGGATTTCCTTCGGCATACGCTATAGCCAGAGACTGGTCAGAAGGTGCTCCACACCGCTACCAATACGCCCACTTCCACAATACAACTGAGTCGTGGTCTGCCAATCGCGCTAGGCACACGTGGGGAACGATTTACCACTACGCCCGCATGGGGGGATGGCATGGATAAACCAGATAACCCACTACACGAAGTGCAGAATGTGTTTTGTCTGATTGACCTCGAAGGCTCACGGTACGTTCTTGACCGACGCCAAATACACGAATCATTGAACGGTGAAGGGAACCACCCGATACACTACTACAAGAAGCCTGAAGGAAATCTCAGTATCGAACGGTTTCTCGAAGCATCCGATCTTCCACTAACAAGCCGTGATGTTAAACGGTTGTTGGCTGATTTCTATCGTAGTCCTCTCACTCTGGAATATAAAGGTGTGGCGTTTGATCCGGAAGAAAAAAGCGAGACGGTTCTTAATTTCTGGCGTCCACATGCAGTCGTTCCAGTGAAGGGAAATTATGAAATCATCGCGGACTTCATGTTCGAGGTGCTGTGCGCAGGTAGTGAATCTGATTACCAGTGGTTGGAAAAATTCCTCGCACACATGATCCAAAAGCCGTGGGAAAAACCAGAAGTCGCCATTATTCTGTTAGGCGGGCAAGGGGTTGGTAAGGGTATGTTCTACCGACTACTGAAGAGGGTATGGCCTTACACAGTGCTACAGGTTCATGACGTCGACGAAGTAGTGGGTCACTTTAACGGAGGACTAGAACGTAACTACGGTGTTTGGCTGGATGAGGCGCTTTTCACTCACGATCGTAAATCGATGGGGAAACTCAAGGCGGTCATCTCCGAGGAAGAACTCCGTATTAATGAAAAGTTTCAGCCACGACGTACCATAAAATCGCATCACAGAATTTTCGCTGCTAGTAACAACGAGCACTTCGGTAATATCGCCGTTAAAGACCGACGATTTTTTATCTTAGGCGTATCAGACTGTCACCAACAAGATCACG
>DBZY01000035.1:13268-13490 GCA_002311835.1 Proteobacteria bacterium UBA1148 | reverse complement strand
TTTGCTGAATAAGGATATTACTTCGTTCAACGTGCGTGAGCGCCCCCAGACTAAGGAGCACGGTGAGCAAAAGATTAAGTCGCTGACGGGTATTGAGCGCTTCTTTCACGAGGTGCTCGCGGCAGGGGAGCTACCCAGTGGTCATTTGATGCGAAGCAAGATCTGGAACGGGTCGATGAGAATCGCTACCGCAGACCTCAGGTCGATCCACATAGACGTTGA
>DBZY01000035.1:12790-13217 GCA_002311835.1 Proteobacteria bacterium UBA1148 | reverse complement strand
AACAGGGATATCACTACCGCAGTTAAGAAAATGTGTCCGTCAGCTAAGCCTGTTCGTTGGCAGGAAGATAATAAGCAATGTCGCGGCCTGGTTTTACCATCGCTAGAAGATGCCCAAAAAGAATTTGATGCATGGATTGGCTTTCCTGTTCCATGGGAGGATTGTTAGGCAACATTGCCACCACGTTGCCACATATGTGGATGACCTGAGAGCGCACATTCATGAAGGTTACAGATGAAGTTGCCACCGTTGCCACATGTTTTAACTAAGAATAGAAAATATTAAATAAGTACTAAAATAAAGAGTAACGCTTTTCTGATTTATGTGGCAGATGTGGCAGCCGTACATGAAGTCATGAGCGAAATTCACAAGATATGGATCGTTCGCCCGCTCCCGCTTAATACGAGGTAATTAAGTGAAGACTAAG
>DBZY01000035.1:12184-12781 GCA_002311835.1 Proteobacteria bacterium UBA1148 | reverse complement strand
CAAATGGAACATTATTGACTATGGCGACGCCTACGGTCTGCCTAACATGGCGAAAGACCTGACTGACATGAATAGGCAGGGCTGGGAGGTCTACCAAATTGATCCGCCTTCACCGTGTAGCTTTGACTTTTCAGTTAAGTATACGGATCAGGGAGGATTGAGTGATGGCGATCAGGTACTAGTTACCTCAAGCACCCGTGTGTACTTCAGGAGGTAGGATCAAGCATCCTCCTACGCACAATCTCTAGTATCGCTTCTCTCCGTTCTTCCCTGACTAGGTTATGCAGGTACGACAACTGCACTGCTGCACCGCTCATACCCTTAGGCTTCCTGCCACGCATACGTTCAGTCCCTTCAGGATATAAACCGCAAGTAAACCCCAACTGTTCTAGCTGATGTAGCTCTGCAAGTTTGACACTGGTATCAGCCCGCTTCTGCCTAGTCTCTCTACCATGTACAGTATGCGCTGCTGCTATCCTAGCCCGGCCAGCCTTAGTCTTAGGCCCTGTGGACTTACCCCCGTGAAACCGGCATACGGCCTTACCCTTGATCGCTGGGGCTCTGCACCGGAGTCTGGTGCGCTTGGACATAGCCTTG
>DBZY01000035.1:11166-12051 GCA_002311835.1 Proteobacteria bacterium UBA1148 | reverse complement strand
CATAGGTCAATTACTTTTCTGTAATATTCTCGTAAATCGGAATCGGCTGATACTGGCTCTATTGTTCAGCTTCTAATCTGCGCGCACCAGCAAGAGAACCCGACATAGAGTAATTCCCTTCGTGGCAAGCATACTCATAGAGTTGACCGCCAATGTCATGAAAACTAAGCTCTGCCGTCCAGGGTTGGCTGTAAAGATCAGAATCTTCCACGGTAAAGCGGTAGACAATCTCAGTATCAGAATAACGCGTAAAGCGCTCAGTCACTTTGCCATTCTTAGTAATGGCGGTAGAGCTTTGCTGCATCTGTTGTGGATTCACATTGATTGTCTCTACTACCAGAGCATCATTTTCATACCAGCCTACAGAGTCTCCCATGTATTGCTGCAAGACCTCCGGTCGGCGATTGTCGCGGGCCTCCGTAGGCGAGTCAAAGATAGGAATGATTCGCGCATCGTGCATCTGTTCTACGTTGATCATCACATAATCATCAGTCTGCACGAACTCATAGTTGTTATTGTACAAACCGCTCTGCATCGCTGGACCAGCTCTGCCTTCGGAAAGAATACAACGCTCAGAAAGAGGCAGGGCCTCGGGGCCGTCAGCATTACCGATGCCGGTGACATAGCGACTGCCGAAACTAGTGCGCCGATAGTCCGCAGTCGGGTTTTCCAGACGTGGCACCTGCCCGTTCTCCGGATTAATTATGTAAGAAGTTCGAAACTCGCCCTTCACCAGTGCAAGACTAGAGCCAGGGTCCACCCAGAAGTGATTATATGCTCTTGCGCCGAAATCTTCCGCGCCTGCCTCAGGCGTGTTATTGACACCATCACCCTCATCGAACCCACCCTCAATGCCACCGATCGGTATGCTGGCAGCAATAACTT
>DBZY01000035.1:10693-11090 GCA_002311835.1 Proteobacteria bacterium UBA1148 | reverse complement strand
GGCGTCTTCAGGCGTCACCACCAATGTATCCACACCCGACCGGCGCGTGAGATTGGTCAGCGAAGCATTGCTCCAGACACCCTCCAGGTCGGGGCGAGCGGTGTTTTGGGCCTGTGCGAAAGAGCATATTAGAGCCGTGGAGAGTAGCAAGCTGCCAAGTTGGGTGGAGTGTTTTAGGGTACGTGCCATCTGCTGTGTCCTCTTGCGTTGTCCATCGGGTAATTTTATAGGCCCCTACCAGAGGTCTCGCCAGCATTAGCAGCAACGGAGAAGTAGAGCAAATGATGCAAAAAGCACTGCCAATTGTTTTTTATATTCATACCCAGAAGATACTCGGTTTAGTGTAAGGAAACACCTCAAAAATACCTAACCATTCGTCCAGAATAGTATGTATAGG
>DBZY01000035.1:9233-10634 GCA_002311835.1 Proteobacteria bacterium UBA1148 | reverse complement strand
ATGGAACCTAAGTTCAAAATAGAAATTCTAGCGTTGAAAACTCGGCTCCATCAGAGAGCGAAAATCCACTCCCCAACGATTATCCCTTTTACTAAGCACCCAAAGTGCGGGCACGGTACGATACTTTTCATTGTTTCGATCGTAGCGCTCGAAGGCTAACTCAAAAAACACGCGTGTTGGAGTTGCATGAGTAACTTGTACATCAATACGGTCACTGCGCAACCAACTCTCTTGTTCCCGCAGTCGATTAAAGTCAATATTGGCCAAGGGCGAGCTTGTATTCTCGGCATGAATGAAGAAATTCTGATTCAGCATAATTTGAGGAATATGAGTAACTTCTCTAAGGGCCGAGTTGTCTGCGCTATTAAATGCTATAAAAAACTCTTCGATGGTTTCCATTGCCTCAGCGATTGCAGACTCGACTTCAGCTGAGTCATGCCGCTCATAAAACAGATCCCCACTTCGATACTGCATACCCCACTCGCCATCCTGTCTTGTCCAGACATAATAGACCAGCCCACTTAAATAGACTTCGCCATTGGGGCGTATACGGCTGAATTCTACAGTGAAATTAACTTTGTCATCGGAAGCCTGGCGCACGGTGATATTATTAAAGGCGCTACTACCCCACCCCTGTTGACGTAGGTTGTCATAGCCGACAAACCAGTCTTGCGCTTGTTCAATCACTACGAAACCATTTGGACCGTGGCTTATATGGGGATAACTCAATTCCTCTCTTACAGCCGCATCATCGATGCTGTTCCATTTTTCAATAAATCGATCTAAAGAAGCTCGTGCTTCCCTGATGGCTTGAGAATAGTCTTGAGCAAACGCATGCTGAGCATGAACAAGTGTAAAGAGTATTAGAACAATCAAACGGAATATTTTCATTGTATTACCTTTTTATAACCCTATCTAAGCTCGTCCACAATAGTATGTATAGGGGTGCGATGNNGGGTGCCCCGGGGGTGGAGCAGACACTCACTGAGGCTCTGACGTACCAGGGACTGACTGGCAGCTATCGACCCATAGCGGACGGATTGGAAGTTCTGAAAAACGCGAAATTTATGCTCGAAACTAGTTGAGGAAATATGGGGTCAGAGTGCCTATCTGTAGCGCCCCAGTTCGAGCAGAAACGTAATCTGACGCGCCGTGCGAATTTGTCGAGCATCGACCCCGTTCATCGAAACCTCGCAACCAGCGCCCCCATAAGTTCGTCATTCGCGCCCCAGAATTGGGTGGTGCCGTCGCCGTCGGCGCGTGGCCAGGTCGAATACAAGGCGATGACAATTCCCGTCCCGGGTGCGACCCAGATTGTCTGGCCATGAATGCCTAAACCACTCAGCGCGTGCTCGTCGTTGCCCTCGCCCCACCAAAATGATCGGTAGTACGGTTCGAGTC
>DBZY01000035.1:8774-9165 GCA_002311835.1 Proteobacteria bacterium UBA1148 | reverse complement strand
CAGTTTTTGTCACCCGGTTGCGCGTGCATGTCCTCGATAAAGTCGGCCGGCACCACCTGTTCACCAAAGGCTTTGCCTTTGTTCAGCACCAGCAGGCCAACGCGGCCGAGGTCCCGCAGTGTGGAATTCATGCCGTGGTCGGCAAGCATGAACCCGCTTTCATCGACGGTGATAAAGGCATCGAACTCCGCGCCCNNGCCCAATGGCTTCCAGATGTGCTCCGAGATTAGCTCCGCCAGCGGCTGGCCGGTGGCTTCTTCCAATACCCAGCCAAGGACATCGGTCGAACCTGACCGATAAGAGAACTTGCCAACCTTGGCCTCGCTGCGGCCTATGGTCGGGAAAAAAGCGTAACCGCCGCGCGGTCCATCCTCCGGGCAATAGTCTCTGT
>DBZY01000035.1:8317-8658 GCA_002311835.1 Proteobacteria bacterium UBA1148 | reverse complement strand
AGCCGACTGCGCAGTCCTGCAAACGAAACGTCGTACTGAAATCCGGATAGTCTTCGGTGTAGTCCGCGCCACTTTTCATGTCGAGCACTGCTCTCAAGGCGTCCGGACCCCAGCCACTTTCTGCGAGAGCCGGCACGTAGTGCGACACGGGTTTCGAGAGATCGATGACGCCGTCACCAGCGAGCTTGCCGGCCAATAATCCGACTACCGACTTGGAGACTGAGTTCATCAGGTGCGGCTGTGCTTTGGTCAGGTGACCGTAATAATTTTCGAAAACGATCTTTCCGTCTTTCAGAACCAACAAGCCGTCGATGTACTCGCTCTTAACGATTTCATCGATC
>DBZY01000035.1:7906-8282 GCA_002311835.1 Proteobacteria bacterium UBA1148 | reverse complement strand
ATTTCATCGATCGACTGTTCGCGTCCCTTGAAGTGCAGGCTGAAGTCGCTAACCAGTTCGCCACTCTGTTCCAGTGCAAGAACGCGATCACCGTCGTGTTCAATATTGACCGTCGGCAATACCTCGCGAAGATGACTGAAGCTCCAGCGGTTCACCGGACCGAACTGAAAGTTGGAAAGCGTCAGGTCTTCCGGCCTGCCGCCTTGCTGTGCAAAGCCTGGCGAGCTGCAAAGAACGGCGATTAGCAGGCTAAGATATATGGCAGTCTTATTCATGACGGGCACTCCATTTCACGGTTCACTAGCGGGAATATCAATACCTGAGTTTTGGTTGTACTTGTCGAACGGAAAGAGCTCGTCGGCGATGACGAGAGTAT
>DBZY01000035.1:7173-7749 GCA_002311835.1 Proteobacteria bacterium UBA1148 | reverse complement strand
ATTGGCCGGAAGCGGACCTTTCCATACCTGAAAATTCCAAATTCTGGATTTATTGGCTCTGGTCTACTGTCGACTGCGTACTTAAAGCGGATGGACGGGTTTTTTCCTTGGCTTTCCGTAGTTCTCCATTAACAGAGAAGGCTCTATATGGCTGTCAAGATAGTCTCACGCGCAACATCAGGTGGAGGAGAATACTACACTGGAACCAAGCGCTGCACCAAGTGCCTCTCGGTTTGGCGGATCGCGAATCTACCTTGAATCCCGCTCTACTCTGCGGGCACCGGCAAGAATGCCAGGTAGCGCGTAATTTCCCTCATGACAGGCATATTCATATAACGCGCCTTCAGCTGTTCGCATGGGTATCTGGGCCGTCCATGCCTGAGTATAGGCCTCATCGTCTTCCACGGTAAATTCATAAAGCATCTCGTTTTCACCAGTGCGGGAAAAGCGTTCGGTAACTATTGCAGTGGGCGGCATATAGAGACGGTGCTTTATGGCGAACCGAAAACTCTGCTGAGGGTGAAAATTGATTGTCTCGACGATCAGCGTATCGCCTTCCCAGCGTCCGATCGAATC
>DBZY01000035.1:6363-7069 GCA_002311835.1 Proteobacteria bacterium UBA1148 | reverse complement strand
CTGCACGATCTGATAGTGGTTGTTATACAACACCGGTAGCATGGGCGGACCGCCACTGGAACCAAATCCCACCAAGCAACGTTCGCCAAGCGGGCGTTGCTCAGGTCCGTCGTAGCCACTGTTTCGCCCATAGGCGGCAAAAGCCTGCCCGGCTGCGGCGGTATAGGGAATCTGCCCGCTGCTGGGCTGCACGATGAATGAAGTGCGGTACTCTCCGTTTACCTGGGCGACTCGGGTGCCGGGATCTATCCAGAATGCGTTGTAGCCGGCGTCGGCATTACCATCTGTTGGAGCAGACCGATTTGGATCGCTGGGGGCATTATCGGCAATTGTAAGCAAGTTTAGGGGAGCAGTCTGCTCTAATCTGCGGGCTTCCTCGATCGATACTACCAGTTTTTCCCCCAGTGCCGAATCCCGCTCCAGGGTAGTGATTGTGGCAGACGTCCAAACTCCTTGTAAGTCCGGAACTCCGCTGGCAGTAAGGGGTACCTCCCAATTTTCCTGGGCAAACGCGCCGATGTTCGCCAGCAACAGGCCGCCGAAAAACCCCATTCTCATCAAACTCACGGTTTTCATTTTTCTCTCCTATTCCAATATTTGCTTACAAGTTTGGAAATCATAAAAGCTTAATAGACATCCTGAATCGATTCAACCGCTACAGCATAAGGAAAAAGGGGGGCAGACCACGTTTTTTAATGTCCGCTCT
>DBZY01000035.1:2309-6246 GCA_002311835.1 Proteobacteria bacterium UBA1148 | reverse complement strand
ACCCAAAGCGGACGGATGGGATTTTCCAGAAAACCCTCAATTTGAGCTTCAAAAATGCGTACTCTGAGGGCGAATAAACCGTTAGATTGGTCACTCTCGTTGAGTTTTAGGGAGATTTCAACGGATTTTCTGAACAGGCAGGCTGATTGAATTCGGCAAATAATGCGTAGACTCGATCTGGCCACGTACAGTCTGATAAGAGTCGAGATAACTACCCCCATAACACACAAATCGAAGCCTACCCAACGCTTTCTCTATTGATACTGGCAGCGATTTGCGTAAAAATTATGGTCAGTCCATTAATTTAGATAACATCTAGATGGAACTCTTAGTTACTTTCTTCCTTGCGAGCATTTTCTTCTCATTCCTCTGTTCCATTCTGGAAGCGGTGTTGCTGAGTATCACTCCCGCCTACGTAGGCTTTCAGGAACAGACCAATACCCGAATTGCCAATGATCTCGCGCGCTTCAAGGAAGATATAGATCGTCCCCTCGCGGCGATTCTCACCCTCAACACTACCGCCCACACCGTTGGTGCGATCGGTGTAGGCTCACAAGCTACAGTCATTTTTGGCGAGTCAAATATCCGCCTGTTAGGACAATCAGTGATTACTTGGGAGGCTTTAATCGCGGGTGGTATGACCTTGTGTATTCTGATTTTCTCAGAAGTAATCCCAAAGACTATTGGCGCTAATAACTGGGAATCACTCACCCCCTTCACCGTCAGAACATTAAAAGTAATGCTGGTTGTACTCGCTCCATTCGTCTGGATGAGCCAATTTATCACCAGGCACTTGAAGAAGGACAAAGACAAACCGGTGTTAAGTCGTAGCGACTTTGCCGTTATGACACAACTAGGCAAGGACTCTGGCGCACTAGATGAAGCCGAGCAGAAGATCATAGACAACTTGCTGAGGTTTAATCGCATTCTCGCCAAGGATGTAATGACACCCAGGATAGTTGTCGTGACAGCCGATGAAGAAATAAGTATTCGTGATTTCCACCAGCAGAATACCGAATTGCCGTTCTCCAGAATCCCAGTCTATCGTGACAACACTGATAATATCACTGGCTATATATTGAAAGATGAATTACTGCTTAATTTGGTGGAAGAGAAAGGTTATAAACCGATTAGTAGAATTAGACGCGATGCTATCTTTGTTCCTCAGATTATGCCAATTCCCAGCCTGCTGGATATGTTTATAAATAAAAAGGAACACATGGCACTGGTTGTAAATGAGTTCGGCCGCATGGAAGGAATAGTGTCGATGGAAGACGTCATCGAGACCTTGCTAGGATTGGAAATAGTAGATGAAACCGATAGCGAAGATGACATGCAAGCCCTCGCCCGAAAGAACTGGGAGGTCAGGGCACGGCGTATGGGAATTGCCCTAATAGAACCTACTGAGGGAGACGGGGAATAGGAGAATAAAACGGCTTTTGCCAAAAAAATCGATCTTCCTATATTCCTACACCCCAAGCGTCCGCTTCTGGCCGAATGCAGTCATAAGCGAGCATGAAATCAAGCGATTACCCAACGTCCGCTTTTTTACAAAAAAAATTTTTGCCCCTCGAAACCAGTTCCCAATAGGCGCGCTGCGCATACCAAAAATTAACCAAATCGTTCGTCCAAAATAGTATGTATAAGGTGCAGATGGAACCATCCTTGTGCAAGGGAGTGTACCCCGGGGGTGGGGTCTAACCTCATGGGACACTCATGGGACACTGAGCTGCAAATCAAGACAAACCACTACAATTGATTATTCGGTATAAAAGCTTATAATACAGATACTTAGCTTTCGTTTTAGGTTGTGTGAAGTTGGGTGAAACGGTCAGAGAGGGACTCATAATTCGTCGGTCCCTGGTTCGAATCCAGGTGGGCCCACCAATTAAATCAGTAACTTATGAGTTTTCCCCGAGTTACCTCAACTCTTCTTGGGCCAATTTTGGGCCACTGACCACCCTTTAAGACAGACGATAGCCGCTTGCAGTGAGCATCAAAACTCATTCATAAACCTGCTTCTTTATTTTTCCTATATACTCGGTATGATTTTGCTGCTGCATTGCTCACTCCCTTACATAGGAGGTTCCGAATGTCCCGTATTATTTCCCTCGTTGGCGTCGCAATTGTGATCGCTGGCATCATAACCCCGAACATAGCACTCTCTCAGGCACACGATGCCGATGGCCACAACCACCCTAACGTGGCTGTGGATTGCACGAACCTGGCGACACCGCCTTGGAATGGACTAGCCGAGATGGATCGCCTGCAAATGGCTACTCTGCAGCAGCAGATCTCCCCCCTCAACACACCGGAAGCTGCCAAGGCCGCCGGCTTCATGCCCGTGTTGGGGGATATCCCCGGCATGGGTGTGCATTGGGTGCACGCGGCCCGCATGGCGGATCCTGTGGACATCAATGCGCCGGATAACCTGATGTTTGCCAGCATTGATGGCAAGGACCAACTGGTGGGCGCGGCGTTCACGTTCTACGACGTGCCGGACACTGATGAGCCCATTCCGTTCGATAGTGCACTTGCCAAGTGGCATGATCATCCGCAGTTCGCCCCAGAGGGTCAGACCCTGCACATGCTGCACATCTGGTTCGTTCCATCTTCGAACGGCCCGTTTGCCGGCCTCAACTTCTGGTTACCGTTCCGCACTGCGGGTATTGCGGTACCTAGCTCATGCTGGATGGCTGATGAAGCGGATGCCGAGCGGATTCAGATCGTTTCATTCGCACTCGTTCCGCCACAGCGACTTGGCCGCGGAGCTGCGCAACAGGCAGCCGCGCCACGGCCCGACCGCACACAGATGATTGCGGCCTTGGATGCCGCTGCCCGTGACGTCGACCACGATGCCTGGGTCGCTGCTGCAGACGTCTTTATTGCCGACCTGACTGAATTCGAGCGCGACACTGTCGCGGGAATGCTGGGCATCTTGAATTTGAACCAGATGTCGTCGGCTGAGCGTGATGCTGCGGGTATCGCGCAGCCCAGCAGCGGAAGAGGCAGAAATTAATTAGGGATAGAGTACGTATTCTGGTGTCCGCTTTTGGCCGAAAGCGGACATTGGAATCAATAATAAGTCTGGCCCATTTTAATTTTCCTTTCTGTTCTCCTGATAGCGGGCGCCGCTCAGTATGTTGGTAAGAGCGTAATTTCCTTCGTGACAGGCATACTCGTAGATTGGTTCGCCGAACTTCTTAAACGGAATCTGACCACTCCAGACGCTGGTGTAGTTCGTAAGATCATCGATCATGAACTCGTATAGGATAGTGTCTTCGTCCACTCTCGTGAAACGCTCCATAACCTTCCCATCATCAGAACCAGGAACTTCGCGAAATGCGAATTTTGGATTCATATTTGTAGTTTCGACCACGAGCGTGTTTCCTTCCCACTCTCCCCACGAATCACCAAACCACGGGCGAATTTCCTCTCCTAATGATGTGGGCTCACCGAGCCGGATGATCCGGACATCGTGCACCATCTCCGCCATGATCATCACGTANNCGCTTTTGGCCGAAAGCGGACATTAAGAATCTACAAGAGGCGGCACAATGAACATCACAATTCGGAAAATTGCCTATTTTTTTCTATGCATTCTTTCATCGCCAGCTCTCGCGGGTGGCGACCACAAAATCTTTGAGCTAGGCGATTTTCTATTGGATAGTGGTGTTGTATTGCCTGGCACTAAGCTCTCTTACGTAACGCATGGACAATTGAACGCCGACAAGAGTAATTTGATACTCTTGCCCTCTGCTTATCTCGGCGATCACCATGGATTCGACTTCCTAATCGGTGAAGAAAACGCATTAGACCCTAATGACTATTTCATTGTTGCCACTGATATGTTCCAAAATGGGTTGTCCAGCTCGCCCAGCAATACAGCACCACCATTCGACGGCCCCGATTTTCCTGCTATAGCAATTCGAGACAA
>DBZY01000035.1:1086-2131 GCA_002311835.1 Proteobacteria bacterium UBA1148 | reverse complement strand
TGTGAGCTATCCAGAATTTATGGACAATGTAGTTGGCATTTGCGGTTCTGCAGTGGAGTATCCCCACGGCGTGGTACGACTAGAGGGATTCAAGTCTGCCATCATGGCAGATGCAGCATACGATGGCGGTAACTATACAGAACCTCCGACAATCGGGCTGAGAGCGGGTGGAACGCATTGGGCGAGCTGGGGTACGTCTCAGGAATGGTTCCGCACTGAGTTGTATCGCGACATGGGCCTGGATTCAACCCAAGCGCTAGTCGAATGGTGGCAACAATTGGTTTTAAGCTGGGATGCTAATGACTTGATTGCCCTGGCTAACACCTGGCAAGGCAATGATGTAGGAGATACTCAAGGATTTAATGGAGATTCCGAACTAGCCCTTGGGTCGATACAAGCTCGAGTGCTCTACATGCCAAGCGCTACTGACATGTATTTCCATATCGATGCATTACGCCAGGAGGCACAGTTTATCCCCGGTGTTCAATTTACTGTGATGCCTAGCTTATGGGGCCACACTGCTGGTGCAGGCCTTTCTTCTGATGATGTCCTCTTTATGAACAACGCAATTCGAGAATTTTTACAATAGAAGATTGGTGAAGGCACATAGCAACCGGTCGCCTTTGCCCGATAACGGACACTTAGAGCAATACTTGGCAGGATTGCACTAGAGCCGAAATAATAGGAGGAATGAAATGACTGGCAATTCCGGAACAACACGGCGGGAATTTCTAGCATGGAGTGCCGCTTTAGCAACCGGTGCCGTCTCTTGCGGAACAGAGAAAGACAACTTGGGCCAAGCAGACATGACATCACTCATAGATTTGACAGCGGGCGAAGCTGTTTCGGCAATGCTGCAAGGCGACATCAGCGCCGAAGCGTATGCCGGTGCTCTGCTGGACCGTTGCCAATCCGGCGAGCATTTAAACGCGTTCATCAGCTTCGATCCGGCACGGGTACTGGAAGCAGCAAAGGCAGCCGACGCCAGCCGTGCATTGGGAGCTGAACTCCCGCCGCTTCATGGCTTACCGATTCCCATCAAGGA
>DBZY01000035.1:0-1048 GCA_002311835.1 Proteobacteria bacterium UBA1148 | reverse complement strand
ACAGCGTTAACACAGCGGAATATGCGACTACGGGTGGCACTAGGGCACTCAGAAACTTTTATCCGGCTGAAGATTCGCCGCTTGTGCAGAAATTGAAAGCTGCTGGTGCGATCGTGTTGGGCAAAACCAATATCCATGAACTGTCGTTCGGCTGGACCAGCGACAACCAGGAATTCGGGGCAGTGCACAATCCCTACGATACCAGCCGTATTCCTGGCGGCAGCAGTGGCGGTACAGCAGCGGCCATAGCCGCCAGGATGGCTCCTATCGGAATTGCTGAAGATACACAAGGCTCAATCAGGGTCCCTGCAGCGATGTGCGGTCTGGTCGGCTTTCGGCCGACCCTGCACCGTTACCCCAACCAGGGCGTAATACCAATCACACCACTATTTGACCAGGTTGGCCCGCTTGCACGTAATGTTGCCGACCTCGCCTTGTTCGATCATGTCATGACCGGTGAGCCACTGGCTGATAGCCCGACATCGCTCAGGGGATTGCGACTTGGTGTGCCGCGCGAGTATTTCTACAGCATGTTGGACGTGGAAGTTGAGCGAATCTGCGAAGAGGCGCTACTTCGGCTCGCCGATGCCGGAGCCATCCTTGTCGAAGCCGAGATAACGGACCTGAAGCGATTGATCGATCTGACCACCGCGCGGGTGCAGCTCTATCATGTTTTGCCAATGCTGACCCAATTCTTGGCAGATTTCGATACAGGTGTGACATTCGACGAGCTGATGGCGCAAGTGAGCCCGGACATTCAGACTGTTTTTTCACAGTTTGTACTACCAGGAAGCGAATTCTCGCCGACCATGGAAGACTTTACTGCCGCGCGGGATCAACATTTACCAGCGCTGCAAAAAACTCTTGCGGACTACTATCATGATAACAACCTGGCGGCGACGATTTTCCCTGTGGCACAAATTACTGCACCGCTAATTGGACAGAATCCAGAAATGATCCTCAACGGCCAGACCGTCTCCTTTGGGGACGTAATAAGCCGGAATATTTCGCCGGGCAGCACTGGGAGTCTGCCAAGCATCGTCGTGCC
>DBZY01000031.1:36321-36629 GCA_002311835.1 Proteobacteria bacterium UBA1148 | reverse complement strand
TGATGAAGCAGGCGCAGCAGATGCGGGAGGATATGCAAAAAGCTCAGGATGAACTGGCATCTTTAGAAGTTACTGGTGAGGCGGGCGGTGGCATGGTCAAGGTGCTTATGACTTGTAAGCATGCCGTCCGCCGACTCGATATTGAAGACAGCCTTTTTACTGATGATAAAAAAATGCTTGAGGATCTTATTGCAGCTGCTTTCAACGATGCGATTCGAAAGGTTGAGAGCACTGTGCAGGAGAGGCTTTCCGGACTCACGGGTGGATTGTCGCTTCCCTTGGGCATGAAACTACCAATCTAGTGTTTG
>DBZY01000031.1:282-36281 GCA_002311835.1 Proteobacteria bacterium UBA1148 | reverse complement strand
ACCAACCTAGTGTTTGAGAACTATGTCTGAAGGATATTCCCCGTTACTGGCACATCTTATTCAGGCCTTGCAATGTCTACCCGGGGTTGGCGCGAAGTCTGCGCAACGAATGGCCTTCCATCTGCTTAATAAAGACAGAGACGGTGCTTTGCGTCTTGCATTAGCGCTTGAAGAGGCGAGTGCCCGAGTAGGGCACTGTGAGCGCTGTAGGATGCTCACGGAGGAGGCTCATTGTATTTTTTGCATCAGCAAGCGCCGTGATGAGGGGCTGCTCTGTGTGGTAGAGACGCCTGCGGATGTACTCGCTATTGAGCAGTCCGGAGCGTATTCCGGTCGTTATTTCGTGCTGATGGGGCACTTATCACCGCTAGATGGGATTGGGCCGAAGGAGTTAGGACTGGATCTATTGGAGGAGCGTTTCAGAGTGGACGAGATTTCGGAAGTCGTCTTAGCGACCAGCGTTACTGTTGAGGGGGATGCAACTGCTCATATCTTAGCAACGATGGCGCAAAAACATGGGATACGCTCAAGCCGGATTGCTTACGGCATACCAATGGGCGGGGAGCTCGAATTCATAGACGGTGGCACACTGTCACGAGCCTTGATTGGTCGGCGCAAGATGGAAGTTGATTTCAATGAGGAATTCTCCAATCGCTGATTACCCATGAAACTCACTAAAGCCCCAGATTGTTTGTTTTGTAAGATAGTGGCAGGCGAACTGCCTGCTGAACGTCTTTATGAAGATGAGGATATTCTGGTATTCGCTGATATCAGTCCTCAAGCTCCATTTCACGCTTTGCTCATACCCAAGGAACACGTTGCGACGCTCAACGATTTCGGACCGGAGGACGTAAGTGTCGCAGGGCGGTTATTTTTGATAGCAAAGTCTCTTGCGAAGGAGCACGATTTACCGGGTTACCGAGTTGTGGTCAATACAAATCCTGAGGGAGGGCAAGTAGTTTTTCATGTTCATATGCATATGCTGGCAGGCCGGCAGATGAAGCCTGGACTCGGTTAGTATGGTTGGGTAGTTAGGGGGGCTGTGGTCTCGCACGAAGGTTGTTCAGTTATAGCGGGACTGAAGTGTTTCCGTTAGCTCGTACAGCTTCTTGTAGCTCTCATAGCGTTGGCTGGCAACCTCGCTGTTTACTAGTGCGGCTTTGACCGCGCATTCTGGCTCAGCTAAATGTTTGCAGTCATCAAAACGGCAGTATGGACTTCGTGCAATGAACTCCCGGAAACCAAGTTGAACCTTTTGGGCATTCTTGATAAATGGTGAATAGTCACGGACTCCAGGGGAGTCAATGAGTTCGCCACCGCTAGGCAGTCGATAGAGTGCGGCTGTGGTGGTGGTATGCCGGCCCTGACTCGCTTTGTCAGATAGCTGTTCCACTCTCTGGAGAGCATCGCCCATGAGTGCGTTGGTTAGTGAAGATTTGCCGACGCCAGATTGCCCAATTATTGCGCTTCGTTCCCCCTCCATAATGGATTCCAGCGGTTTGAGCCCTGTTTGCTCGCGAGCACTGACAGCCATTACCGGGTACCCCAGATTTTTATAGATGCGGAATTCTGAAGGTGGCGTAGCGGATATGTCTAACTTATTGAATATAATTATATTATTTAGTCCTTCGAGTTCGCCAGCGACTAGATAGCGATCTAGAAGAAACCAATCAGGTGTAGGGCTTGCGGCTAATACGATGACGAGTTGAGATAGGTTAGCGGCGACACTCTCTGGTTGCCCGCGGCTGTTGATTCGCTTGAGTTCGGAGGATCTGCAGTCTACCAACTCCAGTGTTCCTGACTCTGCTCCCTCCCGGCGCCATTGGACAGAGTCTCCCACTACGGGGTGTAGATCTCGGCTTTGAAACTGACAGAGATACCGTTTGTGCTCCGTGCTTTCAACTAGTGCATGTCGTCTAAAGCGTGCAACTACGAGTCCAGACTCATTCATGAGATATTTTTCGGCGAAGCAACTGTTCTCACAGGTTGCCGATCCTATATAGATGCCCTGCTACAATTCCCCCAAGGAGGTAGTTAACTTGAAGACTAAGGATCATTTAATTTGGATTGATCTGGAAATGACCGGTTTGGATCCGGATAGGGATCTGATAATTGAGATCGCAACGGTCGTTACGGACAAGCATCTCGTGGTGCTTGATGAAGGGCCGGTCTTGGCGATTCATCAGAATGACGCTGTCCTTGATTCAATGGACGAGTGGAATACCCGGCAACACAAAGGTTCTGGACTCACGGAACGCGTAAAGGAAAGCGGTGTAGATGAATCTGCTGCAGAACAGCAGACGTTAGAGTTTTTATGCCAGTACCTTGATTCGGGAGTATCTCCCATGTGTGGTAACGGGATTTGTCAAGATAGACGCTTCTTGAGTCGACATATGCCAGCATTGGCTTCATTCTTTCATTACCGAAATTTGGATGTCTCCAGCTTAAAGATACTAGCTCAGCTTTGGGCTCCGGACAGTAGTGGCCAGTTCGAAAAACAGTCCGCTCATCTAGCCCTCTCTGATATTCATGACTCGATCCGGGAATTGAAGCATTATCGAGATACTTTTCTAAAAATCTAACGGTTATCACTGCTTAGTTTCCGTCCTGTTTGCAAAGTAAAAGTTTGCTCTAAACCGTCTGGAAGAATTCTATTAACCAGTTTTTGCCAAGGGTTCGTTACAAGCACTATTTCAATTGGTGTTAGCATTAGCTAATTCGTTACCGGTGTACGTTCCACGGTTTGACAAGATAGAGAGCTAGAAAATATTAAGCGTTAGATAACGCTGCTTGAGCAGCTGCGAAACGGGCAACTGGGATGCGTTTTGGTGAGCAGCTCACATATTCTATCCCTACGGTGTGGCAGAATGCTATGGAGCGGGGGTCGCCACCGTGTTCGCCGCAGATACCAAGCTTAATCTCTGGCTTAGATGCGCGCGCATCATCAATGCATAACCTTATTAGACGTCCAACTCCAGCTTGATCAATAGATTCAGTTGGATCATCTGGCAGGATGCTTTCATCGAGGTACTGTTGTAGAAATGTGCCGGCATCATCTCGGCTAATACCGAAGGTCATTTGTGTGAGGTCGTTAGTCCCAAAACTAAAGAAAGATGCTTCGAGCGCAATTTCTCCAGCGGTTAGAGCAGCTCTTGGGGTTTCTATCATAGTTCCAAATGAGTAGTCGATCTCAATTCCTTCCTCTTGCATGACTTGTTGCGCCGTTTGTTCCAAGCGACCCTTAACCCACTTCAATTCATTTACGTGGCTGATTAATGGAATCATAATTTCAGGGATCACACTTAGACCCTCTTTCCTTATTCTGCAGGCAGCGCTGATGATGGCCGTGACCTGCATTTGAACAATACCAGGGAAAACAAATGATAAGCGACAGCCACGTAGTCCCAGCATCGGATTCACTTCATGCATAGCTCGGACCGCTGAGAGCATTTTTTGAAGCTCACCTAACTTAGGCGATTTGGGTTCAGTGCATTCTAGGCGCGTGACCTCAACGAGCAGATCTGTTTCTCTGGGTAGAAACTCGTGCAATGGCGGATCGATAAGTCTGATAGTCGTCGGTAGGCCTTCCATTGCTTTGAAAATACCCTCAAAATCCTGTCTTTGAAGAGGTAAGAGCTCATCTAGCGCGGCATTACGCTCTGTTTCATCGTTGGCAAGTATTAGTGCTCGGACCAGCGAAACGCGGTCTCCAAGAAACATATGCTCCGTCCGGCATAGGCCGATCCCTTCGGCACCGAGTATTACTGCTTCGGCGGCTTGAGCAGGTGTGTCCGCATTTGCGCGAACCTTTAGTTTCCGGAACGAATCCGCCCATTCCATCAGTGCTGCGATTTCTCTAACTTCTGTGGCTGGCTCAGTTTTAAGATTACCGGTGAACACGACGCCATCATTGCCGTCAATGGAGATCCAATCACCTTCACGCAGTGTTATTCCATTAGCGGCTACAGTCCTCTTTTTATAGTCAATTTGTAGTTCACTACACCCACAGATTGTAGGGATACCGAACTGTCGGGCCACTAGTGCAGCATGGGAGGTGCGTCCCCCGCGGCTGGTGAGTACTCCTTTACTAGCTAGCATTCCTGCTAGGTCGTCAGGGTTTGTTTCTTCGCGCACAAGAATAATCGCAGCACCAGGATCTGCATTATGGATTTCGATTGCTTTTTTAGAGTCTAGAACAATTTGTCCAGTCGCGGCGCCAGGGCCAGCGTTCATGCCTGTGGCTAAGATTTGTTCTTCTGGTTTCTCTGTGAAGCGTGGGTGCATCGTCTGCTCAAGTTGGGCAGGAGTGACGCGATGGAGGATGGCTTCTTCTTTTGTGATTAGTCCCTCATTTACCATATCTACCGCGATTTTAATCGCCGCGGTTTTGGTTCGTTTGCCAGTCCGGCACTGAAGTATAAACAATTGGCCATTTTCAATGGTGAATTCAATATCCTGCATTTCTCGATAATGTGCCTCCAGGCGCTGTGCCATCTCGGTAAATTGATGGTAAATTTTGGGATGCTGGTTAGAAAGCTCCTGGATATCGAGAGGTGTTCTAACACCGGCTACAACGTCTTCCCCTTGCGCATTCATTAAGTATTCGCCGTATAACATGCGCTCGCCGGTTGCCGGGTTACGTGTGAATGCAACCCCGGTACCGCAGGAATCACCCTTGTTGCCGAAGACCATGGCCTGGATATTTACGGCGGTTCCAAGATCATCACTAATCTTTTCTATGCGTCTGTATAAGATGGCTCGTTCATTGTTCCATGAGCGAAAAACTGCTTCGATGGCTGTTTCTAGTTGTACTGTGACATCCTGTGGAAAATCCTGACCTGTTCGTTTTTTGGTGAGGATCTTATATTCATCACACAGTGCCTTGAGATCAGATGCGCCAACGTCGGTATCCTGTCTTACATTTAGGCGCCTTTTCATTGCTGTGAAGAGCTGTTCATATTCCTCCTTCGGGATATCCATCACAACATTGCTAAACATCATGATGAAACGGCGATAGGCATCGTATGCAAATCTCTCGTCACAAGTAGAATTGATTAGTCCCTTGATTGTTTCATCATTCAGCCCCAAATTTAGGATGGTATCCATCATGCCGGGCATGCTGAACTTAGCGCCGGAGCGAACTGAGACCAGCAGTGGGTCAGCTCCGTCACCTAGCTTTTTCCCAATCTTTTTTTCCACACTAGCGAGTGCCGTTGTTATCTCATCTGTGAGTCCAGTGGGCAGGCATTCCTCCCCGCTGTAATAGTCCTTGCACACCTCTGTTGTGATCGTAAATCCTGGTGGAACAGGCAGCCCGATATTGGTCATTTCCGCAAGGTTTGCACCTTTGCCACCTAGGAGATCACTAAGTTCTGCATTACCTTCATGAAAAAGAGAGATACGTTTTTCAGCCATTAGTATTGAATACCATTCACAAATAGCATACTGGCGTTTTTTCCCAAGCTATACTTCCGATGGTAGTTAACGACATGGACGAGTTCGCTATGACCGACCGGACTGTATTCTTTGTATCCGACCAGACTGGGGTAACTGTTGAGACACTTGGACACAGCCTGCTAACTCAGTTTGACGGAGTGCAGTTCAAGGGCGTGACTGTGCCATTTGTAGATAGCCTTGACAAGGCAACCCGGGTAGCCAAAGAAGTTGACCTTGATGCTCAGCGAGTGGGGGTTCGCCCAATAGTGTTTACTAGCTTTGTGCACGAACAACTAAGGGAGCCACTGCTCGCTTCCAAAGGTCTTGTACTGGATTTTTTCGAAGCATTTCTAGGTCCGTTAGAGGTCGAGCTCCAGAGTCCCTCTTCTCATACTCTTGGAAAGGCTCATGGAATTGATGATATCAAAAGTTATGACTCACGAATCGCCGCGACCAATTTTGCAATGGACGCTGACGACGGCCATAGTTTGCACCATTATGAACGGGCAGACTTGATCTTAATTGGTGTTTCTAGAACTGGAAAGACTCCTACCTGTCTTTATCTCGCTCTTCAGTATGGTCTTTTTCCTGCGAACTACCCCCTCACCGAAGATGATCTGGAATCAGGGCAGCTTCCTGATGCGTTGCGTAACTACCGGAAGAAACTTTACGGGTTGACGATCGCACCAGAGCGGCTTAGGCAGATTCGTCGCGAACGAAGCACCGTAGGTAGATATTCTTCAAAGCAGCAGGTGAGCTATGAGCTGGAATTGGCGGAGGCGCTATACAAGAAGCTAGGGATTCCATTCATCAATACCACCCAATGTTCCATCGAAGAGATTGCTAGCAGAATTCTAAACGAGACAGGGATTGAACGGCGCATGGGACCGTGAGCCCCGTCGGCCTTTTTGTCAAGCCTTTATTCTGCGGGGGTCCTTATGGCATGCTCATACGGTAAGGAAACAAGTTGGTAATTAATGTTTGTGGACAGCCTTATTGTGCCAGAGTGTATTTTCCGCCCGGGTAGTTTTACTGGGCTGATGACGCTGTATGAGAGCAACTACATAAAGCTATGCCGACTTATTGCTGATTTCAAAGTATTTTCCGGCGATTCACCTCAGACGGCCATTTCTTGCTGTGATGCAGATTACGATCTGCACTTGGAAGTCACTTTGCGAGAGCCTTACACGACGACTCTAAGGTTGACGTATTTGTTTTGCCCAGATAGTTCGGAATCGTGTCTAGAGCAACTCATACCTGATCCTGATCTGACAATTCGCGTCTATCACGATGCACAATTAGTAGAGGTTGTACGGAGCCGGGAGGGGTATAGGCATCACAAGCTTCAGGAATTGACCCGCGTCCACTCGCGTGAATTAGGTTGGCGCTGGAGGAATAATATGACGCTCAATAAGTGGTTAGATTACCTTCTGGATATGGGGCATGGTTTTGCGGGTCAGTCGGCTACGATGAGCAAATAGTAACGTCTAGGGGATTGGGAGTATTTGAGGTGAGAAGCGTCGTTTTCTCTATAAGTCTGTTGGGGATCCTGGCGCTACCGGCCTCAGGGCACCACAGCGAGGCGGCGTTCGATACGGATACCGTTGTAGCTTTCGAGGGGACAGTTGTCGAATACGTTTGGAGAAACCCCCACGTCTATATTGTCGTGGAGACCAACGATTCTACTGGTGAGCCAATTCAATGGCAGATAGAAACTAGTTCAACGCCAATTCTCATGCGTGGTGGTTGGACGCAGGACTCGCTGCATGGTGACGAGAAAGTGGCTGTTCGTGTGCATCCCGAACGTGACACTAACCGCAACTATGCAATACTGCTAACGCTCGAGAGAAATGACGGCACTGTTATGTCAGCAGCATCTGCGGATCCCAGAGGTATTGTGAGCGCCTCTAGTTTGTCGGGTGTTTGGAAGGGTAGCGGTGGTCAGACGGAGGCAGAGTTTCGTCTTCGTCTCGCCAACCCGGCGCTTACAGAGAAGGGTGCCGCGGCAAAGGAATCCTACGACTTCTACGCCGACAACCCTGTGGCGAGGTGTATCGCGCACACTTCTCCATGGCTGATAACCACTGGGCTATATCTGAACGAGATCGAACTCGGCGATGACGTTATCGTCATGCGCAGTGAGTTCTTCGATGTGGAGCGAACTGTTTTTATGGATGGCCGAAGGCATCCGGACAACGTTGAGCGGACCTCCCAAGGGTATTCCATCGGCTGGTGGGAGGATGACACGCTGGTTGTCGACACGCGACAGTTCGCCGATCACCCTACCGGTAACGGCCCTGGCGTACCATCAGGCGCCCAGAAACACGTTATCGAGCGATACACCCTGAGCGGAGATGGTGGTCGTATCATCCTTGATATCTTCCTGGAAGACTCGGAGTACTTGGCTGAATCACTCGCCGGTCGCGTGGAATGGCTCTACGCACCAGAGTTGCAACTCTATGGCTATAACTGCGACCCCGAGATCTCCAGCAGAGGGTTTAGTCTGGATTAGGGCTCTAGATTAGTAGGAACTGCAAGACGTCCTTTCCGTGCCGTACTTTGACATAGTCTGTTCTTTATCAATCACTGAGTCATGGCTGTTTCTGTGCCCAATATCACTTCTTTGGTGGGCGGTATAGCCATCGCCGCCATATCTGCTACGACGCGCGTAGCCTGATTTAATAGTACATCTGTTCTCTGAGTAGTATCGAGTTCTTCTGTGCTAGCGATAGGCTCAAGCCCTAAGGCAGCACGACGTTCGTTCTCACGCGCAAGTTGTTCTTCCTGAAGTTGTTCACGTTCCATCGTACGCTCTGCCAAATTTAGTGAGACGGCATCGCGATTTCGCAGCGTCCCTACTGCAGCGATACCGCTAACAAGATGATTAAAATCTGGGTCTGTTGTCGTGCGTTCTGAGTGTCTGCCCTGTAACAATTCAATAGAGGGTCTCAGGCCCATGTTTGCTAAGAACGGTGTTTGTTGAATTCGGTCCCAAGGCAAGGCTGTATCTCGGCTACTCTCACCGACGACTTCGGTATCAACTATTGATGGGAGTTCAATATCCGGCATCACGCCACGGTGTTGAGTGCTTTCTCCGGTGACTCGGTAGTACTTCCCAATCGTCAGGGTGAGTTGCCCATAACCCGCGCCGCGTATGAAGCGATCGAGATCGAATAGGTTCTGAACCGATCCCTTACCAAATGTTTGTTGGCCAATGACGACTCCTCGTTCGTAGTCTTGTATTGCGGCGGCAAAAATTTCTGAGGCGCTGGCGCTGTAGCGATCCACCAGAACAGCTAAGGGGCCGTCATAAACCATGTCGGGGGTTGGGTCATTAAGGACTTGAATATTGCCTCGGGTCTCTCGAAGCTGTACCACCGGACCTTGTTCGATGAACAGCCCGCTGAGTTCGGTAGCTTCTGAAAGGTGTCCACCTCCGTTTTGTCTAAGATCGAGCACGATTCCATCAATCCCGTCGGCCTTAAGCTCTGTGACCAGGCGCTCAACATCCCGGGTGGTACTTCTGTAATCCGCATCTCCCCGGCTACGTGCCGCATAATCCTGATAAAAACTGGGAACATCAATGACGCCGATTCGATATGTCTGATCGGCCCTAGGGACCTCTAAAATGTCACTCTTGGCCGCCTGCTCTTCTAGCCTAACCTGGTCGCGGATGAGATTGAGAATTTGCTCAGGTGATCCTGGTGCGGCACCTGCTGGTAGGATCTGTAGTCGAACCAAAGTACCACCTGGGCCACGGATCAGTTGGACAACGTCATCCAGACGCCAGCCAATCACATCCTGCAGTTCACCGGATTCCCCCTGGCCAACGGCAGTGATTCGATCCTCGGGTCTAAGTTGACCATCGATCTGAGCGGGTCCACCAGCAATCACATTCATCACCGTCACATAGTCGTCCTCAAGCTGGAGTGAGGCTCCGATGCCGTCGTACGATAGGCTCATCTGTATTCGATACTCTTCGCTATTGCGCGGTGACAAGTAACTAGAGTGGGGATCCATAGTGCGGGACAAAGCATTCATGAAGGTCTCGAATACATCATCCGAGGTGATCTGTGTTACCCGTCTGAGGACTCGCTCGTAACGTGTCTGCAATAGCTCGGTAGTTTCTTCCCATGTTTTTCCAGTAAGTACCAGACTTAGCCCGTCATTCTTCACCCTTTTGCGCCAAACCTCCTGAAGTTCTTCTTCTGAGGTTGGCCATCCAAACTCACTCCGATCAAAGCGGAACGATTCATCAAGCGTAAAGTTTGGTTCTTCGGCCAGAATTTCAATAGCGTAGGCGACACGTTCTTCAGTGCGAGTGCGGAAAACATTAAATATCTCGAAGATCGGCTGGAGATCGCCGTTGCGGATCCGCTCGTCCAATTCATAGCGATATCGTCCGAACGCGGTGTAGTCACTATGGAGGAAGTAAAGCCGGTTACCGTCGAGTGTGTCCAGGTATCGGTCCAGGATGGCAGAGGAGAGAGAGTTGTCGATCCGCGGCCGGGAGTAGTGGAGATCCTCTATGAGGCGAGCAACGCGCTGGCTGATTTCAGGATGTTTTTCGCCGATGGTTAGTTCCTCGAGCGATTCGTTTGCTGCGTAGCTTGTGCATATCAGCGCCAGACATAGTCCGCTCAGCGCCCACAATCGAGTTCTGTCTCTCACACCGTCTCCTTCAGCTGGTTCTTTGTCATGAGTTCCACGGGTTCAGTATCAGGGCGCTATCCTAGCGAATCGGAGGCCTTATGACGACAATTCATGTTGTTTGCTACGCCGGAGTCGCCGGGAAAAGCGCAAAGTCTGGACAAGACAGTAGGGGCTCAATGCCAGAATGAGTGCCATGGGATTAGCTCTAATGATCCCGGACCAAAAATTGAGCGTTAATCCCCAGACACCGTTCTCGTCCGCATATTCCCCAACGACCTGTTGACCAACCCAGTACACGGCCGGTGGAAGAACAAACAACCCAAATCCGACCAGAGAGATGGCAAGTAGGAGTTCTTTCTTACGTGTAGAGGGGGTCTGGGGCATCTGTGAGTGAAGTATGCCATGTTGTTCCAGGCTGTGGAGCCATTCCGCCTGGAGCAAGACTATGTGCTTATTGCGACACGCAAAAGATCAGTTAGTCAATTTCAGTCTTATAAATCTAGTTCGCGCTCAGTTCAGGTCCAGGCTCATAGCCGCCGGGTGTCGTCAGGAACTGTTTCAGCTGTTCCGTGAGGCCTCGGCAGGCCTGTGCTTGCGGTCTTGCGATTAAGGGAATGGGAATTATAAGCGCCGGTACTACGGATCGTCCGTTGTAGTCAGCATAGATGGTGCCGGCGGACGAGAGGTCGCGAATATCCCAAATGGTAGCATCATACCGAGCGTCATCCTCCCACCAGGCGAGCCCCATACAACCCGCACCAAAAGGGCTTGCGGCACAACTAATGGCACCGCCGCTAGCAACCCTATCAGTCGACCCGTCAAGCCAAATGATGAAACGTACCTTACTCAAGCGCACTTGTTCGTGGACGCCTGGTTTTTTCAATAATTCGGAGAAATCATCAATGCTCAGTGGCGCCGTAGACGGTTCGAACCAAGGATAGAGTCTATCTTCGAAGACGGTACTGATGTGCACACCCAACCCTTCGTTTCCCTGCGCAAGGCCATTACTGACACAATCGACAAAGCTTCTTTCGGCTTCGTGTGACGCGTGGTGTCTTCGGGGCAAGATGACAACTCGATCATCTTCGCCAAGTACAGCATCTGTTTGTTTATAAGGCTCAAGTCGTGAGGTGACGCTGCAACCACAGAGGATGCCTAATGAGATCAACGCGAGAAGATAGGTTCTTGGTGCCATGGCTCTGATTATTGATAGGCGTTTTTTCGAGTAATAAGGCCGCATTTTATCTTTCCTGTAGCCAGTACTCTATCTCTGGTTGTTCGGCAAACTTCGTTGCAATCACCGCCCCTACTTCGCGCATGGCAAGTACGGTGGCTCTACTGATGGCGTTTACTCTGTCTGACGTTTTAGTTAATTCTGATTTTCCATAACCGCTAATAGGCCACTCGGTAATTAGTTCGCCGTTCGGTTCATAGAGTCTCAGGAGGTACTGCATCCAGACTTCTACGAACTCGTCTTGCATGCCGATCGGAACGTCGAACTCGTACCGTTCTAGCTCTGGGATCAATACTCCGTCTATTCGCGAGCTGCCGGGCTGAGCTAACGGTAGATCGTCTACTGACTCTACAGCGGCAAACATGGGTTGGAACAGCCGATTCATCATTAAGGCATTAGCGTTACCTATCCGTATGGTATAGCTAGCTTGCTGCGGAATTCTTTCGATATACTCGTAGGCGAGCAACTCCTCGTTCAGCAGCAACCCTATTCGAACGGGTAACGGTTCTACCAGGGGCTGTGGAAATTCTGCATCGACCAAGATGACTGGGGCGCATCCACCCAATAGGTAGCAGGCCAAGACTCCAAGAAGCAGCCGTGCTTGACGCCAATAAGCTCTGATCTGCATGAGTTGCATTGTAGGACTTGCCTTGATTAATAGGCGAATTTGTAAAGTACTGAAGTACTCTAAAAATAGGTAGCCTACGCTTAATTCCTGTGTATGACAGTAGTAATCTTGCCTAAGTTCCTCTTGAACGTTCGGGTGTGCGTGTTGGTTGACTGAGCGCCTGTTTTTTAGTTAATGAATACGAGCAATCCTGGCAATTATGGACCCCCGCGNNGATTGTAGTGGAGGAGGAGGATGTCAGGTACCGTTAAGTCTTCTGAACGAACCGCGGATCGAGAACCTGAGTCTCCTTCCCAGACTCGGGAAGCCTATGACAGGTTCGAAGGATTCATTCGTCAAATTGTCGATTGAGAAGCTGAGAGTAATATTCTGTCTGAGATTACGGCGTACGACGAGATCAACGCTATGGTAGCTTGGGAGCGTTTGTCCACCGGTCGGCACCGATGAGTCAAATCGATGTCCTACGTAATACGCCCTGAGGAAGCTTTTCCAGATTTCGGAGGGGGCCCACTCAAGCCGTAAACCGCCAATGTTTTCAGGGCGGTGCCGAAGTTGGATACTGGCGTCATGTGTATTGATATTTAGGTGTGTCGCATGCGTAGACAAGAGCCAGTCACCGCTTGCTTGAAAGGTCGCACTGATCTCAAGTCCACGAGTATTGACTTGGGGGCGATTTATTATCATGAAACTGGGGGCGTCAAAATCGATGAGATTAGAGAAACGTTGATCGAATGCTGATACCTCCCATTTCAGTCGCCCATTCATTTGGGCCGAATGCATTCCTAGTTCCCAGCTGTCTGCCGTCTCAGGTTCTAGGGTGGGGTTACCGACTAGAGGATCACCAAGTGAGTATAAGCTTGGCAGTTTGAACCCCTCGCCCCAAGTCAGATGTAATCTTGTAGGGTGATTTGGAAGAGTGTAGCCCAATGAGATCTTGCCTGTATGTACTATGCCGGTGCTATCGGCGTCGTCAATTCTGAGGGCCGCACCCAAGGTGAAGTTTTGGCTCACTGTGTAGTTGATCTCCCCATAGGCACTGAGGTTGTTACGATCAAGCTGATAGCTTGTTGGGAGCATAAATAGCGGTTCTAGCTGGATCAGACTTGTTCCTGATCCGCTTTCTTCTTGGTACTCGATACCATAAACAGTGTGTACTGAGTCAGTCACTCCCGAACTCAAAAAAACATTCAAAGTGCCACGCGAGAAGTCGGTATCGCTGGTATTTTCGGGTATGCCACTACGCACGCCCGATATGACGGCGGGTGAGAATGCTTGTTCGGCATGTTCAAAAAGCGACCCGGAGATGTGAAGGCTCGTGCGGTTTGTAATTGTGGATTCCACATCAAAACCTAGGGAAGTGCCCTGAGCTTCACGGCGACTTTTTTCGCGAAGCACTGCTAAGCGGCTTCCCCCGCTATCATCTGGAAAGGCTTTTGAATCTGTTAGAGAATGTCGTGCATGAATCGAGAAGTTTAATAATCCGCCTATTTCAGAGGTGAATTTGCTGGTGAAGGAGCGATTTTTGAACTCCGCTGAATCATGCTCAGTGGTGTTGTCCAGCCGAATATTGTAGATACCGCCGCGGGGTGCAGGGCCGCCAAGCTGTATGCCAGCGTGGAAGTAATCATGAGAGCCAAGCTCAACGTCAGTATTGGCCGTTAATACCTCGGAACCAGAGTGTGTAATTAAATTGATCACTCCACTGAGCGCGTTTGATCCGTATATTGATGATTGGGGCGCTCTGAGAACTTCAATTCGTTCTATGGAATTAATATCTAGTGATGAAAAATCAAAAGATCCGCCTCGAGTATTGGTAGGATTATTTACTTGGACACCGTCTACAAGAATTGCTCCATAATTTGGCTCGGATCCTCGAATGAAGACAGAGCCGAGGCTGCCTTGCCCCCCTGGGAGGCTTGTATGTACACCTGGTACGTCGCGTAACAAGTCAAATATGCTGCTATCGTTGCGTTCCCTTATCGCCTGTTCGTCGATGACCGTGACCGACCCAACCTGCGGTTCGGTACGTGGAATGCGGGTGCCTATCACCGTAATAGTTTCTAGGGCGGGAATGTTTTCCTGAGTATTGCCCAGCATCGGTTGGCCCAATCCAATAGCTAGTAGACAGTAGGCAAGGGCACAGTATTCCGATAGAACGGGATTCAGAGGTTTTTTGGTTGCAACCATGAAACTACATACGGTGGTATAAGGTTCAAGGGCCTATACTAGAGGCCTATAGGTCTAATCTGCCACTCAATTGGGTTCCTATCTGGACTGGAAAATGTGTATCTGGTTGAGATAATTACCACAGAATTTAGAAATTTTGTTCTCCTAGTGCTGATTGGGGCAGGTTTTTGTGATTAAAGGGGTTGCTATGTACTTTTCTAACCCTAGTTTTATTTTTGTGGGCATCGCTTGTTTTTTGATTGGGGGTAATGCTACAGCACAGGCTCCTAATTTTGGTGATGATTCAAGCACGTGGTCGCAAGATGGACAGTGCGATGATCCCCGTTTCCAGGGGACCGGCATGGCTTCAAACACACTTGATGAAGAGCGTTTTAGCGATGCTACCGATTGTAGAGATCTCTACAATTTAGGGCGTATTACTCTGCGTAAGGACGCGAGGTGACTTTTTTCGGAAAGTGACGGCGGCTGCAACGATTTTACGCTCATAGTTGGCGCCCAATTTCTGTTTCGAAGAGGTTTATTGAACGTCCTCTTATCTGTAATTTTTTTGTAATAGTCCTGATATAGAATATTTACTCCCTAATTCCTCTCTAATTCACGTAAAAGCTTAGTCAATGGCAGATAGCGCAGTTGTACACCTTGTTGGATGGATTAGCTACAATCGCGCCCCGATCTGAGGGCGTGCTGTGGGAATGGAGTTCTTAGTAGGGGTTGCGGGAATTTGGCAAAGAGAAAAACAGTAAATTCAGCCATACCGACCCAATTTAGGGCATTCTCATCTGAACTCGCTGCTCATCCAGTTTTGGGGGCCTTCAATCCAGTTTCTCAGGCTGTCGCACGAGCGTTCGTCGGTGCGGGAATGGGGCTCACGGTTTCAAGTCTTGTAATCGCGCAAGTTTCCCAAAACGCGGATACAGAGCCAAGGGCTGGCGGCATAGTGGAAGAAATTCGCGTAGTAGAGCGGCAGACAGAACGTTACCGTGCGGATGAAAGCACATTATCTAAGCTGACAGAGAGTCTCCTTGATACGCCACAGTCGGTTAACACAATGTCTCGTGAACTTCTCGATGACCGTGGCCTCAATTCGCTAAACGAGGCACTCCAGAGCATTCCGGGGATCACGCTGGGCGCGGGCGAGTTCACGTGGCAAGGTAACGCTCCGAACATTCGCGGGTTTAACGCGCGAGATGATATGTACCTGGATGGGACGCGGGACTTCGGTAGTTATCCGCGCGACACATTCAACCTAGAATCGCTCGAAGTTTTATTGGGGCCGTCTTCGGTCCTATTCGGGCGAGGCTCCACGGGTGGAGCCATCAATCAAGTCTCGAAGCGTCCAGTGTTTGATTTGCTGACAGACTTCAGTGTCAACATCGGTTCTGATCAGACGGTGCGTAGCACCGCGGACATCGCGCGGCCTATCCCACTACTGGGGGATGGGGCGGCCTTTCGTTTCAACGTGTTGGCCCATAAAGGGGAGGTTGCGGATCGAGATGGTGCAGAGATCAAGCGGTTCGGTATTGCGCCGAGTCTATCGCTTGGTTTGGGTTCCGATACACAGTTGACTATCAGCTACCTGAAGCAAACATCTGACGACAGACCGGATTACGGCTTGCCTTGGCTCAACGGGGAGCCGGCGTCAGTCGCACGGGAGAATTTCTACGGTTTTGACAGCGATTTCCTTAAGACAGATGCGGATATTTTGACCGGGCAACTTACCCACTTATTCAATAACTCCGTTAATCTAGACGCGCTGGTTCGCTACGCGGACTATGAGCGAGATAGCCGCGTCACCGAAGCTCTGATTACAGAATCGGTGACACCTGGAGCCCCGCTCACCGGTATCTCCGTATACCGCAACGTTTTTCTAGGTAATAGCGAAGAAACTCTCTTCACGGCTCAGTCTACATTTACATGGGAGTTAGAGACTCGCGGAATCGAGCATGCCGTGGCTGGCGGTGTGGAGTTCAGCCGAGAAGCGTCAAACCCGACCTTTGCCTTTGGGGTCGGTGCTCAGAGCACGGATTTACTTAACCCGATTTCGAACATGCCTTTTACTGGGAGTACAGATCCCCGGATAATTGCGGACACCGTGGGCGAGACTCTGGCTTTTTACGCCTTGGATACCCTCAAGCTTAGCGATGCTTGGCAATTTACACTTGGCGCACGCTGGGACCGATTTGATACGGACTACGACGCGGTTAGGTTTATAGGCCCAGCGACACCGTTCAACAGTGGTGATGTTGGTGGTAGTGAGTCATTTGATCAGGTCGATAAGGAAACGAGTTACCGAGTGGCTCTGGTCTATAAGCCCACTCTTGAGTCTAGTATCTACTTGGCTAGTAGTACTTCCTTTAATCCATCTGCGCAGAGTTTATCCTTTCTTACCAGCGGTCGCGGCCTGCAGCTGGGCAATCAATTTTTGGATCCAGAAGAAAACCTGAGTCTCGAAGCGGGAATAAAGATGGACCTTAACGAAGGCGCGTTGTCATTTGCGGGCGCCGTGTTTGAGATTGCCAAAAAGAACGCTAGGGTTCCAGATCCAACCAATCCCGGTTACAACACACTGGGAGGCGAACACCAGGTACGAGGTCTATCTCTTGATATGAATGGTATGGTTGCCCCGGGGCTTTATATAACTGGGGGTTACACTCATTTGGATACTGAAGTCATTAAGGCTGCACCCGGTGCTGTAGCCGGAGCAGCTTTGGCTAATGCACCTGAACATTCATTGTCGGTATGGATCAATTACCAATTGACCGATCGGTTAGACTTTGGTGTAGGCGCACGCTATATCTCAAAACTGCTGGCAGAAAATACCGGGAGTGATAAGTCAATCCCGAGTTATCA
The DNA here is from genome assembly GCA_002311835.1 of Proteobacteria bacterium UBA1148. GTDB lineage: Bacteria > Pseudomonadota > Gammaproteobacteria > Steroidobacterales > Rariloculaceae > UBA6522. The sequence continues at coordinate 19,293 of DBZY01000031.1, read as the reverse complement.
GGTTTTAGACGCTATGGGGCGTTACCGTCTGTCCGATAGTATTTCGTTTAAGATGAATCTTACTAACTTGACTAACGAGTACTATTTTAATCAGTTACACCCTTGGCACGTCGTGCCTGGTTCCGGCTTCACGGCGACGTTTGCGATCAACATACTTTACTAGCACTATGCTTATTAGCATTCCAGGGGTGTTGACGGTTGAGGAGGTTATTCGTGCCCGTAATTCACTCGAGGGCGCGACTTGGGCGGACGGTCGGCGTAGCGCCGGATATCTATCTCAGGCTGTTAAGAATAATGAGCAGCTCCCTGACGATGACCCCATCGCTCGTGATTTGGGTGAAATAATCTTGACTGCACTCCAGAATAACGCGCCGTTCACATCGGCTGCGCTCCCTCTCAAAGTCTTACCACCTCTGTTTAATCGTTACAGTGGCGGGCAGTTTTACGGTGGGCACATTGATGGTGCAGTTCGACCAATAGCGGGAAGCCCTCATCAGGTGCGCACGGATTTATCCGCAACGCTGTTTCTCAGCGACCCAGAGAGCTACGACGGTGGTGAGTTGATTGTGAAGGATACACTGGGAGAACGAGGTACGAAGCTATCGGCAGGCGACATGGTGCTTTATCCTGGCACAAGTGTTCATCGGATAGAACCAGTGACTCGAGGTGTTCGTTTATCGGCGTTTTTCTGGATTCAGAGTATGGTTCGGGATAATGCTCAACGGAGTATGTTGTTTGAGCTTGACTCCGTTATACAACGGCTCGCGACGGATGTTCCCAAACACGCAGCCTTGGTAGAACTGGCAGGTATCTATCACAATCTGTTGCGTTTCTGGGCAGACACATAGCCAGAATATCTAAGCGTTTTCGGTCATTCTCATCATGTTGTGGGCCGTCTAGTACATATTCAGCTAGGTTCTTGACACGCATTATTTTTGAGCAATTGATGTTGTTTGGAGATCATCAGAGTTTTGCGTGTGTCCCATTACAGAACGGTTGATTGCCTGTTTGTTTGCACCCGCACAAAGGAACTACTTTTTTTTCTTCTATTTGAAATCGTACGGGTTTTAGATCAGTGGTCGAATGGGAGCCATCGCAAAATGGTTGGTTGCTGGACAGTCCACAGCAACACCAGTAGTAGGTGCCTGGTTCAAGTTCTAAAACATAGGGTTCTTTTTGTGGGATTGTTGTCGTCGTCATAATTTCTATCCTTAATCGAATAATTGTCCTTATTGGCTAGAGTATCATTACGATACTCAATTATTGTAAGGCACTGCTCGTATGCGAATTTGGCTTGAATTTCTTTGCTGCACAATATGGCTTACTCTGCCTCACTTGGGGTTTGCCCACCATGGATTTAATGCACACTATGATGAGGCACACCCAATATTAATTGAGGGCATCATCACCGAGTTCCAATACATTAATCCACATTCATTCGTTCATGTAGAAGTAACAAACAATGCCGGCGAGAAACAGATCCGATGGTGTGAAATGCAAGCTCGCTCGCAGATGCAGGTCCGAGGAATAAGCGAAAACACACTGAGAGTTGGCGACCGTATTCGGATCGAAGGGTTCCAAGCCAGGCGCGATCCTTTGGGTTGTGAACTCAGTACCGGGTACTTGGCGGATGGAACGGTTTTACGTCTACGAACTAGAAACGGGCAAAGCATATTTTCAGTCCCTGCACAAAAAGACGGATCTGAAACCATCTTTGACACCTGGTTTAGGAAATCTTTTCCGGGAGCGGGAACTGATCCCGATCCAGCAGAATTCTTTACCATAACTGGTGCGGCAGCAGATGCGGCCAACGATCCGTTAATATCCAATCCTGCCTACCGCTGTAGTGCTATTAGTCCAATTCGCGCCTGGTCCCATCCTGGCCTGCCAACACAAATTCTCGATGAGGGTGATCGCATCATCATCCGTCATGAATTCATGGATGCGGAACGGGTCATTTATTTAGATCTAGATGAACATCCAACCGACGTGGCTCGTACGGAGATGGGGCACTCTATTGGACACTACGAAGACGATGTCCTAGTTATCCATACCTCGATGTTCTCTGAGGGAATGGTGAGATCTGATTTCGTTCGAACCACAAACTTTGAGCTCACTGAGCGGGTTCAGATCAACCGCGATAATGGAGATCTTGAAGTATTCTGGATCGCCACTGATCCAAAGTACTACAAAGACATTCTTCGAGGCTCAAGAATACTAATGCGAACGACGCTCCCCATGGGAAGATATGATTGCATGCCAGGCAGAGGGCACGGTGCTCAGATGGACCCTAATCTAGGGTAATTTCCAAGGTATTAATGCTTTTGTCCCTTCATGTCACTACTGGATGCTAATGCCAAGAAAAAGCTCGCAGTTATGGGCTTTGGGGCGTAACGGTATTGGCCAGCTATACTGCTTCGCGGTGAACGGAGAAAACCCGTGATGAAGACAACAACTGTCGCCGCTGTCACAGCGCTCGTATTCGTTAATCCGCTCGCTCGCTTGTTTTTCAATTGAATGGACGGGAGTTACTTGTGCGCCCGCTAGTCTGTATCCGATCTCTTCTCGTTTCCGTTGTTCTCTGTCCTATTGTGGTTCTAGCCCAGGTGCCCGACCGTATTCTCTATAACGGTAAGATTCTAACTGTGGACGAAGAGTTCTCCATCGCTAGTGCTATTGCGATTAGCGGTGAACGAATCGTCGCCGTTGGCGATAACGCTGCGGTTCGCGATCTGGCAGACGCTCAGACCCAGCAGATTGATCTCGCTGGAAAGACTGTAATTCCGGGCTTGATCGATAACCATATTCACTACCTTCGCGGGACCAATTTCGCTGCGTACGAGACGCGGATTCATGGCGTGACCTCTCGTGCCGAAGTCATGACGCGAATCACCACACGGGCTGAAGAGCTCGGATCTGCAGAGTGGGTCTTTATTATCGGTGGTTGGAATGAGCAGCAGTTCGCCGACAAGTCCGGTGGCTTTACACGTGAGGAGCTTGATGCCGCGGCACCGGACAATCCGGTGTTCATCCAGAAGAACTATACAATCTTCTACATGAACTCAATGGCCGAGGAGATACTCGGGCCTCAACTCGGAGATTTTTATACCGGCGATTCAGTTGTTAGAACTAATTACCGCGACGGACGTATCGTGATGTATGCGGCGCTTGAGCATTTCCCATTCGCGCAAACTCTCGAAGAACGCATGGTGGAAGTAAAAGCGTTTAACGCTTATCTAACCAGCATGGGCGTGACGGCCGCGTACGACGTGGGCTACCTCGACGGCTCATACGATCCGGTCACGGCGCTGTATGAGAAGGGTGAACTCGATCTGCGAGTTTTCTATGCGCAACGTTACTGGGCCGACTCGCCGCGAACAGCTATTGCTGCGGCGGAGTTACTCGACCGCGAGGAGGCATTCCAACGCGATGACCGCTACGGAATGTACGGTATTGGTGAACACGTCTACGGTCTGCTGCACGACATGGCAGGCGAGAGGTCCTCTGAACCGTTTTCGCAGAATATTTACGATGATTTCCACACGATCGCACGCTCTGCCGCGAAGAACGGTTGGCAGGTGAACGAGCATACGATGCGAGATAGCACGGCATCGAAAATGATGACGATCTCAGAGGAGATCAGCGAGCAGTATCCGATGCGCGATCTGCGTTGGACGCTCGGACACGTCGATCTGATCAGTAAGGAAAGCGTGGAGCGCGCCAAGCGCCTAGGCTGGCACATCACGATTGCAAATCACACGATCAAGCCAAGGATTGAGGGCATCGCATCGCCGCCGATCCGTATGATCCAGGATAGCGGCATCCTTTGGGGTATGGGCTCGGACGGTACGATCGTTGCTACCTATAACCCGTTTCATACGATCTGGGAATACACAGCAGGTAAGATCTTTCCAGATATTGTGAAATACGAGAGCAATGAAGTCATCACGCGCGAAGAAGCGTTGATCGCCCATACACGGTCGAACGCTTACCTCATGTTTATGGAGAACGATCTCGGCACGTTAGAGGCTGGAAAATATGCCGATCTCGTCGTGCTGGACAGTGACTATCTGGAAATCCCGGTTGATGACGTTCGCGATATCCGACCCGTGATGACGATGGTGAGCGGCGAGATCGTCTACCGGAATGCCAATCCGTAATGCCGATCCGAGCTTGCTCATGACGATAATTGCCGTCGTCATCAAAGGATGACGTTTTTAAACCTTCTTTCGATATTTATTAGAATCCCCTCATATGAGAAGCAAAGATTCCGCTTCACCATGTGTCCTGGTTAACTCTAGAGCGAAACTGTGGCCGGCTCGACTGGTCTGTCTTGAGCTGGAGTAAGTCGATAATCAAATTTTATGAGAAGCTCAACTTCAAACAGCTAACTTATCAGTGCTAGTTTCTAACATGCCGGCAACAATGATGAATTCCTCGATGGTATCTAGACCTTCATTCTTCTTAAGATTCGTAAATACGAATGGGCGCTCGTCTCGCATTCGAACAGTGTCTTGTCGCATGACTTCAAGGGAAGCACCGACCATGGGTGCAAGATCAGTTTTATTAATTACTAACAAGTCAGAGCGAGTGATACTAGGCCCTCCTTTGCGCGGAATTTTATCCCCAGCAGCGACATCGATGACATAAATGGTCAAATCAACCAACTCAGGGCTGAAGGTGGCGCTAAGATTGTCACCACCACTTTCAATGAGAACGAAATCCAGCTGGGAAAACTTCGTGGTTAACGCATCAACTGCAGCGAGATTCATAGATGCATCCTCACGAATTGCTGTGTGCGGACAACCACCGGTCTCTACTCCGACGATATGATCAGCTGCTAGCGCTCCGGCGCGCGTCAGAATCAACGCGTCTTCTTGCGTGTAGATGTCATTAGTAACTACGGCGATGTGGTAGCGAGCGCGCATCCGCTTGCAAAGCGCTTCTATCAAACTCGTCTTGCCGGATCCAACAGGTCCGCCAACACCAATCCTTAAAGCACTATTTTTCATCGCCAATCTCCTTAAGAACGAAATAACCGCGTGTATTGTGTCTCATGTTTTGCACTTGCGATTGCTAATCCCGGCAAACTCATCCCAAGCTCTTCATCACCCAACTCACTCGCAATCGTGACTGCCCGCTCTATTTTCTCACCTAGCGCAAGTAACAGGCGTTGGCCTGCCGTGTGTCCCAGAGGAACCAGCTTGATTGCAGCGGTTACTTGCTGTTCAGACCAGGACCATGCATAGCCGGCACAGGCATCAGTAGGGTCCACGTTCCATGCGGCCGCTCCGATTGCAAACGCGGCAGCGAACGGCAACTCGGTAGCAGTCACCGGCACGCCCAGTTCGGGAAGAAGTCGCAATAGGGCGGCACCCATGCTTAGATCCTCCAACCGCAACTCAGCCGTTTCCCTCATTGCAAGAAGTTGTTGACTCCACCATAGCGCGCCCTCCTCATCGCCATTGCGCATAGCATGATAAACGCGCAGCAGAACGGGAATATCGGTTCGCGCAAGCCCATGTTCCAAAACACCGCTTATCCAATTCATAGTAGTGGCCTCGTCGGTAATCTTCGCAGTATGGGTCACTTGCTCAAGGCCTTGCGAATAGCTGTACGCGCCCACTGGCAAGTTGGGGCTAATCATCTGCCAAAGGCGATAGACGCTAGTGTTCGTGGTCATGTCTGTAGGCTCCAGCTTCCGGCTCGAACGGTAAGACGCCTTGGCTCACGGACAAGCCAAGCGACTCAACCATATGATCCAACACGTGATCGTGCAGGTAGCGTAGCCAGCCGTTCCCAACTTGCAGATGCACGTGCCGATTTCCGAGATGGTAGGCGGCGCGGGCCAGAAGTACCGCGTCGTCGCTCGTGGCCGTCGATACGGCTTCCGCGGCAGCGACGACACTGACGAGTTCGCCCGTTGAGGATTCAAGTAGGTCGCCATTGCGCAGCACTGTACCGCGAGGTAACTGGATGCCGATTTCTCGGCCCGACTCGAGACGTACGCGGTGCCTCGCCTTCTGCCGCTGCTCAAACGGCAACACGAGATGCTCGACTGATTCAGGTTGATCGCCTTTGCGAGCGCTGAGATGGCGATCAAAGATTGCGAGCGTATCCATTAAAATAGAAAGTAACGCTGTGCGAGCGGCAAGCTTTCAGCCGGCTCGCAAGTCAACAGATCGCCATCGGCTCTTACCTCATAGGTCTCGGCATCGACGCTGATTTCGGGCGTATAGTCATTGAGTCGCATGTCCTTCTTCGTGATTTTTCTTGTGTGCTTTACAGCCAAAGTCGGCTTGCGTAAGCCCAACTGCCGGGCGATTTCTGCAGACTGGGCTGCCTCTGAGACGAAGCTCACCGAGCACTGTTTAAGGGCTTCGCCGAATGCACCGAACATTGGGCGATAGTGCACAGGCTGTGGAGTAGGTATGGAAGCATTGGGATCGCCCATGGCAGCGGTTACTATAAATCCACCCTTGAGAATTAAGACTGGTTTGACACCGAAGAACGCTGGATTCCAGAGAACAAGATCAGCTAGTTTCCCGGGCTCGATAGAACCAACCTCAGTGGCAATACCGTTGGCAATGGCAGGATTAATCGTGTATTTCGCGATATAGCGTTTGACCCGAAAGTTGTCGCTGCGACTGCTGTCTTCTGGCAGTGTGCCGCGTTGAGTTTTCATCTTGTGTGCGGTTTGCCAAGTTCGCGTAATGACTTCTCCGACTCGCCCCATTGCTTGCGAATCCGATGCAATCATCGAGAAAGCACCGAGATCGTGCAAGATGTCTTCGGCAGCAATGGTTTCTCGGCGGATCCGGGATTCTGCAAATGCTACGTCCTCAGGAATTCTCGGATCGAGATGATGACAAACCATCAGCATATCCAGATGCTCGTCAACCGTATTGACCGTGTAGGGACGCGTCGGGTTGGTCGATGAGGGTAAGACGTTCATCTGTCCACACGCCTTGATGATGTCCGGCGCATGACCACCGCCTGCGCCTTCGGTGTGGAAGGTATGAATTGTGCGCCCTTTGAATGCATCCAGTGTCGTTTCGACAAAACCAGACTCGTTGAGTGTATCCGTATGAATTGCAACTTGAACATCATGCATATCAGCTACCGAGAGACAATTATCGATTGCTGCCGGGGTCGTACCCCAGTCTTCGTGTAGCTTGAGTCCCATTGCACCCGCAGCGATTTGCTCAACCAGCGGTTCGGCAAGGCTTGCGTTACCCTTCGCCATGAAACCCAGATTCATCGGGAACGCATCGGCGGCCTGCAACATCTTGCCGATATTCCATGCGCCCGGCGTGCATGTGGTTGCTTTAGTACCGGTGGCGGGGCCGGTACCGCCACCCAGCATCGTCGTAATTCCTGAAGCCAACGCTTCCTCGATTTGTTGAGGAGCAATGAAGTGAATGTGCGCATCAATGCCCCCAGCAGTTAAAATATGTCCTTCGCCCGCAATGATCTCCGTTCCAGCGCCGATCACGATGTCGACGCTATCCTGTGTGTCAGGATTGCCAGCCTTGCCGAGGGCGGCGATTCTACCGTCCTTTATTCCAACATCAGCTTTGATGATGCCCCAATAGTCGACTATCAGCGCATTAGTAATGACGACGTCGGCCACTGCTTCACCGCTGCGTTGGCTTTGCCCCATCCCATCGCGGATGACCTTGCCTCCGCCAAACTTCACTTCATCACCGTAGACAGTGCGATCGCTCTCGACCTCAATTACAAGGTCTGTATCGCCCAGGCGGACTCGGTCGCCTGTCGTCGGCCCGAACATATTTGCGTAAGCGCTCCGGGAGATAGAGTACATTAGGATTTCTCCAGCGATCCCATAATGGCAGCGTGAAAGCCGTAGATCTTTCTCTCACCACCAAATTCTACCAACGATACAGTTCGCTCTTGTCCGGGTTCGAATCTCACTGCAGTTCCGGCTGGAATGTCTAATCTAAAACCACGAGCCGCATCGCGATCGAAACTCAATGCGAGATTTGTTTCGAAGAAGTGATAGTGTGAGCCAACCTGAATCGGCCGGTCACCAGTATTCGAAACAGTTAACTCGACGATTTCACGCCCCTGATTGAGTATGAGTTGCCCCTCGTCGATGAAATACTCTCCTGGAATCATGGCGCGCTACACAATGGGGTTGTGGACAGTGACTAGCTTCGTTCCATCGGGGAACGTTGCTTCGACCTGTACCTCATCGAGCATTTCTGGAATGCCACTCATTACATCGTCCGACGTCAAAATTTTTGTACCTTCAGTCATGAGCGCTGCGACCGATTTCCCTTCGCGCGCACCTTCGAGAATGCCGGCAGATATTAAGGCGACACTTTCAGGATAGTTGAGCTTTATACCTCGCGCCTTTCGTTGGTTGGCAAGCATCCCGGCAACAAATATCAATAATTTATCTTTTTCTCTCGGTAAAAGTTTCATCAACTGTCTCCTAGGTCATCCAGATACGCGGAGGTATCGGTTCACGCTCGATTACCGACTGACGGAGCGTCTTCCAACTCGCTTCCAACGCAAGACGTAACGATTGAGCGCTGTTGCTCATGCATCGTGCAACCATGAGCCGTCCGAGCAGTGTCGCTCCAGTCAGTGCGTTGGTCTGCACAACGTGATTTTCTCGAATCGAAATGACTGTGCTTTTGTCCGCGGGGTAAGCATATACCATGCCCCATACAGTATGCCCGGCTAAACCCCAGTCTGCCTGCAGAACGCTGTCGTTTGCGCTCCAGTCTAATCGTTCCAATAACACAACTTCGGAATCAACGAAAATTTTCGTGCACTGCCTGAGCGTACCTGATTCATAATGATCACCAGACATTGGGCGCCCCAGAGAGAGCGCCTCCCATCCAATAAACGCGGCGTCCGCATCTAAATGGAATTCCGTATCGATTCTAGCCCGGCTACCGCCGAACAGAATCGTATCCATTGGAAGCCACTCGAGCGATGCGTTGCTGCCGATACGTAATGTTTGCTTTTGCATGCTGTCATCAGCATTGCTCCGGTAAAATTTTGCGGACGATGGCGTCGTGATGAGAACATTTGCGCTATCCTTAATCTGCACATCGAGGTCAAGGACATCGCCTGCTACCATCCCGCCAGGAGGATGGATCAGATAGACGTGGCAGACCCCGTCAGCGGGATAAAATGGTTTTTGGATGCAGAATGGTCCTTTGTGCGCACGCTCAGATAGGACGGTACGGTTCCGCCGATGGGAGAATTCTAAGCTAAGCTTAGCGTGCCACTTGCTCTTCCCCGGATTGCTGACGCTTTCAGCCAGCATGTGTTGTCCCAAGCAAAAGCAGTCCGCCAGTAACAAGAGCGAATATACCAACGGCAGCTGGTAGCACGGTACCGAACTTTCCCATACCACTTTGAGATCTTGATAGTAAGTGCTCAAACGTGGCAGAAAATGCCAATGCACCGACGGTAACGCCTATCGAGAAGGACGTCAGGTATAGCAGAATCTGAGTCCCTGACTGATACCCCGCGAGTGGAATTAACGCGAAGATCACTGCTGAGCCTGCACCACCGTGTAGTGCGCCCATGAAAAGTCCTGCACCGCGAGCGTGCGGGTAAGCAACGGCATAATTCTCTGCTTGCCTATACCGCGGCGACAAACACAGCGTGCGTAAGCCGATTAGAATAAGGAGAATACCCACCAAGATCTCGGCATAGGCGCTCAGTGCAGTGGCACTCCAAAGCCTGAGGCCGATCACCATGAATGCGATACCCCCAAGTGTTGCAGCGTGGCCGCATGCCCAGCGAACCGCATAGCCGGTTGCTGATACTGAGCGGTCACTGATTGCAAGACCACTCAGTGTTGACAGATGATCTGCGTCCAGGGCATGTATCAACCCAAGTCCTGCGCCGAGGAATAGCGGCTGCTGCCATAAGCCGAGGCTGATTGTTTTGAAGGTCTCAAGCACACTTATACCGTTTACACCGATAGAAAGGACCGAACTAAATCATCAGATAAGTCTGCCATACCACCTTCCGCAACGTTTTTCCCCTTATCCATGATGCAAAAACGATCGCAGACATTACGGACAAATGGCAACTTCTGTTCGACGATGAGAACGGTCATACCAAACTCGCTATTCAATTGTTTTATCACATTACCGATTTCCTTGATGATGCTTGGCTGAATACCCTCAGTGGGCTCATCAAGAATTAAAAGTTTCGGTTCGAGTACAAGTGCCCGGCCGATGGCTAGCTGTTGCTGCTGCCCGCCGGATAAATCGCCTCCTAGACGCTTCAACATCGTCTTCAGCGCTGGAAAGAGATCGAAGACTTGTTCCGGAACGGATACATGGTTACCGTCAAGCGCCCCAAGACCGATACGCAGGTTTTCTTCCACGGTAAGTAGTGGAAATATCATTCGACCTTGCGGCACGTAACCAATACCGAGGGCTGCGCGTGCTTCCGGCGGTGTCTTTATTAGATCGACATCTCGATACTGTATCATTCCGGACGTCGGTTTAATTAAACCCATCACGCATGACAAAAACGTGGTCTTACCTACGCCGTTGCGCCCAATGAGGCCCATGCAATTCCCGCTTTCAATATTCAGATTAAGGTCCCAGAGTGTACGGCTCTGCTCGTAGGCTTGGTTGAGATTGGTAATCGTCAGCAACATCTTTTGCTTCGTTTAAATCCCTACTCTCCGAGGTAGACTTCTATGACTTTAGAGTTTTCTTGGACCTCATCCATTTGACCTTCTGCAAGCACCATACCTTCGTGCAAAACTGTCACTTTATGCGCGATTGATCGTACGAACTCCATGTCGTGCTCCACGACAACAACAGTGCGCTTTCCGGCAAGATTGGCGAGAAATTCTGTCGTTGCCTCAATTTCCTGATGTGTCATGCCGGCAACTGGTTCATCAACTAGCAATAATTGTGGATCTTGCATCAGTAACATGCCAATCTCAAGCCATTGCTTTTGGCCGTGAGAAAGCACTCCAGCCAAGCGATTCGCTTGTTCGGATAAGCTTATCGTCCGCAGCGTATCATCAATACGATCTAACTCTTCGCTATCACGATCCTTTATTAACATCGGCCACACGTGCTTATTTTTAGCCCCAGCTAATTCCAAGTTTTTTGCTACAGTTTGATTGATGAAGACCGTAGGTTTTTGAAACTTTCGTCCGATCCCGAAGGAGGCAATCTCCGCTTCGCTATGTTTAAGAAGATCAATATGATCACCATAAAAAACAGTCCCGGAATCGGGTCGCGTCTTTCCTGTAATCACATCCATCATCGTCGTTTTTCCTGCTCCGTTGGGCCCGATAATGCAGCGTAACTCACCAGCATCAATCGTTAGGCTCAATTCATTGAGTGCACGGAAACCGTCAAAACTTACGGTTACTTCATCAAGATAGAGAATCCAACCGTGTGTCGATTCCACAACAATTTCTGGATCGTCGCATCTTGGAGATAACCGCGTATGTGTTGAATCAGCCATGCTGTAAACTCTTAATTCTGCCAACGATGCCGGCGAGTCCTTTGGGAAGGGCGACAGTCACGAGCACGAATAAGCCGCCGAGCACAAACAGCCAGACTTCAGGCAATAGAGTGGTGAATGTAGATTTTGCATAGTTGACGATGCCCGCGCCAAGTGCAGCACCATAAAGCGTTCCTCGCCCACCGACGGCAACCCAGACAACAAGCTCGATCGAGTTTAGTGGTTGAAATTCGTTTGGATTGATAATTCCGACTTGTGGTACGTAGAGTGCTCCGGCGACACCAGCCATGATCGCCGACAACGTGAAGATCCATAGTTTGTAATAATCTACACGATAACCAAGGAAACGCGTACGATCTTCAGCGTCGCGAATTGCAACCAGTACGAGTCCAAGCCTTGATGTAACAATATAGCGACACAGAAAATAACCGGCTACTAACGCAAGAGCTGAAGTAGAGAATAGGGCCACGCGAGTTCCATCGGATTGCAGATTGGCGCCAAGCAGATCTTTAAAATCGGTTAGCCCGTTATTACCTCCAAATCCCATTTCGTTACGGAAAAAAGCTAGCATTAACGCATAAGTGAGTGCTTGCGTAATGATTGCAAAGTACACACCAGACACCCGCGAACGGAATGCAAGCCAGCCGAATACAAATGCCAGAAATCCTGGCACCAACAGGACCATCAGAACTGCGAACCAAAAATGATTGAAGCCGTACCAGTACCACGGTAATTCATCCCAGTTTAGAAAGACCATGAAGTCCGGCAGCACCGGGTGGCCGTACACGCCGCGGCTGCCAATCTGCCGCATCAGGTACATCCCCATCGCATATCCGCCTAGCGCAAAAAAAGCACCGTGTCCAAGGCTCAAGATCCCAACGTAACCCCAGACGAGGTCGAGCGCGAGCGCCAACAAGGCATAACAAAGATACTTCCCCAATAAGGTGACGGTGAATGTGGGGATATGGAAGATCGATTCTGGCGAAATGACCAGGTTGCAAAATGGGACGACGAATAAACCCAGGGTGATAACGCTAAGTAGTGCCTTTCCGCCGCGTTCATGGTTGAGAAATATTGAAGTAACCATCAGGCTTCCGCAGCACGACCTTTCTGCGGAAATAGCCCACGTGGACGTCTTTGAATGAATATGATTATAAATACGAGCACGAAGATTTTAGCCATGATTGCGCCGACGGCGGGTTCGATCAGTTTGTTGGCCACACCGAGCGTTAACCCGCTGACGAGCGTTCCCCATATGTTGCCGACACCGCCGAATACGACGACCAGGAACGAGTCGACGATATAGGCTTGGCCTAGATTAGGACCGACGTTTGTTAACTGTGAAAGAGCAACACCAGCAACACCGGCAATGCCGGCACCAAGGCCAAAAGTAAGTGTATCAACTCGATTTGTGCGAATACCCATAGCCTTGGCCATTTGCCTATTTTGTGTCACGGCACGCATCTGCAAACCAAAGCGTGTGCGACGCAAAACAAACAGCAAAATTACGAATACAAATATGCTGAACCCCAAAATAAACAACCTATTTAATGTAATTTCGAGGCCTGAAACGATCTCCAAAGATCCACTCATCCAGCTCGGTGTGCTTACTGCGCGATTGAGTGGCGTAAAAATGCTACGCACTGACTGTTGCAAAATTAAACTTACGCCGAAAGTGGCTAATAAGGTTTCCAGAGGTCGCCCATAGAGCAACCGGATGATGGTGCGTTCAATAAAAACACCCATCAATCCTGAGACAGCAAATGCGAGCGGCAGAGCAATAAATAGCGAGTAATCTATCAGGTTCGGAAAAACTTGTTGGACGACGTAAGTGGTATAGGCGCCGAGCATGATGAGCTCGCCGTGAGCCATATTGATGACACCCATAATGCCGAATGTCACGGATAACCCGATTGCGGCTAGAACTAGGATTGACCCCAGACTCAAACCAAAAAACACCGTTTTCACAATCTCATAATTCGCGACCTTATCTTCTATATTCTCAAGCGCATCGAGCGCAGCTTGCCTCGTTATGGGGTCAATATTTTCGTTGACCGATAGTCGTGTAAGCTTCGTACGAATGTAGCCGTTCACGATACCGCTGACGGCAACTATAGAAGCGAGCCGCTCTTCCGTGTCGTCGCTGTCGAGCTTGAGCGTTGCCTCCGCCACATCTATCGCTCGCAACACTGCAGCGTTTGACTCCCGATCCCGTCTCGCCTGTAGAACTTCGATCATCGACAGATCTTCAGACTGTCCAATCTCTATGACAGCGCTCCGCCTCTGTCGCGGATCATCATGCTCCAAGCCCGATGTTGCTAACAATTGGCGTAGAACACCTCGCAAGCTATTGTTCACGCTAATCCGAGCGACATCTCTTCGCCCGACGCGGCCAAGATCTTCATCCGTTAAAAAATCACGGATCTGGTAGCCGCGACCGACGGACTCTGCGATCACGAGAGACTGATCCCCACGAGTCGTATATAACCGCCCTTCGAGCAATGCCTCCAGTGCGCTTAACGCACGCGGATCGTCGATTGAGCTGATGACCTCGGCAACGGCCTGTTTCTCGGGGTAAGAGTCAGCAGCGATAAGAGATTCAAGCGCATCAGTAAGTGATTGAGCAACTACCTCATCGGCCGGAATGGTCATGGCGCCCAATAGAAACAGCGCAAACACCTGACAGATACTGTAGGTGCGCCGTAGTTCAATACTCGCTAATCTCTTCACTCCGTGCTCCATCAAAAAGGAGGCGGGAAGCCGCATCTAACGGTCCCGCCTCTAGTACTGTTTGTCTTCGCAAGTGGTGGGTCTACTTACAGCCTCAGTGCGATTGATTATATCTACTCGTAATTTTGGCCTGAACACTGACCTGTAGTGACATTGTAGTTCCCACAAGACAACGGTGGCATCCAGTCGGCAGTAATGTTCATAGAGCTCGGCAAGAAGTCGGACCAAGCGTCTCCGACCACCGTACCAGAAGTTTCCCAAACGACATCAAACTGCCCATCGGACTGGATTTCACCAATGAACACGGGCTTGGTAATATGATGGTTGGGCATCATGGTCGCCATACCACCGGTAAGATTCGGCACGGTGACTCCGATGATCGCGGCTTGCACGGCTTCCGGGTCGGTCGTACCCGCTTTGGTGACCGCTTCGACCCACATATTAAATCCGATATAATGAGCCTCCATTGGATCGTTCGACACTCGGTCATCGTCACCGATAAAATCCAACCATTCGTCGATGAACTTATCATTCTCTTCGGATGGGATACTCATGAAGTAATTCCATGCGGCTAGATGTCCGACGAGAGAGCTAGTGTCAAAACCGGATAATTCTTCCTCACCCACGGAAAACGCCATGACGGGTATGTCTTCTGCAGAAATACCTTGGTTACCGAGCTCAATGTAGAAAGGAACGTTAGCATCGCCATTAATGGTCGATACGACTGCAGTTTTTCTGCCAGCAGATCCGAAGTTATTGATATCGGAAATGATTGATTGCCAATCGGAATGCCCGAAAGGCGTGTAGTTAATCATGATGTCGTCGTCTGTAACACCTTTGGATTTGAGGTAAGCCTCTAGAATGCGGTTCGTCGTGCGCGGGTAAACGTAGTCAGTGCCAGCAAGTACCCAGCGCTCCACGCCGATCTCGTTCATGAGGTAGTCAACTGCAGGGATGGCTTGCTGATTTGGTGCGGCACCCGTGTAGAAAACACTTTTTGAAGACTCCTCACCCTCGTATTGCACCGGGTAGAACAGAAGACTATTGTGCTCCTCAAAGACCGGTAATACGGACTTCCTGGAGACCGAAGTCCAACAACCAAACGTGACTGCTACATTTTGTAATTCAATCAGTTCGCGCGCTTTTTCTGCAAACAGCGGCCAATCCGATGCAGGATCGACGACGACAGGTTCAAGTTGCCTACCGAGTAAGCCGCCTGCGGCATTTTGCCTTTCGATCATCATGAGCACCGTGTCTTTGAGAGTCGTCTCACTGATGGCCATGGTGCCGGACAGCGAATGTAAGATACCGACCTTAATCGTGTCCTCTTGTGCTTGAACTGCGGTTGAACTTACGGCTGCTATGTAAGCGATGCCGATTGCAACCTTCATTCTTGAAGATATATTCATGATAGGTTTCCTCCTGAGTTTATTCATATTTGTATTTGAACGTTAAACGAAAGCGCACTGGTATCGGATGCAGCGGCAGTTCCGGTCAGATTCGCATCGCCGTTCGTATAGTTGACATTTAGACGCGCGTTGTGCCCATTAATCACGAAGTTGAGACCAACCTCGTTTAAGTCGCTGCTCGCTCCCTTTGTGGGGTTATTCGATGTGTGGCGAAGATAGGGCTGATACCTAACCTCGGTACCCATAATTGTCCCGCTGTTCGCAAATAGATAAGCGGCTGTGGCGAAATGCGATTCGCCGTCGAAAAGACAAAAACAATCAGGATCAGCAGCTGCTGTTGTGCTTATTGGGGCACTAAACGACTTGTATTCAGCATCGACGGTAAAAACCGCGCCGTCACCTAGCACCTTCTCAAAAAGCACATCAAGAATCACTGCACTGAAATCAGCCGGTCCTGCCGCTGTACCGACACCGTCAGCTTGATTTTGATACGAGAGTCCTAGTGTAAAAATATCTCCCAGTCCTCCAAAATACGTGCTGCTGGTGTAATACCCAGGATTGCTTTCCATGTTTAGAAAATTATAGGCAACGCGGCCTGAGAACAGCGAATTGTCTCCCTGATTTGGACCGCCATCGATACCATCGAACAGGCCAGCGGCATACTGTACTTTGCCTATACCGCCCCAGAGTGTAACGCCATCATCTCTACCAAGAAGACCTGCGGAACCGAGCTGATCCGACGGCAATAATGGAACCGTATATTGATTCCAGTTGAGTCCATAGTAAGGACCATTCATCTCAATTCTATCGGCTGGTGTGAGCATCCGGCCAACCCAGATATTAAACTGCGGGTTAAATTCGAATTGTGCGATTGCGTCAAGGACGGCAATTTTACCGATCGTGTGCAAAGAGTCATCCGCATCCGTACCGAATACACAGGACACACATGCCGTGTTAAAAGTAAATTTGACAGTTTCATTGATTTGACCGTTGACGTAGAGTCGAACGCTCTGAGCATCAAATTTGTTAGCGTTGTCACTGCCGTTGGGCGCCCCGTTCGAGACCGACGAGTATCCAGCTCTGAGACCACCACCCACACTAATCCAAGAATCTTCATCTATTTCTATGACGCCGGCCCCGTAACTGCATGTTGCAGCCAAAAGAGCGCTTCCCAGCACACAAAAATAGTGCGCCCTAGGTATTCCCTTAGTCATTGAGTATCTCCTCTTCCAAGCTGGGGGTGTTATAAAATATTGGCCGCACGTAAAATTTTTCTCGTTTTACGGCGGAGTCCGCTGACTATATGTATGCAATTTCTGTGCCATACAGAGAGGTGGCGGTTTTACAGGCCAGTTTGTTCGCGGGCGACGTTGCGATGCGTTCTTTATAGTGCAAAATAATGAATGCAGCGCTCTTTAGTGGTGCATTAGGAGAAGGCCATATACGCACCCCCAGAAGTCAATGGGTTTTGTTGATCTATACTGGATGCTAAACCTAAGAAAAAGCTCGTAGTTAGGGGGCTCTAAGACGTCTGTGGATTTCACTGGACGCTAATGTGGTGGAGGCGGCGTCAATCAAGAAACCCATTTAACCTATTGGAAAATAAACGAATGGCATATCTATACCCGTGGATATGTCCCAAATATGCCCCCAGCCTAATCCTTCAAAGTAACTCTTGACGGGTACGCAGCGCGCCGAAAAGTGGATATATAGTGGGACGCACAGCTCAAGACGGTACTGGAGTGGGCGCTGCCATTGACGAGTTGGACGATACACGGCGTATTGGGTAGCGTCGGCCCCCTCTACGAGTTAACTTGTGAATGCCTTCCATCTAGCTAAACGGAGAATCATATGATCGTATCCTTCAGAATTATCCAGAGCCCGATCGCGCTCGCCGGATTGGTTTCGCTTCTCTCAGGCGCGGTGCTGGCGGACGGGCCGCAAGCCATCGCCACGGCCGTGCAACATTCGGGCCTCGCCGCCAACGCCGCCGATATCGACGCTGTCCACAGGCACTTGCACCACGTGCTGAACTGCTTGGTCGGCCCGGATGGCGACGGCTTTGATGCGGCTCCGGGCAATCCGTGCGCGGCCGCCGGGGGCGCTATCCCGCAGACTGCCGATGCGGCAATGAAGATGAAGCTTGAAATGGCAGCCACTCAGGTGCGTGGCGGAAGCGCAAACGCAAACATAGAAGCGGCGAAGAAAGTCGCCACCGACGTGCAGGCGATGCTGAGATGAGTTGCCCCTAGGTGGCCGCCCATCGGTATTATTTGGAGGAACTTCGCGATTCAGTCGCCGCGGGAATAGCGGCGGGTCAATCGATTGAGGAGATGCAGGCCGGCATTACGATGGATGCCTATCAGTCCTGGATTAACTACGAGAACTGGCGGCCGCTAAACGTACTGGGCATGTATAGCCTGCTGACGGCAGATTAGCTCAGGCGCAGTAGATGAGCGTCATTATCTTTTGTGCCCTGCTGGGGCTTGTGTTTGGCGGGATGCGCGGTCTCCTCATTGGCGTGCTGCTCGGCTATGGCGCGAAATGGGCGTTTGCGCCGATTCTCAGAAGCCGTCTGCAGCAGGGGCAGGCGCGTTTTCTCGATTCGACCTTCGCCGTGATGGGCGCGCTATCGAAGGCCGACGGCGTCGTCTCGCGCGACGAGATCCAGGTTGCGCAGCAGATCTTCGACATGTTGCGTCTTTCGGGCGCGCAGCGCGACCAGGCGAAGGACGCATTCAATCGCGGTAAGGCGGCCAACTTCGATCTCGACGCCGAAGTCGATCGACTGAGAGGCGCGATTGCTTTCGGTCGCGGACCCTTGCTGCGACTCTTCTTGCACCTTCAATGCATGGCGGTCGCAGCCGATGGCCGGGTGCACGAAGCCGAGCATGCGATGCTCGTTCATATTGCACAGCGCCTGGGGCTAACCGCACGCGACGTTGCGCAGCTTGAGGCATTGCTGCGTGCCGGCGCCGGGGCGGCGGCAGGCCCGCGGACCGCGCCGTCCAAGGATCGGCTCGACGATGCCTATACGGCGCTTGGCCTGACGCCCGATGTGCGCGATGCCGAGGTTAAACGGGCCTACCGGCGCCTGGTCAGCGAAAACCATCCCGACAAGCTTGCCGCGAAAGGTCTGCCCGAAAGCATGCGACAGATCGCCGAGGAACGAACCCGCGAGATCAACGTGGCCTACGACCTCATCAAAGAGTCTCGCAGATTGTTGGTCAGGAATTGAGATGAGAAGTCACGGGACAGTACAGGTCTCTATAGGATAATTAAGTTAATGTTTTATATAAGAAAAACATCGTCACTTGGACGGCGTTGAATCCCACTGGACGTTAATGTGGTGGAGGCGGCGTCAATCAAGAAGACACTGTAACCT
>DBZY01000031.1:0-205 GCA_002311835.1 Proteobacteria bacterium UBA1148 | reverse complement strand
AAACGAATGGCATATCTATACCCGTAGAGATGCCCCCAAATATGCCCCCCAGCCTAATCCTTCAAAGTAACTCTATTAGGGGGCAGGGTAGAAGGCCAAGGGGGGGTACTAGGGATATTTAACTACTGGTCGGACATTATCTAGCCAATTTTGGCCGTTAACCTAAGGTATGCTCGGTAGCCGTTGAACGGTCTTCCTATCCAAG
>DBZY01000093.1:2675-2896 GCA_002311835.1 Proteobacteria bacterium UBA1148 | reverse complement strand
AGCCAGTGGGGATATGGCTTGTTTCTTAAATGAGTAAGGCTATATCTATCGCCCTATGATAATCTTCAGCAAAAGGCGCCTGGTAATCCCAAAACCTCTGTCTGGCGTTGGGGATTCAGGATGGGTTCACTCCACAGCGGGTATATCGGGAGCGCCGCCGGTTGAGGCAGGCGGTCGTCCTTGTAGGTCTAGATAACAGACCTGTTTCCAGCAGCAATCTG
>DBZY01000093.1:2098-2517 GCA_002311835.1 Proteobacteria bacterium UBA1148 | reverse complement strand
CTGTGCCAGCGCGGTGGTGTTGTTCGTATCGCTCTTGCCCATTAGCTCATCTCCTTCCGGTCCGGGCATCCATGCCGCGGTCCGTCCTGGCTGGGCTTGAAAGCATCATGAAAGAACCTTCGTCTTCACACTATGGCGTGGTGAGTCTGTGCGCGTCGCATGGATTGGGGATGCCCGGTAGCGGGTTGTTTTCACGATCGGCCTGGTACTGAAACGCAGTTTCCAGGAAGTGTGCTCTTCGGGAAGATCCCAGGGAATGCAATCGAGTTCAGACTTCAACTGCCTGTGGCCCAGGTACCGCCTCAAGGCAAAATAGCCGCTGGTAATCAAGGCTGCTCCGCCTATTGCCAATCCCGCTGACGTTCTCCTTGATACATTCATTTCTTGGCCTCCGATCACTCTTTCGGTGATTGTTCGTC
>DBZY01000093.1:791-1936 GCA_002311835.1 Proteobacteria bacterium UBA1148 | reverse complement strand
GCCTCGCCTACCGCTCGGGACGAATATTTAGTTGTCGATTTACATTAGCACGGTTCCGGTCGAATGCAATTGTTGCGCCTGAGGTTAATGCCACCCTGTGTTTTTGTTGGAGACCGGGGGAGGCTACGAAGTCATCTACTCCAGGTTCTTAGCCCATATTTCGACCTTAACAACAGCGATATCAGAGGGTAAGAAAAGGTGGGTATCGAGAGCCTGAATAGGGCGGAACTGTACAGTGACCACGGGCGAACTGTGCTGCTGGTTATGTAGATGGCACCCAGGCTTCCTAATAAGCAAACTTACTGATCAGGATATTTATAATCGGCAATAGTTTGGTCGATCGTTCTCTTTGCAATACGCGCAAGTGTTGGATTGCTAATGCGATAGTAGGGATAGGCAACGATTCCGAAAGTCAGTGCCCAACCTCGGCCACGTGCCCATGTGGCGTGATCTGGTTGCACAATCGAACGAAAGATTTGTCGAGTTTCCGGGGTCAGTAGTGTCCATGCAACCATCATATCGCAAGCAGGATCACCAACACCTGCAGACCCGAAGTCAACGACAGCCGTAACTCTACGGTTTTGAGTGAGCACGTTTCCCGCATGAAGGTCCCCGTGAATCCAGACTGGAGCCTCTGACCATAGCGGTGAGGTCAAAGCAGATTCCCACATATCAATTAACACGCTGACATCATAGGTGTCAGTTAATGACGTAATTGCGAATCGAGTTTCCTCGTCACGGGTGCTTAACGGCTGGCCACGCTTGCTTTTAGGGCCGTTTACCGAGGAGATTTTTTTCATTTCGACAACGAAATTCCCTAGATCAATAGCCGCTAGGTGGCGGTCAAGCATACTTTCTGTATTCGGGGTTTGCCCTTCCAGCCATCGGTAAATGAGCCAAGGTAAAGGGTATGTTGCCGCTGGACTTCCTTTACCAAGGATTGTGGGAATGGAGATCGGAAGACAAGGCGCGAGTTTTGGTAACCACAAACGCTCTTTGTCTATATTCGTGGCAGATCTCGCCGTGCGCGGTAACCGCACCACTTTGTCATCGCCTAACTTATACATAGCATTGTCAGTGCCCGCGCCGCTTAGAACTCGTAACTGTAAGTCTGCCCAGCCTGGAAACTGGCTAGCAAGCAATTG
>DBZY01000093.1:0-682 GCA_002311835.1 Proteobacteria bacterium UBA1148 | reverse complement strand
GCTTAGTCGAAACTCTTCTCGAAAGCTCTTCGGAGCCGTTTACCCGCTCGGTGAAGATGCTCAAAAGGGGATCTCGTATATGCGAGTCTGAAGTGATTGTCATCCCGTACTTTGTCGACTAAACATATGGACCCTAGTGGAAAGATTAGGCCTTCGTCTGCCGAGGCTTGAATTAGCTCTGCTGCCGTGCCTCGCTTACATTTCACCCAAAGGAGGTACCAGCCTTTGGGCTCCTCTAGCTCCACATATGAGCCACAGTCATCGCACAGAGAAGCAACCATTGCTTTGCATTTGTCGCGGTATGGTGAACGCATGGATATCACATGCTCCTCCATGAAGCTAGGAGAGTTGCCTGATGCATTTGGGAAATCGGAACGGGAGAAGACGGGATTAAGACAGAAACCGATCGAATTTGAGAGCGCTGTGAAGGGTTCGAAGGGAAGGGTAGTTTGCAGTTACTATTTTGGGTTGAAGAGAAATCAAGAAGATTGGGAAACAGAAGACTCGTCGACGATATTAGTAAGTGCTCGCATCAGAAGATTATATTAAGACCTATATCAGACCTTTGATATAACTGGACCGAGCCTGGTTCCTTAACCAGGTGTGGCCGTCGTCAGGGCAGGTCGATACCGAGACACAACAGGGTACAATCCGCGTCCCAAGATTATTGAAGGTGGGAGTT
>DBZY01000059.1:20294-40102 GCA_002311835.1 Proteobacteria bacterium UBA1148 | reverse complement strand
GGGCCTATTTATTTTGGTCTCGACTGGTTCAATTTGTGGAGGTGAAGGTTGAATTTTCGGGGATGATTCAGATTGAGGTTTGTCACTTCTCCGGTGAGGTTTATTTGAATGTGGTCCCGGTTGCTCGCCAGAACTCTGTTGTTTACGGTTATGCTCATCCACATTCTTTGTGTGACGCTCATCTGTGTCGCTCGGACGCTTCTGGTCTGAGCTACGTCGGTCGGTACTCTGTCCACTACCCGATGATCTTCGTCTGCGTGGTCGTCTGTTCCGGGGTCCGCCGTCGCCGCTGTAACTCCGGCCGCTTTGTTCCCGGGACTGATTCTGATCCTTTGAGCCACTATCGCTACTTCCTTCTCGAGACCGATTTCTACTCTGCCTCTGGTTACGCTCTCGGGAGCGGTTACCACCTCGTTTTCGGTGGTCAGAACGGTTGCTACTATGTGAATCACGCCGGCGGGTTTGTTGAGCCGAAGAACGTGCACGTTTTTGTTTAGGTAACGCCCAGCCGAATAATTTTCTCCACCATGGTGTTTTGGTGCCACGGGGTCTTGGCGGTGCTTTAGGTGTTGGTGCTGGTGTTTGAGGAACTACACCCGATACAGCGGCTTCCTCAGATTTAATTTGTTTACGAGTTTCCTGGAAGGACCCACCGATATCCTCTTTAGGCTCTATCAGTTTATAACTGCTACCAGTATTTTCAGGGAGTTCTGACTCATCGTCGCGAATTCGCCTGATAGAATAGTTTGGTGTTTCTAGGTCTGGGTTGCCGACCAAAACGACTCTGACGTCATTTCCTTCCTGAATAGCCTGAACCCAGTCACGCTTCTCATTTAAGACGTAGTTAGTTACATCAAGCGGCAACTGCGCAATAATTTTTGCTGTCCGTTCTTTTCGAGCTTCTTCACCAACCAGGCGCAAAATAGCTAGCGCTAAAGACTCAACACTTCGAACATGTCCGATTCCATCACAGCGCCCGCATACTGCTTGAGTTGATTCGCCCAGTGAAGGCCGCAATCGCTGTCGGGACATTTCAAGTAGGCCAAATCGCGAGATGCGACCTATCTGGATGCGGGCTCGATCTTGTTTTACTGCTTCTCTTAGTTTGTTTTCCACGTCTCTCTGGTTGCGATGTTGGCCCATGTCAATAAAATCGATAACGATCAGGCCACCCAAGTCTCTAATTCTTAGCTGACGTGCGATTTCTTCAGCAGCTTCGAGATTCGTGTTCAATGCAGTAGATTCGATATCACCTCCCTTAGTGGCTCTGGCGGAATTGATATCGATTGCTGTCAGGGCTTCTGTGTGATCAATCACAATACTACCGCCAGCGGGCAGAGTGACTGAGTGAGAGAAAGCTGACTCGATTTGGCTTTCAATCTGGAACCGTGTAAATAGGGGTACTGTAATATCATCGTAATATTTGAGTTTGTGAAGGTTGTGAGGCATCACACGCTCCATAAACTCTTGTGCTTCCTGATAGATATCTTCACGGTCAATGAGAATTTCGCCGACCTCGTTTGATAAGTAATCGCGCATTGCTCGAACGATGGCGTTGCCTTCCTGATAGATCAAAAATGGTCCAGGTTTGCTGACGGCGGCCTGTTTGATTGCTTCCCAAACACTAAGGAGATAATCAAGATCCCAGCGTAACTCTTCCGTGCTGCGCCCAACGCCGGCAGTGCGCACGATGCAGCCCATCCCATCGGGCGTATCTAGCCCCTCTAGGGACTGACGGACGATATCTCGATCCTCACCGGTAATGCGTCGTGATACACCTCCTGCGCGGGGGCTGTTCGGCATGAGGACAAGAAATCTGCCCGCCAAGCTTACAAATGTCGTCAGAGCGGCACCCTTGGTACCGCGTTCTTCTTTCTCTACCTGAACGACTATTTCTTGACCATCTTTTAGGACATTTTTTATTTGGACGCGCTCTCCCCCCTCCGGTTTACGGATGAAGTATTCGCTGGAGATGTCCTTGAGAGGCAGAAAGCCGTGACGGTCGGCCCCATAATCCACGAACGCAGCCTCAAGGCTAGGTTCTATCCGGGTCAGGCGCCCTTTGTATATGTTTGCTTTCCGTTGTGCTCTGGAAGATACCTCGATATCAAGGTCGTAAAGTTTTTGGCCATCTACCATGGCCACTCGCAACTCTTCTTGTTGAGTTGCATTGATTAGCATTCGTTTCATAATTCCTCGATCCATTTGAGGCGTACCCTACGGGATCGAGCACCGCGATCTGCGAGGCGGCACAGCAAAGGTTGTGGTTGTCAGATAGCTGTATCATTGATTTCCTCGGGAGAACAAACGCTCAATCCGCCATTTCCAAGTCATCTTTCCTTGAATCTGGGACGGAGAGCTATCGTCCGATCATAATCGCGGGCTGCCCTCAAGTAGGTCCGCCGACTATCAAAAACTGAATTGACGCGCGTAATCACGCTCCGTGTTTCAAGGCACTACGCATCCATTCCAGCGCTATAGCCTCTACTCGCGTACTATATCACAGCTAAGCTATTTCGTAGCTCATGGGCGATCTTATGGTGAAAACCTCAGCTGGTCTCCAGAGTACAGCCGCGCGGTACGAGGAAGTCGATACCGATTCGGAAGGGCAGCGCCTGGATAATTTTCTCTTGAGGACTCTGAAGGGGGTACCTCGCAGTCATATTTATAAACTTATCCGTTCTGGTCAGGTACGTGTCAATAGTGGTCGTGTGCGTGCCAGATATCGTTTGAAGGAAGGTGACCAAGTTAGGGTTCCACCGATTATTCGTAACACATCATTGCCTGTGGACGTCTCAACTAGCGGCATCCAATGGCTTGCCGAGCATGTTCTTTACGAAGACTCAAGAATTTTAGTACTGAACAAACCAGCCGGTATGGCCGTGCACGGTGGTAGCGGCATCTCCTTCGGTTGTATCGAGGCACTACGGAGCCTAAAACCCTCATTACGCAAGGCAGACCTGGTACATCGTTTGGACCGAGCGACCTCTGGGTGTCTATTGGTAGCTAAACGGCGTAGTGCGTTACGACAGATTCATACTCTGCTCCGCGACCGCAACACGGTGAAGCGGTATCTGGCGTTGCTGAAAGGTCATTGGCAGCATGGTGAGGTTGAGATTGATTTGCCTGTTACGGTTAAAAGGCGTGGTGGTGGGAGCCATGTCTGCGTAGATCCGGCTGGGAAGGAGGCGCTCACCCATTTTCGAGTCATCGATTACTTTGACACACAAGCGACTCTAGTAGAAATTTTAATCGCGACAGGACGCACCCATCAGATCAGAGTTCATGCTGCACATGCTGGTCATCCAGTCGCCGGAGATGATAGATACGGAGACGATGTGTTTAATACCAACTTGGTCTCGTTTGGCCTACGGCGGCTTTTTCTGCACGCGCATGCGATAGAGTTCGTATGGCCCGAGAGCGAAGAGGTTTTTGCGGTAAGTGCACCCTTGCCCAAGGAGCTATCAGTTGTTCTTGATGAACTCAATCGCCGTTCACGGGGCCGAGAGGATCAACGCCGATCTCCCGAAGGGTGGCTGAAAGCCAAATAAGTGGTAAACCAAGCAGAGCAGTAGGGTCCGCAGACTCGATCGATTCGAAAAGTGTAATTCCGAGGCCTTCCGCTTTAAACCCGCCAGCGCAATCAAATGGTTTTTCTAGTTCGATGTATCGCTTTAGGCGGCGCTCCCCAAGTCTTAAGAATTTCACCTTAGTATGATCGATCCCTTCCCAACGACACTTCGACCTATAATCAATGACCGTGCAGGCCGTGTGGAATGATACAACCTTTTTTTGACAGGTCATGAGTTGATGGAGAGCGGTATGTTTCTCCCCTGGTTTCCTGAGTAGCTCACCATCGAGTTCAGCAACCTGGTCGGCGCCAATGATAATTGAGTCGGCATCATCTATTTCCTCGGCCATATTATCAGCCTTTGCATTAGCTAATCTGATCGCAAGTTTTGATGCTTTCTCGCCGGGTTTTGCGCTTTCGTCAACGCTTGGATCGTAGACATCTACCTGAAAACCTAGGCGTTCCAGGAGTTGACGGCGATATGGAGAGGTGGATGCGAGAATTAGGTGTGGCATGGTCAATTGGGGCTCAGGTTTCCGTAACCTTCGGTTTTGACAGTGGAAAGTCTTATCCCTATCATTGCGCGATTATGCCCCGTACGTTGTACGCTTGGTACAGCCTAAATGAACTCGAAGCGTTCGCACAACGTGAAGCGCGGTTCGATGAAGAGATTGATGCAGCACAACTGCCCCGACTTCGTAAGTTATTACATACGGACGATGGGAGTGTACGAGTTAGCTTCAGATTTGGCCAACAAAGAGTCGGTTACGTGACCGTAGAATTAGAATATAGATTTAATTTTAAGCTAGTGTGCCAGAGATGCTTGGACCCGGTAGAGGAAAAAACATCTCATCGAGTCTTGTTAATTGTATTAGAGGATGAATCAATGGCGGCTAGTGCGCCAGCTGGTTATGAGCCGATTATACTTTCCGGTGAGCGATTTCAGCTAGCGGAGGTGATTGAAGACGAACTTATCGTTTCTTTGCCCCTAATCTCTCGACATGCTCGAATAGAGGAGTGTGGTGGGTTAGCTCGTAATCTTGAAGTTCTGCTAGATGAAAACGAAGTCCGTACGATCACTCTGCCGTCCAGAAATCATTGAGGAGAACTGACAATGGCTGTCCAGAAAAGCCGTAAGACTCCGTCGCGACGAGACATGCGACGATCCCATGATAGCTTAAAAGAAACAACACTCTCCGTTGATCCCAACACAGGTAAAACTCATATGCGACACCATATTGCCGCCGATGGTTTTTACCGCGGGCGCAAGGTTTTAAATATCCCTGAGCCCCAAGAACAGGAAGAGTAGGCACGGCCTACCTAGTGCTTCACCAGAGCTCTTAGTACTCTCATCATAAAACTGTTTTGATGACTCAAAAGGTCACAATTGCTCTTGATGCCATGGGTGGGGACCTAGGGCCAGAAGCTGTCATACCAGCAGTACTTGCGACACTAGAGAAAGATGATTCGGTTAATTTCCTGGTGGTGGGGTCTCCAAACACGCTCGATGGAGTTCGAGCAAAAGCGGGTGATAGGTACGGTAGTCGGTTAATTTTTGCTAGTGCGGCTGAAATTGTGGGTATGGATGAGCATCCTGCAGATGCTTTACGGCACAAGAAGCATTCCTCAATGCGAATCGCTATCGAGGCGGTAAAGAGCGGAGAAGCGGATGCTTGCGTAAGTTCGGGCAATACAGGCGCGTTGATGGCTATCTCGCATTACGTGCTAAAGATGTTGCCAGGCGTGGATCGGCCCGCGATTATTGGCGCGGTTCCTAGTTTGAGTGGGTATACGTTTATGCTCGACCTTGGTGCGAATGTCGGCTGTAATGCGCGGCATTTATTTCAATTTGCACTGATGGGTTCCGTTGTGGCTGAAGATTTTCTAGATATC
Organism: Proteobacteria bacterium UBA1148; assembly: GCA_002311835.1. Taxonomy (GTDB): domain Bacteria; phylum Pseudomonadota; class Gammaproteobacteria; order Steroidobacterales; family Rariloculaceae; genus UBA6522. The sequence goes on along the minus strand of DBZY01000059.1, from coordinate 34,638 downwards.
GAACGGGCAAGAATAGGGCTGCTTAATATCGGACAGGAAGATATCAAAGGTAATGAAGTGGTGCGTGAGGCGGGGGAACAACTGAATCAGAGTGATTTAAACTATGTGGGTTTCGTTGAGGGCGATGCTGTTTTTAGTGGTGAGGTAGACGTCATTGTTAGTGACGGTTTTGTGGGTAACGTTGCACTCAAGACAATGGAGGGTGTAGCCGGTCTTATCACTGTGATAATGCGCGAGGAGTTTAGCCGGAACCCTATCCGACAACTACAAAGTCTTTCCGCTTACTCAGCGTTGAACGCGATTCGTAATCGACTCGATACACGGCGATATAATGGTGCCAGCCTGCTTGGTTTGAACGGCGTGGTTATTAAGAGCCACGGCGGCGCTGATAAATTTGCATTTGAGTGTGCGATTCAGACAGCTATCGTGGAAGCTCGAAAGGGTGTCCCCGTACAAATTGGAAGGCTTATTAAGACTCAGGGAGCACAATGTACTCACATGTAAGTGGCACAGGGATGTATCTCCCAGAGAGGGCTTTAACAAATAATGAGCTTGCAAAAATTGTCAACACCTCAGACGAATGGATACGTACGCGTACCGGTATCGAGGTTCGACACATAGCTGCTGAGAATGAGGCTACAAGTCATCTCGCCGAGAAAGCTGCGTACTCAGCGTTGGAAGCGTCTGGCTTAGGTCCCAAAGACATCGACATGGTTGTAGTGGGTACCTGCACACCTGACCTTATACTTCCAAACGTCGCCTGTCTGCTACAGGAACGAATGGGCATGACTGGAATCGCATTCAGCGTAGAGGCCGCATGCAGTGGCTTTATTTACGCGCTGACAATTGCTGATCAGTTTATTCGTTTAGGGCAGGCGAAATGTGCTCTCGTAGTTGGGGCAGAAACCATGTCACGCTTACTTGACTGGGGTGATCGTGAGACTTGTGTGTTGTTCGGGGATGGGGCTGGGGCTGTGATTCTAGAAGCGGCCGAGAATCCTGGGATACTCTTCAGTGATCTTGGCGCTGATGGAAAACACCGCGATCTTCTTTGCGCGGATGCTGGAGTTTCAAGTCTGAAGGTGGGCGAGACTGCGAAACTTCACATGAAGGGTAACGAGGTTTTCAAAGTAGCTGTTCGCACCCTGGAGGCTATGGTGGATAAAGTTCTCTTAGAGAATGGCCTGGAGCAGGGTCAGATCGACTGGTTTGTGCCTCACCAAGCTAACGTTAGGATAATCGAAGCAACTGCAAAGCGGTTAGGATTGCCCATGGAACGGGTTATCCTCACCATTAAAGAGCACGGGAACACTTCAGCGGCGTCAATTCCTATGGCGTTGGATACGGCTGTCAGGGATGGACGAATTAAGCGAGGTGATCTACTTCTCATGGAGGCGTTTGGTGCTGGATTTACTTGGGGTTCGTGTTTGCTAAGGTACTAGGAGCAGTCTGCTTATTTGTAAATTGAATTTTTTCGTTCCACTTCCTTAACATAGCTCACATTTTTCAGGTAGAGGGTATAATCCCCTGGTATATGGGTAAGTCTGCCAGAATTCTCTCGATTCTTTTAGGATTGGCTGTCTTAAATGGAGCATCGGCCATAGAGCTGGAGCTTTCGAAGGACAGCGATGTTGTGGGTCAGGCCAGGGTGATTGTTGCAGAGTATGAGGATACTTTCATTAAGTTGGCCCGTCAGTACAACCTTGGTTTTGAAGAGCTAGCTCAGGCTAACCCTACAGTCGATCCGTGGTTGCCTGGTGAAGGGACCGAGATAGTTTTACCCACTCACTTTGTACTTCCTAAAACCCCACGCCAGGGAGTTGTAATCAATTTGCCTGAGCTGAGGTTGTACTACTATCCTGACGGTGAATCGGGACGTGTGATTACCCATCCAATCAGTATTGGCCGTATGGATTGGGGGACCCCGTTAGGGCGTACAGAAATCATCAGCAAAGTGCTCAACCCGACATGGTACCCACCCGAGTCGATACGCGAAGAGCATGCGGCTGATAATCGTCCATTGCCAAAGGTTGTCCCGCCCGGGCCAGATAATCCTCTTGGTAAACATGCAATGCGACTCAGTCTCCCAGGTTATCTGATTCACGGGACTAATAAGCCTTCGGGTCTTGGGATGCGTGTAACACATGGTTGCATCAGAATGTTTCCGGAAGATATCGAGGCGTTATTCGAAGAGGTTCCGATAGGAACGCCGGTACGCATTGTCAATCAACCTTATAAGTTGGGATGGACCAATGAAGGTTTCTATCTCGAAGCGCATCCTCCATTGGATGAACAAACTGAAGATGACGCTTGGACGATGACTGAGCTGACGCGTGCATTTGTTGCAGCGACCGGGGAAGGTCAAGGTGAGGTGTTTAGTTGGGATCTTGCGGAGGGAGTTGCTTTGCGCTCGCTGGGAATTCCTGAGTTTGTTTCTTCTACAAGCCTCGTTGTTCGAACGCAAGAATAGAAATTGTAGACCACAATAAAAAAACGCCGCTATTAAACGGCGTTTCTAAGTCGTAGAAGCTTGAGATCTATTTTGTCTGACTTGCTTCGAACATGCGGTCTACTCTTTCGTTTGTAGCATCGCAGCAGGCTTGAGCTGCATTAGCTGCTGAGAGTGCTTGGTTTGCAGTGCTTTGAGCGCCTGAGGCCATCTGGCGGGCTTCGCCTGCCTGGCGCGCAGCGTCGGCTGCAGAGCTTTGGGCGCTTTCAGCAACAGAGCGCACAGCATCTAAGTCTTGCTGGGTAATTGTTGCGCATCCGGTAGCAAGGGCCAAGGCGGCACAGAGTGCGCCTAGCTGGAGTTTCCTAATCATTGAGTTCCCCTGAGTCGTCTTTGGCAGACAGTTTAATTTGAATGTAGAAGCATGATTATTTCCTAAAGCGCGCATTACTGCAATTCGGAGTGAGTACTTTAGTATCGCATATTCAAGATTCTGAATTTTATTGGCGGGCACTTGAGTTTTCTTGTCCTGATGGCTTGATCCTTATAATAACTGTATATAATATCAGTATTGGGTTTATATACAGTGATTAAAATGCAGCAATTAACTTCACGACAAAATCAAATTCTCTCTATAATTCAAAAAGTTATTGAGGAAACAAGCCTCCCTCCTACCCGTGCCGAAATCGCTGAAGAGTTAGGTTTCCGTTCTGTAAATGCTGCTGAGGAACATTTACGGGCTTTGGAACGTAAGGGGGTTATTGAACTCTTGCCTGGTATTTCTCGTGGCATTCGTTTGAAAGATACCTTGCGAGAACAAATAGGCTTACCGTTGGTAGGACAGGTTGCGGCCGGGCAACCGATATTAGCAGAGGAGCATGTGGAGGCTTACTATCAGATTGATCCGACATTTTTTAAGGTAAAACCTCATTTTTTGCTCCGAGTACGAGGTATGAGTATGCAAGGTGCAGGGATCTTAGATGGAGATCTGGTTGCGGTGCATCGTTCAACAGAGGTAAAGAATCGGCAAATCGTAGTTGCGCGTTTAGAAGATGAGGTGACCGTCAAACGCTATCATCAGGTGGGACACGTGGTTTCGCTTATGCCAGAAAATCCTGATTTCGATCCTATTCAAATTGATCTTAGAGAGCAGACTATGACTATAGAAGGAGTCGTAATTGGCGTCATGCGAAATACCGTCTAATCTTTTGCGGAAATAGTAAAAAATATAAAATCTTTTAGAACAATGCGTTATGCGTAGTGTAAGCGCATTGTGGGCATCTAAAAATTCAGATGGATGTCGTGACTTTAAATGCCGTTAGAAGGCCCGATAATATCTAGTATGTCTGATGATCTGCCCAAATATATAATGGGGGTCATGCGTCCTCAAGGCCAGAATCCTATTGCGCAGCAGGGGGAAGGCGGAGCTGAGAGCGACCACGGTCTAGCCATTGAGGAAGCTCGCCCGCGGCTCAAGAAGCCGCCGCTTTATCACGTTGTACTATTGAATGACGACTATACTCCCATGGATTTCGTAGTTCAGATTCTGCAGGGAATTTTTTCCATGGATCGCTCCGCCGCGATGCGCATTATGTTGCAGGTCCATACTAAGGGGAAAGGGATTTGTGGGGTCTATACCTATGAGATTGCCGAGACTAAAGTAGCGCAGGTGACAGGATTAGCGCAGAAGCACCAGCATCCTTTGCTATGTACTATGGAAGAGAACTGATGTTATCAAATGATCTTGAGTACTGTTTGAACGAAGCTTTCCAAAGAGCGCGGGAGGATCAGCACGAGTTCATAACAGTGGAGCACATGTTATTGACTCTTCTTGAAACACCTGACGTCGTCGAGATCCTTAAAGCCTGTGGCGCGGACATCGAGCATGTTCGTCGTGAGCTCATAGAATTCATTATGGAGTCGACTCCGAAGCTGGATGATGATCAGGAGGAGATCGAAGTACAACCTACGTTGGGCTTTCAGCGAGTGCTGCAGCGAGCTGTTTTCCATATTCAATCCAGCGGCAAAAAAGAAGTAACGCCAACAAACGTGTTGGTATCCATTTTCAGCGAAAAACAGACACAAGCGGTTTACATTCTCGGTGGGCAGGGTATTGCGCGACTGGACGTGGTCAATTACATCTCCCACGGCATGTCAAAAATTCAAGATGGTACTTCGGAAGATGAGGAAGTTGTCGGTGTTATGGACGGGGAGCGTCCTGATATGGCAACCACCGCGCTTGAGCAGTTCACGACAAATCTAAATGCCCGTGCTCAGGATGGCCGGATCGATCCGCTTATTGGCCGTGAGTCGGAGGTTGAGAGGACGGTTCAAATTCTCTGCCGCCGACGAAAAAATAATCCATTATATGTTGGTGAAGCAGGGGTTGGAAAAACCGCGCTTGCGGAAGGGCTGGCGCGATTGATTGTTGAAAGCAATGTCCCGGAAGTTCTGCAGGAGTGCACGATATATGCGCTTGACATGGGTTCGCTTCTTGCAGGAACGAAATATCGTGGAGATTTTGAAAAACGTTTAAAGGACGTTATCAATGAGTTAAAACGGGAACAAGGTGCGATTCTATTCATCGATGAAATTCATACCGTAATCGGAGCGGGCGCCACTTCTGGCGGTGTTATGGATGCCTCAAACCTTATTAAGCCCGTTCTTGCGAATGGAGATATTCGTTGTATTGGCTCGACTACTTACTCAGAATTTCGTGGTATTTTTGAAAAGGATCATGCATTAGCGCGTCGCTTTCAGAAGATTGATATTGTTGAGCCTAGTATCGATGAGACAGTACAGATTCTACGTGGGATAAGGAGTCGTTTCGAAGAGCATCACGGTGTTCGCTATGAAGATGCCGCACTTCAGGTCGCAGCTGAGCTTTCGAGCAAGCATATTAATGACCGTAAACTTCCGGATAAGGCCATTGATGTTATTGATGAGGCTGGAGCTAATAAACGTCTCCAGCCTAAAGATGAGCGAGAAGAGGTCGTGGATGTCGAGCTTGTTCAGAACATCGTCGCCAAAATGGCGCGGATTCCAGCGAAAACTGTAACAGCGTCTGACCGCGACGTGCTCGGCCATCTGGAGCGGGATCTTAAGCTTGTTATTTTTGGGCAAGATCGTGCCATAGGAGCATTGACTTCGGCGATCAAGATGTCGAGATCTGGACTTGGCGATGAACAGCGTCCCGTGGGGTCATTCTTGTTTTCGGGGCCGACGGGTGTTGGGAAAACGGAGGTTACTCGACAGTTGGCGATGACAATGGGCGTAGAACTTGTACGGTTCGATATGTCTGAGTACATGGAAAGGCATACCGTATCTAGATTGATTGGTGCGCCGCCAGGGTATATCGGGTTCGATCAGGGTGGGCTCATGACAGAGGCTGTCACGAAAAATCCGCACTGCGTGTTGTTACTGGATGAAATAGAGAAGGCGCATCCCGAGGTCTTCAATTTGCTTCTCCAAGTGATGGATCATGGAGTGTTGACAGACAACAACGGGCGCAAGGCGGACTTTCATAACGTCATCATAGTCATGACTACTAACGCCGGTGCGCAGGAAACGAGCCGAGCATCCGTTGGGTTCACTCTCCAGGATCACTCTAGTGATGCTCTTGAGATTATAAAGAAAATATTTTCCCCGGAGTTTCGTAATCGATTGGATGCCATTATCCAGTTTGATGCATTGGATGAGACGTCCATTGCTCGCGTTGTTGATAAGCTTATCGTGGAGTTGGAGTCTCAACTAGACAAGAATAATGTCACGATCGAACTTGAAACGTCTGCCCGAACCTGGATTGCGGAGAAAGGTTACGATCAGAAAATGGGTGCCCGCCCTATGGCTCGCGTGATACAGGAGCATATCAAAAGACCTCTGGCAGAAGAACTTCTATTCGGGAAGCTTACGGATGGTGGGCATGTGCGTGTTGCGCTGAACTCCGAGGATGATGGCCTGGTATTTCTCATGGAACCGATAACACGGGAACTTGAGCACTTGCCTGGGACTTGAGCCTAGGTCAATTCAATCTCTGAGGTTATCGGGAGCGGAAAATGATTCGCCCCTTGCTTAGGTCATAGGGTGTCAATTCTATCGTGACATTATCTCCCTTGAGGATTCGAATGTAATTCTTGCGCATTTTCCCGGAAATATGTGCCATGACAATATGGCCATTTTCCAGTTCAACGCGAAACATAGTGTTAGGTAGCGTTTCCGCAACCACACCTTCCATTTGGAGCGCTTCCTCTTTTGGCATTTTTTTCTTACTGACTGCGGCGACGAATTGTTACATATTCGAGAAGATTTCCGCAATGGTAAGTTAGGAATCCGTTTTGCCGATATAACGCGTATGGTCTTTATTCCAGCAGGAAGTGTTCCCAGGCGGGTCACACAAGCTTCCGAGGTAATCAACGAATACGGTGCGGGGGACTGTGGTGGCACCCAGGGATTCTAGGTGATCAGACCATATCTGACAGTCGATTAATTTAAATCGTTTAGCTTGGAGATATTCCACAGCCTTGACAAAAACGATCTTAGATGCATTGCTAATCCGTGTAAACATAGATTCCCCAAAAAAAACTTGTCCGATAGCTATTCCATACATTCCTGCAACTAGATCTTTTCCGTCCCATGCTTCGAATGAGTGCGCATACCCCAGCTTATGTAGCTGTTCATAGGCTTGGAGCATGGCTGGTGTAATCCATGTGCCTTTGTCATATTGGCGTGGCGCCGCACAGCCTTGGACAACTGCTTTAAATGAGGTATCCACACTTATTGTGATATTCGACTGACGAAGTGTCCTTGCGAGTCGACGGGACACATGTAAGTCCTCAGGAAACAAAACTGCACGAGGATCTGGAGACCACCAGAGGATGGGTTGGCCCTCCTCATACCATGGGAAAATACTCCGTGGATAGGCAGCTAATAGACGTTCTGGGCTGAGGTCTCCACCAACAGCAAGTAGTCCATTAGGTTCTGCTAGCGCATTTTCTGGGGGCGGAAATGAAACAGCCCCTTCGGTTGGCGATAGCCAGTAGATATCAGTCACGAGTTCTTATGGTTGTAGTCAAAGGGACCATACGCTGAAGATAACGGCATTACTTGGTTTTTGCGATAAGGCACGTGATCTGTGAGTTCCTTCATGTAGGCATCTATGTGCATCCTCTCTCGATCAAGAAATTGTGCAATAGCTTGTCCGAACTCTGGGTCTAGAATCCAATGGTTTGACCAAGTTGCCGTTGGCACAAATCCTCTGCTCAATTTGTGTTCGCCTTGTGTGCCTGGTTCAAATCGACTGAGACCCTGATTGATGCAGTACTCAATGCCTTGGTAATAGCAAGCCTCGAAATGCAGACTGTGAAAGTCCGCAAGACTTCCCCAATAACGACCGTATAGGGTGTCTTCGCTGCGGAAGCAGATAGCTGTTGCTATAAGCTTGCCATTAAAACGAGCCAAGATTAGCACTATATTTTCAGGCATGGTTTGGGCTATTTCTCTAAAAAATTCTCGGTTAAGGTAGGGGGAACGACCGCGGCGCAAGAAAGTGCGGGCGTAATATTCAAAGAGGGTATCCCAGTCTTCTTCGTTTGGTTCGTCACCTGATAGATGTTCAAACCTAACACCTGCCTCGATAATACGTCGTCGTTCCCGGCGTGCTTTTTTTCGCTTTGCTGAAACGAATCGTGCGAGAAACTCTTCGAAATTTTTATAATCATCATTATGCCAATGGAATTGGTAGTTCTTTCGTTGCAGGAACCCCTCGTTTGAGAGAAAGCGACGATCAGTATCGGTAGGGAAGAGCACGTGCAAGGAGGATGCGTTAAGTTTTGTACTTAGATTCCTTACAGCGGAAAGAAGTTCGGCCGCGATAGTCGTGAACTCTCCACTTTCTTTGATGAGAAATCTTTGTCCGGTTGCAGGTGTAAAGGGGACAGCTGATACAAGCTTAGGATAGTAAGGTAGACCTCCTTGGCTATAAGCGTTCGCCCAGCTCCAGTCGAATACAAATTCACCTTGAGAGTCATACTTCACGTAGAGAGGTAGGGCACCCGTAAGGTTGCCATCCACGTCAGTGACGGTGAGATGAGTTGGTTTCCAAGTTGTGTCTTCACCGACGCATCCAGTTCGTTCTAACGCTCCGAGAAACTCGTGCCGCAAAAACGGAGAGTCAGCCGCAAGCACATTCCATGCAGTCGCATCAATATCAAGGATGCTGGAGTGTTGTTTGACTTGAAAACTCATACCGTTTCCCTGTGATAGAGGGGCCTTGTTTCAGGCTATTCCGCCCTCGCACTGTTCCCTCCACCAGTGTTCTGTTCTGTGATAGATACTATAACCGCCCGCTGGTGTCGGTCGGCACCATAGCGAACGAGACTGATGGTGTGTTCATCGGGGGGCTATCTGTATAATCAGCGCGTTGATTTAACATATTCGGGTAAAACTTGAGCAGAGCTAAGGTTGGCAACGCCACACCACCCGTACTGGTGCCCCGGATTCGGGGCCTGCGAGAATCGGCAATGTGGGTACTTGCCGGGTTTGCAATCATCCTGTTTCTCGCATTGGCGAGCTATTACCCAGGCGACCCGGCCTTTAGCGTGTCTGCTGATACCCAGACTATACAAAATCGGATGGGTCCCGCTGGCGCGTGGTTTTCGGATGTAGCCTACCTCCTGTTCGGCCGTCCGGCTTATCTATTCCCGGTGTTGGTCTTGTTGGGCAGTGTGTTGCTATTTCGAGATCGAAATAGAACAGCTGTTCTAAGTCGGTTAGACATGGTATGCCGGGGTGGGGGATTCCTATTGATGCTCGCAACGAGTTGCGGGCTGGCTACGTTACATTTTTTTGTGCCCGAGATGCGCGAAACTGCTGGCGGCATCATCGGTCAACTGGTGGGGGTAGGGCTAGAACAGATCCTTGGGTTACTCGGTGCGACTGTGTTGCTGCTGGTTTTATGGCTTGCAGCTGTGTCGCTTTCTACAGGTATTTCATGGTTGGCGGTTGCGGATTGCACAGGACGAGGAGTCCTTGCTGTCATACTCAAAGGCGAGATTTTCATAAATCGCATTCAGATATGGCTTGAGGGGCGGCGCGCCAAGCAACATCGTCAAGACCTAATTTTGAGAAGTCGAACCAAACCAAGGACGGAGACGCCTCGGATTGAGCCTTCTTTTGATGCCGTACCTCCAAGTGCACGAATGGAGCGAGAACGCCAAGTACCGCTCTTTGAACCGCTTATATCAGGTGAGCTGCCAGCGTTGGCGCTGTTAGATGACCCTCCCCCTAGAGTAGGCGGCTACTCGGCTGAGGCACTGGAGGCTATGTCGAGATTGGTAGAGTTGAAACTCGCCGATTTCGGCATAGAGGTAGAGGTTGTTTCCGTACAACCCGGTCCCGTTGTTACACGATTCGAGCTAAAACCTGCGCCAGGGGTAAAGGTCAGTCAGATCAGTAATCTCTCAAAGGATCTAGCGCGCTCGCTTTCGACGGTAAGCGTACGAGTAGTGGAAGTTATTCCGGGCAAGCCGTACGTTGGGTTGGAGATACCCAACGAGGTACGGGAGTTAGTCGCACTGGGCGAGATCGTTAAATCCCAAGTTTACGATAAATTGAGCTCTCCTCTCACACTAGCATTGGGCAAGGATATTGGTGGGCAGCCTATGGTGGCTGATCTCGCTAGAATGCCCCATCTATTGATTGCCGGGACCACAGGTTCAGGCAAGTCTGTCGCCCTCAACGCAATGGTGCTCAGCCTGCTGTACAAGTCTTCGCCTGATCATGTACGCCTGATCATGATTGACCCGAAAATGCTCGAGTTGTCAGTCTATGAGGGAATTCCTCATTTACTCGCGCCGGTGGTAACTGATATGAAAGAGGCGGCTAATGCATTGCGCTGGTGTGTCGCTGAAATGGAACGTCGTTACGCTCTAATGGCGGCTCTCGGGGTGCGTCACATCTCGAGCTACAATCGCAAAGTTAACGAAGCTTCTGGTAAGGGAGAGACAATACCAGACCCGACCTTCACGTTAGATGAAGAAGATGTTGACCAGGATATCCCCGCGTTACAGCCGCTACCCTACGTTGTCGTCATTATTGATGAGTTGGCGGATATGATGATGATGGTAGGCAAGAAGGTCGAAGAGCTAATCGCAAGATTGGCCCAAAAAGCCCGAGCGTCCGGAATCCACATGATTATTGCTACTCAAAGGCCATCCGTAGACGTCATAACCGGGCTGATTAAGGCTAATATCCCCTGTCGGATTGCGTTTCAGGTATCTGCGAAGGTCGATTCCAGAACTATTCTTGATCAGATGGGTGCTGAGAATCTTCTTGGTCATGGTGATATGTTGTTTCTTCCTGCTGGTACTTCGGCACCCACACGTATTCACGGCGCCTTTGTTTCTGATAACGAAGTTCATGCGGTTGTGAAAAACCTTCGAGCTAGCGGTGCTCCCTCATTCATTGACGAGATTGTTTCTGGTCCGGGTGAAGCTATTCCTGGAATTGATGCGATGTTGCCCGGAGAGTTGGACGGCGAGCAAGATCCCCTTTACGATCAGGCCGTGCGGATAGTGACAGAAACCCGCAGAGCGTCGATCTCCGGTGTCCAGCGTCGCCTGAAGGTCGGATACAACCGCGCTGCACGGATGGTCGAGACTATGGAGGAGGCCGGGATCGTTGGAAGCTTACAAGCGAATGGGTCCAGAGAAGTTCTTGCACCGCCGCCGGTTGGAGACGATTAAATTATCTTGTATTTTTCTCTCAGTTTGGAGCGTCACTTTATCCTCGTCCATAAGTGCTCAAAACGAAGAGTTCATATCCAATCCAAGCGGATCTGATTCACTCGAGAGCTTTCTAGAAACGACGCGGACACTACGCGCAGAATTTCAGCAAGAGCTCTGGAACTCGGAGGGTCAACTCATTGAAAGGGCAGCGGGGATGCTCTGGATTAAACGGCCTAATCAGTTTCTCTGGAACTATCAAGAGCCATTCGAGCAATTAGTTGTCGCGGATGGTATGAATCTATGGATTTATGATGTGGAGCTGAGACAAGTGACAGTTAGCCCGTTGGATGAGCTCATTTCGGCAACACCCGCCATGTTACTCAGTGGAGACCAGGTTGTACGTGATGGGTTTGAGGTCACGGAGAATTTTACTACCAATGGAATTAACTGGGTTAGGCTTGTGCCTAAGCTTGAGGGTACGGATTTTAATACCGTTTTTATCGGTTTTAGAGAAGGGGTTCTTGCGAGACTTGAGCTTCTAGATGGGCTAGATCAGGTGACCGAAATTCAATTTGAGGAAGTAGAACTCAATCCGATGATTTTGGATAGTACGTTTAACTTTATTCCACCCGAGGATGCTGATGTCATTGGGCAACCGAGCGAATTGAGGTGATGAGGTAAGTTATGCTGCCTTTACGATATCCCATTGCATGGGCGTTGCCAGGTTGGGGGTTAGTGGTGTTTGTGGCTGTCGGCAGTGTGATCCCTGGTGCCGTAATAACCGGATTTTCTTCAGCTGACAAAATAGTACATATGCTGTCTTATTTTTTGTTAATGATTTGGTTTTCCGGGTTGTATTCGAGACAGCGGCATGTGGTCATTGCGCTCATATTGGTTACATTTGGGGGACTACTGGAATTTCTTCAAGCAGTGCTACCGTATCGGTTTTTTGACCCTTTGGACCTGCTTGCGAACACTGTAGGCGTCGCACTCGGGCTATTATTATCATTCACGCTTCTCGCCGGATGGTGTCAGCGCATAGAGCGGGCTCTTGGTTACTATAACTGACACGAGATTTTTTGAATGTTAGATCCCAGGCTATTACGCAGTGATCTGGATGGTCTAGCCAGAAATTTGGCGCGACGAGGATTTGTGCTCGATTGTGCCCTCTATCAACGACTTGAAGATGAGCGAAAGACGCTGCAGGTTGATGTTGAGGAGTTGCGACGTCTTCGAAACGAGCGTTCTAAGGGGATTGGGAAGGCTAAAGCTGCAGGGGAGGGTATTGAATCCCTCAAGGTTGAGGTCGGGAAGCTTGGTACCGCACTCGCAGACTCGGAGGCGCGTTTGCAAGGATTGCATGAGAAGCTGGACGCTTTTCTTACTGAAATTCCTAACCTGCTGCATGATTCCGTGCCCGATGGATCCGTTGGGACCTCAAACATTGTCGTTCGAAACTGGGGTGAGGTGCCAAAGTTCGAATTTGAGCCGAAAGATCATGTCACGCTGGGTGAAGAGCTTGGAATGATTGACTTTGAAGCTGCCGCCAAGCTATCCGGCAGCAGGTTTGTCGTACTGCATGGGATGCTGGCACGGCTGCACCGCGCGCTTATTCAGTTCATGTTGGATGTTCATGTCAACGAGCATGGATACACGGAAAGTTACGTGCCATATATGGTCAAAGACAGTGCGCTATTCGGTACTGGGCAGTTGCCGAAGTTTGCCAGTGACCTATTTACCATTGAGGGAGAGACACCACTCCGGTTGATACCCACTGCCGAAGTACCTCTGAGTAATTTTGTTCGCGATCGTATTATTGAACCCGACGATCTTCCCATGCGTCTCACAGCGCACACTCCTTGTTTTCGATCCGAAGCTGGCTCTTACGGCAAGGATACTCGGGGAATGATCCGGCAGCACCAGTTCGAAAAAGTCGAGCTGGTTCATATCGTGGAGCCTCAAGATTCCTATCAAGCACTTGAAGATCTCCTGTCCCATGCTGAGGTTGTTTTGCAACGTCTCGGGTTAGCTTACCGTGTTGTAACACTGTGCGCGGGTGATACAGGTTTTGCATCTGCAAAAACGTATGATCTTGAGGTCTGGTTGCCTGGGCAAAATCAGTACCGTGAGATTTCATCCTGCAGTAATTGCGAGTCTTTTCAAGCTCGTCGCATGCAGGCTCGCTGGCGTAATCCAGAAACGGGCAAGCCCGAACCCGTCCATACCCTCAATGGATCAGGTGTTGCTGCGGGACGAGCACTCATCGCTGTTATGGAACACTATCAACTGGAAGACGGTACGTTCAACGTTCCTAGTGTCCTACAGCCTTATATGTCAGGAATTAAACAGATTACAGCTTAAGTAAAAACCTCAAAGCGTTTGGATCTGCACGTTCCGGAACCTCACGATGCCGCCTCCGTATTGCAGAGTAAATTGGCCTTCGGAGTACGTGTCATCTTCCATATCCACAGTCACCATGCCATTTAAAGTGACTAGCAATCTTGATCCTTCGGCTCTAATTTCATATGTGTTCCACTGGCCACCGGCATTTATATGAACTGCTGGTGCGGCAAAGAAGACGATACTACCCGTACGATAGGTCTGATCCTCGCGTTGGTCGAAAATATTAATCTCGTAACATGAGTTGGGAGAAACCTCATCTGAATCTGCACAGCGGATAAATATTCCGCTGTTAGCGGGATCATCAACCCAGAACTCGAGGGTTAGGACGAAGTCGGAATAGGAGTTCTCACTAATCAAATGACCGCCTCCGCTGGAAGCCTCCACGGCGCCGCCATCTACGAGACTCCAATTGGCGTCTCCGGAAGTGGTCCAGCCGTCTAGGCTGCTCCCATCGAATAGAGTCGTCTGATTTTGTGCAAAAGTTCCATGACCGGTGAGTAATAGCGCAGCTAGCGTTGCTATGGGTGCATATCTCATTGTTATTTTCCCTTAAGAACTTATGTTTATTAGTTTTCTACGGCTGACATCATACGCATTGTATTAGTGTGTGTGGAGACTCAAGTATGTGCCCATATAGCTCATTAGTTTAATTAGGACAATCTGGGATAGGCGTATCTGGTGGAACGCCACCAAACGCTGAACTTGAGTGATAGATTTCTGCGCAAGTATTTATAATTACAATCCTTGCTTGTTCACTGAGGTTGATGTA
>DBZY01000059.1:1578-20231 GCA_002311835.1 Proteobacteria bacterium UBA1148 | reverse complement strand
ATAGTGTTCCTATTCCAACCGAAGTTGTTAGTAAGCTGACTGACACTCCCAACCTCTGCTTGCCATCTTTCAACTACACCGCTTTCACTCTCTACGTCCACGATAATGATTGAGTGAGGATTTTTTAACTGAAGCACCACAACGGTGCCCGATAAGGTAATCACTTCTTCTTCAAAACGGCCAGCGTCTCCGTGATGTGCCTGGAGATGATTCGAGAGCAAGATTAGTACCGCCCCGAATACAAAATAGATGCAGTTTCTCATGGCTTGTTCTCCGATATTTTGCTGATTCACTGCTGTTCCTCAAAACCGTAAACGGATTTTATTTCAAGATACTCATCGATACCAAATGTACCCCATTCTCGACCGTTACCAGACTGTTTATAACCGCCGAAAGGAGCAGCGAAGTCAAGAGGCGAGTTATTAATATGTACCATACCAGTACGTAACTGTGAGGCAATGTTGCGTGCACGATGAATATTGCTGGAACTGACATAGCCAGAAAGTCCGTAGGGCGTGTCATTGGCAATGTGTATGGCATCATCATCATCTTTATAGGGGATAATTGACAATACGGGACCAAATATTTCTTCTCGTGCGATAGTCATGTCATTGCTTACATCTGAAAAAACCGTCGGTTGTACGTAATACCCTTTTTTCAAACCATATGGGCGCCCTAGTCCGCCCACTGCTAGTGTGGCACCTTCTTCTATACCTTTCTCTATAAAGCTTTGGATCTTTTTCCACTGCACTTCGGAGGCGACTGGTCCTATTTCAGATTTTTTATTTTGAGGATCACCCACAACTGTTGATTTAGCCCTCTCGATCGCAAACTTTGTAGCATCTTTCAGAAATTTTTTCGGGACCAGCATACGTGTCGGAGCATTGCAGGACTGACCTGAGTTGCTAAAACAGTTTGAAACCC
Source organism: Proteobacteria bacterium UBA1148 (assembly GCA_002311835.1). Lineage (GTDB taxonomy): Bacteria > Pseudomonadota > Gammaproteobacteria > Steroidobacterales > Rariloculaceae > UBA6522. The sequence continues at coordinate 19,307 of DBZY01000059.1, read as the reverse complement.
CTCGAGCAACTGCTTTTTTTAAATCAGCGTCATCGAGGATTAGATTAGCTGATTTGCCGCCGAGTTCCTGGTTGAGGCGTTTTACGCTATGTGCCGCCTTTTTCGCCACATCGACGCCAGCACGCGTGGAACCAGTGAACGAGACCATAGCAATATCAGGGTGTGCTGTGAGGGTTGAGCCGACAGTGGTTCCGTCACCATTGACGAGGTTGAAAACGCCTGCTGGTACGCCGGCGTCATGGATGATTTCCGCAAGAATTAACGAGTTGAAGGGCGCAATTTCGCTGGGTTTTAAAATCATTGTGCAACCAGCGGCCAACGCTGGCGCAACTTTTGCAGCTACCTGATTGAGCGGCCAATTCCAAGGTGTGATCAACGCGCATGGGCCGATTGCCTCCCTAATAATGCGCGTTGTACCCTGGTGTGTTTCAAACTCGTAGTTCGCAAGAGCCTTAAGTATTGTCCGGAAATGTTGTATTCCACTTGGGACTTGTGCGGCTTGAGCTAGCCCCAATGGAGCTCCCATTTCCTCCGTAATTGTTTCGGCTATCTCGTCGCTACGTTGTACGAGACCATCCAGAATAGCCTGCAATAACTCCAAGCGTTTTTCGCGTGGACTGGTTGCAAAGCTGGCAGCGGCGTCTTTTGCGGCAGCGACCGCTTTACCAATATCTTTGTGGCTACCCTGACTAATACTTCCACAGGGTTTTTCGGTTGCTGGGTTGATCACGTCCAGAGGGTTAAGCACCTCAGGATCGACCCATTGACCTCCAATATAAAATTGATGCATTTCGCGCATATAAATATTTCAGAGAGAGCCTTAAAAGTAGTTCTGGATGGTGACAATATATCGTCCCACATAGGAACCGTGGATGGAATATCCAGATATCCAACTCGAGCACGAGAATACACTCCATCCTAACATACTGAAAATAATAATCTTATTTATACAGCAAGATAAATCTTCGTCTATTCGGCAATTTGAGTGTATCTTCAGTCTGCTACCGGGCGCTTGTACCAGTAGCTAAACCCATCGGTAAGAAGTGGGGGTCGCACAGGAAAGAATACTCAGGCGCTCGGTAGCACCCCTCCATCGGCCAATAAAAAAGATTTCAGAACCTGGAAAACTGAGCAAAATCAGGGAGAGGCACTTTCTTATGATCGTAGGCATTTAGGGTTGGAACAACCGCCCTTAGGATTGGCCTAGAGGGTGTGTATGATGTTGTAGTACTTAGAGGAATCTCTACGCTCGTATGGTACCGTAATGGAAGGCGGATAACGCAATGGGGAGGCGTCATGCCGAAACAAGATTCAATGAGAAGGTGGGAAGATCTAGGGCCGGTTGCTGAGAACGGGTTATTTGATAGACGTGCTTTCTTTAAAGGGGGAGCAGCGTTTGCTGCCACCATGACGGGTTATACGTTGAGCGAGTCCTCGAGAGCTCAAGCGCTGGTGGACGATCCGTGGAGTGCTACAGTAGGTACTCCAACTGGACCTTATGAGACTCGGTCCCGATTTGAGAGTTCTGTTGTACGTACGCTGACTAATCCGACCGGCGCGCCCCGTAGCCAGCAGTCGCGTACTCCACATCATCTGATTGACGGTACGTTTACGCCGAATGGGTTGCACTTTGCAATTTCGCGCACTGGTCCACCGGACATCGATCCGGAGCAGCATCGTCTGGTCATACACGGGTTGGTGAGGCAACCATTAGTCTTTACGCTAGACTCACTGATGCGCTACCCCATGGAGTCGAGAATGACTTTTGTTGAGTGTGGGGGGAATAGCGCCCCGCTTTGGTCGCCAGAACCGATTGATGCAACGGTACAGTCGCTTCATGGTTACGTTTCTTGCGCCGAGTGGAGCGGAGTCATGCTCTCCACGCTTCTGGATGAGGTTGGTATTGATCCGAGTGCAACGTGGCTTCTCGCCGAAGGTTCGGATGCTCTAGCTGTGCACCGAAGCGTACCAATCAGCAAGGCGTTGGATGATGCCATGATAGCGCTTTACCAGAATGGCGAGCGGTTAATGCCCGGTAATGGCTATCCAATGCGCTTACTTTTGCCAGGCTGGGAAGGAAATATGAATGTCAAATGGTTGCGGCGGATTGAACTTCTTGATCAACCGGCTATGAGTATCTATGAGGCAAAAACGTACGCACCTATTTTACCTAACGGTAAGGCTTACCAGTTCTATTTTTTACAAGAGGTTAAGTCTTTTATTACTCGACCATCTCCTAGTTTGTCGTTAAGCGGACCGGGTTTCTATGAGATTTCCGGTGTAGCATATTCGGCTAACGGGCGGATCTCGAAAGTCATGGTTTCAGCTGATGGTGGTCAAAGCTGGGCTCAGGCGGCACTCCAAGAACCGGTGTTACCCAAGGCCTTTACCCGCTTCCGCACACCCTGGCGTTGGGATGGCGGTCCTGCGGTTCTACAGAGTCGCGCATGGGACGAGGCTGGTAATGTTCAGCCAACCCGGACCCAGATCGTTGCCGCTCGTGGCGAAGCAACTCGAGTGCCGAGCATAAATGGCTTCCCGAGCCAGCACTATAACGGACCTACGAGTTGGGGCATTGATTCTGATGGTGAGGTGAAACATGTTTACGCGTGAGTTTCAGTGTACAACTGTACTCGCAATTCTCGCGTTCGGTTTGGGCGCTGCTTTTGCGCAGACACCTAATCTCGGTGAACCTATTGATGAGGTTGATATTGCTGCTTGGGATATTGATATTTTGCCAGATGGGACGGGGCTCCCACCTGGTAACGGAACTGCAGCGCAAGGTGAACCCATCTACGCACAGAAGTGTGCAGTTTGTCACGGCGTGAATGGCGAGGGTGGGATAAGTCTCGCACTCGCGGGCGGAGAGCCTCTAACCAACGGTATCGATACGTCGAAGACAATAGGGAATTTTTGGCCGTATGCCAGTACTATCTTTGACTATACGAGACGGGCCATGCCGTGGCTCCAGCCGCGCACGCTTACCGATGATGAGGTATATGCTTTAACCGCTTATCTTCTCGCGATGCACGACATCATTGATGAAGACGAAGTAATGAATGCGGAGACATTAGCTGAGGTACAAATGCCGAATCGAGATGGATTCATCCCTCGTTTTCCGGAAAGGATGCCTTGAGAGTGCACGAGTAATATTTATGGGATGAGTTTTTCTAGCGGCCCTCATTCGATATTTGTTGTTTCCACAGGTTCCATGCTCGGGCAAAGTTGGTGTAATTACGGGTTGGGACGCTGTCTAACGTCTCTTCGTCTAGCTCCAAGTAAGTAATTTCATCACCTCTGGAGAGCGCTTGACTCTGAATCTGCGCGTTTTCCTCAAGCGTGATGCTACGACCTACCACCATGGGTAATGACGACCCCACTACCACAACACCATGGTTTCTCATAAGAGCCGCGGGACTGTCTGATAGGCTTTCTGCGAGTCCTCGCCCTTTTGCAGAGTTGTTGACTAGCGGCGCATCATCTGCCGTACCAAAATCACGGTAATCCCAGGTTGGGATACCGCTAAGAAAGAAGTCGGCCATATGAAAGACGGGCCGCAAGGGAATAGGGCCAATACCAAAAGAGATAACTGCAGGAGTATGATTGTGAACCACTGCCTGCACATCGGGGCGAGCTTTATAAATCTCCCCGTGAATGAAACGCTCTAGATAAAAAGAATAGCCCTCCGAATCGATCGCCACACTATCCAAGTCAAACTCAATTATATCGTCCGCCGTCACTAGCTCCGGAGCGATAGCCCGGGATAAAAAATAATGCATAGGGTTATCAGGATGCCGTACGCTCACATGGCCGTAACCTGGCAAAATTCCTTTAGCTGCTAATATTCGATTTGCGTCTACAAGATCCTCAATCACTGTAGTAATTCCAGCAGAGGTTTCTTGAGCTGAGATGCCCAATGGTAGATACGCTAGCAACGCAATAACCAGAACAATGTTTTTCATGATGCCCTCTGATAGCATTATTTCTTTATCTGCATATTAACCGTATATGCTGTTAACGTGGGTATATTTGATGGTACTGGTTAGCTCTAGAAGATGAGTTGCGATACTACCAATGCGAGATTGAGTAGTAAGCTCCTTCGGCGTGGTAGATTTTGCGCCGATAATTAATCCTAAGAACATCTCTCGAGGAGGCATACTTGTGAGAAGCATTATGGCATTTGTTGGAGTGTTCCTGCTCATTTCTCCAGTCTCCGGTCATCACAGTGACGCAGGCTTAAACCTAGATACAGTGGTAACTGTTGAAGGTACGGTTACTGGGTTTAGCTGGCGGAATCCTCACGTCTATTTCATCGTTGAGACCATGGATGAGCAAGGTAGTCAGATGGAGTGGACGGTACAAATGGCTTCGGTGGCTACTGTTTCCCGCATGGGATGGACACGTGACTCACTAGCAGTTGGTGATCGGGTTTCGGTTGGGGCTTATCCAGCGAGAGGTGGCCGACCATACGTGAAATTCCTCTCGATTGAGAGGCAAGATGGAATCACTTTGCCAACGTCATTCGATAGTGATACTGGGGAGGTTCGCTTAGCAGCACCAGAGGTGACTGCCAGCACATCCACTCTTGAGGGTAGATGGATGGCGGATGCTGCAACGCTTGTTAACTATCCTGGCCGCCTGGATGGTCTCACACGAGCTTTACTTAAGTTGAATGAAGAAGGGCGAGGTGCGCAGGCTGCGTATGATGAAAACTCAGATGAGAATCCTGAATTGAGCTGCATCGGACGGCCGACGCCATCGATGATAATTTACACGGATCTCTACCCCTTGGAGATTGAATTCAGAGGTGAAGAAATTATCTTGATTCGCAGCCAGTTTTTTGATGAGGAACGAACAGTGCATATGGATGGTCGCGGACACCCTGGTGGCAGCGCACGTTTCCACGAGGGCCACTCAATCGGTTGGTGGGAAGGAGATACGCTGGTCGTCGATACTAGAAACTTTACCGATCATCGATCACCGTATCAGAATGGCATTCCTTCGGGTTCTCAGAAACATGTTGTTGAACGTTATACGTTGACCGAAGATGGCACTCAAATGGTCGTCGATTTTATGCTGGAGGATCCAGAGTACATCTTAGAGCCTATGACGCATACCAGAGAACTGATCTATGCCCCACAGGCAGACATGTCCAAATTTAATTGTGATTTGGAATCAACAAGACGCTTCCTTCCTCAGGGGCCTGTGCCGTGAGAATAGGTGCTTGGACTCTAGCTGGTGTCATTTTTATTTTGCTGCGCAGTTGAATACTATTCGGTATTGAAGGTTTCGCGTGCGGGGAAGCAAGTGAAAAGCTCGTATGTTGTAGGCATAGTTGCCGTGTTTGTCACGTTCCAGGTGTCAGGGCATCACAGTGGCACAATCTTTGACAGGAATTCTATCGTCACGCTTGTAGGGACGGTTACTCATTACGATTGGACTAATCCGCATGTTTATGTGTATCTCGAGGTAAGGGATGCTGGTGGCGAACTGAATGAATGGCAGTTGGAGCTCGATGCTACAGCAATAAGTATGCGCAGTGGTTGGACGTCAAATACTCTGATACCCGGAGATATCGTTACGGTGCGGGGAAACCCAGACCGCCGATCCAGAAACAGGAACCATGCATTACTAATTTCACTGCGCACTCCAGATGGAACAATCCTCGAGCCGAGAACTGGTGGACGTGCATCGAATGTTCGTGCGACTGGAATTGGGGGCGTTTGGGATGGTTTGCGCGGGGCTAACACGCGGACCTACATATATGGTGAACTCACGGAGAAGGCGATTGCTGCACAAGCTGATTACGAAGAATCCGATAATCCAACATCAGAATGCGTTGCGTTTCCTTCACCGACGATCGTTTCTGCGCCATACCTTCATGAGATTGAGGTGCGAGATGACAGAGTGTTCATTAGAACCGAACTCTTCAACGTAGAGCGTACGGTATTTATGGATGGTCGCGGCCATCCAGGAAGCGAAAAGCGAACGAACCAGGGGCACTCTATAGGTTGGTGGGAAGGAGATATCTTGGTTGTAGAAACAATAAATTTCTCAGACAGCCGATCCGGCAATCGAAATGGTATTCCTTCTGGAGCTCAGAAACGTGTTGTGGAAAGATTTGAGTTGAGCGAGGATCGAACACAGTTAGTAGTTAGTTATACCGTTGAAGATCCTGAGCATTTGGTGGATCCAATGACAGGCAGCATACCGTGGGATTATGTACCAGATGGCGCGCTTTCGCCCTTTGACTGCGATCCGAATATCGCATCTCGCTATATTTTCGACTGAGTCTCGATTAATCGGTAAAAATCTGCGCTGAGCGGTAATTTTAGGCTAGCATTCACGGTTTTCCAGAAGCCATGGAATACATGAAGAATCCAAGAGAACCGAGTTTTCTACAGTCTCTAGCCTGCTTCGGTGGCGTTATTCTTATTGTGATCCTAGGGCTATTTTGGCTTGAAATAAATCTGCACGTTTTACTGGTTATAGGCCTTATCTGGGTCGCAGGCCATGCCTCATATCTTGGGTTTCAGTTCACTTTGATCAAGAGTGCTATGAGCGCGGGAATTGGGAAGGGTTTGGGTGCTATTTACATCTTTATTTTGATCGGTGTCTTAATCGCCGCGTTAATTGAAGGTGGAACGGTCGGCGGTCTCATCTATTACGGTGTGGATCTATTACACCCTGCAATTTTTCTACCAGCTGGCCTCATACTCTGCAGCCTCATGTCTCTTGCAACGGGGACCGCGTGGGGAACGATTGGAACTATAGGCGTTGTACTGATGGGACTCGGGAATGTCCTCGGTATCCCGCTACCTCTTGTGGCTGGCATGGTAGTGTCCGGCGCCAGTTTTGGAGACAAGATGTCCCCGGTCTCAGATACGACAAATCTTGCGGCTATGAGTGCTGAGACGGACCTATATGCGCACATTCGTTCTATGCTTTATACGACTGTGCCCACTTACATCATTGCCTTGTTTTTATTTACAATTGTGGGGCTAGAGTATGCGGATCAAGCTCTTTCTGTGCAGCAACTTAGTGAACTGAAAGAGCATCTTGCAATCGAATTTTCTATTGGGCCAGTAACGCTACTTCCGTTGGTGGTGTTGCTTGTTTTAGGTATCAGACGTGTGCCGGCTGAGCCGAGCATGCTAGCTAGTATTGCGACTGCTATTGCCCTTGCTCTAACCACACAGGGAAGAGGTATTACAGAAGTACTGAATAGTTTGCAGGAAGGTTATACATCAAACACTGGCCTAGAACTGCTTGATGTGCTGCTAACTCGTGGTGGAATTCAGAGCATGATGTGGACGCTGTCACTAGCTCTTATCGCACTATCCCTTGGCGGTCTTTTGGATCGATCTGGTTTTGTTCGCGTGCTATTGCAAGGTCTACTGTCCCGAATAAAGAGATCTGCAACATTGGTAGCGGCGACGATTGGTTCCGGCGTTATTGCAAACATGAGCATGGGAGAGGGATATCTATCCATTATTTTCGGTGGCCAGATTTTCAAGGATTCTTACGATGCTGACGGGCTTGAGCGACATATGTTGTCTCGTTGTCTGGAAGAGGGTGCAACGTTGAGCACATCACTCATTCCATGGACAACTTCGGGCGCCTTTTGTATGGGAGCGCTGGGAATATCACCCTTTACGTTTGCTCCATGGGCTTTTTTCAACTATATCAATCCATTATTGTCGATTCTCCTGGCCTATATGGGATTTGGGATTTTCCGAAAGAAGACAAGTGAAGCCTGAAGAAATTCCTATCATTGACGTGTCTGCGTTGGAATCTGGTGACGGGGCAGATTTACAGCGGGTTGCGGATGAACTTTGTAGCGCTGCTCAAACGGTGGGATTTTTCTATATCGAGAACCACGGTGTTTCTCAGTTATTAATTGAAGAGGTTCTCGTGCTTGCCCGCCAGTTCTTTAATGCAACGGAGGAAGAGAAGCGGGCGGTCGCTATCTCCCCCTTTCATCGTGGCTGGCTTAGGCTTGGTGAAGCGCAGATGTACGGTAATCCAGAACCAGACTTCAAAGAGAGTTTTGTTTGGGGTCTAGACATTAAAGAGGACGATTCTGATTTTCAGGCAGGAGATCGTCTGTTAGCACCAAACCGATGGCCGGGTTTTATACCCGGTATGCGCGAGAAGTTGGTGACGTATTTTCAGGAGGCCCAGATCTGTGGGCAACGCTTGCTAAAGGCGTTCGCAACGGGTCTTGATATTGACCCTGAGTTCTTTTTGAAGGATTTTAATAAGCCGGTAAGCAGGGGATCGCTTATATACTATCCACCCCAGGAATCACCACCCGTTGAACATTTTGGGGCGGGTGCGCACACGGACTATGGTACGTTAACGCTCCTCTATCAGGATGAAGTTGGCGGTCTTGAGATAAAAGAAAAATCCGGTGCTTGGCTGAGTGCAACACCTATCAAAGGTACCTATGTAGTAAATGTTGGGGATTTGCTCGCGAGATGGAGTAATGACAGATTTGAGTCAACATCACATCGTGTTGTGAGTTCAACGAATCGAGCGCGGTATTCCCTTGGAATGTTTGTTGATCCCAACTGGGACGCAATCGTCGAGCCAATTACGATTGCAGGTGAGGCTTCTAAGTATGAGCCGGTTCGCTGTGCTGACTATATAAACGAGCGTTATAACGAAGCTTTTGCTTACCGAAACACTAAGGTTTCGAGTAATGTCAATTAAGAAAAATTCCAATCCTGACAATACTACGACCGAGGGTTACAAGACGGACCATTCTCCTCAGAGGAAATCAGGGGAACGAGATCCTCTATTGCGTCCAGAATGGCGCTATATCGAGAAATTCAACATGGATGATTTTCGGGCGGAGGATTGGTCTTTGATGAACCGTCAGAGATCAGAGTACTTAAGGGAACAACAATCCAGGCAGGTGCTTGAATTGCTGAAGGCTTCCAAGGATGCGCCCACATTTGGCTATGCGATAAATAATTACGAGCACTGTTTGCAGACCGCAACTCTTCTTCACAAGGATGGTTATGACGAAGAGGACATCGTAGCGGGATTGCTGCATGACATAGGATTTATCGTATGCCCAGAGAATCATGGCCAGTTTGTTGCTGATTTATTACGTCCTTACATTTCCGAGAGAAATATCTGGATGCTTGAGCATCACGAGATTTTCCAGCGGATTCATTTACATGGGTACTATGAAAAAGCTGAGCCAGCTTTCATCAATGAGCGCGAGCGCTGGCGTGATCATCCTTATTTTGAGTGGACGGCTGAGTTTGTGGAAAAGTACGACATCATTGCTATCAACCCAAATATAGAATGCTTATCTGTGGATTTTTTTGAGCCGATGGTTCAGCGAGTGTTTTCTCGTACCCGTTGAACCGATTCTTTATTTTATAAGGAGAGGTTGGGAATGATTGCCTGGATCAAGACAATTCAACCTGATAAGGCTACTGGTGCGCTGTCAAGCGCGTACGAAGATGCAATGACCCCACATGGAACCATAGACAATGTTATGAAGGCTCATTCGCTTCGTCCACACACGATGAGGGGCCATATTGCGCTCTACGGTGCCGTGCTGAATCACCCCGAGAATGCTTTGCCTGAATGGTTTCTAGAAGCCGTCGGTACGTATACAAGTATTCTTAATGGGTGTGAGTACAGTCTTGAGCATCATTCCCATAATGCTCGAGTCTTGTTAGGAGGTGCTGGGAAGGGTGATGAAGCTGTAGCGGCACTAGAGGAGAGTAAGCCAGAGAAGGCTTTTTCTGGGAAGTACCTGGCCCTTTTGAATTATGTCGAGAAGCTTACTGTTGACGTAGCCAATATCGAAGAATCTGATTTTACGGCTCTACGGGATGCGGGTGCTGATGACGGAGAGATTCTTGAGACTAACCAAGTTTGCGGATACTTCAACTACATTAATCGACACTTGAACGGTCTTGGTGTGTCAACCGAAGGTGATGTAATTGGTCGGTATACATAGATAAGCATGCGGAGATTGATTAACAGTTAATATCCAGACATATGAGACTCAAAGCGTATTCAAATCCGGCGAATGAGCAGAAAATACAACAGCCTGCTAAATAGAAATTCGATAAAGAGGTTATAAAAATGAATATACGAAATGTAGTAACACTTTTCACGCTTGTATTGGCCACAGTGGCTTCGATCAACGCGCATGCACAGGATTCACGGATATACATTGACGGCCGCTCGGCGACTGACGCGAATGTTCCCCCTTACAGTGGCGCTGTATTGATCGGGGATACACTCTATCTAGCAGGATCAATTGGCCTTGATGAAAATTTAGAAGTGCCAGATGATCCTGCCGATGAGGCACGCAACGTTTTGAATGCGATTAAGCGTAGTGTCGAAGCGGCTGGCATGACGATGGATGATATCGTGTCCGTCCAGGTCTTCTGCTCTGACGTGGCACATTATCAGGCGTTTAACGACGTTTATCGGACGTTCTTTACGCAAGAATACCCGGCGCGTGCATTCATTGGTGTGGGTACTTTGTTGTTTGACGCACGTTTTGAGGTGCAGGGCATCGCAGTCAAAAGGTGAATATCAACCACCCAAATTAATATCAAAAAAGATATTGGTAAGCATAATGAATAAAGTGTTTACACGCGGAGCGCTGCTTGGTTGGAGCCTTTTCATAAATCTGCTTGGTGTCCGCCCAGGGAGCACACAGCCGCCTGCGCCAGATGTAATTTTTTATAACGGCAATGTTGTAACAGTTGATGAAAACTTCTCCTACGCGGAAGCAATCGCGATTACCGGTAGTTATTTTTCGGCTGTGGGCTCTAATGATTCTGTTCGAGCGCTTTCCGGTGCTGAGACCACTGAGATAGATCTTGCCGATAGTACAGTTCTACCTGGACTTATGGACAACCATATTCATAACGTGGGTGGAGGTCCCGGAGTTGATTTATCCCGCGTACGGACGCTACAGGGTGCGTTTGACGCTATTGCACAACGGGCGCAGCAAAGCAGCCCAGGCGAGCTTATTCTAACCAACAGGGACTGGCACGAAGCACAACTTGATGAACAACGGCTCCCATTACGTCGGGATCTTGATGCAGCTGCGCCTGCTAACCCTGTAGTCGTTGTACGTGGTGGTCACGAATATATTTTGAATAGTCTTGCGCTGGCCCAATGGAATATCGATGAATCCACATCGGAGCCTATTGGTGGGCACATCAGCCGTTATCCAGACGGGAGTTTGAACGGGGAGCTTGTGGATCGAGCGCGGTTATTGGTGGAGCTCCCGTCAGTAGAAGAAAAAACACTTGATGAGCAGATCGCAGAGCGGATTGCTGACTACAACACGCTTCATGCGGTTGGTCTTACCAGCATCCGGCATCCCGGTGGTCCAGTTGAGGAATATCGATTGCTTCAGGAGATGCGGCGTCGGGGCGTGCTGACGATGCGTATCACGCACCTACTACGACCTCGTGTGGCCTCAGCAATTGGTCCCGATGCGGTAAGAGAAATGCTTCATGCCTGGGGTGTAACACCAAGAGAAGGGGATGAGTGGGTTAGAAACGGTGGCGTGAAAATTGGTGTCGATGGAGGTTTCGAAGGTGGTTGGATGCGCGAACCTTATGCTGAGCCGTGGGATCGGGGCGGTACCTATTACGGGATTAATACCATTCCACGCGAAGTTTATGTACCAGTGGTTCAGGAATTGAACCGACTTGGCTGGTCAGTATCAACGCACGCGGTTGGTGATGCAGGAATGGACCTTGTCCTGGATGCTTACGAGACAGCAAACGCAGAGCGTTCCATAGTGGACCGGCGCTGGACAATTGAGCATGGGTTTCTCCCGGCGACAGACCAGTTCCCAAGGATTCGAGACTTGGGGGTAGTGATTTCAGCACAAAATCATCTCTATGTGGCTGGTCCGAGTCTCGAGAAATACTGGGGCCGTGAACGTGCTGAATGGACCACACCGGTACGCGCCTACCTTGACGAGAACATCCTTATTTCGGGCGGCACAGACGCATCAGTCGTGCCGTACCCACCTTTGTGGGTGATATACCATTTTGTCACTAGAGATACGATCAGCGGGGGACCATTTGGCATTGATCAAAAGATCACGCGCGAAGAGGCAGTTCGTCTGATAACAATAAATAATGCGTATCTCACCTTTGAAGAAGAGATCAAAGGATCTATTGAGGTAGGCAAGCTCGCAGATCTCGTTATCCTTTCTGATGACATCATGACCTGCCCCGCGGAGTGCATCCGGGATGCCGATGTCGAGTTAACAATGGTGGGTGGACAGGTCGTATTCAAAAAGCCGCCCGAGTAGTATTGATTTGTGGGATGAGTAAAAAATATTATGTGGGCATCAGCGGTTGAAGGTGTGATTCTCCTATCGTTAATCGGTGGGGGCGCCGTTTTTCTGGCGGTTGTCATTGCGTTGTGGTGGATACGCCAAAAAACCGTTTCAGGTGGGATTGGGTTGGAACGATACCTGGGGGTTGAGAAACAGCTTGCGGCTTTGAAGGAGAAGTCGGCCAATATCCCAGGTTTGGAGAAGAGTTTGCAGACCGCTCATGATAAGGCGGAGGAGCTGCGAGATCAGCTTGAAGAGGCCCGTCAAAACGAAAAGGTTCTAGAAAAAGAACTTGAAAATGAACGTAAACATTCAGCTGAAAAATTAAAGATGTTTGCGGATGCCGAAAAGTCATTCTCAAATAAGTTCGCGGTTTTAGCCGATAAAATTCTTGATGAGAAGAGTGAGAAGCTTACCGAGGAAAGTAAAGGATTGTTTGGTCCACTCAAAGATAAGCTTGAGAAGTTTGATAAGACAATTCACAGCGCACGGGAAGAAGATGCTAAGGAAAGGCAGAAAGTGCGTTCCGAGCTCCAGCACATACTTAATATGGGGCTCGCGCTCAGCAATAGCGCTGATGGCCTAACTCGAGCACTTAAGGGAGATACGAAAACCCAGGGAACTTGGGGTGAAATGATCCTCGAAACCGTACTTGAGAAGTCCGGCCTTGTACGCGGTCGAGAATATGAAGTGCAAGAAAGTAAGAAAACTGAAGACGGCAAGATTATTCGTCCCGACGTTCTTTTGTTCCTCCCGGAGAACAAGGTGATCGTGCTTGATGCAAAGGTCTCGCTTACTGCCTACGAGCGATGGGTGAATTCAGAAACGGATAAAAATCGCGCTTTGGCGTCAGCTCAGCATGCCAATTCTGTGCGTAGTCATATTTCGAAGCTTAGTAAGAAGAATTATCAAGATTTAGTTGGGCACGCATCTTTAGACTTTGTGCTGGTCTTTATTCCAAATGAACCCGCTCTTTCTCTAGCATTGAGCGAAGCGCCAGATATTTTTGACTTTGCGATCGAGAGAAATATCGGTCTGGTATCGCCAAACTTACTTATGATAACTCTGCGGCTTATCGGGAATATTTGGAGGACTGAGCGCCAGAACCAGAACGCGCTGGAGATTGCCAAGCAGGCTGGTGGTATTTACGATAACTTCGCGCGCTTTGTCTCAGTATTTGAATCCGTGGGCAAACGCATTGATCAGGCTAAGGAGTCCTATGAGGACTCTCACAAAAAACTCACTACCGGTAGGGGTAATCTGGTAACTCGTGCCGATAAGCTTAAAAAGCTAGGCGCCAAAACCAGTAAAACATTATCAGCGGAATTGGTCGAAAAAGCAGGTAGCGAACTGCCACAACTGGGTAATCCGGGTGAGGGGCCAGCGGCTACTGAGAAAGGTTAGGAGATCGAGTCTCCAACGAGGTTGTGCAGACAACAGTTTGAAATTAAAAAATAAGAGCGACCTTCATTATTTAATATACGTGTCCGTCTTTTGGATAGATCCTCATAGCCATCGAGTAGGTAAATAATTATAACCACCATATATAATTGATTTTATGTACTCTATAGCCCATGTGTGCAGATATTCTTGCGGAGGAGGAAGGATGTTGAAACGACGTTTTCGGTTTCTCTGGGTCGTTGTGGTGCTCACCACGTTCACAGCTATTTTCCCTTTGCTATCCAGCGCGCAGCAATCATCATCGTCCGAATACGATTTGATTATCCGCGGTGGACGCATCATTGATGGTACCGGGAATCCTTGGTTCTCCGGAGACGTTGCAATTCGGGAAGGTCTTATCGCTGAGGTGGGCGTAATTCGAGACGCGTCGGCACGTCGTGTAATTGATGCCACCGGTCTTGTTGTGGCCCCGGGCTTTATCGATCTACACGGGCATTCCACGAATGCTTTGCTCACTGATGGGAATGGTGAGAGTAAGCTTCGTCAGGGTGTGACGCTTGAGGTGATTGGGGAGGGTGAGTCTGTCGCGCCAGCTAATGACCCGGCCGAGGGCCGGTCTTGGGAAACCTTCACGGACTACTTCTCAGAGCTGATGCAAGATGGCATTTCGATGAACCTCATCGCATATGTCTCATATAACCAGATTCGCCGCGCCGTAATGGGTTACAAAGAGGGCCCAGCGACACCTGCCGAACTTGAACAGATGAGACAGGTCACGGCACGTTCAATGGAGCAAGGGGCCTGGGGCATGGCCAGCGAATTTCCCAGCGGCGGTCCTGCTCATATCAACGAGGTAATAGAGCTTGCTAAGGTGGTTGCACAGTATGGGGGTAATTTTACCTCTCACACCGGTAGCGAAGGATTCGAACAGGAGGCAGAACTTAATGCTGCCTTCCGCATAGCCGAGGAAGCACAGATTCCGGTGCACACTTTTCACCTGAAAGTACGCTCCCAGGAAAACTGGGGGACGATAAGAAAATTTATTGATCAGATCGAAGCGGCTCGTGCACGCGGACTCGATATCACGGCTAACCAATATCCGTACACTGCGATGAACCATGGTTGGGCCGAGATTTTTCCGCTTTGGGCGAGAGAAGGCGGCCCAGAGGTCTTTGCACAACGACTCAATGATCCGGCTGCACGTGAACGTATCAAGTCTGATCCAGACTTCCACACTTGGTCTGAGGAACATGGTGGCTGGGATGGAATAGTGCTTGGTTACGCCGCACATACCCAAAGAACGGAATATGAGGGGATGAGTATTAGAGAGATTGCGCAGTTACGTGGCGACTCTGATCCTGCCGATACATGCCTAGATTTAATGGCGGAGGAGAACGGGCGTATTCGTGGGCTGTTTCACACGATGTCGGAAGAGGATGTGAGGCTAGTTATGCAGCAGCCGTGGGTTGCGGTGGCAAGCGATGGCCAGGCGATCAATATGGAGAACTATCCCGGGTTGCCGCATCCTCGATATTTTGGGTCAAACGTACGTGTGCTTGGACATTACGTGCGCGAGGAAAGAGTGCTTTCTCTAGAGGATGCTGTGCGTAAGATGACATCACTTCCGGCACAGATACTCGGTTTGTCTGATCGGGGGCAGATTCGCGAAGGGCTTGCAGCAGATCTCGCAATTTTTGATCCATCGACAGTACGTCACACGAATTCTTTCGATAACCCAAAGTCCTATGCTGAGGGTGTGCACTATACGATTGTAAACGGCGTTCTCGTTATCGATGATAGCGAACACACGGGTGCCCGGCCGGGACGCCCGCTCTTGGGCCGCGGCAACACTGCAAACGGCGTATGACTCGGTCTGCGATCAGATAAATTTTCCTAGCTAACGGGAGCTTAAACTTCGCTGGTTCCGGTGGGCACAGATGCAGCAAAAGACCGAGTCTGCTTCGCTTTTACTGCGTTTACTAAAGACCCCCAGCAGGATTTCTGATTCTCTCGTTGAAGGAGCCTTCATCCGCAGGCGCACAGAAAACTTCTTGCATCTCACGAGCGGGCTGCAAAGCGTAGGGTTTTGTTTCAACTACGACGGGAGCTGTATAGATTTCTGGATCGTAGATGGTCATATCTAGCTCTAGGGTGTCATGGGCGGTACGCCGCCAACGTTCCACGAGACGCATGGCGGCACTGTGTGGATTAGCGTAAGAGTCGAGCCAAGTTCTATCATCAAAGCCCGTCGTTTCGACAACGAGCGTATCTCCCTGCCAAGAGCCTAAGGAGTACCCAAGCCAACGCGGGTCTTGTTCTTCAGGGAATTCTCGACCGTCTACCCAGATATCGCGCCATGTTCGTCCACCCTCGAAGAGTTGAATGAGTTTGCCGGAGCCTTGTACGAACTCAAACGGGCTTATGGACAGTAGCGCGCGTGTTATGCCCGGTGGATTGCATTCTCCTGCTGGATCGTTACCCAGGGCCGGAGGAATGGCTCGCGGTCCGTATGAAGGCAGCTGTGAGTTGTATTTAGCTTGACCTTTTGATGTCATTGGTGCCGGTTCTTGGCCTGTGACTGAGCGTCGTGGCCCAATGAAGCTGGCCCAGATTCCGGTCAAATCGTGAGGGTCGTACTCAACGTCTTGAGGCGCCGGGACGGCTTCCGTAGGCGCGAGTGTTTCACCTTCCAGCAACCATGCTGGATCGTTCGCCGATAGTGATAGCCGTACACCATTGGCAAAAAACGGATCGGTTCGACTGACCTCGCCAACATTCGCGCCTGCTCGGGAGGGGAAGATGGTAAACGTAATCTCATCCCCTGGTTTTAGCGTTGTTCGGGTCCATCTGGACCGTGTCAGGGTTGCAGGACTGCCCATTTCCCCGCCCCAATTAACAACATCGCCCCCTTCATTAGTCACGTCAAAGAACAAACTGACGTGCGGATTTTTCCAGGCGTATTCCGTGAGAATTCCTGTTATTTGGGTCGGATTCGTCAAATCATATGAAATCCGTGTGCCATGGTGTGCGGCGATCTGGCCAGAGGCCAGCAGAAATCCGAAGAGGCCCCAGGTTGCTCGCCTCGGCCTGCTCAGCACTTTGGACAAAATCAACGTCATGGCATAGTTTTCCTGATTAATATGTTATGAGAAATTGGACTTCTGGCCCCTTGCTCCAGAAGGCGATTATTACACTCTAATACGTTGATGTTAACGGTATTCGGTAGCGTTTTGCAGCGTAGAAGTAAGGTGCTGCCTGTCCTAGAGAGAACTCACGGAATTATATTTTAGGGAAGGGTTAGAGCTACCAGTGAGCCTGGTTGGCGACGTTTTGCGCTACCAGCCTGCAGCACAATGTACTGCTTTCCCTCGAACATGTAAGTCATCATCCCGTACTCACCGGGTATAGGGAGTTCAGCACTTGCTAGGATTTCGCCTGTCTGTTTATCGCGTGCATGCAGGAGAGGCATACCGTTTTCATTTACCTCGGTATCTCCTCTCAGCTCCTCCGTGGTTTGTACTAGGAGGTCGCCGACGACCATCTGGATAGAGTGACCGGTCCCACCAGTATTAGGGACCTTCACTCCGGCTAGAAGAGGATGATTCCTGATGTTATCCGGGGTCTGCCCAACTAGAACGTCCCAGAGCTTTTCACCCGTGTTCATGTCATAAGCGGCAAGGCCTTGGTACAGGGGTTTATAGACTGGTAGGCCTTCGATTAGCGGCAGGCGGCCTAAAGAAGGGCCACCAGGCCCCCATGCTGCTACTGTAGTGCCTGTGGTGGGCGTCACACGCTCACGTCCCCTCCAGCTCTCCGCAGATATTCCAGCAAACTCTGTTCTCTCCACATCCACTCCCCCTGTGGGTACGAGAAACCACATCCGTTCCCCACTTTGATTCAGGGTGCCGGGAGCACCGCAACTGCGTCTGTGTGATGCATACATGATTCCCGTAGTGGGATCTGCGACTGGTGGATGATAAAT
>DBZY01000059.1:337-1454 GCA_002311835.1 Proteobacteria bacterium UBA1148 | reverse complement strand
TAGGGGAGCGGCGGTACGTAGAGTCCCCCGATACGGAACTGGCTCAGTATGCCTAGAGCCCGTTGCTTTAATTCTGGCGTGTAGTCGATTACAAATTCGTCAGTGATCCCACTCCACACTATTGGATCTAGTGGCTCCGGATGCGTCGGGTACGGTTGCGTAGGTGATGTGTAGTTACCGGGGATCTCCGTTTGCATTACCGGACGATCCTCGATGGGCCAGATCGGTTCGCCGGTTTCCCGGTTAAAGGCAAAGATGAGGCCCAGCTTCGTGTTCTGAATTAGCGCGGGGACCGGCTGCCCGTCTACCGTGAGATCCATCAAAATGGGCGCGGTGGGAATGTCGTAATTCCACTGTTCACTACGATGTAGCTGGTAGTGCCACCTCCGTTCGCCCGTCTGGACGTCCAGCGCAAGGACACTGCCGCCGAAAAGATTATCGCCCGGACGATGGCCTGTGTAGGACTGGTACGTTGAGGCATTTGTTGCGAGGTACACAAGCCCGAGTTCAGGATCAGCGGACGCGGGGGCCCATTGCGACACATCTCCCGACCAGCGCCAAGCATCATTTTCCCATGTTTCGTGCCCGAACTCGCCTGGCCGAGGGATGACATGGAATTTCCAGAGTTGTTTCCCAGTCTTAGCATCGTAGCCCATGATGTCGCCTGGGACATTCTCGATGCGAGTCTGGTCGTAACTGGGTTCGTGGCCGGCAAGTACCACTACTACCCCGTTTACCACAATCGGCGGCGAGGAGCTGGTAACCTCTCCTAGCTGTCTTGGAATCCCGTAGTCTGGATCGTAGGGTCCGCCTTCCCAGTTCAGCCAAGGTTCCCAGTCCCGCACAAGATCAGGTATTAGATCGACAACTCCTGTCTGAGAAAAATAGTTCAGTGGTACGGGCGTACCCCAGTTCTCCAGCGGTCGCCCCG
This sequence comes from Proteobacteria bacterium UBA1148, assembly GCA_002311835.1. Lineage (GTDB taxonomy): Bacteria > Pseudomonadota > Gammaproteobacteria > Steroidobacterales > Rariloculaceae > UBA6522. Next base: position 523 of record DBZY01000059.1, on the reverse strand, counting down.
TCTCGGCGTCCAGGGCCCATAGGAAGAAAGCGGGCGTTGTGATGTAGATCACTCCCCGCCCGTCGACCTCTGCATAGGCGACACCCTTACCGAAATCGGTTCGCGGTGAGCGCAGATAGCGCATGGTTTCCGGTTCGCGAAATGTCCACAGGGTTTCGCCGGTGGCGGCGTCGATCGCCACCACCT
>DBZY01000059.1:0-298 GCA_002311835.1 Proteobacteria bacterium UBA1148 | reverse complement strand
TTGCCCAACGACTGTGTACAGTACTCCGTTGACGAAGACAGGCGTAGCCCGGAACGTATATTCGATACTCGGTCCGAAGTTATCACCCCGCCAGATCCAAGCGACTTGCAGATCGGCGAAGTTGGAAGCGTTAATCTGGTTTAGCAATGGAGAGGATCGTGTGTTTCCAGCATCACCTCCTAGATAGTGCCATTCCCCGTTTTCTAGTCCTGGAAGTTGTGCAAAGCTCGAGCGTGCTCCACCCAAAAGAGCTGTAAGCACGAGCATGGCAGAAAGATAGCGTTGCCATGAGTATTTA
>DBZY01000052.1:2300-2758 GCA_002311835.1 Proteobacteria bacterium UBA1148 | reverse complement strand
AGACGGTGATCCCCTGCCCAAGACCATTCACGAACTCGGAGGGAAGGGGGGACGGGAAGCCAAAGAGCAACTAGGCGCCATAGCCGACAAGTGGCGCGAGATGGTGATTGAATTACGAAGTAGGGGGATTGCTCACGGTGACCTGTCCGGGGGCAACGTTCTGGTGGACCTGGGCCAGGGAACTCCCAAACTAACGTTGATCGATTACGACGGTGTCCTGCTACCGCCTGGGGTGATGACCGAACCCCCGGTCTTTCAGGGAGTCAGCGCTAACTACAATCACACCAAGAGACAGGAAAGAGCTCAATTAGGAGAGTTGAGCGTTGACTTGTTCCCCGCCGCATCGATATACCTGACTCTAAGAGCGCTGGCGGCTGAGCCGAAACTCTTAAAAGAACTGGGGGAAAGTCAGGACCCCGAGGTCATGCTTTTCCGTCGGGAGGACTTCGCTGGACCGA
>DBZY01000052.1:1119-2152 GCA_002311835.1 Proteobacteria bacterium UBA1148 | reverse complement strand
CGGAAATGGTGCACGGACCCATTTACAAGGGTGCCCAAAGAGATCGAAACTCTCTTTGGCCCAGCAGGGTTAAATCCCCCGTGGCTCGATAAAGAGTGGCTACAAAACTTTAAAGATCTCCGGGAAAAGGCAGAGGGCGAAAATAAGAAAACTGTTGTATTGCCAACCGGCTGGCTTGAGGCGGTCACGCGTGCCAGAAACCGAAATTCTGCAATCCGTCGATGGATCGTAAACAATAAGACCCGGCGGTTCCATTTCCCTGAATGCCCCTATGTTGAGAAGATTAAAGCCTCGAACAGCGAAGAGTTATCCCTAGCGATGGATGAGGTGGAAGGTGCTGGATTTAAGCGTTGTAACTTCTGCGTTACACAATAATCAGCCACAGCCACACCGAAATCTCAATAATATTGGGAGGAAATCTCGCTTGGAGTCACGTGTTTATAGCCGGACACCGATGGGGGCCATGGCCGCGGACAGGAAGACAGAAAGACGCACTAGTGATCGGGTAGAGAAGATATGAGGACGTTTAAAGCGGCTCAGTGGAGATGAATCGGGCGTTTGTCGTTCCAGATATACCAGCCAAAGATTCAACCAATGACATTGATTCCTTTAGGGTTCCTAGAAGTGAGCCAATCTCTGTACCTAATATGAATCTGCGCTCCACGCCACTCGAATAGATATGTACGGCTGAGGGAGTTTCGTGCGTACCGGCACTACAATGCCCTCCTGGCGTAGAGTTAGTGTGATACCCGAAGAAGCGCAAGTGACACAATTATTCCGGAACAGTATGTTGGCAATATGTGGGCATGGAAATGAGCACTAACCGAGTGTCCAGATGTGGGATGTGCGGTGACGTCTTGGCAGGCCGGTACTTAATATATGGCGAAGGGAAGCTGAAAATCTGCCACTCTTGCGATCAAAAGGTACCTCACTGCCAACGGTGCAATCTTCCAGTAGCGGGTACCCTTGCTAATGGTCTGTGCTCGGACTGTGAAACAAAAGCAATCTTTTGCGACGGCTGCCACAAAATCAT
>DBZY01000052.1:0-1037 GCA_002311835.1 Proteobacteria bacterium UBA1148 | reverse complement strand
GTTAGAGGAATTCCCCGACGAGTTCTTCTGCGAATCGTGCGACAGCGGTCAGCGGTGCTGGGCGTGCTTTCGCCCGGCGGGTTACCGCTATAAGGAGCTATCCGAAGGTCGCACACAGTGCCTGCTTTGCAATAGTACTGGAGTGTCAGACTCCCAACAGGTAGATGAAGTTCTCGCCGGGATCAATGAGTTCATCGGGAAGAACTTCGGGATGCGACTGAAGCGCCTGCCTCCAGTTGTTCTTGACAGTCTAGACGCCGTTCGTAAGAGAGCCCGAACGAGCGGAGTGCACCAGAGCGAAGCTGTCACGGGTCTTTGTGTAAACGATGGGACCGGTTCAACGATTTACGTCCCCGATGGGATGCCGCTAAACTATTTCAGCTGTTTGTTGGCACATGAGGTTACCCATGCTTGGCTGAACGAACAGCTTGCAAAAGCTGACTCAATGTTAGAAGAGGGCTTTTGCGAATGGGTGTCTTGGAAAACTGCACTCCGATATTTGGACGATCCACACCAAGCCCATCGGATTGTTAACAGGAAGGACCTCTACGGGGCCGGGCTAAATTTGGTAATAGACGCGGAGCAGCAATTAGGCGAAATAGATGTCCCAATGGCAGTTGTGCGAGATAATCTGCGGGCCGCAAACCGTAGTTGGTACCAACGGATTCAATCACGCAGATCTTAGCGCGAATCCGTCCCAGAGCTTGTGGGACTAACATAAAGACTGGCACAAATATCGGGGGCAGGCCACCTGCATGCCTAAAATGCGCCAAGACATCAAAATTTGATGGATTCACCTTCCTTCAGTGTAACCTCGCTCTTCTGATCCAAACTGAATCGTGTCCTAGGGCATTGTGCTCATTCTTTGTGTATTTCCATTCGATAAAAATTGGGCGGTACGTTGGTAAATCGAAACTCATTTTCGTCCAACTTTGGGTTCCTGACCATTGGTGTTTAATTTGGGTTGCCCAGCTAAGCGTCAAAACATCACAACAATTCTCGGTGGAAGTCTTCACTTCGAAAGTTAAGGTGTCGCC
>DBZY01000018.1:18082-20576 GCA_002311835.1 Proteobacteria bacterium UBA1148 | reverse complement strand
CCAAGAATCCCCATCGCGCGTACCCGGCGCAGCCGTATTGAAGAATTTCCAAACCTCTTCTCCAGTCTGAGCATCGTGGGCAGAAATAAAACATCCAACTCGCTGCTCACATGTCCGGTTCGTGAGCACTTTTCCGTCGGCAACAAGCACGCCGCCCGTGTGTTGAGTTTCCGTACTTGGCTCGAAAACCTGGGTTTCCCAACGAACATCTCCTGTCCTGGCATCGAGCGCGACAAGGAATCCATCCGGCGCAGGATAAAAGATCAGATCGTCATAGATTGCTATGTTTTTAGTACGAGCCGTTCCAGCCTCTCCTACGAACTCAGCAGCCTCGGCTGATATTCTCCGTCGATACGACCAAAGTTCATCACCATTCGTCGCATCCACTGCCAAAATACTAGCGCCTGGTTGAGCAAGGTACATGACGCCGTCATAGACAATAGGCACGGTCTCCTGCACACCCGGAGGTAGCCCCCTCGACCAAGCGAGTCCAAGTTGATTAACATTTTCACGATTAACCTGTTCAAGCGGACTGAATCTTTGCTGGTCGTAGGTACGATTAATCATCATCCAGTCAGATGGATCAGGATTCTGCATCGTCTCTTCGGTGATGGGCCTAAACTCAGCAACTTGTGCGTTAAGAGAAAACGTAATTAAGCCAAGCAGGCCAATCGTTGTTTTTAGTATTAGTTTCATCACTCACTCCCCATGAGCTACATTGAAAGAATTATTTGTCACTAGCCAAATATTCGCCTATAGCAATACACCTCGTAGTGGCGAACCGAGTTTCAAGCAAACCGCGCCGTAATGTTGGATGCAAGTTACCAGAGGCATCAATCGCATCGTTAAGCTGACTCAGATATTGATGCGTACATAGTGGTTTTACTAGTCCTCGTAGGATCGGTCGAAAGTAGCTTGCATCAAGACTACCGTTAATGGTCTTGAGCCCGGAGAAAATCTCCTCAGAAAACACCCTATGTAACCCGTGCTGATTGTCAGGAAAAAGTGCTGCCGTTACAGCTCGCACATCTGCTAGATTAAGCTCTAAGTTTTGACTCAATAGCACCTCCACCCAAATCGCCTTTGTCTCAAAATCTGGCCTACTGACTTCAGCCCTCATCGCAGACAAGCGTCCTTGATCGGTTACATCCCTAGCTCGCTCTGCGACAAGAAATCCAGCCACAGCGGGGTGACCAAGCCTACTCAGGGCATGTACGACGTTCCAACGACGATCCTGATCGAGTTCCATGCCATTGGGTAATACACCCTCCTCTTCCCGAAGCACTGCAGCAAGTCTCTCAGCGCCGTCCAAGCTACTGACGATCTCAACATATCGATCAAACATAAAAACGCGTCGATCGCTCCCTGGGGGACCCTCGAGAATCTGCTCCCATAGAAACGACTCTATGCTCGGCCCAAGCTCGGCAAGATGCGCAAACGCAGAATCGAGCCTCACCAAGTAAGACAAACTGTCTTCCAAAGTCCCTAGAACCTGCCTCACTACGGAATCATCTAACTCTTGGGCAAGATTCATGAGGACAAAATCAATATATTCCGTAGGCTTTAACCGAGCTTCCAAAACCATTTCCCACACGCCCTGCCAGAGCATCGCTCGCACTAGTGGATCAGCAAAGTTTTCAAGTTGTTGCCCAAGAACCTCTAACATGTCGGGATCCAGTCGAACTCGAGCGAAATCCCAGTCCCCATGATTGGGGTACACAAAGTCAGGGCAAGTTTCTTCGCCGTCGATCACCACCTTCGTCGTCTCGCCCGAATATGTCACTGGCAACGTTTGTATAGCAACCTCGCCCCCGCCAAAGCGATACAGACCAAGCTGAGTCCTGTGCGTACGATACGTTGGCCACTCTGCGGGCGCGCTCTGAATTAGGCTCAATCCAGAAAACGTTCCATCGCTACAGTACAAATCGACGGCAACACCGTTAGTACCTGGCTCCAAAAGCCACTCACGCGACCACTCATCTAGATTGAGATCGGACACCACAGATATCGCGCTCAAAAAATCGCCGATCGTAGTATTACCGTAAGCGTGCGTCTTCAAATAATTACTCACGCCGCTCCTAAACACCTCTGGACCAACGAGATAATTAAGTTGTTTTAAAGCGGCAGAGCCCTTTTCATAGGTAATCGCATCGAAGTTTGCAAAAGCACTGTCGGTATCAGCAACAGGTAAATCAATAGAGTGAGTCGTCTCCACCTCGTCGGCACGATACGCACGAATGGTTCTTGTATAGGCGGTTTGCCAGGCTTCAGAAAACTCTGTGGCCTCCGACATGGCCACTGTCGCCATGAAAGTCGCAAACGACTCGTTCAGCCAGAGACCGCTCCACCAATCCATCGTAACCAAATTACCAAACCACATGTGAGCCATCTCATGAAGAAGCACACTGGCAAGTGCTCGACGATCTTGCCTGGTAACAACACCTCTGTGTACGTAACGTTCATTAAATGTGACCGCCCCAACATTCTCCATCGC
>DBZY01000018.1:2009-18022 GCA_002311835.1 Proteobacteria bacterium UBA1148 | reverse complement strand
CCCTGCCTTGTAAACCCAAACCAATCCTCCGGATCAACATATTGCGCAAGTGACTCTCGAGCGAATAATCGCAGTGGAATATCCCCGGCTCTCGACTCCCAACTGTGGTACTCACCTGCGTGCAGTGCATAGACATAGGTGCTGATTGGTAGGGAAGCGGGAAATACCCAGATTTTCTCGTCACCAGAATCAATCACGCTAGACTCAGTAGTAACCGAAACAACAACCCAATTAGAAGGTGCGGTAACTCGCGCAGAATATCGAGCCTTTAAATCCGGTTGGTCGAACGATGGAAATAGACGGTTCTGGTGGTAGGGCTCAAAATCGCTAAACAGATAGACGCGGTTGTCCTCTGGGTCTACAAAGCGATAGAGGCCATTGCCATCAGAACTGTAGGGATGTGAAAATTGAATCTCTACTTCATTGCTACCTTCAGTTAATGACTCTGCTGGCAGCGTTAAGTAGTAGCCGTTATAACTCCGGTCAACCTCAGCTTCGTTCACAACAACCGATACTACGGTCCCGCCTGCAAAATCCAGTGTTAGATCACTCTCACCCCTAACACCAGCGAGATCAAAGTTAACTCGCACGCCCCCCGTATACTCTGACGATTTTCCATCTAGCCTTACAGTAAACTCGTAGGCGACATTACTGACCCGAGCCCCCCTCTCCCGAGCCTTCTCCATGCTCAGTACGGCCGAGGTAACTCGCTCGACCTGAGCAACCGAATTCGTCATCGACGCAAGATTCAAAATAGCCCCGACAAGTGCGATCGAGCAGAGACTTCTCACGTCGCCGTGACCTCTAGCGATCGTCGGTTTAAAGTCGCCGTTTCCAAAGATTCCAAGCCCGCTCGAATGAGCTGCCCAGAGATTCCTCATCCTGTTCCAAGTAAATAATCTCATCACCTCGAGCCAGGGCCTGGTTCTGCATCTCCGCGTTCACTTCTAAAGTTATGCTCCGCCCAACCACCATTGGTAGCGACGAAGCAGCCACCACAACACCGTGATTGCGCATGAGGACAACTGGGCGATCTGCTAGACCAACTGCTAATCCGCGTCCTCGTTCTGGATTATCGACCAAGACGCCTCCCGCCGTACCAAAGTCACGATAGTCCCAAACTGGAATGCCATCGAGAAAAAATGCAGCCTGATGGAAGACAGGTCGTAGAGGAGTCGAACCAATACCAAAAGAAATAACCTTGGGGGAGTGATTGTGAACTACTGCTTGCACGTCGGGGCGAGCTTTATAGATTTCTCCATGAATAAACCGTTCCAGATAAAACAAACTGAACCCCTTTGGATCTATGGGCACACTATCGAGATCAAACTCTACAATGTCATCTATCGTCACAAGCTCTGGGGCAAGGGATCGGGACAGAAAATACCGTGAGGGATCCTCTGGATGCCGGACACTCACATGCCCATAACCGGGCAAAATGCCCTCCGCCGCCAAAATCCGGTTTGCCGCTACCAAGTCTTCAATCACCGAAGCAACGGAAGCTCCCTGAGCAAAACCGGTTAATGGAAAACAGATCACCGACGCAACGACTAGAATGATTAATCTCATAGCTCTCTCCGGGCGGTTAAGGCCGCTCTTATGGTTACGATTTACTACAGCAGGTTAACTGACAAATACCCTGACTGTCTCTTTAAAAATGCGCCTTTTTTAGTAGAAGCTTCAATCAGGCCACCACTACTGGTAGGTTCAGGCGTTCTGAAGTTGTTTTTGGTCGAAAAACACCCTCTTCTTACACTTACTCCCCCCTCCAGAGAACTCTAATTTAAAGGGAATCTACCTTAACTCGGCGGGCTCGGAGGGGTACTATAGCCTCCATAAGCGAGGAGGGGTTAATGAACACCAACACAAAAAGACTGGGCACTGCCTCAGTAATTTTCCTTATTTTTGCCTGCACTCAGGCTCCAGAACCTGTGGCTATTGACGCCCCAGAAACCGTGGCCATCGACGGCGACGATATCGGCGGCGTAGTCACTGGCACTAACGGCCCTGAGGCTGGCGTATGGGTCATCGCCGAAACCGATGACTTTGACACCTTTTTCGCCAAGATCGTCGTGACCGACGACCAGGGGCGCTATGTCGTACCGGATCTGCCCGATGCGGACTATCAGGTCTGGGTCCGAGGCTATGGTCTCGCGGACTCGGAGCAAGTAGCCGCCAATCCCGGCGACACGGTGGATCTGGATGCGATCATCGCACCTAGTGCCGCGGTCGCGGCGGAGGCCTACCCGGCCATTTCCTGGTACGCGATGATGCACCTACCCTCCGAGGAGGAGCTTGCGAACTTTGAGGGCGGACTCAATCGTTATCGCAACGGCATGACGAGTAACGGCTGCGTCGGCTGCCATCAACTGGGAAACCTCGCGACGCGCACGATCCCAGACGAACTGGGTGAGTTCGAATCCCATGAGCAGGCCTGGGCGCGCCGCGTGCTATCCGGCCAGGCCGGCGGCAACATGACGCAACAATTCGCGGACCTCCAGGGCATACCGTACAAGCATTACGCCGACTGGACCCAGCGCATCGAGGACGGCGAGCTGCCGACGTTCATCCCCGAACGCCCCCAGGGGCTGGAGCGCAACATCGTGGCGACGGTGAGAGACTGGGCGGACGAGAAGGCGTACCTCCACGACCTAATCTCGACCGACCGGCGGGATCCCACGGTGAACGGCTATGGAAAGATCTACGGCTCACCTGAGCTCTCCACGGACAACTTCCCAATCCTCGATCCTGTGAACAACACGGCGACAACGTTCCTAGCCCCGGTGCGGGATGAGGACACACCGTTCGCGGGCGACGTGGTGGCGCCCTCACCCTTCTGGGGTAGCGAGCGCATCTGGGACAGCAAGGCAAACTCCCACAACCCAATGTTAGATGAGGAGGGGCGCGTCTGGTACACCGCCCGGGTACGGGCCCCAAGCAACCCGGACTTCTGCCGGGAAGGCTCTGACCACCCATCGGCGAAGGCTTTTCCGACCGCACGAGCAAATCGACATTTATCTGTCCGCGACCCCGAAACGGGTGAATACTCTTTTATCGATACTTGCTACTCCACTCACCATCTGCAATTCGCATATGACGAGAACAACACATTGTGGACTAGCGGTGGCGGAGAGGTTGTAGGATGGCTTGATAGTAAGATGTTCCTTGAGACCGGTGATTCGCAAGCCTCTCAGGGCTGGACGCCCGCGATTCTCGATACCAACGGTAACGGCAAGCGCGACGCGTACGTAGAGCCTGGCGACCCGGTAAATCCGGCCATGGACAAGCGAATCGTCCCCGGTTATTACGCAGTCATGCCGAACCCGGCGGACGATTCTATCTGGGGCTCGAACCGCAGCTATCCAGGGTCCGTCCTCAGGTTGGAGCCTGGGGAGAACCCCACGGAGACTGCCTTGGCCGAGGTGTACAACGTGCCGCTACCCGGATTCGGGATTCGCGGCGCCGACATCGACAGCAAAGGCGTGGTCTGGGGCTCGCTGGCAAGCGGACACCTAAGCGCGTTTGATCGCAGCAAATGTCAGGGACCGTTGAACGGGCCCGAGGCGACCGGAGATCACTGTCCCGAAGGCTGGTCTCTATACCGCTATCCAGGTCCGGACTTCAAAGACCACGACGAGTACAGCATCGAGTCGAGCTACTACAGCTGGGTCGATCAACACAACACCGCGGGCCTCGGCGAGGATGTACCCATGTCGACGGCCAACCTCTATGACGGCGTGCATGCGCTGGTGGACGGCGAGTGGGTGACAATGAGAATCCCCTACCCCCTCGGCTTCTACAGTAAGGGTTTCGATGGTCGTATCGACGACCCGAGCGCCGGTTGGAAGGGCCGTGGGCTTTGGGTGTCCGAAGGTGATCGCACACCATTCTGGCATGAACACGACGGGACGGGTAAGCCACTCGTCGTGCACTTCCAGACACGCCCGGACCCACTGGCGAAATAAAAGGGACGCCTAAGCTCACCATTTGAGCGAGCCTAGCCGCCAACGAACCGCTTCTATCAGAGGCGGGGTTTGTGTTGCGCGCCTACTGTACCTTGAACAATGACAATCGACCTTAGAAGCGACACCGTCACTAAACCCACGGAAGGCATGTACGCGGCCATGGCAACCGCGGAAGTCGGGGATGATGTCTATGGGGAAGATCCCACGATCAACCATCTTGAGGAAATCTCGGCCGATCTATTGGGAACGGAGAGCGCTATATTCTGTGCAAGTGGCACGCAGAGCAACCTCTTAGGGCTCCTGTGCCATTGTGAACGAGGCGATGAATTTATTGTGGGCCAGCGAGCACACACCTACAAATATGAAGGTGGTGGGGCAGCTGCATTGGGATCAATTCACTCTCACCCTCTGGAATTTGAGCATAATGGGATGCTGGATCTAAAAAAAGTAAGTGCCGCGGTCAAGCCCGATGATGTCCACTTTCCACGAACGAAGCTGCTCTGTCTGGAAAATACCCAAGATGGCTGGACATTACCGCTTGAATATTTGAATGAAGCGCGCAACCTTACCAATGGAAAGGACCTGTTTTTGCATTTGGATGGTGCGCGAGTATTTAATGCCGCTGTAGAACTTAATGTTTCGGTCAAAGATATCTCTCAGCACTTTGACTCTATCTCTTTTTGCTTATCAAAGGGACTCGGTGCACCGGTAGGGTCACTGCTTTGCGGGAGTAAAGATTTTATTGCTGCAGCTCGCCGCTGGCGTAAGTCTCTGGGAGGAGGCATGCGCCAGGCAGGTGTGATCGCAGCAGCAGGAGTCTATGCGCTTAACAACAATGTCGCGAGATTAGCTGAAGATCACGCAAACGCTGCTTTGCTTGCCCAAGGTTTAAGCCAGATTAATGATGTCACTATTGAACCCACTGATGTGCAGACCAACATGGTATTCGTCAATATAGATGCCGCTGATTCCCAAGAACTGACTGAATTCCTGTCGACTCGGGACATCCGCATCCAAGGCGAATATCGGATTCGTGACCGGATACGTCTCGTTACTCATTTAGACATTGATGAGCATGATGTTGAAATAGTCATTGACGCATTCAACACCTTCTTTGCGGGCAGAGCTTAGACTCCCATCTCCTCAGACCTATAACGCCTTTCCCAGCGGCTGCTAAGCCCAGTTAGAATCTCGTAGCTGATTGTTCCTGCCGCCTTAGCAACATCATCAAGAAGTATATTCGAGCCCACTAGCTCAATGAGTTCACCCGGTCGCGCTTTTTCTATTGGAATCTCGCTCACATCCAAGGTAATCAGATCCATGGAAACACGCCCTACCACTGGAATCTCTATCCCGGCCAGCCAAACAACACCGCAATTACCTAACGTGCGTGGATAACCATCCGCATAACCAACGCCTACCGTCGCAAGCCGTGCGGGCGGCTCAACAACATGGGTTGCGCCATACCCGACCGTTACACGCTCAGTGATTTCACGGACCTGTAAAATCACCCCCTCCAGCGTTACCACCGGTTCCATAGGATTCTCCCCAGAGATAAATGGGTTACCCCCATAAAGTGCAATCCCGGGTCGTACCAAATCGCCACGACATGCAGCATCCAACAAAATACCTGGTGAACTACCAATAGAGGTTTTAGCGTCAGGCAATTTTTTACGCAGGGTGTTGAATCGCTCAAGTTGCTCGGTCGTAAGGCTGTGAGAAGGTTCATCCGCACAAGCAAGGTGTGTGATGACATATTCAAGATTAAGCTCATCAAGCAATTTCTCCGTACCAACCTGTTCCACTTCCAGCGCACTAAGTCCCAGACGAGACATACCAGTATCGATATGCACTACGACGGATGTTCCAGGAGCACTAGCCCTCCAGCGCCGGATTTGCTCTAGAGAATTGAGCACGGGGATCAAACCGGCAACGAGGAATGCCTCTTCCTGCCTCGACTGAACCCCTTCAAGTACGTAAATCTCAATCTCAGAAAGAATAGCGCGCAACTCAATCCCTTCACTCACACTAGCCACAAAAAAACGCCGGCAACCCTCAGCAAATAGCCGTCGTGTGACACACTCAACGCCTAAACCATAAGCGTTAGCCTTAACGACGGCACCACACTCACCCGGAGCTGCTATGGCGCAAAGTGTATGAAAATTTCTGGCTAAGGCGTCCAAATCAACAGTCAGAACACCTGGGGCAGAAGAGATGGTGTAGGTACTCACGTTTTTTAGGCTAACATACCGCCTTCTTTACGACCTGTTATATATAAACGGATACGCATTCGAATGGATAAAACTTTTCTCGCGCTCCGAGTTCACCGCACGAATGGCACAGTGCATCGCAAACTCGAGGAGCTCACGCTCGGCGAGCTAACATCCCGAGATGTACTCGTTCGCGTCGATTACAGCACGATTAATTACAAGGATGCACTCGCCGTTACCGGCACTGCCCCCATCATTAGGAAATTTCCGTTAGTGGGTGGCATCGATCTTGCGGGAGAAGTACTAGAGTCCAAGGACAAACGATTCAAGCCCGGTGATCAGGTTGTTGCGCTTGCAAGTGGTCTCGGTGAAACTCAGGACGGTGGCTACGCTAGGTTTGCAAGCGTGGATAGTCAATCCCTACAGCTATTACCAGAATCTATCGATACCCGCACTGCAATGGCGCTTGGAACCGCAGGTTTCACCGCCGCGCTTGCAGTCCACCGCATGGAACAAAACGGGCAACGCCCCGCTCTTGGGCCGATTATCGTCACTGGAGCAACGGGGGGCGTAGGAGCAATCGCTATTGACCTCCTCAGTAGCCGGGGATATGAAGTCGTTGCGCTAACAGGAAAAATAACTCAGCGAGACTTTCTCCAATCCATCGGTGCCAGCACTGTCATTGATCGTAATGAACTCGAGCTTGAAACCAAACCGCTTGGTCGTGCCCAATGGGGCGGCGCCATCGACAATCTTGGTGGTGATGTCCTTGCGTGGCTCACTCGCACAGTTTGCCCGTTGGGCAATATCGCAAGCATTGGTTTAGCTGCTAGCATAGAATTAAACACTACCGTCATGCCGTTCATCCTGCGGGCGGTGAACCTTCTCGGCATTAGCATGGAATTTTACGCCGACCTTCGACCCGATATCTGGAATCGTCTCGCAACCGACCTATCGCCCCAGCACCTAGATACTATAATCACTCGAGAAATCACGCTTAAAGAGTTGTCTGAATCCTTTGAAGCCTACCTTGAGGGCCTCGTAACCGGCCGAACCCTAGTCAGACTCAGTTAGGGCGTCGCCTGGCTCTTACTGATATAGCATCAGTTTTAGACGTCCCTATGTGCTCACGTCTGTCTGGGCTTAGGTCCATCACCTTAGCCTATCCTTAACGGTTAATAACAGTTTATAACTAGCTGTTTCAAAAAAGGAATATAGAATTCAACATTCCCAGTGGAGTACCGCTAAAACCAGAAACTAAAACTCACACAAAGCTTCAATAAACGCAAAACGCATTACTATGATAATTTCCAAACCTAGAGATTACGCTCGCCTCGTCCCCATGTTAATCGGAACGATAATCGTTGCTCCCTCGGCCCTAACGCAAACATCAGACACAACACCGGTAGACGAAGAAGTCATCGTCACCGCACCCGGACTGGAGGAAACCATCCCGCTGGACCTTCAACAGTTCGGCAATCGAGTAGAGATCATCACAGCAGAGGAACTCCGGCTGGGCGGTTTCAATGATATCGGACAAAGCTTGCAAATGAAGATTCCCGGTCTCTACATAGCGCCCAAGAATGGTGCGTTCGACTACATGAACTGCTCCCTCCAGGGGTCGCGCTGTCAGGACATCCTTTGGCTGATCGATGGCGTACGCATCAACAATCGCCTCTATAACTCCACTAGTCCCCTAGACACCGTGCCGGTTCACATGGTGGAACGCATCGAAGTACTCTACGGTGGACAGGGTATCTTCTATGGAACCCAGTCCGTGGCTGGTGTGGTTAATGTGGTCACGAAATCATTCTCCAATCTCCCGGTAGGCACCGTGAGCCTCAGCTTGGATGGCAACGGCGGAACCCACGCAAACGTTGGCTACCAAACAACTCTCAACGATCATCAGTTTGTGCTCTACGCATCAAATGACGAGGCGAGCGGTTTTCAGCCATTCAAGAATCAAGACTATCAACCTAGCGGTACTGATCGAGATCGAGGTTACGACGTACTGACCGCCGGTATAAAGTACGGTTATTCGTTCAACCCAGATTCGCTATTAAGGCTTCACTACCATCGCACAGACAATGAGGTCGAATTTGCCGCACCCTCAAATCGTGCACACTCGTTTAATGAACGGGCAGAGGACCTTCTAACAGCTAAATGGGACTATGCTGTAAACGATAACATTGAACTTTTCATCAAAGGTTATCGGCACCAATGGAATAGCCACTGGACACAACTCGACAACGAACTGGACGAAGGCGGTAACCTAACGGGTAATATCCTTACGAAAAGCAATCGAGAATTCTGGGGCTACGACGACTACGGTCTAACTGCTATGACCCAAGTCCAAACCAACTTGGGATTCGACTACGCAGTTGGTTATGAGCATCAAAAGTTCTCCGGCCGAGATGACGTGTTACTTATTGCTGACCAGACGGAATCAGTTAACGCGTTCTTTGGACAAATCCGTACCAACGAGAGTTTTCTAGACAACAGTCGACTCGCATTTGGTTTACGCCACAACCGACCAAGTGGCGAAGGTAAGGTTACGGTCGGAAATTTAAGTATGCGGCACGACTTCACTGGAAGCTTCTACTTCCGTGGTAGCGCGGGAACATCCTTCCGGCTACCGGATGCCTGGCAACTCTACGGCAACGACTCTTGCTGCACACTAGGCAACCCAAATCTTGAAGGCGAGAAGAGTAAGAACACCAATGTGGCGCTAGGCGGTATCATTAACGTAAGTCAAGAGCTTACCTGGGAATTCATCCTCTTCAAGAGGGAGGTGGACAACCTGATCGGAACCGCTAACGGCATGCGAATCAATACCGATAACACGGTGGACTTTGACGGCTGGGAGCTGACTGTGGGGCTCACACTATCGCCATCGTGGACCGCAACATTCGATTATATTGATACGAGAGCTAAGTCACAGGATAGCGGAGAACAGGTCGCTGACATCCCGGAAAGCTTATTCAAAGCCAATCTACAGTATCAGCCGGCAAGCTCACCGTATGCACTCAACGTATCGTTTCTGAACGTGGGAAACGTTTATGACGACGTCTCGGGTGGTATCGGTCGCATCGAGCACGGTGGATACACCGTAGTTGACCTCGGTGGCGCTTACTACTTCGGAGACGCGCAACAACACAGTATCAGAGTCCGACTGGAAAATGCCTTGGATAAAGAGTATGCCACGTCCCTAGGTCGCGCCTACCTGGACCTAGATGGGAGTTCGTATCTTTACGAGAATCTGGGCACACCCCAAACCGTCCATATCTCATACGACTACCGATTCTAGAACGGTTAGTGTTTAATCGTAGACTAAAGGAACAGGCTTGACTCACCAAGCGCGACTCGGGCTGGTTATTACCCAAACACCATGGTCAGACTGCTTTTCTTAACACACCGCTATCTCGGCATCGCTATGGGTCTGGTAATCACTCTCTGGTGTCTCTCCGGATTCGTGATGATGTACGTACAGTACCCAGACCTGGACGATCAGGAACGGCTGGCAGGACTCGAAACATTAGATCTTTCTACCTGTTGTCGAATGCCAAACGACTTCAGCAATATCGAACTGGATCGGTTCCGAATGGAAATGCTAAACGACCGCCTAGTACTTCGACTGCTGGATGGACGCTACCAGTACGTGATTGATCTGCTGAGCGGGGAATACTTAACTAGTTTTTACGATGAGGCGCATTCAATTGCAACGGTTGCGGCTAGAGAATTCAAACTGACAGGCCAACTAGAGTTGCTAGGAATCATTGATCAGGATCAGTGGACAGTCTACTCCACCTACCAAGCACATCGCCCACTATTCCACTTCTCGGTCGATGATTCACTGGGCACAGAGTTCTACATCTCTAGTACTACCGGCGAAGTTATGCAGATGACGACATCGGGGGCTCGCTTCTGGAACTGGATTGGTGCCGTCGTTCACTGGCTCTACCCGACAATCCTCCGTCAAAATACCTACGTCTGGCTACAGACAGTCATCTGGTTGACCGTCATCAGCCTATTTCTGACTGCCATCGGAATCTACGTTGGGCTTCGCCAGTACAAAACTCGACGTAGCAGCCGGCGTTCTCCTTACCGCGGCTGGGCTCTCTGGCACCATTATGGAGGACTAATCTTCGGACTATTTACTCTGGCGTGGCTCATCAGCGGACTCTTTTCGGTAAATCCGTGGGGAGCTCTAGAAGGCCGCGATTACTTCACAGAGGACCAGCGCTTGCGGGGCACAACGCTCAACTTTGAGCAAACCAGTGCATTCGTTGCCTCACTCGAACAGCGTGGAACGGTCGAGACCGAAATACCCGTGCCTACGGTGCGCATAGAAGGCTCAATCATCGGAGGTGAGCTTACTCTGATCGCTTCGACCAAGCAGGGAGAACGGACTCGGCTCAACGCCGATTCCCTCAGAACCGAAACACTCCCGGATGCATTCTTCTCAAGTGCTGGATCGGTGTTGCGACCCCAGGCCTCAGTTCAAACAGTTGGCTGGATCACGGACGGGGATGCCTACTACTTCAGCCACCATGACACCAGACACTTCCCCGTCTACCGAATTCAATACGAAGATGGCGAGCGACTCTATCTTGACAGCGTTAGTGGAGAGCTCGCATTCGCGGTGGATCGTGATCGCCGCTGGTTGCGCTGGATCTTTCATGCACTCCATCGGGGTGATTTTTCTCGCCTCGCCCGAAGCCGCCCTATCTGGGATCTCTTCATGCTACCCCTCATGCTGGGTGTCACAGTAGGGGCCATTACCGGAACATGGATGGGTATTCGCCGTCTGGTCCGCGCAATCAAATACCCAGCAAAATACCCACTCAATGACTTGCCAGAACTTGATCCGAGCTGAGCGGTGGTTGCTGAGACACCTTTCCGTAACCCCGGATAACTCACGGTCGGTTGGTTGGGCGCTTCCACCGAGATTCTAAAGGATAAGAACAAGTGACCCAGGGCCCATCGCCGCCAGCAACAACAAGCCACCAATAACCGCAAGATGAGCGAGAGCGAACCGGCTCTGTAACAACCGTTCGGGACCCTTTAAATTCCAAAAATCGTGAATACGCCAGGTCGCGACCAGAGTAAAAAGCGCTAGGACAAGCGCCGACTCTCGAATGAAAATCCCAACAATTATGCAAAGCGCAGCAGCGATGTGCACCGCAACAGTCATAATCACTGCCAACCGAGTAAACGGCACGCGCGCCGATTGAAACTCGACCACCGCCTTTTCAAAGTAGATTCCTTTGTGCAGCCCACTAACAAGATAGAGCATGCTGAGCGAGAGTCTGCCAACTAGAAGCAACCAAGAGAATAACGGCTCTTCCACGTATATCAGCCGTAACAGGGTCGGTTGTACTCAGAATTCGTCCGACCAATCTTTCTCTTCCAGCAGAGTCCTGATCCTGTGTAGGAACGCTGCAGAGTACGATCCGTCTATGGCACGGTGGTCAAACGACTGGGATAGAATGCCCACAAGACGAATTGCAATAGAATCGCCCGTCGGCCCCTCAACTACAACTGGACGCTTTGTGATGGCGTCCACAGAAAGAATACCAACTTGAGGTTGATTAATTATTGGTGCAGTCAGCAGTGTCCCAAATGATCCATTATTTGAAATCGTATAAGTACCATCCTTTAACTCATCTGACTTGAGCACACCTTCGCGTGCACGCCCACTGATCTCGTGAATACGATGTGCCAGTCCGGAAACCGTTAATCCCTCCGCATCACGAATAACAGGAGCCACGAGACCTTGGAAATTAAGATCAACAGCAACAGATAAATGAACGCGTTTGTTTAGCACCAAACCATCGCCATCCACTCTACCGTTGAGTCTTGGAAAATCTCGTAAAGCCATACAAGTGGCTCGACAAATAAATGGCATGTATGTGAGTGAGAATCCGTAATCAGCTATCCAGGCTTCTCGGAATCGGCAACGAACACTGTCCACTGCACTAAAGTTGGTCTCCATCGCCTGCAGAACATGCGGGCTTGTAGCTTTTGATCTCACCATGTGCTCTGCGGTCACCCGTCGAATGCGGTCGAACGGTACTCGATCACCATCGTTGAACTGCTGTGCGGGGGGCAATACATCCATTGTAGATTTTGACGAAGCGAGGATTGTCACAGGCTTTGTCCCTACACGTTGGGTGATAGATTCAATCGTCGCTTCTTCACTGGGTCTCACGGATTTATCCGCGGTCTGACCTTCCACAAACACAAGAACATCGTTACGCGTGATGCGCCCGTCTCGCCCCGAACCAGAGATCTCTTGCGGGTCTAGTCGATGCTCGGCGAGCAAACGCCGCACCACTGGAGATAGTCTAAGTTTCCGTTCTATACGCGTAACTTGAGTTGGTGAAGTACGCTCCGCCGATGAATCTTTTGTTGCGCTTGTTTGAGTGGTTGAGGATGGTTTTATGTCTTTCTCTTCATCTCCGGCGGACTTATCTTCAGTGACCGTATCCGGACAGTCGATAACTCCGAGGACCGTACCCACATCCACGGTTTCCCCTTCCTGTACCAAGACTGACGTGATGACACCTGCTATAGGAGCGGGAATCTCCGTGGCGGCCTTGTCAGTCTCGACATCCAAAAGAATCTCGTCCTTAGCAACTTCATCGCCTTCCTGCTTGTGCCAAGTCGCCACCGTGCCTTCAGCCACGGTCTCTCCAAGTTGGGGCATCAAGATGTCCATAGGTCCAGATTCAGTCGACTAAATGCTTCACACTTTCAACGATTCGCTCAGGACTCGGCATGAGCGCATCTTCTAATTCGTCTGCAGATGGTAGGGGAATATGAGGTGTAGTAACCCGCACGATAGGCCCATCAAGGTCCCAAAATAATTCTTCTGCCACGATGGATGCTAACTCGGCGCCCCAACCGCAAAGTCGCGGGTTTTCTTCCACTGTCACAAAGCGGCCGGTTCGTGCAACCGATTCTAAGATAGTCTGCGTATCCAACGGGACCAGACACCGCACATCGACAACTTCAGCAGACACACCGTGCTCATTCTGTAGCGCCTCTGCTGCCTTCAAAGCACGAGGAACCATTGCTGCTAATGCACCAATAGTAACATCGGTTCCCGAACGCACAATGTTTGCAACCCCCAAAGGTTCGACATGCTCGCCCTCGGGCACCTCCCCTTTTATTGCATAAAGGGATTTCTGCTCAAAAAACATCACAGGATCAGGGTCTCTTATGGATGCGGCTAGCAACCCCTTAACATCCGCCGCATTCGACGGTGCCACAACCTTTAGACCGGGGACCGCCATTGCCCAGTTCTCAATACTCTGGGAGTGCTGTGCACCGAATCGGCTACCCCCTCCGTTTGCACTACGCAACACAAGCGGGAAACTGCACTGACCGTCCGTCATATAACGCGTCTTTGCAATCTGGTTGGCAACAAGATCCCAACACACAGCAAAGAAATCTGAAAACATAATCTCAGCAATCGGGCGAAGACCAGTCATGGACGCGCCCATAGCGGCACCAATAATGGCCTGTTCGGAAATTGGTGTGTCCCTGATCCGATCTGGTCCAAACTCTTCCAGTAAACCAACCGTTGTCTTGAATACCCCTCCTGCGGCAGCAACGTCTTCACCAAGAAATACTACGTTTGAGTCGCGTCGCATCTCCTGAGCGATACCCTCACCCACTGCCTCCCGATAGGTTAGTTGCGCCATGATGCACTCCCATCGGCCCAAACATCGATATGGGCAATATCAACCGGCGGTGGTGGACTATTGCGAGCCACCTCCGTCGCTGCATCAATTGCGGCATCTGTCTCCGACTCTATAGCCTCTAAAGACTCATCCTCAATCCCCAAGGAAATTAGGCGCTCACGGTACGTCGGAATCGGATCTCTCGCGAGCCAGCCCTGCAACTCCTCGTCAGGCCGATACTTACCGGGATCGGCGCGGGAGTGGCCTCCATGACGATATGTCTTTGCCTCAATAAGACTTGGACCTCCGCCCTTCCGGGCTTTGTCTAGTGCGACACCAGCAGCCTCATAAACCACATCGACGTCATTCCCATCAATGAGTATAGGTTCCAGCCCATAGGCTTCCGCTCTATCGGCAGCAGGATTTTCTACCGCAGTAACATCCTTAATAGCTGTGTACTCCATATATAGATTGTTCTCGCACACAAAAACCACCGGTAACTTCCAGATCACCGCAAAATTCAGTGCCTCGTGGAAAGCTCCAATATTTGTCGTTCCGTCACCAAAGAAGCATACCGTTACTTGCCCTGTGCCCCGGTACTGAGCAGACCATGCCGCACCAGCAGCTACTGGCAGATGAGCCCCGATTATTGCGTAAGAACCCATCGCACCATGCTCCACGCTAGTCAGGTGCATAGATCCACCCTTACCCCGAAGAAGGCCACACTCCCTCCCCATGAGTTCTCCCAGGATAGATTCCATAGAAACACCGCGAACGTACGTATGGGTATGACCACGGTAAGTGCAAAATGTGTAGTCATCTTGGCGCATAGCGACGCCAAAACCAGCGGCAATGGCCTCCTGGCCCAAGGCTAGGTGGCTAGTCCCTTTTACAAGGTTCTGCATGAATAGATCGTAAGCTCGTTGCTCCAATACCCGGCACTCGTACATAGTGCGGTAGAGCTTTAGCCGAATCTCTGTATCGATATATCTGATGTCGCCGGAGCCTTCAGACGGATCGGTCGAAGTAGTAACAGTCTCTTCCATTGGTTAATTGCCTATGATGGATAATCCTTATCCTATCAATTGTTTATAAGTACTATCTTAAGTGATTTAATTAAAATAGATGCTTTGCTCCGCTCATAAAAATTCGCCCCTACCCTGAATATGAGTGGAGGCGGCGGGAAAGCTTAGCAGTTAATCGTAGGGACTAGAAGCATAGCTCCGCCCACGAAGTATCTTTACAACAGGGCTTGTTTTCTAGGTTCTCCCTGACAGAGCGCCTGATATCTGGATAAGATGCGCCTCCGGGAGTGGTTCCGTTGCCCAGGAAACGAGCGCTGTTACCAGCGCCGCAGTCAGCCCAGCTAATGTCGCGGCAGAATAGGGGCTCGTTGCGTTGAAGTCGAACCAACGGCCAAAATTTTCTATTGAGGTGCCAGCCAGCCATGACCCGGATAGGAACTCCCCATGGATTAGAATAAACAGAACAGCTCCCGTCCAGAAACCCCAGATTGCCCCGGCCCGGGTAACCCCTCGCCATACCGATCCTAGAACCAAAGGACCTGCGAGAGCAGCGGTGAAGCCACCGATCCCCACCCAAACTAGGAGTACTACATTCATATCAATGACAAACCACGCAAGTACCGCAGAGCCTAAAAGTATCAGCGCCGTCACCACACGACTGATGAAGAGTACATTTTGATCTAAAACGGACTGCTCAAGCCTTGCATGCCAGCGAGGAGCAATACTTCGCCGGTAAATATCGTTCGCAAAGACCTGGGAGGTAGAGATTACCAACCCATCTGCGGTGGACATAACTGCAGCCAGAATTCCCACCCCCAAGAGAGCCGCGAGCCATGTTGGGAAGATCTCAAGAAATAATTCTGGTAGTGCCGTATTAGCCCCATTGGCACCTCCGGCGATCAAGCTATCTCCTAAGACGCCCCTTGCCAGCGCACCACCTAACGTTATAGCAGGCAATATCAGACCAAAAACAAACGCCATAACTAAGAATCGAGTTCGAGCTCGCTCATCTTTAAGCGCCCAGAGTTTATTACCTATATGTGGTAATAACCCGAGTGGGATGTGTGCGATGGTAAGGCTTATAAATGCCCAGACTGATGCCGTAATTGCAGCACCCGAATTAAG
>DBZY01000018.1:399-1898 GCA_002311835.1 Proteobacteria bacterium UBA1148 | reverse complement strand
CCACCGTTGCCAACTCCCAGAAGAAACATAATCAGAATCGCTACCGCCAGAGCGACCATTAAAAATCCCTGCAAACCATCTGTCAGGATATCTGCATGGGCTCCTCCCAAGGTCACGTAGCCAAGCAATACAGCAGTAGTGATAGTCAGGGCCCAGCTTTGAGGCAGTCCTAGCATCATCTCGAATATCACCAACCCCGCAACTAGCTGACCAGCCAGGTAAAACAAAAGGATTAGAGAGAAAATTGCTGCAGAAAGGCGCAGGGCCTCAGACTGATAGCGTTCACCAAGGTATTCTGGTATCGATCGCACTCCCGCAAAATTGCCATAACGCCCAATAGTGCGCTGACAAATTAATATCCCTGTATAGATCCCAAGGGGATAAAGGAACGCGATCCACAAAGTCGACAGGCCGTAGTTATACGTGAGGCCAGGAAGACCTAGGAATGTAGCCCCACTTGCAGCTGTAGACGCAAATGCCAGCGCCAGGATTAGAGGTCCATACCCTGCCCGAGCTGTTGCGTAGTCGTCTGCGCCGGAAACTCGTCGGCTCCCAACGTATCCGAAACCCATCATCGCAACGATGTAAAGGACCAGAAACAGCCAAGACCACGCATGCAGGTTCATTCCAAAATCATAATCGATAAAAATGAATATGGAAAAGAGGATGAGCCTTATCGGTTACCTAGTTTTTGATACAGACGCCTTAACCGGCTAGCATTGCGCTCTGGCAGCTCAAGGTAAAAATACCCAGCGACCTTAGCAGCCTGCGAGCAACCTCTGGCAAGGAGCACGAATTGATCAATATAGCCATTGTGGGCCTAGGATGGTGGGGACAAACGCTTGTTGAATCCGTATCTGGCAATAGCGAGAAGCTTCGCTTTGTCAGTGCTGTTTCTCGTTCTGCCTCTGAAACGGCTAAGGAATTTACACAACTTCACAAGATGGATTTGGTGCAGGATTTCGACGCGATTCTTGCCGACCCAAGGATTGATGCGGTCGTACTTGCCACCCCTCACTCCTTGCATACCGAAGAAACCATTGCAGTAGCTGAAGCTGGGAAACATGTTTTTTGCGAGAAGCCATTTGCACTCAGCAAAGCTGATGCTGAAAGTGCGGTAGCTGCAACTGAGAAGGCCGGTGTGACCCTTGGGCTTGGCTACAACCGCCGACTTCACCCGGAAATAACAAAACTACGTGAGCGTATTAATTCAGGTGACCTTGGTATCATTCTTCACTGTGAAGCTAACATGACATTCCCTAACGCATTGTTCCTTTCAGCCGATGCATGGAGAGCGAATGAAGAAGAAACCCCCTGTGGCGGTTTAACGCCAATGGGCGTGCATGCTATCGACGGAATGATTGACCTATGCGGTGAAATCGACGAGGTGTACTGCCAAAGTTTCAGACGCGCAGTAGAAGTGAATGTTGATGACACGACATCTATTTTATTCCGGATGAAAGAAGGTATGTCTGGATACTTAAGTACTATGACAGCTG
>DBZY01000018.1:0-334 GCA_002311835.1 Proteobacteria bacterium UBA1148 | reverse complement strand
CAGGTCTTTGGGTCGAAGGGACATGTTAGGCTTGAAGGCATGACCCATATTGCTGGTACTCCTTCGGAGGAACGACGTAAGAAATGTTTTGGTAATTGTTATTTCAAACCTGTTAAAGGCCCTCTCGAACACTGGCAAGCGGAAGAAACCGATATCGTCAAAACCGTACTGGAACGTTTTGCTGATGCAGTTAACGGGATTCAACCATTCATGATCCCTACAAGTGAAATGATTCATGGCGTAGCGGTAACCGAAGCGGTGGTACGGTCTGCAGGGTCTCACCAAGTCGAGAAAGTCGTCTAGGTCGAGCAATAGCTCTAGTAAATATTTTCAC
>DBZY01000006.1:9189-11090 GCA_002311835.1 Proteobacteria bacterium UBA1148 | reverse complement strand
GCGCCGTCACAAAGGCGACTGGTCCGGTTAGGCGGACGAGCACGGACACGGGCCCCGTCAATTCAGTCGAACTGGTCGCTACAAAG
Organism: Proteobacteria bacterium UBA1148; assembly: GCA_002311835.1. Classification (GTDB taxonomy): domain Bacteria; phylum Pseudomonadota; class Gammaproteobacteria; order Steroidobacterales; family Rariloculaceae; genus UBA6522. The sequence continues at coordinate 11,004 of DBZY01000006.1, read as the reverse complement.
ACGAAAGAGTTAGCCGGGCGCGAATTTACCTTCGAGAAATGGGTGGATGCCAAGGGTAACGTGACCACAGTGATTCTCGATGAGACAGGGAACGAAGTGTCCGAGCGGGCGTTACCACAGATCACACAGAACATCCTAGAACCTGAATTAGAGCAGCTCCTGCGGACCCGCAGTGGCCGGAGTGGGGTGCACAAGGTCAACGTAGCGTTGGAACTCGCACTCACGGTGCCCAGCGAAACCCCTCTGACCGGCACGGTGGAGACGAGCGACAGCGGTGAGTCGCAGCTGCAGATTAACGACCGGACGGTCAGTGAGAAGGACTTTGCCCGCTTGCAAGCCGCCGAACGACAAACCCGGGGCGAACAAGCGGCAGCGCGTGTGGAAGAACGGTTACAGCTCCTCGAAGCCTTTGCCAAGCGTCATAACATTGAATTATCGAAAGAGGCCCTCGCCTCTCTTACCAGTACCCTCACGGTGGAACTGACCGCCGAGCAGATCGAAGATCTCGCAAACAGTAACGACTCCACCATCATCGGTATCGAGTTGTATGAAGAACCCCAAGACGATCTGAGTTCGGCAATGATCGCGTCAGGCATTGACCCCTGGGCACTCTCCTATGCGTCCACCCGCGGCGATGGCATCGCCGTGTATATGACTGAACCAGACTGTCCCAATGACAGCCGCTTCAGCGACTACACCAGGCTCGGTTCAGCGGGCGGCGAGAGTGACCATTCGCGTAACGTGGCCGGGATAATCAAAGGTGTAGCACCAGATGGTCATCTGTACTGTCGAGGCGATAGTGATTTACCGTTTTCAATCGATCTGTACGGGTCTTGGTTGTCAGACTTGATCCTCGACCTCCTCGGCGTCAGTCGGGTAGATATCCCCATCCAGGTCGTCACGATGTCGGCGGGCCACTACTCCGATACCGGATATCATACCAGCGATAGGGATTGGGACGATTTCATCTATGACCACGAAATCCCCGCATTCAAATCGGCCGGAAACGAGGGCGATGAAGACGGGGAAGAGTATGTGACTTCACCGGGTAAAGGACTGAATGTCACCACGGTTGGTAACTATAGCGACGCTACGGATGCCATCGCGGCGGATTCATCCTTTCTGGATCCCGAGACCGGAAACGAAAAGCCGGAAATTTTAGCGCCAGGAAGCAGCATCACCGCCGGCGGCTTTACGAAGAGTGGCACCAGTATGGCCTCGCCACATGCGGCGGCCTTCACGTCGGATTCATTGTCCAGTTACAGCTGGCTGCAGTACAAGCCGCATCTGGCCAAGGCCAAGCAATTGGCAGGGGCCACGGATGAGATCTCTGGTGGTGCGGACGCGGTCGGCTTGGGTGGCATCGACTTTCTTAGCAGTCACTACAACGGTCACAACTACTGGATGCACGGCAGCAACAGTTCTTTCAGTACCCTTGATGCTGGGGATGGCTTGACGGACGGATACATCACCCGCCAAGTGTACATCTCAAGTTCGTATGACGCCGTCCGGATCGCCATGACATGGCTGTCCCGCGGCACCTACGTCTATAGTCACCGCAGCGACGCGCATCCGATCGGCATAGACTTTGACATCCGGGTCTACAATCCCTCTGGCGCATATCTGGGCGGATCGTATTCCTGGGACGACGGGTGGGAAGGCGTGGACTTTGAGCCCACCGTCTCCGGGTACTACACGTTCAAGATCAACCGGTATGCGAACCGGGATTCATCCAACAAGATCCGGTTGGGTGTAGCCGTGAACGCCTACGACTACTAAGGGCTCACGCCCTTCACTCCGTGACCTGCTTCCCTC
>DBZY01000006.1:7439-8910 GCA_002311835.1 Proteobacteria bacterium UBA1148 | reverse complement strand
CAGTCGCGCCGCCTCCCCCCAAAAGAGCTGTATCAAGTCGGGGGGGGGTCTTCCTTCACATCCAGCAAGTGAGAACAGACGAAACGTCCTCGTTACTGCAATACAAAGTCCTCATAGCCCTTGGCCGCCGCTTCTGCACACTTGGCCCGATAGGCCGGGGCAGGAAGAGGGTTGAGGAGGACAGCGGGAGGCTTCCCAGGGATATTCGTTCCCATAAACCACGCCGACTTGGCCTTGGTGATGATCAAACCTTCCGCCACTTTGTTGACGTACGCTATCCACTCGTCTTCCGCCTGTGGCTTAGGAGCAATGCGCTGCAAGTCCTTCTCACGTATATGGCGAATGCAATCGGTAATCCATTCGACTATCGACTCGGCGCAGACCGTGTAATTACAAAACGCGGCGTTGGTAGCAGTGAATAAGTTGGGGAATCCCGCAATTTGCAACCCCAGATAGTTGCGCGGTCCGTTGGCCCACTTCTCCTTGATTGTTTGGCCCCCTTCGCCGCGAACATCGATCTGGCTTAACGCCCCGGTCACAGCATCAAACCCCGTAGCATAAATGATGATGTCGAATTCGTACTCCTGCTCAGTAGTCTTGACGCCGTTCGGGGTGATGGACTCGATTGGAGCCTCGCGTACGTCCACTAGCAGGACATTGTCACGATTATACGCCTCGTAATAGTTGGTCTCTAACGGGATACGCTTGGAACCGAAGGGATGGTCCTTGGGCGCAAGCTGTTCCGCGACCACGGGGTCCTTGATCCGGGCACGGATCTTGTTGCGCACGAACTCGGAGAAATCCTCGTTGGCATCTAAGTCGGTCATGATGTCGTGAAAATTGCTCAACCATTTTGTGAAGCCCGGCTTTGACCATAAATCTTCATAGAACGCCAGCCGCTCTTCCTTTGGAACGTCGAACGTCTTGCGCGGGTCGAACTCGTGCATCATGCCGACTGTTGTTTCGCGAATCCGTTTGTGAATTGTGTCGTAACTAGCCTTCCACTCGCGCTGTTCCTCTGGGGTCACTTCCGAGTTCCGGCACGGCGCACAGTAGTTAGGGGTGCGTTGGAAGACGGTCAGATGACCAACTTCTGGGGCGATTTCGGGAATGAGCTGCACGGCGGTAGCGCCGGTGCCGATGACGGCAACGCGCTTGCCCGTGAAGTCCACTTTTTCCTTCGGCCAGCGTGAGGTATGAAACGACTCCCCTGTAAAGCTGTCCACCCCCTCAAACGCCGGTGTGTAGCGAGCGGACAAAAGGCCGACGGCCGCGATGAGAAACTGTGCCTGGGCGCGCTGGCCACTCTCCAGTTTGATGTCCCAGCGATTCGCCTGCTCGTCGAAGACGGCGGAGCTCACGCGGGCATTGAATTGGATGTCTTTGCGCAGATCGAATTTATCGGCGACGTAATTGAGGTATTTTTCGTTCTCCGGCTGACCGGAATAATGTTCCTTCCAGTCCCATTCCT
>DBZY01000006.1:5909-7340 GCA_002311835.1 Proteobacteria bacterium UBA1148 | reverse complement strand
GGGTAGCGGTTCCAATACCAGGTGCCACCTACGCCGCTGCCATCCTCGTAGCACCGAACTGAGAGTCCCAGCTCTCGGAGACGGTACAGTTGATACAAGCCGGACACGCCAGCGCCTATCACAATCGCATCATACTGCTCGACAGTTCCGGTATCCGCCGCCGCTGTGTGTGGTTGAGCATTCGCCATAACCTTCCTCCTTTTGAAATACGCTGTTAATAACGTCTACGATGCTTCTGTCAAGTTATTGAACCAGTTATGAGCGAGATATTCTTCCCACTCCCCGCACCACTTGTCGCTCCCTCTGCGATAATGTGACAATACCTCCTCAAGCGCTCCTATGCCGCCTGCGACTGATAATAAGCTATGGACCTTCAACTCGTTGGTAACGAAATTCCAATAAGTGAAAAAACTTGGGTACCAACCAACGAGCCACTTGAGAATTAACAATGAGTGTGTCTTCTTGCTCCGGATGGCGGCGTACCCTAGGTAACCAATGGAGGATCCGTTCTAATTGGAAGGAACGGACCCTGTGTGATAGGGTGAGCCAGATTGGTTTGACTTCCTGGACGATAAAAAAGCCGTTGCTCCCCTGCTTTTGATACAGAGGCATAAGAATACGGCCAGCAGTCCTGGCTTGTACAGCTCCCTGGTGGTTGTGAGCGAGCAGTTGGCCCCGCTGGATAACTTGGAAATTCGTATACCCCGGTTGCATGACAAACCCGTCCCCTCCTCGATGCGCTGATGAAACCGAATCTCCAAGACTTTGGGGACGTGCTGGGTCACTTGAGTCAGTTTGTCGCGTAGAGGGGGAAGCTGTGGGATGCTGTCAGCTGGGAGGCAACCTGTACTCGTGAACATGGTCCAGACTGCAACTTCATGATGATCAACCGCGACCGGATCGGTGTTCTGGCCACCTTCGAATCCGATTGCCAGATAGCCGGCATCATTAATATAGTTGAGGGTAGCTCCGTCTAGATGGTCTTCTAAACCAAGGATAATCGGGGCGGGCAGGTTGAGGGCTAGGCGTCTATTGGACAGGGTATCGCTGATCACAGAAAACGGAATCCTCTTGGCTGAGGTGGTGTGCAGGTCGAGGGATATTTGAATCCGTACGTTCATTGAGCCAATCCACCGCTTGTTTATGCTCGTCACGAACACTTTCAACAATCCAGACAATAGTATCGGCATCAACGCCTGATGCGTATGTGATTATTTTTCCGAGATGATCCTGGTCGGTCGCCTCTAGTTGATTTTCGATGACAATCTTTCTACCAGTGTTGTCTTCTTCAGCCAGAATATCGACGTTGAAACTGCCGACGCTTGCTTCTGTTTGGACAAGAGAAATATCTATCCCAATCTCATCACTCAACAACACAAGATTTTCTGGCATAGCAAGCCAAGGGGGTAAAATGGAACGCTTTATGCTTCC
>DBZY01000006.1:350-5746 GCA_002311835.1 Proteobacteria bacterium UBA1148 | reverse complement strand
GAAGGAGGAATGCCTTTCGCCTAGATTTTTCTTCGTCTCTCTTGCCACGTCTCCGCTTCCACGCCCCATTTTTTCAAGGACATCCCCATGAACTCCTGAATGAGTTTGCTGGCCGACGTACTCTCTCCGGTGGGGAAAAAGAGCAGATTTACCTCGCCACCCCTCTCGCTCTAGCAGAAGTACTCGCAAAAGGAGACAGTCAGATCGTTGTACTCGATGATGTCTTAACTGCACCGGATGCTCATCGATTAGCGAGAATATGCAGGGTTCTAGATGAGTCCGAGCAGCACCTGCAGATCCTCATCATAAGCTGCCATCCAGACAGATACAGCGGCTTGGAGGCCGCTCAATTTATCGATCTTGAATCGATTTGCCAATAAGTAGTTGAAGCTTGGGGATGCCGTGCCGGGCGTGGATAGCGATTTGACGGATCTCCGTTGTAAGTCGTCAAGCTGTTGTGTAGCCCTATCGATTAGAAGCTGAGTATTCTGTGGTAGTACTCCAGTCTGCCCTTCTTTCATGTTGACCTCCGTCAGCCTCTGGAGACGTTGATACGGCCCAGAATCAAAAGTTGTGTAGAGTTCTCACTAGAAGAACGGAACGAATGCTGCATGATGGCTTAATCTCCCCGTTTCTCCAACGCATGTTCACAAAGACGTATGGTCTGGTAGAGAAGGAGTCCTTGCAAACTAGTGATAGAGGAAACGCTGCGTGGCGCAATATGCCTCTCAGGTCAAATGAATAGGCACCAACCAAGACACAATATGCGGCGGAAAAACTTGGATGAGCTTGATTATCTTATTTATCTCCTGCGAGAGTTACTTGGTCGCGGCCCTACGAACAAGAGGATTGTTGACATGGCATGTGACGCTTCCGCATCCGGATGGCTCACAAACTGCATCAACACGGCATCGGGTGAGCAGAAACTGCCTTGCGAAACAATCGGTGACGTTGTTGCTGCCGGGAATGGGACTCAATGACGAGGACTCCCGGTTTTTTGACCAAGCGATTAGCAAATGTTAGGCAACGGGCTGACCATTGAACCCAACGCACGGCGTGGACATCTGACGGCGAAAAACCCATGACTACCTTCGCCGCATTTCGCCAGACGTTTGCACCAGACAACCACACACGTGGAAAAGCGTTCGAGCGCGTCTGCAAATGGATCCTCGAACATGACCCAACCCTCGCTCCACAGATGCGCAACGTCTGGCTGTGGAACGATTGGCCGCACCGCTGGGGGCCCGACTGCGGCATCGGTCTAGTAGCCCAAGACGCCGACGGGAAGACCTGGGCCATTCAGGCCAAATGCTATGACGAAGACTACTACGTCACGAATGGCGACCTAGACTCTTTCCTCACCGAATCAATCCAAGAAAAGATCGATTACCAGCTCCTGATCGCAACGACCGATCGAATAGGGCCACGTGCAAGAGGCGCCATTGTGAATTTTGATCCGATGTGGTGCTGGCCGAAGCCGATCAGCGCCGGAGGACCTCCCGGATTCATAGAAGCCAGTTCCAAGTGGTCACCCAAGCGCATAGCCGAATACTGCGATGGCTGGTTTCCGGTAGATGGTTTGGTCGAGGGGCTGGACGAACTCTCAGGTGGGCTCGAAGCTATCAGAACAGAAGCGGGCCGAGTTGGACGGGTAATGGATGAATTCGACTTAACCGTGATCACCTGGGTCTTAACTGCCTACGCGCAGGCAGCGTCTAATGCAATCAAAAGGCTACACGAGCTCATTGATCTGGGCTTTACACGGATTGTTTTTCTGATTGAGCCAGCCACCCCTGAGATCCAATGGCCCATTTTGGAAAAGGGAGCTGAGCTGATTCGTCAATTTCGGTAAATACGTAGAGGATTACTGAGCTACGTATCCTCCATCTACGGTCATAGCATGTCCGGTGACAAACGAGGCTGCATCCGAACACAGCCACACCGCAACCTCAGCAACTTCTTCGGGTTTGCCTATGCGTCCGATGGGCTCTACCTCAATAAACCGTTCTTCGAGTTCGGGCATACGGTCTAAACTTCTCTGAACCATGGGTGTGCGGATAATTCCGGGACAGACCGCGTTGACTCGAACGCCTGATTTGGCATATTCCAGCGCAGCAGTTTTCGTCAGCCCCACAATCCCATGTTTGCTGGCCCCATAGCCCGCAGACCGGCTCCCAACCAGTCCGGCTATGGATGCCGTATTCACGATAGCCCCTTCACCCTGCTTGAGCATGTGGGGGATTTCGTACTTCATGCACAACCATACACCCTTGAGGTTGATATTGATGATCTGGTTCCAGGCCTCTTCGGTCCAGTCCGCCGTAGGCGTCAAAACCATGCCTTCGATCCCAGCGTTATTGTGCGCGTAATCTAGCCGGCCATAGGTTGTCATGGTCGTGTTCACCATTGCCTCGACCTCAGCCGCCTGCGAAACATCGATTTTTACAAAGATGGCCTCACCCCCAGCATTCTTGACTAGTTGCACAGTTTCCTCTCCACCCTCAACCGCAACGTCTGCCACCACGACCTTGGCCCCTTCGCGTGCAAAGGCCAGGGCTGACGCCCGCCCAATGCCAGAACTTGCACCCGTAATCAGGGCGACTTTCCCGTCTAACTGTCCTGCCATTCTGACCCCCTTTTCAGATCTGTGCTGTTGCTCTCGTACTTTTTCAGTACCGATTCTATGCGTGTCATTCTGAGGAGCCTCGCGACGAAGAATCTCTTCGTCCTGTACGCCTGAGAGATTCTTCACCTTCGCGCTGCTTCGGTTCAGAATGACAGACCCCTCATTTGAGCTCTAACAAACTGCCAGTCTCTATTACTCCGGTCCGTAGTGTTCCACAAGATAATCAATAATAACCTTTTGCTTATCTAGCGTAATCAAGCCTGCGCCAAACTTCTCGACCACGGCGCTGCTGGAACAATGTTGGCAATGTGGGGTTTCGCTCTTACCGGGCGAGGCTGGGACGCTGCGTGTCAGTCCCCCCCCCTGAGCAACTACCGGAAGCGTTACGGGCGGCGCTGACACAGCACAAAGCTAGAGTGCCGGCGGCAATGGCACGCCATCCGCGCCCGTATCTCACCAGCCGGGGGGAACTTATCGTCCCACGTGATGCGAACGTGAAGTATCACTGGTGGGCAGAGGGCCAAGGCCTCCGGCAAACGTTGGAAGAATTGGGCGCTTGGCCCGAAATACTGGTGAGGTATGTGGACTGGATCTGACAATTCAACAGTGAGTGGGAAGGCAGAACGATGAAGGTGCCGGCCATTGTAAGGGTGTGGATACAGTAAAGGCAACTCATAATGGCAAAACTCCCAAAAACGCTTCGCTTGCGTGAAGAGGCGTACACCATGTCGGCTGCTCACCATCCCATGACGGTGCGACAAATTTACTATCAGCTCGTTTCTGGACAAGTCATAAAAAACAATCTCTCACAATATCATGCCGTCAGCAAAGCCCTCGTTGACGCACGATTAGATGGGCAGATCCCCTGGCATTAGATCGAGGACCGACTACGCCGGCCACGCCAGGTTTCCATGTGGGACGGGCTCCCGGATTTTTGCCGGCACATTACAACGATCCTAACGGCGCAATGTCGGGCCGGAGCAAAAGCGGTACATCAAAGTGTGGTTAGAGAAGGACGTATTGTCGGGCATCTTTGAGAAGACGCTTGATGCGTACGGGGTCACGCTGCGCGTAGCCCGCGGGTACGACGGCTGGGACTCGATCCACAACGCGACCGTACGGTACCAAGTGGCAAAGCCGCCAACTATCCTGTACTTTGGCGATTTCGACCCCAGCGGGGAGGACATGGTACGCAGCCTGCGAGAGCGACTCGACTGCGCTGCCGAACTTATCAAGTGCGCCCTGACTGCTGCGGATATAAGGCAGTACAATTTACCCCCGGATTACACCAAACCGACAGACTCGCACCGCAAGGCGTTTGTCGAAAAGCACGGCGATGTCTCGGTAGAGTTGGACGCGCTCCCTATTGATATACTGCGTACCCGACTCGTCACGGAGGTCGAAGCCCGCATGGATATGGCGGCCTTAGAGACGGTGAGAGAGACTGAAGATGCCGAGAGAGAGTTGCTGGTGGAGCTATTGAGCGAAGCGCAGTGAGGGACTCGTAAGAAACTGTTGGCTACAGCAATGTGCGGGTCGTTGGCTTCACGCAGGCGAGTAGGTCCTGGCGGAACACCACCAGACCCTACCTCTGGCACTTTCGTCAATCATTGCAAGAATCCGATTTCCTAATTCAATGCTGGGGAAACATACAGAGAGCCAGATCCCAGCAAGGGTGATCGCCGTTTTCATATAGTCACGTCCTTCCCAACGCCAAACACCAGCAACCCCGCACCAGCGCGAGCGTTAGGCGCGAAACCGGGTCTCCCGATCTATAATGCGCTCATGAGTAGTTTAACCGCCAAGCAAGAGCGCTTTGTGCGCGAGTACCTGATTGACATGAACGTCACCGCGCCGGCCGCCCGCTCGGGCTATTCCAAGAAGACGGCGCGTGCCATCGGCTGTGAGAACTTGGCAAACCTAACATTCAGGCGGCGATCCAGACGGCGCAGAACGCAGCATCAGACCGTACAGAAATCACGGTTGACGAGGTGCTCAAACGTCTGCGTGAGATTAACGTCCGCTACCGAGACCAAGCTGATGCTGTTCAAAGCCGGGCCACCATGGATCTCGTCAATGGCAGTGGAGGAGTCGAGCGCTGACAAGACTTTGCCGTATCGTGGATGTTCGGCATGCATTTGCCGGAAACCGAAAACAATGTTTCCCAATGGGAATGCGAGCGTACAAAATCCGTAACGTTCACGTTAATGCGAAAAATAGACTGGATCATATACCTCTTTCCGACGTTGAAGACTCCGGCTGTCACCTTGCTGAGACGTCAACGGTAAACGATCCCGAGGCGCAGCCGGACTAAGAGACTCGGCAAACAGCTTCAAACAATTGTACCGCCCTCAGACGTCGACGGGCTCGAAATACCGAATACTCAGGGGCTTCCTCAGCATCGGCGCCATTCGATCGAGGGCGCCGCTATCCGTACGCCAGGCAAAATATCTTTCGTAATGGGGGCGGGAATCCCAACGTTCGTAGATCACGAGGTTTCCGGTTTCGTCCATGTTGTCATAGACGTCCAAACCTCGGCATCCCTCGTAAGACCGCGTATCGCCCAGATTGTCTTTCATAAACGCTTTGACATCCTCAATGCATTCCGGCTTGATGTGCATCTCGAGTAAAATGGCAACGCCCATGGGTTCTCCTTCCATCGCCAGAGTTAGCTAACGAGCGGTGTCCGTGTCTGCGGCCGTTGACCGGTTACACCGTACACGAACGCCAAGGCGTTTCCAATACGACGCCAAGACATCTTAGTCACTTC
>DBZY01000006.1:0-281 GCA_002311835.1 Proteobacteria bacterium UBA1148 | reverse complement strand
AAGGCGTTTCCAATACGACGCCAAAACATCTTAGTCACTTCCTCAGCCGCGTCTGACCAGTCTAACCCTATTTTATGTATTTGCAGAGGGTTTGGTATTTTAAATATGTCCGTACAGGAATCACACGGATGAGTGACCATCAAACGACCATGCTATGGGTGCTCTCTGATGTGTGGCAAGTCACTCGATATTTTGACATTCCCTCGGCGCTAGGGTTCCTTACTCGGATACAGGAACGCGCCCCAAAAAATCCAACTGATGGGTAATATAGGCGAGGGTAC
>DBZY01000092.1 GCA_002311835.1 Proteobacteria bacterium UBA1148 | reverse complement strand
GCGGCAGTGGCCTTGATTCGGGGTACGGTTTTCATCCCCGATTTCTGGGAAGAGCGGCTCCGTGAGAAGGCAATCCACGAGTTGGCGGGACGAATCAACGTGGTGCAAGACCCAACGATCACGGACGAAAACATCTCGGTCCCTCTGCGAGTTCGTATTCGGCTCAAAGACGGGGCGGAGCACGAATTGACCCTGGAACAGGTTTTGGGTCACCCGGACAAATAGCTGAACCGGGAGCAGCACCTGGAGAGATTTCGCGCTTGCTGAGCGGAGGGCGCCGCCCACCTGCCATCAAGCAACCGGGACCGGCTGGTCAACCTGGTGGATGAGCTGGAAGGCATGCCGTCGGTTGAGGAAATGATACGCTTTCTCGTGCCTTAAGCGCGGTACTGCAAGCTTGCTCTGTTCTGCTGAAACGGGACCTCCCCGCTGACTCCGGTTGCTCAGAGTGGGGTTATTTAGGACGTTGGGGCGCCGCCATTTTGCCCGACCTCACCTGGTAGCCATCATGAGCCCGGACCGCTTCAAGGATGTTCACCAAAGGAATGTTAGGCATCGGTCGGTTTAGGAAAGCGAGTTTGGGTTTCTTGTCAATGACACCGACGTCGCTGAGTAACCTGCCAATTTTCATCTCTCAACCCTCCGTTTATAAACAATTGTCCGCTAGGCGAGGGTTCATAATGTCAACAATTGTCAAATTGACACGTTCAGAGTTGGGAAATACCAAGCAAAACTCCGAATGAGTTTCCTGAACAGTTCTAGGAGGGCCAGTCCCCATTGGATGCTTATCAAGCTGTTTCCGAAAGCTTTAGTCGCTGCGGCGAAGCCGACGACTTTTACGACAGTTTCTAGCCAAGTCTACCGAGATTCCGCCACTGTTCGCCAATACTGTCTTCACCAAGCAGAAGCAGATTCTCAAAGCCACCGTCAATATTATGGCTAGACATAGGCTCGATGAGGAGATAGCCCAACGTATCCTGGGCGGCGTCGGGGATTCCCACAACCGACAGGGATACGATATCCGCACCGTAATTGTATCCCCTCTGTGTGGGATGTCTTGTAGAATCGAGTTTAGCAAGCGACCAGAAATATGTTTTTGAAAGACAGGTGACTGCCACGAGTTCGGAAGTTACTTTCAACAATGCAGATCAGTTCTTGATTGCCTTAAAGAATCACTCCTACTCGTATATATACGATATCCTGGCGGGAGAACGGGCATACATCGTAATGCTTCCGGATGGTGGATTGATCCAAATGCAGTACCTCTTTGAGGGCGGAGATTTGGACCGGCACAGGCTGGCGATTTTCCCGTCTCCATATTTGGAAGAATTCCAGAACAACCCGGAAATTTACCTTGATGATGATGTTTTTGCAGATGTGGTCGCAAAAAACATTGTGCCATTCCCTATTAGGTTTGATTTCGATAGCAGAAAAGGTGTTTGGAAGGAACTGGAACACGCCCAATCCCATCTTTCGCTTGCCCAATACCAAAACTGCAGAATCCCGGTTTCATCACCAGTTGGGCCTTCGAGTTTTATCGAGTTCATACTAAGGAATTTTTACAACAGCGCCTTTTACCGATGCGCAGATGGACTGCCGATGGTTATTCCGAGTTTTAATGACTCGATGTTGCCTTCCGAAGAAGGCGTGCTTCACGTAAGAACCCCATCTCAATAACCATCTAGGCACCCCTGCGTTCACCGAATTTATTCATCAACTCCCCAATGCTCCCGGCTGCCAGTACTCCCTCCAGGTCCAACCCTGCCGGAGCTGCTTCCGCACCGATCCCTCGGAACACCCCAACTCTTCCGCCGCGCTGGGTCCGGGGTCTCGTTCGAAGGGGATACCGTGAGTTTCAACCTCGGCGGAAAACCCACTGATGAGACAGGGACCTGGAAGTCCGGACAGGTGGAAAGCATTGACTTGCATGCCAATTGAGGACATCCGTCTCCGATCCATCGATTTCGTCTCTGCTGTCGTGAACGATACTTTCTAGTCCCATGGCCCTTTTCCAGATGTGCCGACGAGAGTCGAACTACACCCGAAACACTGGCTGGTGGTTCTTGTCACTGCTCGTCTTCTGCATCGGACGGAACCCTTCTGACTGCTACCCATCTCATTCGATGTGGTTTTAATCAGATTGTCAAAACGGGTGATTATTTCTCCGGGAGACTTCATGTACCGCCTTGACGGTGTAGGACGGCAAATGCTGGCATCCTGTTCATTGGTTTTCCAATAATTGGAACCGCAGACGGTCGCTACCCGATAGACGCCGTATTAATTTCTCCCGAGAAAGGGATTGTCGTTTTTGATCTCATTGAAGGAACAGACCCAGGGGACTATGTTTCGAGACAGGATGATTTAGCGAATAAGCTCATGGCTAAGCTTCAAAACAATCGGGAGTTGATGAAGGGAAGGCGGTTAGCTGTCCCGGTTGAAACAATTTCATTCGCTCCAGGTGTCTTCGACACAGAAAATATGAGCACGAATACACTCTCACCAAGGAAGACCGATTAGGTGAGGCTTTAGACGGCCTACACTGGGATGGCCAAACCCAAAATGAGGACGATGGCGAAGAAGCCTCTTGAACCCGATAGGGAACGAGGAAGACTTAAGGTCCCGGAAGCAAGCGCAAAAGATTGGCCGTTCACTCTGCCAATCTTTTCTTTACAGCACCTTCAGTCCGGGTACACAGTTGATGATTGCTTGCGCGATGAACGGGCAGAATTTGCTTCTGCCCTTTGGAAACGAAGCCAACTAACCTGGCAGCAGATAATCTAGGTCGGCAGACATCAGTTAGGTAGCGAGACCATCGCCCGAAACGCCATTAGAGTTGGGTTACCGAGGATTATCACGCCTGATGTAACAATCCTAGCCTTCCGTTACAACTACCCTAAGCCGATGATTGGGTTCAGAACCGAGAACATATTTCATGTCGTTTGGATCGATCCACATCTCAGTGGTCGTACGACCACTGAGATGGTATAAGCCTCAACTGAGCCTTATGCCATTTCGCAAGAGGCTCTGGTGGTGCAGCCCTGCCTGGCCATGCTATGTTAGGCTCCGCTGACGGTAACAACCAGGCGCGGGCGTCGCCCGCCACGGAGGACGCGATGAAGGTAGGATTTATCGGGTTGGGCACGATGGGCGGGAGCATGGCCTACAACGCCCTGGACGGCGGCAATGAG
>DBZY01000064.1:127757-129092 GCA_002311835.1 Proteobacteria bacterium UBA1148 | reverse complement strand
CGATGAACAACTCGACTTTCCCGTGATCTATGCATCAGCGCTCGAAGGTTATGCCGGCACGAAACCAGATGTACGCAGCGGCGACACACAACCGTTATTCGAAGCAATCGTCTCGCACGTGCCCGCGCCCAACGTCGATGCTCACGGCCCCCTGCAACTACAGGTATCCAGCCTCGATTATGACCCCTACGTAGGCGTGCTCGGTATCGGGCGAATTACGCGCGGCAACGTCAACAGCGATAATTCGATAGTAATCGTCAGTCCCGACGGATCGACACGCAACGGAAAACTGCTCGAACTCTATAGCTTCGAGGGGCTGCAACGAAACAAAATCGATGCTGCTGGCGCCGGCGATATCGTGATGTTCAGCGGTATTGAGGATCTCAGGATCTCCGACACCGTTTGCGCGCGCGAACATCCCGAGGCGCTACCCACCCTGCAGATCGATGAGCCGACGATCAGCATGACCTTCCAGGTCAACAAATCGCCGTTCGCGGGCCACGAGGGCAAGTACCTGACCAGCCGGAAGATACGGGAGCGTCTCGATCAAGAGCTCAAGCACAACGTCGCGTTGCGTGCTGAGAACACGGCGGATCCGGATAAGTTTCGCGTTTCCGGGCGTGGCGAGCTGCACCTGTCGGTATTGATCGAGACGATGCGCCGGGAGCAATACGAGTTCGCTGTCTCGCGGCCGGAGGTTATCGAGCGCGAGATCAACGGCGAGATCTATGAGCCATGGGAGCAGCTGACAGTCGATTTCGGTGAGGACTATCAAGGCGCCGTCATGAGCCGCCTGGCAGAACGCAAAGGCGAACTCGTGTCGATGCTGCCCGACGGACGCGGCCGGGTGCGGCTCGACTATCGAATCCCGGCGCGCGGTCTCATTGGTTTTCGCACTGAGTACCTAACGGCAACGGCTGGCACGGGCCTACTCGATCATGTGTTCGACCGTTACGATGATCAAGCCCCGGGAGAAATTGGCCAACGCAAGAACGGCGTGATGGTATCCGTCGTGAACGGAAAGGCCCTCGCCTACTCTCTATTCAACTTGCAGGAACGCGGCAACCTATTAATAGGCCATGGAGAGGCCGTCTATGAAGGCATGATCGTCGGCGTCAACAAACGCAATAATGATCTACCCGTAAATCCGACCAAGGGCAAGCAGCTGACCAATATTCGTGCTGCTGGATCAGATGAGAATATCGTATTGACGCCACCGCTACGTTATTCGCTGGAGCAGGCGCTAGAGTTTATCGATGACGACGAGCTCGTAGAGGTAACACCGGCGAGTATTCGTCTGCGCAAGAAGTTACTAACCGAGGGAGAACGCCGGCG
>DBZY01000064.1:105975-127542 GCA_002311835.1 Proteobacteria bacterium UBA1148 | reverse complement strand
TCAATTCATCCCGAGCGGCTGAAATTCGACCCGACTACTAGGTTCTGTATAGCCTGTGCAGAGGCTAAAGAGCGTTAGCTCAACACACGGCGGCGTACACTCCCGCTATGGCGACTACCGACTACGCTCAAACAACCTCCACCGTCCTCATGGTTCCAGCTGTTGAAGAACAAAAGATGAGATAAAAAAGGGACCCGGGCTGGACATCCTAGTCCGGTGACTAACACCTCAGATCCAACGCCGGGTTGAACCCAGGTCCCAAACGGCCTCCCGGCCATGCCGGCGATCACACTTTCGGGGAGGGGGAGCCCCCCGGTGATCGCCTCAGTAAACCCCGATTAATTAGTAAAGAGCGGTCTCAATAAAAATCCTAAAGGGACCATCTAGCTAGAGCTGCAAGTAAAGAGCGGTTGTACTTAATCTCTGCGAGATGTGCCTCACTGCTCACCACGTTCTTCAACTCCGCATTTACTAGATCCTTAAATTCAGCGCTTACGGTTTTAGCGTAGACTTCCATCTGAGTCTCGAAGAACGCTCGATATGCCCTAATTTGAGCGGCTTCCTTCGCGCCATCAACGACAAGTTCTTCCACAGCCGCAAGCGGTTGGCTTGCGAATGTCAAAATGAGGCTTAGTGCCACGTAACCTGGCAATCGCCCTACACTATTGGTCAACTCTCTAAACATGATCCTCGTCCTTCCATTGACGAAACTTCGATAATCCATCTCTGGTTTTAGATATGGTACTTATATCCCTATATGCAAAACGCGTGCCAAGTTATTATTTGTTTAATAACAATAGGTTATAAATATAATGAGGACACGGTAAACCGTAAAATAACGGATTACCGTTGACGAAATTAACGGTTTTGCGTAAATTAGCTATTGTGGAAGATCGATATCAATGGTTGTTTCGAAAAAGCCCAGTCATGGTGACCGCCTTAGGGGAGGATGGTTACTTCATTGATGCCAGCGATGCGTGGCTTGAGCGTCTTGGGTACACCCGCGATGACATTATTCGGATTCGACCACAGGATCTTGCAAGCCCGTCGACGGCTAAGCGAATCGTCGAAGATTATCTTCCACTGCTCCGACGAACGGGCCGACTTTCCAATGCTCCCATAGATCTACGCGCAAAGTCTGGTGAAAGGATCAATTGTCTGGCTAACGTTGTGATTGAGAGAGGCGATGGCCACGAGTATTTGAGAACCGTTGCTGTCTACTCCGAGGTTGGCGAGGAGGCTCAAATTGAGCAGCATTACCAGACCCTTTATCACGATACACCGGCCATGATGCACACTGTGGACAGCGAGGCCCGGATTGTTCACGTGAGCGATCGCTGGCTTTACAAGCTTGGATACCAGCGTGAGGAGGTTATAGGTAAAGGGATCACCGATTTCATTTCGGAAAAATCCGGACTAGACCAGCGTTCTCTGATAGATATTATCGCCCACGGTGACCTTGACAACGAACCTCGAGATTACGTTACGAAAAGCGGCGAGATTATAGAGGTCTTGGCTTCTTCACATGCTGATCGAAATGCTGACGGTACAGTGAACCGAATGTACGTGGCGCTAAAGGACGTTACCGAAAGAAATCGGTCCGAGCGCCGTCTCCGAGCAGCCTTTGACGAAAATGCAAAATTACGGGAGGAACTTGAGCAGGAGCGTGACTATCTCCGAGAGGAGGTACAAGTTTCCATGAACTTCGGGCACATTATTGGCGAGAGCCAGGTGCTGAAAAAAATGCTTGTGCAATTGGAGGCTGTAGCCCAGACGTCAGCTAGTGTTTTGATTCAGGGCGAGTCTGGTGTGGGTAAGGAGCTTGTCGCCCACGTTATTCATGCACGAAGTGTTCGAAGCGATGGCCCATTAGTCAAGGTTAACTGTGCATCTATACCTCACGAACTTTTTGAAAGTGAGTTTTTCGGTCATGTGAAGGGAGCGTTTACTGGGGCTCATCGAGACCGGATCGGGCGCTTCCAGCTGGCTGATGCCGGTACCTTGTTTCTGGATGAGATCAGCGAGATTCCGCTTGACCTGCAAGGCAAACTCCTCAGGGTGCTGCAGGAGAGCGAGTATGAGCAAGTTGGAGACGACCAGACGCGTTCTGTGGATGTTCGGGTCATTGCAGCGACGAATCGAGATCTGGACCAGGCGGTTAGGGAAGGCGTTTTTCGTGAAGACCTCTACTATCGTCTCAGCGTCTTCCCGATTGAAGTGCCACCGCTGCGTCAACGTGGGGAGGACATTGTGCAGCTTGCTAGTCATTTTCTGGAGCGCGCATGTCAGGATTTCGGACACCACCCGTTGACGCTTTCGCGTCAGCAGGTGAATCTACTAAAAAAATACAATTGGCCTGGGAATATACGTGAGTTGAAAAATGTGATTGAGCGAGCCGTGATTCTCTCCCAGAGCAAAGTACTAAGGCTTGACCTTGCGATGGCTAATATCTTGCGTTCAGCGCCTGTACTCCCGGCTGATAGTGGTAACAGTATCGGGTCCGTGGTAATGACAGAGGAAGAGCTCGCTACACTGCAGAAAGAAAACATGTTCGCTGCACTACAGCTTACAAACTGGCGCGTTTCCGGTCCGGACGGGGCCGCCCAACTTGTCGGTCTCAAGCCCTCAACTTTCACGGATAGGATGAAAAAACTCGGACTTTCAAAGCCACGAAAGGCTGTCACTTGACGACCACATTAAACCAATCATAATGTCAACTAAAATACTGGTTAGCCGGATAGTTGTATAAGGTTTCTAAAATTTGCTATATATATCTTCCGTACCATGTTGTTTGTTGAGAGCATACACTCTGGGGTGAAGCCCAGGATAATAAGAAGGCTTCTGCATGCCATACTTAGCTAAGCGATTTGAGGCAGCAGTTTCTGTTCTCGTCGCAGATGGTCCTATAAAGAAACGGCTCATAGCTGCCTATTCTGAGCATCTAGATGATCTGAAAAGTTCCGAACTCCCCGTCAAGCTAAGACCTGCTTTCATTAAGCTGCATGATGCCCTGCACAGCGTTAAGCCCATTGGTAGAGAGCTTTGCGTCAAAGCTACCATCCGGAAGATGTCGTCCAGAGAGGCTGGTGGTCACGCACGCACGATTTTTTTGTTGTTTTCTGAGTTGTTTCATAAGGATCAGCGTTCTGTGCCTCTAAGGGCAGTGGATGCCCCAAAGAAGTTGCCAAAGAAACCTCTCCCCTCCGCTGGTTGACCCCCTATATTTTGAGGGCCTATTGCGGGGTTCTTTGAAGCCCTTCAGTCCGCGCTATCCACGATTGAGTGATTTGGGCACAATTATGTTCATGCGATGGTTATTCATTTTTTCATTCTGTTGCATCGCCTACAGTGCCTCTGAGGCACAACTGCCCTCCAGCCTGGATCGCATTCGCCAGGCTCACGGCATTCCATACGAGGATGTGAGCTTAGTCGTGCGAGAGGTCGATGGGGATGAGTCTGTTCTTGCGCACTTTCCCGACGTGCCTCGCAACCCCGCATCAACAATTAAATTGCTCACCACCTGGGTTGCACTGGAAGTACTAGGACCGACTTACAGTTGGCCAACAGAGATTTATTTTCTCGGGGATTGGGATGGGCGGCAGCTCAATGGTGATCTTGCTATAAAAGGTTACGGTGATCCTTACTTGGTTACGGAGGAATTCTGGAAGCTTTTGGGAGCGCTACGACGGATCGGGTTGGAGGAAATAAACGGGGATCTGATCATTGACGACTCGTTTTTCGGCGACGTCACTGAGAGCCCTGGAGATTTTGATGGGCAGCCCTATCGCGCGTACAACGTCTCACCAAATGCGTTGTTGATTAATTTCAAGGCAGTTCGATTCCAATTTCTCACTGACCCCAACGACCGCGATGTCATCATTACATTGGATCCCCTGCCAGAGAACCTCAATGTTGTAAACCAACTCAGCCTAACTGATGGCCCGTGCAGGGGCTATCAAGCCGGAATTAGCTTTGATGTACGTGACCCGGAGACGGCTAAGATGGTTGTGTTTTCGGGGTTTTTTCCAAAGGCGTGTTCGCCCTATTATCTGAGTCGCACCGTTTTAGAGCATGACACCTTCGTCTTTGGGGTCTTTAGTACTTTGTGGCGAGAGCTGGGCGGTCAACATCATGGTGGGCTGAGCCGAGGGGTAGTGAGTGATGAAATTAGGCCTGTTCTTACCTGGCAATCTCGGCCCTTAGCGGAAGTTATTCGCAGCATTAACAAGTACAGCAACAATGTGATGACTCGACAATTGCTCTATACATTGGGTGCTGAAAACTCAACAGCACCGGGAACTCGCGAAGATGGTGTGGAAGTGATCCGCAGTTACCTCGTAGACCGTGGGCTAAGCCCTGAGTCACTTGTTATTGATAATGGTGCGGGCCTTTCCCGTGAAACTCGAATATCGGCAGCCTTGCTAGCAGAGGTCTTGCAACTTGCTGAGGGAGGCCCATATGGAGCAGAATTTGTGGCGTCGATGTCAATTGGGGGGCTAGATGGTACGACTCGTGGGCGATTCAGTAACCAGGAGGAAGGGCGGGCTCATATCAAAACTGGGCGCCTGGATCACGTGACAGCTCTTGCTGGGTACGTTCACGCAGCCAGCGGGAAAACTTACGTGGTTACCGCCATGGTTAATACTCCAGATGCTCATCGCGGGCCTGGCGAGGAGCTTCTGAACGAACTCGTCAATTGGGTTCACGCGCTTCCCTGAGTTTCTGTGGTGATTTCACGTGCACCAGAGCGCGCATGGCACAGTATATCTTCGGCAAGTTTTCTACAATTGAGTTCCAGTACTGAATTGCCATCGTTTCTTGAACCAGCCAACTGCCCGATAGCCCAACAATAAAGATAATACGGCACCGTAAAGCAGGGGTTCGGAAACATCGATTTTAACCTGCCAAAAAAAGTGGGTGACGCCGAGGATACCAATGAGATAGACCAGCCGATGCAGTTGGGACCACTTACGTCCGAGTCGTCGTTGCATGGCGTTGGTAGACGTGACTGCTAAAGGCACCATCAACACCAAGCCTAAGAACCCGAAGGTGATGTAGGGTCTTTGAGTTACATCTACGAGCAAAGAACTCCACGCAAGCCCCTGATCCAGTACCGCATAAGTTGTTGCATGCAAAAGAATGTAACCGAATGCAGAAAGCCCAAGGGTTCGACGCAATCCAACCAACCAGTTGAGCCCGGTACCCTTTCGGATAGGGGTTATCGTCAGCGTGAGTAGGATGAGGTTCAGCCCCGTCTTGCCTAATGTATGGAGTACCTCCTGAACCGGGTTCGCACCCAAGTCACCGAGCCCAGAGGCTCGTGCGATGAGCAGACCAAGGGGTGTCAAGCAACAAAAGAGGACTAAGGCTTTTATCAGCGCAAGGGATCGGCGAGTCATCTCCAGACAACCCTCAGACGGTGCGAGATAGTTCTAGAAATCGATTCAATGGCGATTGGACCAAAAAAAATGCCCATGCGTGTACGTGCGCACCGCGCCCTTTTGTCTCGCGTACTCTGATATTTTTTAATGAGACTAATAATTCCTCATTAGATCAAGGTCGGCGTATAGTCCTGCGACCTCGGCCGCATAACCGTTGAACAACAGCGTAGGTGCCCGGGCAGAAAATAATCCACTTCCCAGGACACGCTCAGTGGCCTGACTCCATCGTGGGTGGTCTTTGTCTGGGTTAACGTTGGAGTAAAATCCGTACTCCCGCGCGTTCGCCATATTCCAACTGGTTTGCGGTTGTCTCGCCATGAATCGAATGCGGACAATAGATTTGATGCTTTTGAACCCGTATTTCCAAGGTACTATGAGTCGGAGGGGCGCACCGTTCTGATTGGGCAAAACCTGTCCATAAAGACCAACAGTCAGCAGGGATAGCGGATGCATCGCTTCTGCGATGGTCAGCCCTTCGCGGTAGGGCCAACGCAGTACCGGATAGCGTACCCCAGGCATCTGTGCGGGGTCGTTCAGCGTGAAGAATTGTACGTATTTGGCCCGGGAGGTAGGGGCGAAGCCTTTCAATAAATCGCCCAGTGGGAACCCGACCCAGGGCACCACCATGGACCATGCCTCAACGCAGCGAAACCGATAGATTCTTTCCTCCAGTGTGTGTCCCTTTATCAGATCTTCGAAAGCGAACGTACCGGTCTTTTCAGCCTCGCCTTCAACTGTGACCGTCCAGGGATGGGGCACCAAGGTATGCGCATTTCTTGCGGGATCCGTTTTCCCAGTGCCGAACTCATAGTAATTGTTGTATCCCGTAACGTCTTCGAAGGGAGTCAGCGCAGCATCGACTTTGCTGGGCCAAGTTTTAAGGTTGGTCAACCGTCCGTTCTCAGGGAAAGGCGAGTTCTGGGCTGCAGAGTCGTTATGAGTGATTGTGGTGAGATCGTTCCGAGATTCTTGCGCATATGTGTTGGCGGTGGGTATCAGACCCAATGCTAGCGCCGTCTTTAAAAGTGTGCGGCGCTGTCGAAACATCGATTCTGGGGTGATCTCAGAAGGCCTGATTGTGGGGGGTCGTTTTATCAACATTGTTCTGTCCTTCAGGGTAAGACCGCTTATGGGGGGTAATGGTGCAACTCTTAAGCCAAAATGGCTAGTGTCAGTTGCATGTGTAGATGTGCGCAATGCGTTAGCCTTATGGAATAAGGCGTGATTTTTGCAACGCAGTCAACCAAGCTTGCCACAGTTCGTTAAAAGCACAGAAATTGAACAGATGTGAGGGAAAAAATGAGATCTGTAACGATATGGCTTATGGCGACTTTAGTTTTGGTAGGCGGTAGCGCGCTGGCTGATGATAGCAGCGATCATATTGAAAATTGGTTAGATGAAAGAGGTGACCGTATTGACGGACGACTTGATCGTCGAGGCAATCGAATTAACGATCGTTGGGACCGTCGATCTGAACGTGCTAGTGACGTAGGGTGAGATGGGCCGCCTAAGTCTTTAGATCAGCGCAAAAGTAGGGTTAGCCCTGCTGATCAGCAAGGGAATCGTGTTGGGCGTCGCATTAATCGTCGATCCAACCGCAGGCTCAACAACGGTATTAATCATGGGGGTAGCAGGGCCAATCTCGGTACTAAGCACCCAACTGGTCTTGCGCCGAACCAGAATGGATCTAACCAGTGAGAACCCATGTTCGAAAGGCACTCTTCGGCCTCGGCCTCCCATTGAGAGGCTGAGGCCGTTGTGTTTTAACAGCCCAACACCTAGCACAGACTTTAACTATGACTTATGTTGAGCGCGGTGTCCCATTGTTTCCGATAGAATTGCCTTAGATGGCTCAGCAACGGCCAATTTTTCCTGCCACTACCTGCTTCAATAGGTTTGCGTACTTTTGTGCGCTCTGTATTGGAGTCGCCGGATCTGTGGGTGCGCAGAATGCTCGCATCTACACGATAGACGAGTCTGAGGCGCCAGTGTTCGATCTTCTGTTGGAAGTGGAAGACTCTTCTTTGGAAGTTGAGGAGGAAGAGGAGATTATGCTGCGGATGCCGGAGAGTATTCCCATCCCGGCGAATGCGGACAGAGCCTCTTTTGAACAGCAGACAACCAATGCTGAATTCAACACATTGTTAGAGGCGCAACTTAGGTTCCGAGATCTTCTGGACCAAGATAAGGATGTTGAAGCTGCTTCAGTAGCCGAACGTATCGTTGGACTTACCCAAGAGTCGTTCGGGCCCGAGTCATCAGAGGCTGCTCTTTCAATCTCAAATCTTGCTGAGGCTCAAAGAAGGGCAGAGTTGTACGAGGCTTCGGCACAAAACTTTCTTGCTTCAGTTGAGATTTTTCGGGCAAATGAGGGGGAATTTACTCAATCGGTCATTCAGCCCTTGGTAGGGTTAGGGGCGTCGTATAACTCGCTGGGGGCCTACCCTGAGGCTGTTACGGTTTTCCGAGAGGCTCGCACTGTTAACCGTAGGGTTTTCGGCCTTTTGAATGAGGGGCAGATCCCGATTCTCGATCGTATGGCTAATACTCTGGTTAGGATGGAGCTTTATTCAGATGCTGAAGATCAAAAATTAGAAGGGATGATGATCATGTTCCGTACCCTCGGAACAGGAACCATCGAGATTCTCCCGACCCTCTATAAGTATGCGCGCTGGTTGCATAGAAGCTACCGGTTTGGAGGAGAGCGGAGGTACTACGAGCGGGCTATGGCTATCATCCGAGAAATAGAAGGAAGAGATAGCGTATTGCTTGTACACCCGCTGAGGGAGATAGGTAATAGTTTCCGAGTGCAGAAATCTACGGACGGTCGTGGTATTTCTTCGCTGAGGAGGGCGCTAGATATTCTTGAGGGACAACCTGAGCTTGACAAGTTGGAGTTAGCGCGGGTTTTGAGAGATCTAGGTGACTGGGATACGGCATTTGGTTTTGGTGAGATAGGAGGTGACTATCAAAAGGCTTGGGCGCTCTTAGGCGAAGTCGAGGACGGAGAAAGGCTGCAGAGGCGCTGGTTTTACGAGCCTCGTTATGTGTTTCAAGAGAATCCCAGCACCCGTGGACTTGCGAGGATCGGGACACCCGGTGTCCAGCAGGGACATGTGCTTGTTACGTTTGACCTTACAACAAATGGTAGAACAGCAAACGTAGAGGTCGTTGAATCCCAGCCGCCCGGGTTTAAGGATGAGACAGCCACCCGCGCTATGGGCCAGTCGCGCTTTCGCCCCAGGATAGTCGATGGTGAGATTATTGAAGCCAGTGGATTGGTCCGAGACTTCACTTTCCTTTATGTGCCGGAATCCGAGGAGGATTAAGGACGTCGATAAAGGCTTGTAGAGAAGATTTCGAAGTCTATAATGGCGCGCGGATTGGGAGTTTAGACCGTCATGGACCCTACCAAAACGGAAGGAACCGAATATTTTCATCAGGTGGTGGATTGCCAATGGGGCTGTCCTGCCCATACTGATGTTCCGGAATACATTCGCCTCATTGCTCAGGGGCGATTTACCGACGCCTATATGTTGAATCGCGAGTCCAACGTCTTTCCTGGGATCTTAGGCCGGACCTGTGATCGCCCCTGTGAGCCAGCTTGTCGTCGAACGCGCGTGGAAGATAAACCGGTTGCGATTTGCCGATTGAAGCGAGTCGCTGCGGATAATCGCGGCGATATAAGTGATCGGTTGCCTACTGCGCCCAAACAGAAGAATGGGAAACGAATTGCCCTAGTCGGAGCAGGCTGCGCGTCTCTTACTGTTGCCAACGATCTCATGCCACTCGGCTACGAGTGTGTCATTTACGATGCGCTGGATGAGGTTGGTGGCTTGATGAGAACTAACATCCCATCATTTCGTCTTCCTGCCTCGGTGATGGATGAGGAGGTGGGTTACATACTGGATATGGGCGTCGATCTGAGATTGAGCTCACCAATAGAAAGTATGGCAGAGCTGCTTAAGGAGGGTTACAACGCAATTTTTGTTGGCAGTGGAGCCCCAAAGGGTAAGGATATAGACATGCCTGGCCGTGACGAGAGCGACCGAATCCATATTGGTATTCAGTGGCTCGAGTCTGTCGCTTTCGGCCATACGGAGAAGATTGGCAAAAAAGTCCTGATCATAGGGGTCGGTAATACGGCCATGGATTGTTGTCGTACCTCGCTGAGACTCGGTGCGAGAGACGTGAAGGTTATGGCGCGAAAGACGCGGGACTTTTTCAAAGCATCCGACTGGGAGCTCGAAGATGCCGAAGAGGAGCAGGTTGAAATTGTCGTTAAACACTCTCCAAAAGAGTTTGTTATAGAGGACGGTAAGCTTGTTGGTATGACATTCGAGAAGATGGAGTACGATCTTGATGAAAAGGGGCGCATCGCAGATACCAGAGTTACGGGAGAGGAGGCATTCTTCCCTTGTGACGATGTTATTTTAGCACTCGGGCAGGATACTGCCTTCCCCTGGGTAGAACGGGGCATCGGAATCAACTTTGATAAATGGAGTGTTCCCGTCTTAGACGAGGTGACATTTGAGTCAACTTTGCCTGGAGTATTCTTCGGTGGCGATGCGGCGTTCGGGCCTAAGAACATTATCTGGGCCGTAGAGCACGGGCATCAGGCAGCGATTTCCATAGACAAGTACTGTAACGAGCGACCCCTAGATGAACGTTTGCCCCGAGGAGTCAACCTGCAAAGCGCGAAGATGGGTATTCACGAGTGGAGCTACAGTAACGACTACGACCCCGCGGGTAGGCGGATAATGCCCCATGTAGATCTCAAGGAGCGTTTCAAGAAGCTGAATATCGAAGTTGAGCTGGGCTTTTCTGTGGAGCAGGTCGTAACGGAAGTCGAGCGCTGTTTGAATTGTGATCTCCAGACGGTCTTTTTCGCTGATCTATGTATCGAGTGTGATGCGTGTATAGATATCTGTCCCGTAGATTGCCTGACGATAACGCCCAACGCGGACGAGGACACTCTGAAAAAGAGCCTAAAGGCACCTATTCTTGAGCCCAGTCAGCTGCTCTATGTTTCGGCAGCACTAAAACAAACGTCCCGTGTCATGGTTAAGGATGAGAACCTCTGTGTACATTGCGGCTTGTGCGCTGAGAGATGCCCAACAGCCGCATGGGACATGCAGAAATCAAGTCTAGTAATTCCATATGCAATTGACGAAGCGAGAGAGGATGCAGCTAAGTGCCAGGCAGAGCGAAAAGCAGGGTAAACGACTTCGTTATTCGGTTGGCTAACGTGAATGGCACGGGGTCCGCCAGCGCCAATGGACTGTTGATGAAGGTCATTTTTCGGATGGGAATTCCGGTGATGGGCAAGAACTTCTTCCCCAGTAACATACAGGGACTTCCTACCTGGTATGAGATTCGTGTCACGAAGGATAGTAATCTGGCCCGTTCTGGTGAGATTGACATCATGGTGGCCATGAATGCGGAGACCTACCAGCAGGATCTCAAATCGCTAAGTCCTGGGGGCGTCCTCATCTACGATTCTACCTGGCCGCGAAATAGCGTTCTGACGCGACAGGACGTCACTATACTCGGCGTACCACTCGCGAAAATTTGTAACGAGCGCTTCAGTGATGCCCGGACCCGTATTCTTATGAAGAATATGGCCTATCTTGGGACACTTGCGGCGTTATTGGATTTGGACAGACAGGTCATCAAAAATCTCGTCGAAGAGACGTTTTCGTCCAAACAAGCGCTGATCCAAGCCAATATAGAAGCTATTGATCTAGGGGCAAGTTATGCCCAGGAGCACTTTAAGTGTCCGCTACCCACCCGTGTGAAATCCCTGGATAAGACCGCCGGTCACATTATGATTGATGGTAATACTGCGGCGGGGCTGGGATGTGTCTATGCGGGGGCAACGGTGGGCGCCTGGTACCCGATTACACCATCGACCTCTCTTATGGATAGCTTCAAATCTTTCAGTGAAAGATTTCGCGTAGATCCCAAGACTGGCGAACGTAATTACTGCGTAGTTCAGGCGGAGGATGAACTGGCTGCAATAGGCATTGTTCTTGGCGCTTCATGGAACGGTGCTCGTGCGTTTACGCCGACTAGCGGCCCCGGGATTTCGTTAATGAGCGAGTTTATTGGCTTCGCGTATTTTGCTGAGTTGCCCGCTGTCCTCTTTGATGTTCAACGTGTTGGACCGTCAACTGGCATGCCAACCCGGACCCAGCAGGGTGACATACTCATTGCGGCATACGCTTCTCATGGCGATACGCGCCACGTCCTGTTATTCCCCGCGAACCCGAAAGAGTGTTTCGAGCTTGCGGTTAAGGCTTTCGATCTCGCAGATCGTTTGCAGACACCCGTCATCGTCATGCTAGATCTCGATATCGGCATGAACGACTGGATGTCCGAGGCCCTGGAATGGAATGAAGACTATCGACCAGATAGGGGTAAGGTGCTTGGTGCCAAAGAACTTGAAGAAACAGAGAGCTTTTACCGTTATCTGGATTTGGATGGTGACGGTATCCCTTATCGCACGTATCCGGGAGCGTCGGCTAAGGGTGCGTATTTCGTCCGCGGCTCTGGCCATAACAAATACGGCGGCTACACGGAGGACGAAGATGAATATCAAGAGGTTGTCGATCGGCTGAAAAGAAAATGGGATACGGCAGTAAAACTGGTTCCGGAGCCGGTCATCAAAATGCGCAAGTCTGCCAAATTGGGCATTGTTTCTGTCGGCAGCTGTGATTACGCGGTATTGGAAGCAATGGATCGATTAGCACGCAAGGGTATCCATCTCAATTATCTTCGAGTAAAGGCTTTCCCCTTTGGCGATAAGGTTGCAAAGTTTTTAAATCAGCACGAGCGGATTTTCGTTGTGGAACAAAACAGGGACGCTCAACTCAAGAGCTTGCTGTTGTTGGAGACTGATTATTCGAAGGCTCGTATGGAATCGATCCTTAGTTATAGCGGTGTCCCCATTGATTGCCGTTGCATAATTGAAGCCATCGAGGGCCATGTAGCAAAAGAGGTAGCAGCGTGACATCCATTACAAAGCCGCAAATCATCCACGAAGGCATGGCACGCAACGCGTTAGGGCTTACGATCCGCGACTACGAAGGTCGTATGTCAACGTTGTGCGCGGGCTGTGGACACGACTCGGTGACCTCGGCCATTGTGCAGTCGTTTTTCGAACTGAGCGTTCCGCCGCACAGTGTTGCCAAGCTGAGCGGTATCGGATGTTCATCCAAGACACCAGCCTACTTCTTGAGCGCAGCTCACGGATTCAATGCCGTACACGGGAGAATGCCCTCGATTGCGACGGGCGCTAACGCGGCAAACCGCGAGCTGTCTTTGATAGGCATCTCGGGGGATGGCGATTCGTTGTCTATCGGACTCGGACAGTTCGCGCATGCTGTACGCAGAAATCTGAATATGCTCTACATTATTGAGAACAATGGAGTCTATGGCCTGACTAAGGGGCAGTTCTCCGCTTCGGCTGATGTGGGGACAAAGGCAAAGAAAGGTGAGGTTAACGAACAGCAACCGATTGACCCGGTTCAGATGGCCATGGCCCTAGGGGGGACATTTGTTGCCCGAAGCTTTTCTGGTGATAAGGAACAACTCATACCTCTCATAAAGGCTGGGATCAGACATAATGGCTTTGCGCTAATTGATGTGCTCTCTCCCTGTGTCACATTCAACGATCATGAAGATTCGACGAAGAGCTATGCTTATACCCGACAGTTTTTCCATCCAGCTATGCATGCGGATTTCGTACCGCCAGCTGAGGAAATCAAAACAGCCTACGATGAAGGTGAAGTGATGACAATAGAGCTGCATGACGGTAGTAGGATTCTGCTTCGTAAGATAAGCAAGGACTATAGTCTGAACAATCGAGGAGCTGCCATCGACTACATTCGGTCCCATCATAGGAAAGGGGAAATAGTAACTGGCTTGTTGTATATAGATGAGAGCGAACCGGACATGCATGCAATCAATCAAACTACCAAAACACCATTAAATGATCTGCCGTTTGATAAATTGTGCCCGGGCGGGGAAGCGCTCGAAACACTCCAGCAGCGCTTCCGATAGATACGGCGCCACAAATATCTAGCCGTTCCTTGTTTCTCCCCGTTTTTGTCTGAAAGCTATTCCTCGAGATATGATCAAGTGAGTCGCACGAGATATATCTAGAGTGTCTTTAATGAGCGGACGATTTACAGTCTGATGTCCACGACTACTAGCACATAAAATCATGCATATTGCGATGATGGGAAGCGGTGGGGTCGGCGGCTATTTTGGGGGACGACTAGTAGCTGGTGGTTGCGACGTAACATTTATCGCACGCGGCAAACACTTGCAGGCAATTCGTAGTCATGGTTTGAAGATAGAAAGCCGTGATATGGGTGATGTGGTAGTGAACCCCGCAAAGGCTACCGATAATCCAGAGGAAGTCGGAGTCGTTGACTACGTTGTTGTAGCCGTGAAATTATGGGATACAGGGGCTATAGGCCGTGCAATTCTTCCAATGCTTGGCTCTAAGACAACTGTTTTATCTTTGCAAAATGGCGTCGAAGCCGATGAGATCCTTGCCGGTATCGTCGGCGCCAAAAGACTCATTGGTGGAGCTGCATTCATTGCCAGTTCTATAGCTGAGCCGGGTGTCATTAAGCATATCGGCACCATGCAGCGAGTCGTCATCGGTGAGCATAGTGGTGGCTCTTCGCCTCGAGTTAAAGCTTTGCATGAGGCACTGCGGAAAGGAGAGGTTGTAGCGGAGGTAAGTGACGATGTTCAGCGAACTGTTTGGGAGAAGTTCGTTTTCCTGGTGGGATTAAGTGCTACGACAACGTTGTTGCGCACCCCGCTGGGCCCCATCAGAGAAGATCTTGAGAACCGAGCACTTTTCCTCGATGTCATGCGGGAAACTGTTTCTGTTGGTCGAGCTCGGGGGGTGGCTCTTCCCAAAGACTATGCCGAAAATCGGCTCGAATTCGCCGATGGGCTTCCGACCGATATGACATCTTCTATGCATCATGATCTTGAGAACGGCAATCCGCTGGAACTGGCTTGGTTGAGCGGTGCAGTGATTCGTTTTGGTCAAGATGCAGGTATACCGACTCCTGTTAATCAGATGATTTTTAATGCACTGGAGCCGCACGCCACAGGGACACCATGAAGCATCCTCAGCTTACCGTACGGGGCGTCCGTGCGCGTACCGTCAGTGTTCCCATGCGGCGCCCATTAGGCACCAGCGCGACTATGATGACTGCAGCACCCTTTCTGCTGGTTGATCTTTATACCGAGGAAGGGATTACTGGGCGCGCACACACGTTCTGCTATCTGGATATAGCAGCTCCAATGATGCGTCGGGTACTTGAGGCGGCGGGTGAATTGATCGTTGGTGTTCCACTGGATCCCGAACGAATCAGGCGTGTGTGTCAGGATCACTTCGCTTTGCTAGGTGCCCATGGAGTTGTAGCTATGGTTATTTCGGCACTTGACGTTGCCTGTTGGGACGCACTGTCGAGAGCTGCCAAGTTACCTCTTGCACGTTATTTAGGAGGGGCTACAGAGACGGTTCCCTCCTATAACAGTAATGGACTCAGTCTGCGTCGATCTGATGGCGATCTGGGTCAGATTACAGAAGAGGCTAATGAACTGTTGGAGCCTGGATTCAATGCGCTTAAGATCCGTCTCGGCAGAGAAAATCCCCGCGAGGACCTCACTGCGGTTCGCGCTGTTCGATCCACAATCCCATCAGAATCTCTCTTAATGTCCGATTACAATCAGGCATTGTCCGTTGAAGAGGCAATTGAGCGCGGCCGAGGT
This sequence comes from Proteobacteria bacterium UBA1148, assembly GCA_002311835.1. GTDB lineage: Bacteria > Pseudomonadota > Gammaproteobacteria > Steroidobacterales > Rariloculaceae > UBA6522. Next base: position 112,297 of record DBZY01000064.1, on the reverse strand, counting down.
TTAGAAGAAGAGGGCTTATATTGGATTGAGGAGCCGGTCGCACACGACGACTTTGCAGGCAGCTCAGAGGTAACCCAAGCACTGGGGACACCTATTCAGGCCGGTGAGAATTTCTGGGGACCAAATGTTTTAGCGACAGCGATCGCTATGACCGCAATGGATTACGTGATGGTCGATCTGATGCGCATCGGAGGCGTGAGTGGTTGGCTGCGAGCAGCAGCTTTGGCGGACAAGGCGCGTATACCAATGTCATCCCATCTTTATCCTGAGGTCAGCACTCACTTGCTGGGCGTAACGCCGACTGCCCACTGGCTCGAATATGTGGATTGGGCAGAGGCGTTTATTACGGCTCCGATCTTAATTTCTCATGGAAACGCTAAAGTTCCTGAGGGACCCGGAACCGGTGTGTTCTGGGATGAGGATGCCGTCGCCCACTATGCTACCGACTAGACTCTCCTAACAGGAAGAGCTTAGGATGAAAGTTCCCACTCAGTTAAAGGGGGAACCAGGTGCGGTCCGGTGACAGGCGTAAATAGCCGACGCTGACACCCACCCGCCAACCGACGCCAAGGCGTACCGGGGCAAGTGTAATATTCTCATAGCGGTTGTAATTGACCCCAACGCCACCCACAAAAAACAGGCTTCCCTCAACCCCACCGAAACGCTGGTAGAGATCGTTGATCGTCGGCAGGTTGTAAATAAGAACAAAAACCTTAGAAACGCTGCCCCCCATATCAAATCCCACTGAAGGGCCACTCCAGTAGATCTGGCTCGTAGTCCCATCTGGGAGATAGAGAGTTCCGTGACCGTAACGCAGCCCAAAGCCTAAGGAGCCGCTACCCTCTTCGCCTTTGATATACGCGTCCGGTGGGCCGTTGTCAGTAAATACCCGGTTGAGGGTATCGGCAACACCTTGGGCACCGCGGCCAAAAAAAGATTCCGCTTCAAAGAGAATCGATTCCTGTTGATAAGGCTGTGTGACTATAGGTTGTGGTTGTGGTTGTGGTCGGAGGTTGGCGCATGCGGCCAATAACAGAACGAGGGAGCACATAGTGACCCGCTGTAGAACTTTCATAACAACTCCCACCGTTCATGAATGCCCAGAAACTATAGTTTGAGTCCGCTGGCGCTTATGTCAATACATCTGGTTAGGATTTAAACAAATCTTCGGCGCTACTCAATGTGTCATCTTCCCCCACTTTTCCGGGGGCTCCGTTGGCAGGTTTGTCTGCTGCAGTATCGGGGGGAATATCTCCAAAGAGTGCGGCAAGGTCGGATTCAGCCTGGGTATGGGCTTCCATGAAGCCTGGGGAGTAAGCATCAGGATTTGGCTTGTAGTAGTCGCAGAAATTAGCGTGTTCTTTATCCATGACCTCAAGTGCGTCTTCTTCAGTACATTCATTCGGTTCTCGAGGGTCATACATTTGGCACATCAGGCACACATGTAACTCTGCAACGCAGTTCGGGCACTCGTCACGACGCCCCAGCGGAAGCGGGAGCGTCCTTAGGGAATGGCCGCAGCGATAACAGGATAGATGGTTGTTCATGACGGCTGGATCGTATGACCTTATGCCTTGCACAATATAATCCTGAATCAAAACGAATCAAGGATAAAGTCGCGGTGATTACGGAAGCATGGGTAGTTGTGTTGAAGACGCGGGACCAACGTCGATCTACCGAGGCAGGCTTAGTGCTGACCGCGCTCCAGATTGAATACGAGGTTACCAGTATGGACGGGAGTTGGATGGTCAGTGTCCCAGCGGAATTTGCGCCTCAGGCTGGTGTAGAACTCGCCGAATATGCGCAGGAAAATCGTACTCCGCCAGTGGGTGCACGACCTATGGCCGAACTTAGCAATGGGTGGAGCGGTGTTCTGATATATGTTGGGGTGTTGGTATTAGTCGCTGTGATGGCGCGCCGTTATGAGTTTGGCTACGATTGGCTGAGACTGGGGAGAATCGATTCTATACGGGTATTGGAGGGGGAGTGGTGGCGCACATTGACCGCACTCACTCTACATATTGATCTTAGTCATCTTGCAGGCAATATTGTTTTTGGCGCTTTCTTCGGGCTTTATGTGGGCCGTTATTTTGGTCCAGGTATCGGCTGGGCGGGCATCGTAGCTGGGGGGGCTCTGGGTAACGCGTTGAACGTGTTGATGCAACCCGCTCGGCATCTATCCATTGGTGCCTCAACGTCGGTGTTCGCCGCTTTAGGGCTACTTGTGGCTTACACCTGGCAGCAGGGTTTTTGGAAGAATACTCCTTGGCGGACCCGTATTGCGCCCGTGACTGCCGGAATTGGGCTCCTAGCTTTTACGGGCACTGGGTCAGGAGTGGATGGAGAGAACGTCGATATCCTGGCGCATCTAATGGGGTTTGTTGCCGGTTTTGGCGTAGGTATTTTGATGGCGCGTATGCAATTGTCGGAGGGTTCTCAGGTGCAGAGGCTTTGGGGAGCTGTTGCATTTGGAAGCCTGGTGCTGGCGTGGCTGGCAGCCTTCAGCTCCTAGGGGTGTTTACACATAGACGCGCGGCCACTTTGTTTCTGTTCTGCCGCTTTCTTTTCAAATAAGCAAAGATTATTTGGAGGTTTTCCTCAGATACTAGATTGTCGTACAGGTCAGCCGAGCGCGTCAGCAATGAGTTTAAGAAAGTCTGCTTCACAAGTAACGCGTTCCGCGGATCGGGCGTCTATTGTATAGCCGAGTGCGTCGGCGATAGACTGATATTTTGGACGCCGATGTTTTATGTGATGGGGAAAAACCCATCGCACGAAATCGTCCGGCACGATCTCCTCCGGGCTTTTCAAGCCGTTTTCTGCTAGGTATTCGCCTAGCTGTTTGTTGAGAAATTCTTCTTGGTAGTACATTGGTTTTGGAGAATCGACTGCCCGCTGAGTTATTTCTTCCTCCATCATCTCGTCAGCACTGAGATAGAGGATCAGAGTGTTTTCGGCTAGGACACGGATGGTTTCTTCGTCACCCAGTTCGCAAATGCTTCCGCCTGCGTCGTTAATGAAGTGTTCATAATTATAGATTAGCTTTGCTTTCTTTATGAACTGTGCAACGTCCCGCATTGCGCCGATCTCGGCTTGTCTGTGCAATCGTTGACGCTCCTTGAAAGCTTCGACGGATAATCCCCCTAGGTCACTGCGTCCGATCTTGCCAAGGAAGGTTGCGATCGGAGTGAGATTGTGAACTGTAATATTGCTGGCAATATATATGGAATCACTCCGCAGGAGGTCCTGCAGGAAATCTACCTGCATCGCCTGATGCTTGATATTGTCGAGTATCGGTTCCACTAGATACTTGGTCCCGATTCGATAATCGCCAGAGTAGTGAAACCACTTGGACTTGGGCAGGTTATTGGCGAGCGTGGTTTTGCCGACACCCGACATACCGAGTAGCGTGATAGCCTTACTAGGCCAGTCCATGAACTCTGCCGCTGTCATCTTCATGATGTCATCCGCTTTCTTGAGAGGCGTGATTATACGGTTGCTATTATCGTCAACAATCTCTGTGTACTGAATGGCAGTGCAGTTCCAAAATTCCTTCGGCCCTATCATCTAGGGGCTAGAATCGATTCGCTAGTGTGATAAGTCTCTGAGTCTTAGAGAAAAGCAGGCGCAACTGCTGGAAAACCGAGCTCCTTGGGGATAAGCTGCTCTGCAGTTTAGGCCTATGGCGTGTCCAAAACCATGAACGATAGCGGACCTAGGATTATCCTGGGTGTAACCGGCGGTATCGCCGCCTACAAGAGTCTGGAGCTGGTCCGAAGGCTTAGGGAACGGGGTGCGCAGGTCCAGGTAGTTATGACCCGGGGCGCCAGGACGTTCGTGTCACCCGTGACCTTCCAGGCCGTTTCGGCTCGGCGGGTTCGAGACGATCTTTGGGATGAGGCTGCCGAAGCGGCTATGGGACACATTGAGTTGGCCCGATGGGCTGACCTGGTATTGGTGGCGCCGGCCACTGCGCACTGTGTGGGGTCGTTGGCGGCCGGATTAGCCGGAGATCTCCTGACAACCCTCTGCATGGCAACCGAAGCTCCCGTTATTCTGGTGCCAGCCATGAACCGGGTAATGTGGGCTAACCCCGCACTACAGGAGAATCGCGCATTGCTTGAGGAACGAGGTATTCGTTTCCTTGGACCTGTGGAAGGTGATCAGGCGTGCGGTGAAGAAGGCGTAGGACGCATGATGGAGTCGATTGACATAGTCAACGCTGTTTTTGAGGAGCCTGTCCGGCTTGCCTCTCAATCGCTTAAGGGCCTCACTGCGATTATCACCGCAGGTCCGACGCGGGAGCCTATCGACCCTGTTCGCTATATAACCAACAGAAGTTCCGGAAAAATGGGGTTCGCACTTGCTGCTGCTGCTCAGGCGGCAGGAGCCAAAGTGGTTCTGGTCAGCGGGCCTGTTTCCGTGGCAACCCCACCGGGGGTAGAAAGAATCGACGTTGAGACAGCAGAGGAAATGTACGCTAGCGTTCACGAGCGTGTTGAGGATGCTGATTTATTCATTGCTTGTGCTGCGGTGTCCGACTACAGACCAGAATCAGAGGCCAGTGAAAAGCTGAAGCGGACCGGGGCGACACTGAATCTGGAACTGATCCGCTCGCCGGATACGCTGGCAAGTGTGGCGAAGCTCCAGGATGGCCCTTTCACTGTAGGTTTTGCCGCGGAAACGCAGAATGTTGCTGAAAACGCGCGCAAAAAACTAGTGCGAAAGGGTCTAGATATGATTGCTGCGAATAAAGTTGGGCGGGATTGTGGTTTCGACCAGGAAACCAACTCACTTATGGTGTTTTGGGGTGATGGCGATGTAGAGTTAGAACAGGCATCAAAATCTGTGGTGGCGGAAAGACTGATTCAGCTAATAGCTGGGCGCTACCATGCTGTAAATTCAGAACAGCATTCAACTCAAGTCGGTTAATACCCGTTAATGAAAGATTCACACGCTCGGCGTGTCCGGTTAAAGATCCTTGATGAACGATTAGGAGCGGAAATTCCACTCCCCGAACGAGGTACGAGTGGTTCGGCAGGCGTTGATCTTCGTGCCTGCTTGGATGAACCGCTTGACCTGGAGCCTGGGGCTTGCGAGTTGATAAATTCCGGTCTGGCTGTGCATTTGGAGGATCCCGGATTAGCGGCGATTATCCTTCCACGCTCAGGCCTTGGTCACAAGCACGGTATCGTGCTCGGAAACTTGGTGGGATTGATTGACTCTGATTATCAGGGCGAGTTGTTGATTTCGTGCTGGAATCGTGGCACCAAAACTTTCCGGATTGAGCCTGGTGAACGAATTGCTCAGCTCGTTATCGTTCCGGTGGTGCAGGTAGAGTTTGAGGTCGTGAGGTCATTCGAGGAAAGCACTCGTGGTGTCGGTGGTTTTGGCCACACCGGTAGCGGTTGAGCTATCTGTCCATATTCAAATCAGCGCCATAACGGTCGCGATATGCAAGTATGGCGGACAGGTACTCCGCGAACTCGGCATCCCCCTCTAGATGATTGACCAAATCGGTAAGGGAGACGATGCTTCGAACTGGTATATTCACTTGAGTCTCAAGTTCTCGAACAGCTGAAATTTGGTTGTGGCTTCCCACCTCTTCTCGGTCCAGAGCTACGAGAATACCAGCTGGTTTTCCACCCCCCGAGTTAATTATTTTGATTGCTTCTCTGACAGCTGTGCCCGCGGTGATGACATCGTCAAGAATTAGGACCCTCCCTAAGATCTCGGCTCCAACGCTCGCACCACCTTCACCGTGATCCTTCGCTTCCTTGCGGTTGTAGGCAAACGGATAATTGCGGTTATGGTGTTCGGCCAATGCAGCTGCGGTAAGGGTCACTAGGCCTATTCCCTTGTATGCCGGTCCAAAGAGCATATCAAACTCAATGTTAATCTCACTCAGTGCTGAGGCATAGCAGCGGCCGAGCTCGGCTGCTGCGTAGCCGGTATTGAAAAGCCCAGAATTGAAGAAGTATGGACTTATACGGCCGGACTTCAGCTCAAACTCGCCGAATCGTAGTGCGCCGAGTTTTAGTGCTAACTTCAGGAATTGCTTCTTATAGGCTTGCATAATGAATACGAACTCGTTCCCTTAATCATACAGCCGTTCAATGAGTGGTGGGATGATCCCGATCACGCTGCCGCTCAGATCTCGTTTACCAATAAGGCTAATGTGTACTCAATTCTTCGGATTCAGACCATGGTGCGACGGCAAGTAAGAGAAGCATGCCTGGAATGGCAACCACTACGCACAGCAGGAAGAAGTTGAAGTAACCTGCGGCTTCTACTATGAAGCCGGTTGCTGCGTTTGCGAGTG
>DBZY01000064.1:100710-105875 GCA_002311835.1 Proteobacteria bacterium UBA1148 | reverse complement strand
CCGAGATACTCAAGACTTGTTGCCACCACCAGCGCGTAAATGTTGCCTCCTATCTTGGCGAGCGCTGCATAACCGAAGATGGAAATGATTTGTACGAAGCCAAAAATCCACAGTGCTCGATTGATGGATAGTCTCAACATCAACAACCCGCCGAGGAGCGCGCCCACGATCGTTGATCCGAGAATGACGAATTTTGCAATGACCCCGATCTCGGTCAAGGTAAATCCGATGTCAATAAAGAAGGGGGTTTGTAGGGCGACGGCCATGTTGTCACCCAGCTTGTAGAACAGCATAAAGCTCAGTATGAGCAGAGCCGACTTAACTCCACCTCTGTTGAAAAACTCGGCAAACGGTTGGATGACTGCTTCCCGCACCGAGCGCGGCGCTATTTGATCATTTGACGTCTCGGGTATCAGTAACGTTGTTATGATCCCGACAGACATAAATAGTGCTACGACCCAGAAGACTGTCGACCATGGCAGGAGATCCGCTAGTACGAACGCCAAGGAGCCCGGGATCAGGGATGAGACACGGTACGCATTGACGAAAATGGAGTTACCCGTCCCCAGTTCGTCATCTAAGAGCATCTCTCGGCGATAAGCGTCAAGCACGATGTCCTGTGTGGCGCCGAATATAGAGGTAAGGAAAACAAGCAACACCACAGTGGGCGCTGACAAGAGCACGCCCCGTACCGTTATCGTTAAGTTGTCGCCTGGATCAACATTACCAAACTGCGTGATACACAGCAGCAGTAGTAACTGACTAACGAGCATCCAACCGCGACGACGCCCAAGAAATGGGAAACTAAATCGGTCGAGGAACGGCGCCCAAAGAAATTTCCATGCGTACGGTAATGTAGCGAGGGTGAATAGCCCGATGGTAGCCAGGTCGACACCCTCGGTTCGCAACCACGCGGGGATCAGTTGAACCAGTACGTACAGTGGCATTCCAGATGAGAAACCCTGAAATATACAAATCAACATATGGCGATTCAGAAGAATCTGCTGCCATGGTCGGCGTGTTGTGTCAGTGTAGTTAGTCAATGTTGGTTTTATTACGGTTGGAGCGCTGTGGTTTATCGTTAAGAGGTAGCTTTGTCCTGTGTACGGTGGAAAGACTTACGATCATGTTGATGATTGGGTGTAAATCAACACCAATGTAGCCCAAAATCCCTTTGGCGACCAACGTAATACAATACCGTTAGTATCGTGATGTATTGTCAGGGCAATTTGTGGACGTAGTATTGTGTGATCTGAAGGCAATAGATAACCCTGGCAGTCGTGGGTTCAGCTGGGGGGATGGGTCGTGGCCGCTTGAGCTCTTTGTGATTCGTAAGGGCGCTAAAGTCTTCGGTTTTGTTAACCGGTGCCCTCACGCGGGGCATGCTTTGAACTGGCAACCCGATCGTTTTCTAACTCGTGAGCAGGATTTAATCCTTTGCAATTCACACGGTGCACGCTTTCAGATTGAAAATGGGATTTGTGTAAGCGGTCCGTGTCCGGGCACGAGTCTCGAATCTATCGCTCTAAGGGTTGACAAAGATCAAATAATCGCAGACGCGAACGAGCTCAATATCCTGACGAAAAATACAATAGGCTCTGTTCCTGAGAAATAAAACAGTGGGTCAAGTTTTAAACCTTGCGAAAATAAAGATCAGTCACGTCGTGACCGAGTTGTCTGCCACGTCGCTCAAACTTTGTTGGTGGTCTTTTAGATAAGAAATCAACTCCGTCTTGCTCCTTTGAAGGGGTGAACTGGTTGCTTTCTTTAAGTACATACTTAATGTGCTCCGCGTAATCGTTCCAATCTGTAGCTACATGAAATAAACCGTCTGATCTTAGGACTCGTGCAACGTCAAGAATAAATTTGGCTTGCACCAAGCGGCGTTTATGATGGCGCTTTTTTGGCCATGGATCCGGAAAGAATAAATTCACTGCATTGAACAGTTGATCTGGGAGCATGTGGTCAAGGACCTCAGCCGCATCATGTTGGATAACCCAAACATTACTTGTTTTTGCACGTTCAAGTAGCAGTAGTAGATGTCCAATACCTGGTTCGTGAACCTCGACACCAAGGTAGTCGACAGACGGGTTATTGATGGACAATGTCAGCATTGCCTCCCCATCTCCAAATCCGATGTCCAGTACCCGCGGAGCATCTCTACTAAAGATCTTTTCAGGATTAATGGGATGGTTCTGAAATGGGATGCCAAAGCGTGGCAGCAAGTCCTGTAAAGCCTTGCGTTGCGCGTTCGTCATTCGTCCGAGGCGACGAACAAAACTGCGCACTTTACGATGATGTGAGTTGGTCATTTGCGCAATTTTAGGAACAATGAGTGCTAACTATGTGCCAAGATCTTATTTTGGCACAGTGGCATCATAAGCGGAGCGGCTGAAGAATGACTTACTGAGGGGGTAATTGGCAGATCCAGCATGCAATACAGGGGATGGGTGGAGCGGGCGAAGGGAATCGAACCCTCGTCTCTAGCTTGGGAAGCTAGGGTAATGCCATTATACGACGCCCGCCTTAGCTGTATTTTAGCGAAACTATTATAGTTACGGCGCATAGTTGCCACATACTGTGTTGGGAGTTTTAAAAGCTATTAGCCAAAAAGTTGGCAGACTTGGGGAGATTACCAACCGGTAAATGTCATGTATCGACTTGGGTTCGTTCTAATTACATTCTCGGCTTTTGCTGTGGTCTCGGCAGCCGTTCTACAAAACGTTGATGTTACATATCAGGGTGGTCGTTACGAGCTGGTTTTGCAGGGGCAATTGAGCGCACCTAGGGAGGCGATATTCGATATTTTGACTGACTACGATCGATTCGGGCGAATATCTCGCACTTACACAGAATACGGATTCATGGATCCGACTTCTGATGGAACGCCTGTGGTGTATACGACCATGAAGGGTTGTGTGCTGTTCTTCTGTAAGAGTCTGCATCGCGTAGAACTGTTAGAAACCAAGGAGCCTGCTTTTATTCGCACCGTCGCACTGCCGGAACAAAGCGATTTTCGTTACGCAGTTTCTCAGTGGGACCTCGAACCGAGGGATGGCGGAACTCAACTGACTTATCGCTTAGAGGTGGAACCCGATTTTTGGGTTCCGCCAGTTATTGGACCCTGGGTCCTCAAACGGCGCCTGGAGAGTGGTGGGCGACGTGGTGTAAATAGGATTGAACGGTTGGCGTTGGAGAACAGCACCTTAGGTCTCGAGTACTAGTGGACACATTTGCAGCGCAGCTCATTGCCTGGTTTGGAGAGTTTGGGCGTCGCGATCTTCCGTGGCAGAGCGATCGGACGGCCTATCGTGTTTGGGTTTCCGAGATAATGCTCCAGCAAACCCAGGTGGCTACAGCCATTCCCTACTTCAATCGGTTTATGAGGCACTTCCCGTCTGTTGAGACGCTTGCGGGAGCCAAGCTTGATGATGTTCTGGCTCTTTGGGCAGGCCTCGGGTATTACGCGAGGGCGCGCAATCTACACTGCGCTGCTAACGCTGTCATGGATGTACACAAGGGGTCTTTCCCAACATCCATTGAGGAGTTAATGGAGTTGCCTGGTGTCGGGCGTTCTACGTCTGGAGCTATACGTTCACTCGCTTTTGGCAAACGCGCTCCAATACTGGATGGTAACGTGAAGCGGGTCTTATCTCGCTATCACGCCGTAAAAGGGTGGCCAGGAAAACCCACGGTTCAGAAGAGACTATGGGCGCTTGCTGACCGGCATACGCCACAAGACAGAATTGCTGATTACACACAAGCGATCATGGATCTTGGCGCGACAGTGTGCACTCGCAAAAAACCTCGCTGTCAACAGTGCCCAGTGAGGAAAGGTTGCAAGGCAAAGGATCTTGGTTTGCAGGAATCCATCCCGAGTGCCCGGCCTCGAAGGGAGCGGCCACGGCGCCAGGTATGCATGTTACTTGTGAGAGATCTCAAGCGACGAGTGCTGTTGACGAAGCGCCCTGCTAAAGGGGTTTGGGGTGGTCTCTACAGTTTCCCCGAGCTGGTGAGTGGCGAGGACCCATGCGGATGGTGTGATCAGTATCTTGGTGCCGAGGTGGCTAGCCAGACTGCTATGAAAACATTGGATCATGCCTTTACTCACTTTGATCTCAGTATCAAGCCTCTGTTAGTCCGGCTTGCTACTTCGCCACGCTTGCCTAAGGATCGGGATCAATGGTTTTGGTGCAACCCAGTGCGCAAAATGGAGGTTGGTGTTGCATCACCCATTGCTGTCTTACTGAAGTCACTTCAAAGTACAGAGGAATCTTTGCTATGAGCCGAACTGTAAACTGTGTAATTCTGGGAACTGAGTCTGAGGGACTCGACCAGGTGCCTTATCCTGGTGATCTAGGGCAGAGAATTTACGATAACATTTCCAAGCTTGTGTGGCAGCGCTGGCTCGGACACCAAACTATGCTAATTAACGAATACCGCCTCACACCCATTGAACCGAAGGCTAGACAATTTTTAGAGAAGGAAATGGAGAAGTTTTTCTTTGGGGAGGGTTCGGAGAAACCACCAGACTTTGCTGAATAAAATATCCCTTTTATTCAGACTCTCTGTTCATGCGGTTTTCAACTAACTCGTCCACTACAGCAGGTTCGGCCAATGTTGAGATATCTCCGAGTTCATCATGTGCGTTCTCAGCAACTTTACGGAGAATTCGCCGCATGATTTTTCCGGATCGTGTTTTAGGTAGCCCAGGCGCCCACTGAATGTAGTCGGGGCTAGCGATCGGTCCGATTTCTTGTCTTACCCAAGTGACGAGTTCTTTGCGCAAAGCATCGTCCGGCGCCTCACCCGCATTCAGAGTTACGTATGCATAAATACCCTGGCCCTTGATTTCATGGGGGAAACCTACCACTGCAGCTTCTGCAACTTTTGAGTGGGCAACTAATGCGCTCTCTACCTCAGCAGTGCCCATACGATGTCCGGAAACGTTGATTACGTCGTCCACGCGTCCCGTAATCCAGTAATACCCATCCGAGTCGCGTCGTGCGCCGTCTCCAGTAAAATATTTTCCTGGAAACTGACTGAAGTATGTCTCTATAAAGCGTTTATGGTCACCGTAGACTGTTCGCATCTGACCGGGCCAGCTATCGAGCATAACTAGATTGCCCGTTGCTTCACCCTCCTGCACCGTCCCCTCATGGTCC
>DBZY01000064.1:98601-100592 GCA_002311835.1 Proteobacteria bacterium UBA1148 | reverse complement strand
TGCCACCAGGTATCAACGATGGGGCAGGTACCCCCACCAACTACCCGGTGGTACCACTCCCAGGCTTCCGGGTTTATGGGCTCACCCACGGTTCCGAGCAATCGCATGGTCTTTCGTGAGCAGCGTTTAACTGGTTCCTCGCCGTCCCTCATGAGGGCGCGAATGGCAGTGGGCGCAGTGTAGAAAATATTGACTTGGTGTTTGTCCACAACCTGCCAGAAGCGGCTTGTATCCGGATAGTTGGGGATACCCTCAAACATAAGTGTCGTTGCCCCATTGGCCAAAGGCCCATAGACGATGTAGGTGTGCCCGGTCACCCAGCCAACATCTGCCGTGCACCAGTAAATATCTCCATCGTGATAATCAAACACGTATTGATGAGTCATGGAGGCGAACACAAGGTAGCCGCCAGAGGTATGAAGTACGCCCTTTGGTTTGCCTGTCGATCCAGATGTGTAAAGAATAAATAGAGGGTCCTCTGCACTCATGATTTCCACCGGGCACTCTGGCTCGGCGGCGGTTGTAATTTCGTGGTACCAGTGATCGCGGTCCTCGTGCCATGCGATTTCTCCACCGGTTCGTTGGACTACGACCACGGTTTCCACATTGTTGCTGGCAAGACTGTCTATGGCGGCATCTACGTTGGCTTTCAGAGGAATCTTTTTGCCACCGCGCAGCCCTTCGTCTGAGGTGATAACAACGTTGGAGTCACAGTCTTCAATGCGCCCTCTGAGGGCCTCGGGCGAGAACCCGCCAAATACTACAGAGTGAATCGCACCGATTCGTGCACAGGCAAGCATGGCAACAGCGGCTTCTGGGATCATCGGCATGTAGATGGTGACTCGGTCACCCTTCTTGACGCCTAGAGATCGCAATGCATTGCCGAGACGACAGACTTGCTCGTACAGCTCACGATAACTGATCCGAGCATCTTCACCGGGGTCATCACCCTCCCATATGATCGCCGTCTGATCTCCTCGTGTTTCCAAATGTCGATCAAGACAATTCGCAGACACATTAAGTTCCCCATCGCCAAACCACCGGATACGCAAATCCTCAGCATCGTAGGAAACGTCTTTTACTTCTGTGAAGGGCTTAATCCAGTCCAGTCTCTTGGCCTGCTCGCCCCAAAAAGCTACGGGGTCATCTATCGATGACTGATAGAGTGCTCGATATTCTGTTTTATTGGCCCATGCGCGGGCCGCAAGTTCTTCTGGTACCGGATAAATTTTTTCTTTGCTCATAATGACTTGTTGTTCCCTATCTAGCCTTCAGTTCTTCTTGATGGTGTTTCGTGGCTAGTGGGTGGATCTCATTTGAGGGTAGCGATCGGGGATAAAAGTGTCAAAGTAGCCATGAACTACAAAAGTCTAATGCTCTTGACTCTGTGCGAAGCTGCCCGGTCTAATACCGCTCACCTTATCAGGGCCAGGTAGCTCAGTTGGTAGAGCAGCGGACTAAAAAGACGCTGTTCGTGTTNNTGAAAATCCGCGTGTCGGGTGTTCAATTCACCCCCTGGCCACCATTTTATTCAACGGCTTACGGCAGCTTCTCTGGCTGCCGTTTTTCGTTGCGTGTAACTCTGGTGTAATCAGGTCGGGATTCAGGAACAGAGTGCAGCCTGAAATTGGGGCGCAATCAAGGCTGAACCGCTTCTGCAATAAGGGCAGATACCTTGGCCTTAGCCAGCTCTATTGCGGTCTCACCGGCAAGGCGCTGTGATCCCATCGACTTACGGTAGATTATCCGGCTGCCGTTTTTCGTTTTGTGTAATTGCAGAGGTCAAATTTTGATGAATCTCATATTAGATGATGGTTTATCGATTGAGGTGGTTCGCACTAAGAGAAAAAAGACCGCGTCAATCAAGGTGATTGATGGTTCGGTACAAGTGATCGTTCCTGACCAACTCTCAAATGCGAGGGTTCAGGAAATTATTCAAACACGTACTTCTTGGATACGCAGGAAACTGCGAGAGCAATCACAAGCAGTTA
>DBZY01000064.1:93604-98583 GCA_002311835.1 Proteobacteria bacterium UBA1148 | reverse complement strand
CTGTCGGGCGGTAATCGTGAGGCCAAACTTTTTGGTGGATATCTTGAGGTGGGTGTTTCCAAAAACTCTAAAAAGAGCGATATCCGCAATGCATTGGCTGATTGGTATGAGCGCCATGCACTCGAACGACTGGTAGAGAAAACCAAGCGATATGCAGGGATTATGAGTGTCTCACCGAACTCGGTTTCTGTACGGGGCTATAAATCCCGATGGGGGTCTTGCTCCTCAAACGGTGACATCTCTTATAACTGGCGGATCATCATCGCTCCGCATCAGATTGTGGATTACTTAGTGGTGCATGAGCTCTGTCATCTCGAGCACCCAAACCACTCACCTGCGTACTGGAAGACTGTGAAACGAGTGATTCCAGACTATCTGGTCTGTCGAAAGTGGTTGAGGGAGCAAGGGGCAACTTTGGCAATTTAGGGCTCAGGTGAACATGAACGGGGTACTGGTTGAATGAAACTTCCCTTTGATAACGTAGTCCTTTCGGTTTTGACTGAGTCTTAGTCTGTTCTAAATCAGGATTAATATAAAACTAGGCATTGTTTTAAGCCTTTAAAAATCCTTACAAAAATCTTTGAAAACCCTCATATTTTGCTGGAAAATAGCCGTAACTTATAAATGGGGGGCCTTGAATGGAAAACACAGATAAAACGAGCCGCCGCCAGTTCCTTTCTAGTGGTGCTGCCGTTGCTGCAACTGCATGCGTATCACAAGAGGTAGCAGCACAAAATACAGGCTATGTTATTGATCCACCGGATGTCGTTTCGATGGAAATTCATGGATCTGACGAACGATTTCCTGTAAGACGTGTTTTTTGTCTCGGTCGAAATTACCGTGCTCATGCCATTGAGAGTGGCGATGACCCAGATGTAAATCCTCCGTTTTTCTTCATCAAGCCCAGGGACGCGATCATAGATAGTAGAGATGGCTTGCCATATCCATCCGTGACTAAGGCACTGCGCTATGAAGGTGAGTTGGTTGTTGCCTTAAAAAGTGGTGGTACCGATATCGATCCGGCCGATGCTCTGAGCCATATATTTGCCTATGGTGTTGGTCTTGATATGACGCGTCAGGACTTGCAGCAAGAGGCGCAAAGGTTGTCTCGTCCCTGGGCGATCAGTAAGTCCTTCGATAAGTCTGCTCCTTGCGGACCGCTTTATCCGGTGGAAACTAATGGGCATGCCGTGACAGGACGAATCTGGTTGAGCGTTAATGGTGAGGTAAAACAAGATTCAGGTCTTGAATTTCAACGCTGGTCTGTATCAGAAGGTATCTCGATTTTATCTCGGCATTATGAGCTTACAGCCGGTGATATCATCATGACTGGAACACCGGAAGGCATCGGTCTCGTTGAGACGGGCGACGTAATCCGTGTCGGAATTGATGGCCTTGGTGAAATAGAAGTTACTGTTACCTGAGTAACCGGCGCAGACTTTATAAAGGGTGGTGTCCAAGGGTAGTAGTAATACCCAGGCTATCACCCTGTAAATAATAGTGTCGCTTTCAGTAGACCTGGCAGTCGAATAGCTCTATCTCTTCTCCGAAAGCTAACCAGTAACGCTCGTAGACCGCGGGCTCCACAAATGTGGTTGGATCTGTAACCACTAGCCGGTAGTTGAGTCGGCTTTGATCAGCACTGAGAGTGAATGTCTCGAGCATTTCTACAGCTTCACTTTGAGGTGTACCAATGTTGTCAAAGTAGGGCCAGTTAATGCGAGTCGTTGACACAATTAAGCTATTGTCTTCCCAGTGTCCTGCAGAGAATCCTAACGGTGATGCAGATGCATTTGCCGGTGGAGCAGAACGATCCATGTGGATAGTTCGCACTAGATCGTATAGCTCTGACACTAGCGCGAACTCGGTATTGTGATTTATGAACTCGAACGGATGCGGGTTTCGCATGATTCTTGGCATGCCTTCCGGCTCACATCGTTCCGCAAAATTATCGATTGGATCCCACTCATCGCGTGCAGTAATTGCTGTCTCTGTGAAAGGAAAGTGGGTGCTCTGCCCGACCCCGTTAGCCACAGCGCTCCAGACACGGAATACGCCGCGATTCTCACTGGAGGCGTCTACCAGTTCGCTCTCTGCCACCTTTGGGGCGGTGATGGTTTCTTCAGACCAGTAAGGGCCTGTGTTTCGAGAGAGCAGCACTTCCTTTCCGTTAGCCAGTAGGAGGTTGGTCGTCAGCAAGTCCCTGGCGCGTCGCACAGAGGGGCTGCCAACGGCTTTGACATGTTGACCGATAGTAAAAAAGTCGGGAGCCATCCCTCCCCTCTGCATCCCGAGGAGATTAGATACACCCTCGACTCGCCAGAGTTCCTCCTGCCCATCCTCGTTGACGACTTTCACAGTGAAACCTACGTGAGGATTAACCCAATGCACTGCAATGAGTTCGCCCTCAATCTCTAGAATCTCTTGTGAATAGTGTGATCGCGAATGATGAGCGGAAGCGATTGCCGCGAATGCAAGGAGCCACACTGTAATAATGGTTCGCATAACTTTCCCCAAAGCCATCAGCTCATTATTCTTAGTACTTATTATGGCTCATATGGGGATTGATTTTACCTAGATGTGGACAGGCACCTTACGTTAAGGGTGATTAGAACCTAAATGTGTAGCCAACCTTGAAGGTCATGTCGGCGTTTTTAGAGTGAAATGAGTCATTCCGGTCTAGGTCTTGGACATTGTGGTTCAAGACGAGAAAAGCCTCTTTGCCTGCTTCAGGAATCCAGTGTAGGCGACTGTTTATCCCCGCGGTCTCTGAGACGTTGTCGTATTGGATTAAGTTCACCCAGGACAATGTAGATGAGAAGATGATATCTGCCTTGAGAGTCACTAGTCGTACTATAAAATCCCCTTGGGGCAACTTAACATCATTAAAATCGTAGCTAACCTCAGTTCTAAAATGTGTAGATGGATCCCAGGCCAGCGCAGCACGCAGATATTCTCTGTCGCCGCTGTAGTACTCTCCAGTACGGTAATTCAGTGTTCCAGAGATCCTGCGCTGGTTACCAGTGCTCATGTTGAACCCATACTCGTCAAATGAATACTCGCCTGGCGGGATGATTACCCCCTCTGAGATTTCAAAGAGATCAGTAATGAGTTCCGTATTGGCCGTGTAGCGGAGATGTATTCTGTCGCGGGTATTGGTCTCAAGTTCCAGCGGACGAACGGAGATCATTTCTGTCTGTAGTTGCCCATCCAAAAGATCGATACGTTGTATGTCTACCCCACTAAATACTCTGCGCAGGAGAGAATCTCGAGGTAGGCGCGTGTACCCTAGTTCTAAGGTTTGGTCACGGATACCTTTTCGATTAACGAAACCTAGAGCTGGGTTGAAATTTTGTTGTAGTTCCTTAAGCCCGAAGCCGCCACGAAAACCGGAACTATTCGGCATTTGCAAGCGGAGTCCGAACGCTTGGTCTTCACCATCGAGCCCCTCTGTGTCCGACTGTTGATACCACGCCTCTCCTTCAAGCGCGCGACCACCTGGCAATTGACTGTTCAAGTAGCGGAAATCGGCACCCACTAGGCTGTTACCTAAATTTGACTGGGGGTCGCCACTGGTCATGAATACCCCTAAACTCGATTCCGAAAGGACATTGGCCGACACGCGTCCAACAAACACATTCGTAGCATTTACGTCCTCAAAGGCATCCTGCCGTATTGCCATCGTGCCCAAATTCCAACGTCCGATACGCCCGCTTAGTTTGCCCCCGTACTCCAAATCCACTGGTTCACCGGACGTGCTCAACCCCAATCGCCGTGAGAAAAACGGGCGCCCGTTTTCCATGGACGGTCGGGAGAACGTTGTTCTCGACCCAAACCCTGTACTCCCTCCTATTTTGCCGAACTCGAAGATATCTGAGTCGGCCAGGAAGAAATCTCGCTTCTCTGGGAAGAAAAGATTGAAGCGCGATAGATCGACTTGTCGATCATCAACTTCGGTGGCTGAAAAGTCCGTGTTGATCGTCAGTGAAGCGTTTAATCCAGGTGTGAGCTTGTAGAACATGTCTAGCGAGGGCTCGCTGGAGGATTGGTTAGCAAAGGGCAAATAGTCCTTCTGTTCACTTAGACTGAAGGAAGGCACGATGTCTAGTCCCAGACCTTGTTGTAGATTGTTGAACCCGGTTGCAGTGCCCGCAATACTCGGGTTCTGGTTGCGATTTCGAGAAACCCATCCGATCCACTCAGCCTTTTGCGGCATCCACCTCATGAAGTTAATGCCCCAGCTGTCGTTACGAGGATCAAACGATAGTGTCTTGAAGGGTATCCTCATCTCGGCGGTCCAGCCCTGTTCGTTTCGAGCAGCAGCAGCCTGCCAGATGCCGTCCCAATTCTGTTGTCGTTGGTTAGTATTCTGAAAGAGCAAGTCGGATCGAATTCCGTTAGCATTTACCTCGAATCGATAACCACTGCGGCGATCATGGAAAGGATCTAAGATGACAGCAAACATATCGTCTCCGAAGAGCATTGCACCTTGCCTTAGGACTTTCGCAGTAATCTGATTCGGGTCCTCGTACAGAAGTTCTACCCCCACGTAAAGCGCGTCATCGGTATAAAGCAGATAAACACGGGTGTGCTCAGTAGGCTCTGCATACTCGATGGGAGTAATCTGGTGAAGATCATCAACAACGGCAGCTTGTAACCAGATATTTTCATCCAGACGCCCATCCATAGTGGGGGCAGTATTCGCTCGGTTTATCTGTATCCTCTTTTCCTGGTTCTGTGCAACAAGGGGGGCAGGTGTAGTGGTTGTTTCTAGCCGCGTTACCGGAGTTATAGTTTCACTGGGGGTCGTAGTTTGAATATTCGCTGGAGCTGGTAAGGGCTCAGCAGCATACGCTACGACTTGTCCTGGTTCGTTTAAGACCCAGGGTTGATCAAATCCGTTTGCACTTAAAAACGTTGCGACGGCTGCGGCACTCTGGTGGCTTGATGTGGGTCCTACTCTGACTCTGAATATAGAG
>DBZY01000064.1:81711-93580 GCA_002311835.1 Proteobacteria bacterium UBA1148 | reverse complement strand
AGAGGGGAATACACGAGCGGTTAAACCGAGTGTTGCCACACGATCGGCGAGTCGTCGGGCGTTTTGCTCCTCACCAAAACTCCCCACCTGTACCATCCAGGTTCCTGACTCTGTGCTGGTAGGAGGATTGTTTTGTGCCAGTGTGCTCTGATAGGAAGCAACCCCTGCCAGAAGTAACATTAAGTGAGCGCATAGGATTCTGTGCGTACGGTACATGGTAAATTGGGGAAAGAAAATTGTCCTCATATGAGAAACCCGCGCTTTTGGAGCTACCAAACGCGCAGGTATTCTAAGCTCAATTAAGTGGTTGGAAGATTAAAGAAAATTCAGTCAGGCGCGTAGACGTTTAAGCAGGGAGAGTTGTTTTATCATTGATTGATAGATAGCAATTTACCGGGGTTACGAAGAAACGGATAAAAAAGTGCTCCAAGTGATAAAAGCAACATAGTGAGGGCAATCGGCCGCTCTATGAATACCATCCAGGATCCATCTGAAATTATCAGCGAGCGACGTAGATTTTCCTCTAGGATTGGTCCCAGAATAAGTCCGAAGGCAAGCGGCGCAACGGGTATCTCAAGCTTGTTCATGACATAGCCGATAACGCCGAACGCGATCATGATGTAGACATCGGTAACGTTATTGCGAATAGCAAAAGCACCCACCACACACAGTAAGGCGATAATGATTAACAGAATGTGGCTTGGTGTGCGCATTAATCTGACAAAATGCCGTATCAAAAGGAATCCTAAAACGAACGTAAGTAATAGCGCGAGAAACAAAGCGACGTATACAGTGGCTACAAAATCTGGGCGTTCTGTGAACAGGAGTGGTCCAGGGCGAAGACCATGAATCAGCAGCGCCCCCATAAGCACGGCAGTCATTGTGTCGCCGGGAATGCCGAGAGTCATCAACGGAACAAGAGCACCGCCGACGCAAGCATTGTTTGCTGCCTCGGGGCCAGCTAGCCCCTCTGGTACACCTGTACCAAATTCATCCGCTCGCTTGGATAAGCGTTTTTCTTGCGCGTAAGAAACCGCAACAGCGATTGCCGAACCTGCCGCTGGTATTGCACCAACTATGGCGCCAAGCGCTGAGCCACGCAGAATCGTCTTCCACAGGCGTTTCAGTTGAGCGAACGATGGCGTTAATGCCTTCAAAGGGGGAGTGCGGTCAGTTTGCGTCGTATTGTTTTCAACCCCGCGTAGTACCTCCGCGAGGCCAAATAGACCAACGGTTAGCGGCACGAGCTCAATTCCTGACTGTAACGCTGAGGTTCCAAAGTCAAAACGGGATACATCGGTCACGAGATCGAAGCCAACCATGCCACAGAGCAGGCCAACAGCGCCGCTCAATACGCCTCTAAAGGTTGAGCCAGGCGTCGAGTATGCGAGCATGGTTAACCCAAAAACCGTTGCCATGGTGAATTCGGGACTACGAAACTGCATTGCAGCACCTGCAACGATCGGGGCCACAAGCATCAAAATGATCAGGCCGATGATGCCGCCTATGGTTGAGGAGAACAACGAATAGGTCAGCGCTTCACTAGCTTTACCTCTACACGTCATCGCGTAGCCTTCGAGTTGAGTGACAATGGCCCCTGGAGTACCGGGTATATTGATTAGAATTGCTGAGATTGACCCACCAAAGACACTTGCTGAGAACACAGCCATTAGAAACACCATGGCCGCTATAGGACTCATCGCGTAAGTGACCGGCAGAAGTATTGCTAGTGCCATCGTCGAGCTTATTCCCGGCAGGCAACCCATCGTTATTCCGAGCACCGTACCCAGGGCGCTCATGCCCAAGAGATAGGGATTAGTCAGTATGGTCGATGCAATGGAAATAAATTCTGAAATCACAAGGCAATCTTTTGGGCCAGGCTACCGCAGCGGTACCCCGATTAAGTATATGAAAACAAAGTAGATTAGGCCGACACCGATCAGCGTTCCGGCTATCGCCATAAAGAAGAGGGTCCTAGGTGCTCCTTCACCAATTTTGAAACCCAGCGCGGCTATCCACACGAAAGCAAAGACACTGCTTGAGGGGATGAAGCCAATAAATTCGATCGCTATAACGTAGGCTAGTAGTGACGCAATAAAGAGCACAGGAGTCAGTGTGTAGCGCCGCAGACTGGACCAGTATCCCTTGTGTGTTGGTGGCTCTACTAAAATCTGTCTAGTACCCTCCGCCACGAGAGCAAGCGCTCCAAGGGAAAGGATCGTCAGTACTAGTATTGGCAATAGTACTGGACCAGGATCTGCCCCATATTCAACCGTCCACAGAGAGGTCGTGCGTGCTGCTGACCACCATCCGATCGCACTCCAGATTCCTAGAAAGCTGCCCGCAGCAATTTGGTTCCGAGGATCGTGGCTTCGGGAGGGGTCGGGCATCTGCGCTTTATTTATGGCGTGCCCTGACTAGACCGGCCTCGAGCAGAACTGGGTAAAGTTCCTGATCAAAAGCCTCGACGAATCTTTTTGTGTCGGCCGCCGTCATTGGTGTGATGAAGAAGCTAAGTTGCTCTGCTGCTGCTTGGAAGTCGGGATCATTGAGTGTCTCAAGAAATAGTGCTTCAAGAAAAGCACGATGATCATCAGGTACGCCGTTAGGAAGAAAAATTGCCCTCCAATCTCCTGCAACGAGATCAATTCCCTGCTCTTTGAAGGTTGGAATATCAGGTGCCATAAAGTGGCGTTCTTCGGACATAACTCCAAGAATGTTTACTTCGCCGGCTTTATGCTGCTCGATCAGTTGATGAACTGGCAACGTGGAAGACTGAATTTCCCCTGACAGGATCGCCGCTACCGTTGGCGCGTAGCCTCGATAGGGGACCAGCGTTAACTCAATGTTTGCCGAACGTTCCAAGAGTGTGGCGGCAATATGAGAAACACCGCCTGGCGCATCATTGCCGTTTTTTATAGAGCGTGGATTCGACTGCGCTCGTTGAACATACTCTGCTAGAGAATTGATGCCGGAGTCAGAGCGTACTTCCAATGCTGCCGGATCGGGGCCGACGAGGGCGATTAAATCGATGTCATCAATAGCATTAGCATTAGGGTTAATGTACTGACTGGCTACTAGACTTGCGCCGAGTATGCCAACCGTGTAGCCATCAGGGTCGGAGTCAGCAACATGCCGTACTCCACTAGCGCCTCCCGCACCGGAAACATTGATAACAGCGATTGGGACATCCAATCGCCTTCTTGCGTACTCAGCGATCACTCGGCCTATGCGATCCATCCCCCCACCAGCTGGCCAATTCACTACCAATGTAATCGGATTGCTGGGGAAAGGTTCCTCGGCTTGCCTGTCGCATGCTCCCAATATCATGGTGAGTGTAGTGACTGTTAGGACCATAATCGCTACGGAGCCGCGAAATCTCGAAGTAAAATGCATTGGCTGGCTTCTCTCTATTCCCAAGTTGTTACTCATCATGGCAGAAAATTAGAGGCATCCAATGCCATTATATGTTTGTTTTACAATTTAGACTCAACGAAGATAATTTATGGGCTTAAAAAAAATATATGATACGTACCGCTGGTACGCAACAATAAAACATATGCGACAACAAAGAATGCCAGGCATCTGACAAGGCATGGGCAAACCATACATGAGAGATTTCGAGCAGCGTAATCAGCACTTCGACAGGTTAGCGAAAACGCCCGATTTGCGTTGGCTCGGCCAGAACACTAATCACATCCCGACCCATCCTGCTGTAAAAGAGGCCATGATCAAATGTATTCAGGATGAAGAATTTCATAGTTATGCTCCGCCGGCTGGGCTCGAGGAGTTGCGTGAACTGGTTATTAAAGATCTCGGGCTTGAGAAAATGTCGGCGCTTATCACAGATGGTGCAATTGCAGGCCTCTATCATATTTGTCATACATTCTGTGGCTCGGACGATGTGTTTTTAACGACCGACCCTACTTGGGCATGGCCTATGGCTTTCGTTCGTTCAGTTGGAGCTCAGGTTGTGCAGATCCCAATCTATGGTGACGAATACGAATACCGATTGAATCCACACCGCCTTGCTAGTGTGATTAGCGAAAAAACTAAGGTTATCTATTTGGTCGATCCCAACAATCCTCTCGGTAGTTGCTGCACGAAGGATGAAATTGAGGCGATAGCGGAGATTGCTCGTTCGGCAAAAGCATATTTAATACATGATTGCACTTACAGAGACTTTGCTTACGAGCATCACTTAGCCGCTGATCATTACCCTGAACGTACGATTACGGTGTGGAGTTTCTCGAAATGGCTCGGGTTTGCGGGGCTCAGAGTTGGGGCTGTTACAGCCTTACCTGACGTTATCGAGCAACTTGCCATGGCGCCACCGAACAATTTGGGTTCAAACATCGTTGCCCAGCGTGGCGCAATCGCTGGACTTAAGGTGAAGCCAGAGTGGTTAAGTAGTGTTCTAGCGACGACGCGTGAAAATCAGGAGTTGATTCTCAAGACAGTAGAGTCGATTCCGGGTTTGCGAGTGCCTGTTTTTCCGTCGCACGGTAATTTTCTTGTAATTGAATGTGTTGAAGCGGGTGTCAGACCTGAGGCTGTTTGCACCATTCTCAGTCGGCATAACATCATGGTTCGACAAGGCGCTTATCATACCGAGACCTTCGGTAGCAGATTTATAAAGGTTTCAACCAGTACTCCCCGCGAGTGGGTAGAAGAGTTTTGCGCGCTTTTGCCAGCATCAATAGATGAAGCTCACGGAATGACAGAAAATGTGCAGCTTTTCTAGCTACGCAATTAAAGCAATGAGACGATATTTATGGATTTAGAACTAGTTGGGAAGATTGCGCTTGTTACCGGAGCGTCCCGGGGTATTGGAAAAATTGTGGCGGAATCCTTCGCTGCGGAAGGGGTTCATTTGCATTTGACCGCTCGAAATGATGCTGTGCTTGAAAGCGTTAAAAAAGATATTGAGAAAAATCACGACGTCGAAGTAGTTCTGCATCCTCTAGACTTAACAGAGCCTGGTGCGTGCGAGCGTCTTTCCGAGGCGGTCGGACATATAGATATTCTAGTCAACAACGCTGGAGCAATTCCTAGCGGTACCTTGCTGGAGATAGATGAGAAAGCCTGGCGTGATGGGTGGGAACTTAAAGTGATGAGTTACATTAATCTTTGTCGAATTTATTATGGGAAGATGAAAGAGAACGGCTCTGGAGTAATCATCAACAATATTGGTAACAGCGGCGAGATATTTGATCCGAGATACATTGCCGGCACTACTGGTAACGCCGGTTTGATGGCTTTTACCCGTGCGCTTGGTGGTCACAGTCTTGATGACAACATCAGGGTTGTTGGCGTAAACCCAGGGCCGGTCAACACAGATCGCATATATAACATGCTAAAGAAGCGGGCAAAGGACGTGTTGAGTGACGAAAGTCGATACACGGAGTTATTGGAGGGTTACCCTTTGAGCCGGCCTGCGCATGTGCACGAGGTCACGGATCTCATTGTCTTTCTCGCATCTTATCGCGCCGGATATACATCGGGCGTAATTTATACTGTCGACGGGGGAATTTCCTCGAGACGTTCAATTATATGATGAAGCGTGATGACTGATTTCGCTGTTACTGACGATAAAGTGCGCCTACATGTTGAAGACACATCTGAAGGCACACCGATTGTTTTTATTCACGAATTTGGTGGGGATCAACGCAGTTGGGAGCCTCAGGTGCGGTATTTTTCTCGTCGGTACCGTTGTATAACTTTCAATGCACGTGGGTATCCACCCTCAGACGTGCCCGAAGACGTATCTCAGTACTCTCAGGTTAGAGCCGTTGACGATATCCGTGATGTCATGGACCATTTTAAAATAGCACGCGCACACATCGTTGGTCTTTCGATGGGTGGGTTTGCTGCATTGCATTTTGGAATGGCTTATCCGGACCGTGCGCTTTCGCTAGTAGTCGCAAGTGCTGGATACGGTGCTGAGAAAAAATTTGAAGACTATTTCAAAGAGGTGTCCTTGGAAGTTGCTGACCAGTTTGAGAGTCAGGGGAGTGAATCATTTTCGCATACGTATGGAATGGCTGCTTCTAGAGTACCGTTTCTGCTGAAAGATCCTAGCGGGTGGAGTGAATTTCGCAGAATGCTAGGTGAGCATTCTGCGAAAGGTAGCGCACACACTATGCGAGGCGTGCAGGCTGAAAGGCCATCCTTGTATGACCTTGAAGATTCCCTTGGGAAAATAACTGCCCCAACTCTCGTGGTTGTGGGTGATGAAGATGACCATTGTCTAAAGCCGGGGATTTTCTTGAAACGCGCAATTCCGGCGTGTGGTCTTCACGTACTACCGAAGACCGGTCATACGATCAATCTTGAAGAGCCTGATTTATTTAATTGTGGTCTCGCGGAGTTTTTTGCCATGGTTGAAGAGGATCGCTGGTTGCCGCGGGATCCTAGGTCCAAGCCTTCGGAAATCATGAAAACGAGGTAAGTCCCCTGTCTACCGAGAATGCCACAACTAACGTAGCTGATCGTGTTGATCAAGATCGTGTCTGGCAGCGACTCATGAAACTTGCTCGTATTGGTGGTACGGAAAACGATGGGGTTTGCAGACTGGCCCTAACAGACGAGGAAATAGAAGCACGGCGCTTACTAATTACCTGGGCTGATGAGATTGGTCTTTCGGTCTACACCGATGACATCAGCAATCTTTTTTTCTGCCTGGAGGGGACAGAGACCGATGCCCCGCCGGTCGTCACCGGCTCCCATATCGATAGCCAGCCAACAGGCGGTAAGTTTGATGGTGCATTCGGGGTAGTGGCTGGGTTTGAAGCGATTCAAGCGATACAAGAATCCGGAGTTGTACCCACGAAGCCGATCGAAATCGTCGTCTGGATGAACGAAGAAGGCTCGCGCTTTTCACCCGGCATGATGGGGTCAGAAGCCTTCACCGGGCGGCGCCCGATGGAGCAGATTCTAGAGGTCAAGGATGTTAACGGTATAAGAACGGTTGAGGCGCTCGAGAAGACTCTCGCCATGTTTCCCAACATAAAGAGGCGGTCTCTTGGGTTTCCGATGACCGCTTTCATTGAAGCTCATATCGAGCAGGGACCAATTCTTGAAGAGCTTGGTGTGCCGGTTGGGGTAGTAACAGGAATTCAGGGTTCACGCCGATTCCGCGTTAGGGTGACTGGCGATGAGGGTCACGCTGGCACACTACCCATGTCCGATAGAAAGGACGCGCTTTTTTCAGCTCTTGAAATGATTGGTGCAATGCGCCAAGCCTTTGATACGGACCAGGTAAAGTTCACTACCGGCTTATTCCAGGTATCGCCAAATGTACCGTCTGTGGTGCCATCAAACGTGCTGTTCTCGATCGATATACGTCATCCTGATGGACAGACACTAAAGCGACTCGGTAATGCCATATCTGGGTTGTGTGAGGAAAATCGTGGCCCCTGCGCTGTCGAGGTGATGGAGATCGCTACGTCTGATTCATTGGAATTCCCCAATGAAATCAGGGCTTGTATCTCTAACTCAGCTCAGGAACTTGGGATAGAAAATAAACCGATTTTATCTATGGCGGGGCACGATGCTCGGCAACTTCACTACCATTGTCCCACAGGAATGATTTTTTCTCCTTGTGAGGAAGGAATTAGCCACAATGAGGCGGAAAACTGTGAACCATCAGATCTTGCTACTGTCACCCGTGTTTTAGCTGTAACCCTCGCAAAGCTTGCCAGCTAAAGATTCGTTTTGAATGGAATGTCTTCGGGCAAACCCCTACAGGATGGGTAGTTCGAGTGTTCAGTTCACATCTTGAATCCTAGATTTGTCAAAGATTTTATAAGCCCTTCGGTGTCAGTTACGCTTAGGGCGCGGAGTGGAGGACGCACTCTGCACCAGTCTGATGAATTGTAGAATTCGGCGGTGATTGCTTTCAAACTCGGAATTAGTGGATATTTCTCGAATACTTTACGCACCGAGTTAATTTCTTTTTGAAGTTTATTCGCATTACCTTCTTGCCAACGCTCAAATGTTTTTCGAATCTCCGCTACGTTTACATTAGCTGTCGCAGTGATAGACCCTGCACCACCCTTTCGTAGGGTCTCTAAAAGAAATACTTCCGAGCCGCAGAATGTAGCAAGCGTTGGGTATTCTCTGAGTACCGTCTCGGTATTACTCCAGTCACCGGAGCTATCCTTTAAACCTACGATTGTGTTCTCGTAAGCACTCAGCAAGCGCCCAATCAGTTTGAGGGATAGGTGTACCTGCGAAATAGGCGGAATGTGATAGAGATAAACTTGCAATGAATCACTGCCCACCCGTTGTATGATTTCGGAATAACTTGCAAATAAGCCATCGTCGTCGATGGCTTTGTAGTAAAACGGTGGCAGCACCAAGACACCGGCACATCCATGCTCCACCGCATGCGCAGTCAACCGAACCGTGTCCGTTAGTGCACTCGTGCCTGTTCCAGGCATCAAAACGCTAGGAGAAATGCCGCTATCAATAAGGTGTTCCAATAGTGCCATGCGTTCTTCCAATCCAATTGAGTTAGCCTCACTAGTTGTTCCAAAAACTGCGAGGCCGTGCGCGCCTCTATTGAGTAACCAACGGCAGTGAGTAACGAACGCATCGACATCGGGAGATAAATCCGGTCGGAATGGGGTCAGTACCGGAACGAGTACTCCTCGAAAGACGTGCCCTGACATGAATGCTCCTACTAATTTTCCCAAGCAATGGTTTTAGAAACCGTAGAGACGAGATGGATTCTCGACGAGTATTTTATGACGGATCTCAGATTCTGGAACCCACTCCGATAGAAGTTTTAGTAAATCACCATCGTTCGGCATGGGTGTTTTTATGCAGACGTGGGGCCAATCGGAGCCCCATAGCAACTGCTCCGCAGCCTCCGAAAACAGAAATTCTGCGAACGGCTTTACGCTGTTATAAGGGTAAGACTCGGATGACACTCGATAAGGTCCCGTGAGTTTCGTCCAGCAGCGTTTGGCTTTCATGAGGCGAACTAGTGCCTGGAAACCAGGGTCTTCAGGCGTTTTGCCTGGACGAAAGTAGCCTAGATGTCCCACAACTAGGTCAACTGGCAAGTCGCCCAAGTCATCGTCTAGGTGTGGGAAATCATCCACGTGTAGCAATAACTCCACATGCCAGCCAAGAGGAGCAATTCGATTTGCAAACCTTTTGATGGACTCTAGGGGCAGGTCTGTACCGGGCATGATGACATCTACAAGATTAAATCGGACACCACGCACTTGCGCTTGATTCAATGATTCGATTTCGGCATCGGTAACGTCCTCACCCAGCACGGCGATGCCTCTGTTGGTGAGTGGGCAGTTGTCCATTGCAGTGAGCATCACGGTGTTATCAGTGCCGTAAACGCTCGGTTGGACAAAGACGACTCGTTCAAGTCCGAGTGTCGCCGCAAGGTGAACATAATCGGATAGCAGGGCGTCAGGTGGCGTGTAGATTCGATTTTTAGAATACGCATAACGGGATGCCGGTCCACAAATGTGCATGTGCGTATCGCATGATCGCGCTGGGGGCTGCTGCGCCGGAGCTTTCGGGTTCGGATCGAATCGCTCGCAGGTCGTCGTAGCTATGACCTTTGACACTTTCGCCTCAAAGAGGGGTGTTCTGGGTCATCCACGTCCGCTAGAGATTCCCATAAACGATGCGTCCACCTACGATGGTTGCCACTGGGCGAATATCTTTAATTTCATCTGCTGGTACGGTGAAATAATCCCTATCCAAGACGAGCATGTCAGCGAGTAAACCTGGTTTGATCGCCCCTATGTTTTGTTCCTGAAACATCAACAACGCATTAGCGCGTGTGGTTGCAATTAAGGCTTCTTCTCTTGTTAAGGTTTGGTGTTGTATGATCTCGCCGTTCAACGCTTTGCCGGTGACCGCCCACCATAGAGTGACGAATGGATTGATTTGAGCAGCCTTCGTACCATCCGTACCAAGGCCGTAGGAAACACCACTGTCCTGCACCATTCGGAGAGGAGGCATGTTGTACGCTGCATCACCAAATTTTTCGAAGACGGGGCCACGCCCACCCATAACCGTATTGCTACGAAGCTGAATATTCATACCCAGATGCCTTACACGTTCCAGCTGCTCAGCATTAATGTTGTCAGCGTGCGTGATGGACCAGCGTAGTTGTCGTACAGGATGTATCTGGTTCACCTCAGCAACGAGATCTAGGAGGTAATCAATGGTCTCGGGCTGTGTGGCATGTGTTTGCACCGACCAGCCGCCTTGTGCGGAGGCAATTAATATCTGACGCGCCCATGCAACGTCATTACTTTCCGGGTTGGTTGGCTGGAGAGTGTTATCCCAGTGGAATGGCGTGTAATAAATTTCCCCGACAGCGATTAGATCGATAAATACGTTACCTTGAAAAGGTTTTGAGCCCTCAATTTCTGCGATGAGATCCCTCGCGTCTCGGGGTGTTCGTGGCGTGCTGCCACCTAAAGTGTGGTAGATGCGTACCGTTAGCCCGGAGTCTAGGGCGATTTCCCGGAGTCTTGCATAACTCTCCCGCCTAATTCCGACTCCAGCGGGGTCGTAGACTGTGGTGAGACCGATGCTATTCAGATGGGTGAACGATGACTTTATGGCTTCAATCTGCTGCTCGCTCGAGACGGGCGGAAAATTCTGCAGAGCAAGTTCTATCATAGGAAAACCACCATTCAGTCGGCCGGTCACCTGGCCGCTCACATCCCGTACCACGTGGGCCGCAAGACCGGTGGCGGACTGCTCTTCCTCGGAGGTATTCAGCGGGATGCCCATGGCGTTGAACCAGGCTGTATTGCCGAAGGCATGATGATAGACGGACTGAATAAATGCAGGTCGTCCCGGCGCCACTGCATCAAGTTCTGCCAGTGTAAAGTCCGCTTGACTATCAATGAACTGAGCCTCGCTCCAGCCTCCCAGTGACATTAGCCAGTTACCCGAGGCTAGGGTTTCCGCTTTTGCACTAAGAATTTCTAGCGCTTCTGAACGGTTCGTTACGCCATCTAACCGCGCTTCGTTTGGCCAGTACTCTGTGGCCCGGACGACGTGATTGTGGTTATCAATAAGTCCCGGGATAACAGTTCGTCCGTCGAGATTCGTCCTCGGCGTACTGGGTTCTGAGAGAGACTCAATTTCCTCGTTAGTGCCAACGGCTAATATTCGGTCGCCCTTAATCGCGACCGCTTCACTGATGGAAAAGAAATCATCAACGGTAGCGATTTTGCCATTTAGAAAAATTTGATCGGGAGATTCCTGTGCGAGCAGTAACGAATGACTAACGACACTAGATACGGCTATAGCAAAAGTAAGTTTGATTAACTTCATCCTTTAACCTTTTCAAAAGTTTTTGCGTTGACCCACTCGAAAATAATGTTGGCCTTTTAATTCGACTCGTTAAGTGAATCAATCATAAATCTCACGAGCGTGACTGCATCGGTCGAACCCAAACCTGCTTTCTGGGCGGATTCACAAGCCGAAAGCATGGTGTTAGTCATTTCCATGGGAACACCTAATTCACGACCCGTTTCTAATATTGACTTTACATCTTTGTGCAGTGTATCGATATTGAAAGCCACGGCCGCCGATTGACCCAGAATCTCCGGTATTTTTTTAGGGAAGGCTGCCAAGGATGCGCCGCTGTCCTTCATCACGTCCAGCATTACACTTAAATCCAGCCCGCCCGCATGACCCATGGCGCTTGCCTCCGCAAGAGACTGCCAATAGACCGCCAAGGGTAGATTAATCACGAGCTTCATCAGGGACCCATGGCCGACTGGACCAACGTGAACGATTCGTCGAGTGAGCGCATCAAGTACAGGCCTTGCGCGCTCAAGGTCAGCCTCGCTTCCGCCCACCAGGGCCATCA
>DBZY01000064.1:43853-81660 GCA_002311835.1 Proteobacteria bacterium UBA1148 | reverse complement strand
ATTTCTGGCACAGACTTTCGAGATCCTTTGCGGTCTGAGGTTGCAGCGTACCCATTTCTATAAAGAGCTTATTTCTAACGGGAACGGATAAGAGTCCGTCAGGTCCGTTGAACACCTCGCGTGCCGCATCATCGTCTCCAAGCATGGATAGTACGATTTCTGCGTTTGCTGATACCTCGGCGGCATTAGCAGCAATACTAGCCCCCGACTCTGTAAGGGTTTCTGTCTTCTCAATGGTTCTGTTCCACACTGTGAGCGGGAACCCAGTTTCCAGTAGCCGTAAAGCCATGGGCGCACCCATTTTACCGAGTCCGAGAAATCCTAATTTCACTATGGGACCTAATTTATTATGCGAGCTAGGAGTATAACGGGCGGCCTCTTTTATGGCTTAGGTAGGCAGTGTTTTCTACGCCGATAATGCTAGCAGTGGGGAGAGGAGAGCTTGTTGCCCGTATAATTCAGGCCCTCTCGACTAGGAACAAAAATAATGAGTTCGAGCCAGCGCTCGATTGCAATCGTCGGTGCCGGTATGGGTGGGCTCGCCGCGGCCGCAACTCTGCGCGGTATAGGCATGCAGGTTGAGATCTATGAACAAGCTGCTCGTTTCGAACGCATCGGAGCGGGCATTCAAATGATGCCGAATTCCATGAAGGTGCTTCGGCGAATCGGTGTTGAGGAGCCATTACGCAAAACTTCCTTTGAGCCCCACTCTCATCTGAACAGAGCATGGGACACTGGGAAAGTTCTGAAAGAGTTGCCCATGCCCGAAGACCTCTTCGGTGCGCCCTATCTGTGCATGCATCGCGCTGACCTGACTAATGCTCTAGCCTCTGTGATCCCACAGGGCACCATCCACTTTAACAAGAAGCTAGTTGGATTGGACGAAGGAGCCGCTAACGTCACACTAACCTTTGAGGATGGCACGACCGCAGTCGTGGATGCTGTGGTGGGAGCAGATGGTGTGCACTCGCTGGTCCGTGAGCTAGTGGTTGGACCGGATGAGCCGATCCATAAGGGGCGTATTGCCTACCGTGCCGTGTTCTCAACTGAGCGGCTCCGTGGCAAGGACCTTGGACCGTCGCGCACTAAGTGGTGGGGTATCGATCGACACATCGTTATCTATTACGTTACATCCAACCGCGGCGAGATTTATTTTGTGACCAGTGTGCCGGAGTCAGCAGATTGGTTGACGCCAGAGTCTTGGTCAGCGAAAGGAGATGTTAAAGAGCTTCGTGGTGCCTACGAGGGGTTTCATCCTGATGTGCGTGCTGTGCTGGCGGCTTGCCCGGATTGCCATAAGTGGGCCATCCTGGAGCGTGAGCCTTTGCCGAGATGGAGTGATGGTCGAGTTGTGTTGTTGGGGGATTCATGTCACCCGATGACCCCCTACATGGCGCAAGGTGCGGCCACTGCTATCGAGGATGCTGCGGTGCTAGCACGTTGTCTTGAGGCTGTAGAAGGCGAGGATTTGGTGAGTGCTTTCCGGCTCTACGAAGCCAACCGAAAACCGCGTACCGCCAAAATTCAGGCAATTTCCAGCGCCAACACTTGGATGCAGGGTGGAGATCAAGATACGAGTTGGCTTTACGGCTACGACGCGTGGAATGTTCCGCTGGAGACTGCATGAGATCAGGCGCATTAGCTGATACGGGCGGGTCTGAAAATAACAATGCGCTGGTGCGTGCGCAGCTCATGGCGCGGATGGAAAATGTACCTTTTTCCCGGTGGCACACCAAAGCTCGTATTGTCATGGGAACCGCCACGTTTTTCGATGCATTCGATGCGTTGTCCCTAGCTTTTGCGTTACCGGTGCTAATAGGTCTCTGGGGAATCACCCCGGGCCAGATCGGAATACTGATTGCTGCGAGCTACGTTGGGCAGTTGATTGGGGCGTTGGCGTTCAGCTCTATTGCTGAGCGTTTTGGACGAACTCGTGGAACTACGGTCGCGGTTTTTATCATGTCCATCATGAGTTTGGCTTGCGCATTCGCCGGGCACTTCAATGCACTGCTTGTCACGCGATTCATACAGGGAATAGGAATCGGCGGGCACGTACCGGTTGCGGCGGTCTATATCAGTGAGTTGTCACAGGCGGTTGGCCGGGGGAGGTTCTTTCTTCTATACGAAATGATCTTTCCAATCGGTCTTATGGCGACGGGGCAGATTGGTGCAATTGTCGTTCCAACACTGGGCTGGCAGTCAATGTTCTTAATTGGTGCAATACCCGGTTTGGTGATTGCTATTTTCATCTGGTTTTTGCCGGAATCTCCACGTTGGTTAATCACGAGAGGTAGGCTAAGTGAGGCTGAGACCGTTATCGAGGGGGTCGAGGCGAGTACCACGCGTAGGTTACAGCCTGATTTGAAGCTGGAAGACGTTCCGGTCCCGCCGACGCCCGTCGCTGTGAAAACTTCCTGGGCGGAACTCCTCTCAGGCGCTTTTCGCATACGTACCCTGGTGGTTTGGGTGCTATGGGCGAGCGCTTATTTCATTGCCAATGGCTTAAATAACTGGCTGCCAACGCTCTACAACACCGTCTATGAACTAGACCTACAAACATCGCTGCGAGCGGCATCCATGACCAATGTTGCGCAAGTTGTTCTGTTATTGGTTTGCGCATTCACCATTGATCGCATTGGACGACGGCGCTGGGTGACTGCTTCGTTCGTCCTGGGAGGTTTGATGCTCGGTATCCTCGGTCTATCAGGCGCCGAGAGCGTTGTGTCGCTCATGATCCTTGGGACGTTAAGCTACGGAATCATTGGTTCCACCAACACGGTTCTTTATCTTTACACACCTGAAATTTATCCCACCCGCATGCGAGCTATCGGTACAGGTCTGGCAACCTCCTGGCTGCGGCTCGCATCAGCAGTGGCTCCCGCAGTCGTCGGATTCATGGTAACGGCTCAGGGCATTGCCGCCGTCTTTTTGGTGTTTGCTGGAGTCAGTGTAATTGGTGGACTGGCTGGTTCTCGGATGATCGAAACTAAGAATAAGCGTCTTGAGGATATCGCACAGTAGCGCGCAATTTGGATGAATTTCCCGTATTTTGTTGTTAACCGAACTTAAACTGAGAGGTAGTGGGCATGGGACGTCAATTCTTACTCAAGATTTTTAGTGTTTTGCTCTTTGCTGGATCCCTTGCTGCTCAAGAATCCATCGACGCATTGGTGGAGCGTGGTGGGGAGCTTTTCCACGCTGACATTGGTTGCTGGGTATGTCACTCGGAGACGGGTGAGGGTCTGGTTGGACCCAGTTTGCATTTTGGTCCGACGCCCGCTGATATTTTTGATCAACTGGAGAGTAACCCGATAATGGGTGTGATCGTCTCGGAGATGGATCCTAGTGACGCCGATCTGGTGGCTATTGCCATGTACATTCGTACGTTGGCAGATTTACCATTGGATGCCGATTTACCTGGGCAGTGGTTGTCGGCGCTTGCCGCCGTAAAGGCTAATCAGGCTGACCAGTTGGAGTTTGCGAAAACGCCACGAGATTTGCAGGTGGAGGCCATTGAGACGTTTGCCTCCGTTCAGGAGACCTGGACCCGGCGGTCGAAGGAAGGGAGTCTGACCAGCCACTACCAGACCCAGGTCATCACCACCTTTGATCCTGGTGAACCCAAGTTTCAACCTCAACCAGGTAAAACTTACTTTTACGAGAACGTGGGTACAACCAGCTCACCCTCAGTTCTATTTGATGGATATGCTCCACCGGAGAGTAACCAGGTCGTCGTTGGTGATGCGGAAACCAAGGAAGTCATTGCAAGCTACATGTTGCCGGTGAACCTGCGTGCAGTGGTGCATACCTCGCTTATGTCGCCGGACGGCCGATACGTATACATCATCGGCGCGAGACCAGGAGGGGACATTGATACGACAACGAACCTAAGCACTTCGGCGACGTTGTTGAAAGTGGATGCCCTAACGCTACAGCCCATAAAACAAATTGCCATTGGTGGGCGTCTCCATCACGGGCAGGTGTTTCGGGATTACGTCATGATTGACTATTTCGCGCGGGATCCGGATGGGCTGGCCATCGCGTTGCTGGATCCGGAAACTGATCAGATCGTGAGTGGTGTCAGGGATGTAGATCTCGGTGGCTACGTATATACGGCGTGGACGGATAGGGACTATGAGTACATATATGCCCTCATGGAACCTGCCGGCTACGCGCGCGGGCGTTCCACAGGCATGAGTGCTGCCGTTAGCATGTATCAGGGCAGGCTCATGGCTATGCGCCCCTTCTGGGTTGCAAAAATTGACCCCGATACCTGGACGGTCTTACAGGAATACCCCATTCCTGGGTATCGTCCCAACTGGCTAATTGTCGATGCCGCAAAAGAGTACATGTACATCGTTAACTCCATGTCCAACGCCTCGAAGATCGATATCGAAACCGGGGAAGTGGTCTGGACCAATGGCACAGGTATTGGGCCTTACGGTGCATCCCTGAATGCAGATGAGAGCGAGCTCTGGGTTGCTGACAAAGGAGAGGCCGCCCATCATCTGGGCCGTACCATCACCATCATAGACACCGAGTTGGGTCACGCTGTGGAAACGCTCTACGGCCCCTACAAGACCGATCACGTGCTCCTCTCACCTAATGGTAAGGAGATGTGGGCTACCAGTAACGGTGAGGGTCGGATATATGTCTACGACGTGGAGACTAAGGAACTCCTCACGAAGATAGAAATGCCAGGAAATGGCGACGCTCATGGACTCATCTGGGTGCATTACGATGAGAACGGGGAATCTCGCACCGTTCGAGATCAGGGTAATTTTCACGGTGGTATCAATCCGGCGGGAGGAGCTATTCTGGACTACTAGATGCTGGAATCGACGCGGGGAGCGCGCGTCGGAGCCCACGATTTGGGAATAGCCCTAAAAACTAGACTCGAGGTCTCTAAAAAGTATGACAAGGGTTGATGGAGATATTGGAGTAACACTATTCGCGATAGTGAGCGTTGTGATGTTGTTGCCCGGAATCTTGTCGGCACAGCATACGAGCGCTGATACCTCCTCGGGACACAATGTAGCGGACGAGTCACATGCAGGTCATTTCGCCGAGGCTGGACTCTCTGACAGTAATCCACTCGGAGACATCCTCGTCGAGTTCGAGTTGACAGATCGCAATGGAAACATCGTCTCAGTCGAAGATTTTCTAGGACAGTACATTCTCCTCGGCTTCGGCTTTACTCACTGTCCGACTGTCTGCCCAATGATGGTGTTGAATATGGGTAAAGCACTTAGGGATGTAGAAAAGGAAGCAACGGGCATTTTCGTTAGCGTCGATACCGAGCGTGACTCCCCGACGACGACGGATGATTATGCCTCGAGGTTTGGCGAGCGCATGATGGGCCTTGGCGGCAGTATCGAGCAGATCAACACTGCGGCGAGTAACTTCAAGGTAAGTTATGCAGTTACCAAGACGCAGAACAACTATACCGTGCAACACACGGCGAACGTTTATCTAATTGATCCGATAGGAAAGCTGGTAGATGTTTTCACTTTTTCGACCCCGGCAGATACTCTGATTCAAGCCATGCGATAAAGCGTAACTGATATGGACATCGCAACCCGCACCAACCCTATTAAGCTGAGCGCGCTTTTATTCTTAGGATTTGTTATTGCTTCGTCATGGCTAGTCTTTCCGTACTTTGTACAGGGTCAACAACTGCTCAGGGGCGTCGGAGACGATAGCCGCATGATCAAGGCTGGTAGCGTGTCCCGTTACTTGACTCGGGAGCTTATCCGTACGCCAGACTTAGAGATTACCGCGACGTTGGCCACCGACGAGTACTTCCAGTATGTCGATCGGGCAACTATCGTTGGGAATCTTCGGCCGGACAGAAACCTAATCTTTTTTGTTGCTGAAACTATTCACCGGGGCGATTTACCAGATGAGGTGCCAGTGGCGTCTTTGCGCGTCGGTGACGATGAGTACTTTCCGTCAGTCTCGGATGGTCCAAGTCTTGTGGGGCACCATCGGTTAAGTGTCTACACCTTTCCGAAACGCGATGCTGAGGGGAATCTAATCGATATAGAAGGAGCGGGACGATTGCGACTCTATATCTCCAATCGCTACTTGGGGAGTGAGCGACCGCTTACTTTCGTGGGAAGTTGGGAGGCTCCGTATAGCTTGCCAGATGAACTGAAATCCAGTGCGGACATCACACCAGTAGCAGTGCTCGCTCTGGGGGCGGGCCTTCTTTCCTCGGTACTGACACCCTGTTTGCTTCAACTTGTTGTGGTTTTTGGGGGCGTCATCGCTGGGTTTTCCACGGTACCTGGGCAGGCGGTGGGAGGCGCGGTTCAACTGACTCCCTTCATCCGTCGAAAAATAACCCAGCTCGCATTTGCTTTCGTCCTAGGTTTTATTTCTCTATACGCACTGGCAGGAGCATTTATCGGGGCGGTGGGCCATCAGGCTCAGCTTGCTTTCTCGGAATATAGTCGTCTTGTGGCTGTTGTGTCCGGTGTTATCGTGATTCTCTTGGGATTGTGGATAGGTTTTAGAGGGACGCGCGATTTTGCTTGCCGCATACCCGATCGTCGCGCCATGGAGTCATTGTCCTTCCGGGATACGGTGGGTACCGTTCTGACCTCCATGGGTTATGCACTGGGATGTACAGCATGTTTTGGCGGTGCGATCGTCGCTACGCTGGTAGTTTATGTTGGTGCCATCGGAAGTGCTTCGATTGGAGCGGGGATCATGCTGACATTTGGTATCGGTGTGGCGATTCCGTTTCTACTTTCTGCTTATTACATCTCGAAGATGGACAGCATACTGATGTTTTTGGCTAATAACTCCAAACCGCTGAGCTATGCGAGTATGGCCATTATTATTATTTTCGGACTGATCTTGGTCACTGACAATTTTCATGTTGTCAGTGACATGATTTACCCATATCTTGGATTGATCTAGAAGGAAAGACGGAGCGCGATTGTTATGAAAATTTCTCTCTTAAGACAATTACTAATTGCCTTTGTCGTTTTTTTGCAGAGTCCGTTAAATCTTTTAGCAGCGGTCGATATCTCTAACCCGCAGCATTTAATGTTCGTTGCTGATGCGGTGGATCCCATCATCGACGTGATCGATCTTCGGGTAAATGAGGTTGTTTTCCGAATCGAAACAAAACATAGAGTTGACGATCTGATCGCCACGCCTTTCGCACCCGTCCTGATCTATACCAATCTCGAACAGCAGCTCGTCAGTATGTACAACCTGAAGACTCAGAAGCTTGCGAAGGAGGTTGTGTTGCCTATGGTGCCGCGACACATGGTACTCGATACCACAGGTTCTAAGATCGGATTCAGCGACAGTGAGGCAGGTAGTTTTGTGCTGTTCTCGGCATACGGAGGGCAGATACTATTCACACTTGAAGATTTTCCACCGACGACGGATGTTCTCTTCGATCCCAACGAAGTCGATATCTGGTACAGCAATGATCGGGATGGAACGATCGGGCTAATCGATAGTAACGTCAAACGAACTTCCGAGATTGAAGTGACGGATGAGCTTGGGCAAATGCTTTCTTCCCCTAGCCGGAGTTTAGATGGGCGTTACGTCTATGTCGCAAACGAAACGACTGGAGAGGTCTACAGTATCAATGCATTCTCGAAAGTTGTTTACAAGACATTTGATATTGGAGCGCGACCGGCTCGCCCATACACGACGCCTGAAGGGGTATTTTTATACATGATGGATAAGGAGTCTGGTCGGTTCGTTTCCATCGAGCAGCATCTATTTACGGAATTTGATGACGTGGTGATCGGCAAAGGAATTGATCTGGTTACGG
Organism: Proteobacteria bacterium UBA1148; assembly: GCA_002311835.1. Classification (GTDB taxonomy): domain Bacteria; phylum Pseudomonadota; class Gammaproteobacteria; order Steroidobacterales; family Rariloculaceae; genus UBA6522. The sequence continues at coordinate 73,859 of DBZY01000064.1, read as the reverse complement.
TCGGACGGTTTGATCGCATGAATCTCCTAGCAAGCTCTGAGAATCGTAACTTTTACATTTACGACAACAATCGAAAATCGGTGATCGAGTCAGGGGAGCTCAACTTCATACCGCTGGGTGCCCTGGGTTCTTCCGATGGGCGGCAGGCGTATCTCGCCTCAAGCGACAGTGCTGAGGTAGCGGTGATAGATCTTGAGAAACAAGAGGTTAGCTACATCTCGGCTGTCAACGGCCGGATCGGTGCGTTCACCATAGGACTCTCGAATAACGTTTGTCACTGATTTCGGGGGCAAACCACACCGGAAGCCCTTGTAGCCAGTGGCTTGCGGTGTCCCAGATCGGTAAGATTCACCGCTTTGAGCCGCGCTTAAGCCTATGTCCTTACAAGAAAAGTTCGCTGCCCTTGAAGCACATCTGGCCGCCCTCGTCGTTGGACAGGCGGCTCTTCTCAATCGTATGTTGGTGGCGTTGCTCTGTGATGGACATATCCTGGTGGAGGGTGCGCCCGGGCTTGCGAAAACCAGGGCAATAAAGGTATTGAGTAACAGCGTTGAAGGGGATTTCCATCGTCTACAATTCACGCCTGACCTACTTCCGGCCGATCTTACCGGTACCGAGATCTATCGTCCTCAAGACAGCTCATTTGTATTTCGTCAGGGGCCGCTATTTCACAATCTGGTTCTTGCCGATGAAGTTAATCGGGCACCAGCGAAAGTTCAGTCAGCACTTCTTGAGGCGATGGGGGAGCGACAGATAACCGTTGGTTCAGTAACCTATCCTTTGCCCGAGCTCTTCATGGTTATGGCAACCCAGAACCCCATTGAGCAGGAAGGCACTTACCCACTTCCTGAGGCACAGTTGGACCGTTTTTTAATGCATGTGTTCGTAGACTACCCAGATGCCGACGGTGAACACGCAATTCTGGAACTTAATCGGGCCGAAGCAAAACGCTCTGTAACAGACGCAGAACTGTTTCAACCTCAGACGGTACTAACTCAGGCAGATATACTGGCGGCCCGTCAGGATGTTTTGGCACTGCATCTATCTGAGCCACTTGAGGAATACATCGTGCAGATCGTGCTTGCGACAAGAAAGGCTGATCGGTACGGCGATGATCTTCAAGGGCTTTTACAGTACGGGGCCAGCCCGAGGGCGACCATTGCCCTAGATAGATGTGCTCGCGCCCACGCTTGGCTTGCTTGTCGGGATTACGTAACTCCGGAAGATATCCAATCGGTGGTACATGACATCCTGCGACACCGGATTCTGCTTAGCTTCGAAGCGGAGGCTGCCGGGCAAACGCCAGACCAGATAGTTGACATGCTTGTCTCTCGGATCGGAGTTCCGTGACAAGCGGAGTGCCAGCGACCGTGTCCTCACCGGCGCGAATCGAGCTGGCTGAACTCATTGGGCTGAAGCAAACCGGTGAATCCCTTCGTGTTGGTGCATCACGCGTGCGTGCATTGGACGCTGGGGGGCACATATCTCGGTTCAAAGGTAGAGGTGTCGAATTTGACGAAGCCCGTCCTTATGAGCCCGGTGACGATTTGCGTACCATTGACTGGCGCGTTACTGCGCGCACGGGGAAACCTCATACCAAGGTTTTTCGAGAGGAACGGGATCGTCCTGTGTTCATCTGGCTTGATCTTCGCAAGTCTATGATGTTCGCTACCAAAGGCGCCTACAAGGCAGTAAGGGCTGCTCAAACCGCCGCCCTTGTAGCGTGGAGTGCCGTGGCTAACGGTGACCGCCTCGGTGGACTGGTTTTCTCCGAGCGTGAACACGTAGAACTCAGGCCCTGCCTCGGGCACCGCGCCGCACTGAGATTCTTCCGCGTGCTTACTGAGCCCACTTTTTGGATGTCTGCGGGGCAAGCTACGCAGACTCCCGAGACACGGCGCTCTCTTTTACGGCTGATGAGGGTCGCGCGACCCGGCAGCCAGATTTTCTTACTCAGTGATTTTCGCTCACTTCCAGATTCGTTTGAAAGCCATCTCCGGCAACTAGCCCGCCACAGCGACGTGTCCTTAGTGCAATTCTTTGATCCTCTGGAAAGCACGCTTCCACCCCCTGGCCGGTATCGTGTTCATATGGGTAACCGATCGGTGGTTATCGACACCGAGAACGTTCGTTCCCGGGAGACCTATCATGACCGTTTTCAGGCCATCCGGGCACCTCTGGAGAATCTCTCTCGTCTCCCTGGAGTTCAGTTGCTAGAGTGTTCCACTGCTATAGATCCTTACAGTGTGCTTACGAGACACTTCAAAGGCCGATGAATCCGAGCCTCGATCCAACTCAGATACCATTGCGGGATATCCACCTTCCGGAGGCAGTTGCTTGGTGGCCTTTAGCGTTCGGGTGGTGGTTTCTTGGCGGACTGGCATTGATCGCGGTTTCATCATTAGCGATACGTTTTTATGCCACGCGTCGCCACCGTGCTGCGGGTCGAGAGCTACGAAAGGCCATGGGAGCGCTGCATGCGGGCGAGGAGCCTGTTTACTGTGCCCAGAGAATATCGATTACATTGAGACGTTTCGCGATGACGGTAAGCAGTGATCCGGATCGAGTGGCAGGTTTAGTTGGGGAGGGGTGGCTCTCGTTCCTGGATACCTGCTGGAAACAGACGGGCTTCACCCGCGGTGCTGGGCGGCTGCTGTTATCAGCTCCTTACACGACAGTTGAGAGCCTTGAGAGCGAACGCTGCCTAGAGCTGGGAGTGCTCTGTATTGCTTGGGTCAAGGCTCAGCCGGTGAGAATCTAACGTGACGTGGTATTTTGCATGGCCGTGGATTTTGTTGGGGTTACCTATCCCATGGCTGGTTCGGCGATGGTCAAATGTTGACCCAATTGATCGTGATGCTGCTTTGAAAGTTCCTGATCCCGGCGAGTTTATTGGACTAACGAGTGCCGGGGCTGCCAGCGGTCGTCCGGCTGGGAGGCTCCTGCTGCTATGGGGCATATGGGCACTTGTTCTCATTGCGGCCGCGAGGCCGCAACACATTGGTGAACCGACCGCACTCCCTGTAACAGGCCGTGATCTCCTAGTTGCGGTTGATCTATCAGGCAGCATGGAGGAACAAGATTTTCAACTTGGTGGCGAGTGGGTGGATAGACTGACTGCCACCAAATCTGTTGCGAGAGAATTCATTGAGCGACGCATAGGGGATCGCATCGGGCTCATTCTTTTTGGTCGCGAAACTTATCTGCAAACACCACTGACCTTCGATCGCGATACAGTGAAGACGTTTTTGGACGAGGCTGTAATCGGATTAGCTGGAAAGGAAACGGCGATTGGTGATGCAATCGGCCTCGGTATCAAGACGCTTACCGACGCGGGTATTGATGAGAATCGTCGAGTGCTGATTCTTTTGACCGATGGTGCGAATACGGCTGGGGCGGTTGATCCTCTCAAGGCGGCTGATCTCGCACGGGACCGCGGAATGGTGATCTATACCGTGGGAATTGGTGCCGATGCTTTGATGGTGCGATCTTTATTCGGAGTTCGCCAGATAAACCCGTCTGCGGATTTGGATGAGCAGATGCTAACAACCATAGCTGAGGGAACTGGGGGAGTTTATTTTCGAGCTCGCGATACAGAAGAGCTCCAACGCATCTACGCAATGTTGGATGAGCTGGAGCCTGCCGCTAGGGAGGAAGAAGGATTCAGACCCGTCACGGAGTACTTCTACTGGCCTTTGGGCCTGGCGTTGTGCTTGAGTCTTGCATGGACCATTGTCAGCATCCGACAGGGGATGGGCGGTTTGAATCTGGAGGCGTCCCTTGGTTGAGTTTCACTTCATACGACCCTTTTGGCTGATCGTCTTACCGTTTGGAGTTTGGCTTATTTGGAAGATCACCCGCGGTAGAGGATCTTTAGGGCGTTGGCAGGTGTTTGTAGATAAGGCCTTACAACCCTACGTGCTTACGAGCGCTGATTCAGGTTTAAGTCAGTATCGCTGGTTGGCTAGTGGCGCTTTAGCAGCCTGGCTATTAGCAACCCTGGCTTTGGCTGGACCTACTTGGGAGCGTCTGCCGGTACCAGCGTTTCGTTCCGAGGAGGCGCTCGTCATCGCACTTGATCTATCTAGATCAATGGATGCTGGTGACATTGAGCCAAGCCGCTTGGAGCGCGCTAAACTGAAACTGTTATCGTTGCTAGAGCGGCGCGATACAGGCCAAACTGGTCTAGTCGTCTTCTCTGCCCATGCCTTTACTGTGACGCCGCTCACCTCCGACACTCAAACTATTTCAGCATTGGTATCAAGCTTATCTAGCGACATCATGCCGAGTCGTGGGAGCTATCCAGAGGCGGGAGTTAGTCGAGCCGTTCAACTCATGCGCCACACTGGGATTAGTCGGGGAGAAATCCTTCTGGTGACTGATTCCGAGGTTTCTCCGGGGATGATGGAGTTGGCCCGCGAGATTCAAATTGATGGACTCAAGCTTCATGTACTTGCGGTTGGTACAGCGGAGGGGAGTCCTATAGTTCAACGAGGCGGGGGATTTTTAAGCGACAATGCAGGTCAAGTCGTCGTCGCTCGCGTTAATTCGGTGGCTTTACAGAGACTCGCAGACCTTGGTGGTGGACGGTTCGCGAACCTGACACCCGATGATAGGGATCTGGATTATCTATTTTCCGACACGCTTATGGTTGGGGACGGGGTTTTGTCCGAGCCTGGGGAACTTCAAACGGATGTTTGGCATGATCAAGGTCCGTGGCTGGTATTACTGTTACTGCCATTTGTGGCACTCGCCTTTAGGCGTGGGTGGGTTCTTATATTGTTTTTTGCGATCTTGTTGCCCGTTCCACAAGCACATGCTCTAACTTGGACTGACTTATGGAAGCGTCCCGATCAGCAGGGAGAGGAGGCGTTTCAAGCCGAGGATCATGAGCGTGCCAGCGAGCTTTTCCGGAATCCCGAGTGGCGTGCAGTAGCGCAGTATCGAGCGGGTAACTATGAGGCTAGTGCTGCGACGCTAGGTGGCATCGAAACGCCAGATGCTCATTACAATCGAGGTAACTCATTAGCCCAGCGAGGATCTATTCCTGAGGCAATCCAAGCCTATGAACGTGCGCTTGAACTTGACCCGGACCATGAAGACGCGCGGTTCAATCGTGATCTTTTATTGCAGCAACCTCCTCAGGATTCTGAAGGTCAAAGTGGGGAGCAAAGCCAGGATTCTGAGCAGAATCTTTCCGATGAAAGTTCTCAGAGTGATTCACAGGGAGATTCACAGGAACCTCAGCAAGGGATGGAACCACAAAATGCACAGACGCCCGAGCCAGAGGACCCGCAGGCCACAGGAGAGGTTGCAGAATCACAACCTGAGGGAACCCCGGCTGAGGATACTCCTATGCCTAGCCCCGGTGAGCTTGAAGAATGGGCATCCGAGCAGGCAGCGGAGCAATGGCTCAGACGAATACCCGAGGATCCAGGCGGTCTCTTGCGGCGCAAGTTTCTCTACCAGTACCAGCGTCTCGGTATAGATCAGGATGGAAATTACGTTTGGCCGGGGGACGAGGAGCAACCGTGGTGAGACTGCGGGGACTTATTGCTATTTCCTGTGGATTATTTGCTGCAACTTTTCTCTGTGCGCAAGAAGTTCGATTAAGTGCTAGTACAGATCGTTCAACGGTCAGCGAGAATGAATCGTTTACTTTCGTTCTGCTTATGGAGGGTAGGGTTAATGGTGAACCTGATTTGACCCCTCTTTCTAGAGAGTTCGAGATCCTTCAACGTTCCAGAAACACTAGTATTCAGATGGCGGGAGGGCAAACGACCCAAGTTACGGAGTGGCGTTTGCAGTTAATGCCGCGCATAGCAGGTTCGATCACGATCCCTCCCCTTGAACTGGGAGGTTTCTTGTCCAACCCAGTACAACTCGAAGTGCTTCCAGCCGTCGTAGCTGACACTCCTGGGGATATCTTTATGGAGGTTGAGGTAACTCCCTCAGTGGCCTACGTCCAGTCTCAGGTGATCTACACGCTAAGACTCTTTCGAGCAGTAAGCATAGGACGCTCCAGCCTGACAACACCAGTGGTGGTGGGGGGAGAAGTGATCATCGAGCCTATTGGCGAGGATCGAGAGTATCAAGCTGTACGTGACGGGCAGAATTTTGTCGTTTTAGAACGTAACTATGCAATATTCCCTCAGATGGCTGGTGACCTTGCCATTGAGCCGGCTACTTTTGAAACGGTTGTCATAACGGCATCCGGGTTTTCAAGCCTACAACGGTTTCGTTCTAATGCCCTAGCATTGAGAGTCCGGCCGGTAGTTCCTCCCCCCCCAGAGCACCCGGATGCGACCTGGGTACCTGCACGTAACTTAACTTTTACAGAGAGTTGGAGCAGTGAACCTAGCGAGTTCACGCTTGGGATTCCGCAGACCCGCACGTTAATGATCACAGCTGAGGGTGTGCTTGAAACTCAGCTTCCCGAGCTGACTTTAGGTCAGACGGAAGGTGTTAAGCAGTACTCTGATCAACCCGAACTCAGCAGGGATAGCACCTCCGGGGGTATACAGTCGGTGCGAACGGAACGCTTTGCCGTCATCGCACAATCGGTGGGTGAGCTGACGATTCCTGTCGTTGAGTTGCCTTGGTTCAATGTGGTTGAAGAGGCCTGGGAGGTAGCTCGTGTTAACCCTCGCAGGATAACAGTTCTTGATAATCAGGATGAGTTTGTAGAACGCGCAGTCCAAAACCCGGTGGAGTCGGCATCTCCCTCTGTTGTCGCTGGGAATGAACGTTTGTGGCAAGGGGTAAGTGCAGCGCTTTTGGTTGCTTGGCTTTTGACGGTGGCGTTTTTACGCTCTAGTGGGCGTGGCAGCAAACCTATCGCCACAAGCACGGTTGCGGAAACTCCTCAAAAAGCAAATCAGTGGCAATTGGTTCGGGGGATTCGTGCCGCCTGTGCGAACAACGATGCAGAGACGGCGCGGGATTTGTTGCTGGAGTGGGCTGAACAGTTTTTGCCTAACGCGCCAAAAATACTTGGACACTTAGCTGTTGAAGTCCCAGAGGATATTGCTAGGACTGTCGTTGATCTGGAGAGAAGCCTCTATGGTCCCAGTTCTGGTAGCTGGGATGGCAGAGCACTAGCCAACGTGCTCACACAACTGGGCCCGGTGACGAGAAGCGGTGAAGAAACACCCGAAGAGGTGTTGCAACCGTTGTATCGGTAAAGACTCTCTTCGAGAGACCTTGGGTAGATTACCAGTGCCCAATATTTTCCATGGAGGACCATGGTTCAGTAATAGCTAGTGGTTCGCCCTTTTGTAGAAGCTCTACCGAGATGCTGTCTGGGGAACGAATAAAAGCCATACGCCCATCTCGCGGGGGGCGGTTAATCACCACGCCAGCGTCCATCAATCCTTGGCAAGTGGCATAAATATCATCCACTTCATAGGCGACGTGACCGAAATTTCGACCTTCATCATAAGGCTCGGGATCCCAGTTGTAGGTCAACTCCAGCGGGCATTCCTCTTGGCCCTCGGGGGCCACAAATATTAGGCTAAAGCGCCCCGCCTCATAGTCATCGTGCCGAGTTTTCTTGAGTCCGAGCTTGTTGCAATAAAAGTCCAGTGACTTTTCGAGATCGCTAACTCTTACCATCGTGTGAAGATATCGCACGCCCTTCCCTCTTAAAAACAGAATCTAAAACCACCATATTGGTGCACTTGGTAGATAGACTATACCGAATCGGTTTAATTTTTTAGGTTGTTCTGTGAGTAAATCCACACGCGTTATTTTTGTTCCTGGAATGAAACCGAAGCCGCCAGCGGACATTCATCACCGGGAGCTGTACAGATGTCTTCTAGAGGGTCTCCGCCGCGTATCACCACAAGTTACGCAGTTGTTTCCCAAAGAAGCGCTCACATTGATCCCATGGACCTATCTTTTCTACGGTAAAAATCGTGATATTGAGCTAGATCGACCTGGTATCAAGCGTATCTTAGAAGTTCCTGATGCCAACCCTGATGACATTGAGGAGATAGAGTCACTCGCCATCAGAATAGCCAGAATGCTGCGCATACTGGGTGATACATTGCCAGCCTTTGGCCGTTTGATAGTTAAACCCGAGATGCGGCTGACGATCACTGAAGCTCATCGGTATCTTCAGGACAGACGGCACGTCGCGACTGAAATCCGCAGCCTTCTTCGAGAGGCGTTGATCGAGGCTTGGTCTGCAAGGGAAAGGGTGCTTCTGATTGGGCACAGCCTAGGGTCAGTGATAGCTTACGATACGCTATGGGAGCTATCTCGCGGGAAACGTGAACCGGGACAGATTGATCTTTTCATAACGCTGGGCAGCCCGCTGGGTAGTAGGATGATTCAAAAAGGACTCTGCGGGGCTGAGCGAAGTGGGCGACAAAGTTACCCGACGAATATTGCTCACTGGTTGAATTTCTCAGCGAGAGGAGAGCTAACGGCCTTTCGTCCGGAACTCAAGCCATTTTTCGGGGAGATGGTAGAGCTTGGGCACCTGAGATCACTCCGGGATATAACCGGGTTTTACAACCACTTTCGTGGTAATGCTGGTTTGGACGTGCATAACTCCTACGGCTACCTAGCCAATCGTGTAGTAGCGGAGTCAATAGTAGCTTGGCTCAAACCTTGATTTATTCTGCCTGTGGTTCTATCCGGATTTCGATTCTTCGGTTTCGCGCGCGTCCTTGCGATGTTTCGTTGTTGGCGATAGGGCGAGTCTGCCCATAACCGACTGCGCTAACCCGAAATTCTGCCAAACCCAGTACTGTGTTGAGATGATTACCTATAGCTTCGGCCCGAGATCTTGACAGTGTTAGATTAGATTGACTGCCACCATAGGAATCGGTATGACCTTCAACGATAATCTGAGATCGTGGAAATATTTCCACGGCGTTATAAACTCTCCGTAATAAATGTCCAGAGGTTGGATTGATGTCTGATTGACCAACCTCAAAAGTCAAACCAACGAGTCTTAGGATAATGCTATTGCCTTCTCTAGAAACTTGAACTTCTTCACTAGAGAACATTGTTTCCATTCTGGTGAACCGCGAACGAATCCGTTCTTCAGCTTCAAGTCTTTGAACCAATACAACGTGTTCTTCAGAGAGGTCGCTTAGTTGTTCGTCCAGCTCACGTATTTCTTCCTCAAGACTAATAATTTGTCTCCGACTTTCTTCGAGATCAAGCTTGAGCTGTAGTTCACGCTGGTGAGCGTCTTCTATATCGGTTATTACCCCGAGCATTATGGGTTCGGTACCTGTGTCCAGTTGCACTGTGCGATTTGTTGCTGCAGCGATCTCGGTGATTTGTGATTCGTGGTCCAAGATCATGTCTTCTTCAGTCAAATCATCGTCACGTAGAGCGCTAATTCGTTCGGCTAGGTAGACAGCATGCCGCACCTCGTAGTTAGCCTGTTCAATGAGATTTATGGGCAACTCCATTTCATAACGATTTTCATTGATTGCTTGTTCGGCTTGGGAAAGCAACATTTGTGCTCTTTCATAGGTTTTAGGCGCGTATCGTGGCACGCGGGCTTGAGCTGCCTGGCCTAGTAGGGAGAGGGTATTGCTAAGGTATTGTGCCTTTATGGCAGTCAACTCAGCATCGCGAAATAAAGCCTCGGCTGTCTCAGCTTGGGTACGTGCTTGTGTAGCGTCGCCGGATTCTAGGTACTGGCTCGCTGCGTTAAAAATCTCTTCCGCTTGCTCCCATAATCCAGCAGCAAAATTGTCCGCTTGAGCATTCAAAGCATCTTCTCGAGCGTTTTCAGTTATCTCAAAAAGAGCGTTTTGCAGATCCTGAGCCGCAACATTCTGCGCCAGAGTAAATATGGTAGCTAGTACCAACGAGCTTTTTATATGAGCGTTCATCGGCGTATACATTAGTTCTCTATAAAGCTTAGCCGAAATATGTCAATAACTTCTTCAGTTAAAAGGATATATAAGAGCCAATCGTACATATTTTGGTTGTTTTTTTATAGCGTGTAAATCAAACGGTGAAGTTAATCATAACTTTTTTGTGAGATCTCTGGTTATGGGATGGGCGTTCTTTATTATTCACTAATCTCTATAGCTAATTCGGACGAGCGTATATTTTTGTTGGCCATCTGGTGTTTTTACAACAATCTCATCGTTTAGAGATTTGCCCATCACAGCAATTCCAAGTGGCGAATCCATGCTAATGTTTTCCTCTGCAGAATCGAACTCATCTGGGCCTACTATTCGAAATATGCGCACACGGTTTTGTGGGTCGCGTAGTTCAAACCACGCTCCAAAAAACACTCTTTCAGTATCATTAGGAGGTTGACCCACAATCTGTATGCCATCAAGACGTTTTCGTAGGTATCGGATACGACGGTCTATTTCTCTAAGTTGTTTTTTCCCGTAGATATACTCAGCATTCTCAGAACGATCCCCTTGAGCTGCAGCTTCAGCAACAGCATTCGTTATCTCGGGCCTCTTTCGACGCCATAAGAATTCTAGTTCTTCTCGTAGAGCTTGGGCTCCTTCCGGAGTGATGTATTTAGAACTTTGTGGGCTGGGTGGTTTATAACGGCTCATAAGACGCTTCTCAGAAACCATGAGATAATCAAAGCTTGAACCAATGATAAGTGATCAATTCCTCTAGTGAATCAATTTCGTGGCATACCAGTGGTGGATAGTGGATCGAAGTACCAGACCACCGAAGGTTTTACGGCTATCAAAAATGGTATCAAGGTACGCGAGGAACGGCAGGAACAGGCTGTTGTTCCGAAACCTCCATGGCTGAAGGCCCGGATTCCATCGGGCGTAAAGTACAACGAAGTAAGAAAAACCGTTCGAGAGCATAAGCTGGCTACAGTTTGTGAAGAATCTATGTGCCCGAACATCGGGGAGTGTTGGTCCAACGGTACTGCCACTTTGATGCTCATGGGGGCTGTTTGCACACGTGCTTGTCGGTTCTGTGCGGTTGATACAGGCAATCCTCGCGGTTGGTTAGATCCTGAGGAACCTGGGCATGCAGCGCGTTCAGTTGAACGTATGGGGCTGAAATATGTCGTCTTAACCTCTGTGGATCGTGATGACCTTGCTGACGGTGGATCTGGTCACTATGCCGAGTGTGTTGCGGAGATAAAGAGGCGTTGTCCACAGACTGCGGTTGAAGCGTTGACACCAGACTTTGCCGGCGACCTTTCTAGTGTTCGATGTGTTTTGGACTCAGGCTTAGAGGTCTTTGCTCAGAACTTGGAGACTGTGAGGCGGTTGACGCACTACGTTCGTGATCCAAGAGCTGATTATGATCAGACTTTAAACTTACTTGCATACTCTAAAAAGTATCGCCCGGATATATTGACGAAAACCAGCTTGATGCTGGGGCTGGGCGAGAGTGATACCGAAATTAAGGAGGCTCTAGATGATTTGCGTGACATTAATCTGGATATCGTAACTCTTGGTCAGTACTTAAGACCGACTAAGAACCATTTAGAGGTAAAACGGTACGTTTCCCCCGAGGAGTTTGATCTTTACCGGAAGTGGGGGCTGGAACGAGGTTTTCTTGAGGTCGTTGCCGGCCCTCTTGTTCGCTCTAGTTACAGAGCAGACCGGGTTCTAGAGATGAACAATGTTGGTTTATAAAATGACTTTGGGAAGTGTTGTCTCAATAACGGTGTATCTATGATTGAGTTTCTTTTTGATTATGGGCTTTTTCTCGCGAAGCTTGGGACCGCTGCGGTTGTCATAGTGGTTGTGGTTGGAATCATAGTGACATTGACAAAGCGTGGTGCCCATCAGGAAGGGCTCTTAGTCGAGCATCTAAATAAGCGTCTTGAGGGATTGGGCGACACTGTAAGGCTTGCGGTACAAGGTAAAGATCAATTCAAACAGACTTCCAAAGAAAGGAAGAAAGAGGCGAAAAAGTTTGCAAAGAAAGGATCTCAGCGTAAGCGTATTTATGTGATCGACTTCAAGGGAGATATACGTGCGACAGCGACTACGTCGCTTAGAGAGGAGGTTTCTGCAGTTCTTGCAGTTGCCTCAGAAGATGATCAGGTATTGGTTCGCTTGGAGAACTCGGGTGGCACTGTGCATGAGCACGGTTTAGCGGCATCCCAACTCCTGCGCATCAGGGAAAAAAATATTCCTCTTCTCGTCTCGGTGGACAAGGTTGCAGCCAGTGGCGGTTACTTGATGGCCTGTGTAGCAAGTCACATTATTGCCGCGCCATTTGCGATTATTGGGTCAATTGGTGTCATTGCACAACTTCCCAACTTTAATAGATTCCTAGAAGATAAGGGCGTGGATTTCGAACAGATCACAGCGGGGCGTTATAAGCGAACCGTTACAATGTTTGGAAAGAACACGGACGAAGATCGCGGTAAGCTCAAAGAAGAGATAGAAGATGTGCATGAGCTTTTTAAGATGCAGATCTTAGGGCATCGACCTCAGATCGATATAGAGCGAATCTCAACTGGTGAGCATTGGTACGGCACGCGGGCGTTGGAACTCGGTTTAATTGATGAGATTCGTACCAGCGATGACTTTCTCAGTGAGGCTGCTACTGAGTCCGATCTCTACGGTTTAACTTTCAAACGCAAAAAGACTCTTCCAGAGCGTTTACTCGGTGGTGCGGAAAGTCTGCTAAGTCGCTAAATACGCGATTCAATCACCCCCGCAGATTTCAAAAGCATATCCCAGATATAGAGAAATACGCAGAGAGGTGTTACTGCTCGATGCAGAGATTCGCCGCCTATAGAGGTGTCTGCAACTATAACTACGGCACCTTTCATTACCCTAAACTTAGGGACGCCGCTGCTGACTTAGGGCTGGAATTTCCCATCCGCAAGAGTGATGCGTTTTCAGATGCATTAGTAAATCTTTGGTTCTGGGAACACATGGAGCGAAATCAACTTGGCAGGCATAGTTCACTGTTGCCCAAGCCCACTCTTAATGACCTGGAAAAAAGTGTCGGGAGGAGCGATGCGAGCAGATTTTTCGGGATGTTTGAAACAGAATCTTCCCAGGTAGGATCAGTTAGGTTTTCCGTAACCCCCTCCGCCTGGCGTCTCAATAACGAAACGATCTCCTATGGCAAGTTCCACCTCTTCGGTGGCGCCGATTTCTTCCGTTTTATCATTCGATTTACGGATGATGTAGTTCCTACCCGATTGCCCATCGCCCCCGCCCGCAAGCCCAAACGGTTTAATTCGCCGGCGGTTTGAAAGAATGGCCGCTTGCATCGGCTCAAGAAAACGAATCTCGCGTACTACCCCGTTTCCACCGCACTTGGCTCCGATTCCTCCCGTACCGGGTCTGATCTCAAACCGCTCTACGCGGATTGGGTAGCGCCACTCTAGGACTTCGGGGTCTGTTAGCCGGCAGTTAGTCATGTGGGTATGCACCGCACTCGCACCACAAAAATCTGGTCCCGCACCAGCACCGCCGCAGATGGTTTCGTAGTATTGATGTTGGTCATTACCGAACGTGAAATTGTTCATAGTTCCTTGGGAAGCTGCGCATGCGCCTAAGGCAGCTAGGAGAGCATCTGTAATGCACTGTGATGTTTCGACATTACCGGCCACGACCGGGGCTGGATAGCTGGGATTGACCAGGCTCGATTCGGGTAGCCGTATCGTTAACGGGCGGAAGCAGCCATCATTCAAGGGGATGTTTTCCTCTACTAGTGTGCGAAACACATAAAGGACAACGGCCCGAACAACGGCGGCGGGTGCGTTGAAATTGGACTGGCTTACTGGAGAGGTACCGTTAAAATCAATTATTGCCCGTCCCAGTTTTGTATCGACCCGGACCGAAACCTTTATTTGTTCTCCATTGTCTAGTTCGACTGACCAGCTTCCATCGACTAGCTTGGAGATCGCTTTTTTGACACATTCTTCTGCGTTGGTCTTGATGTGTTCCATGTAGGCATGTACTACCTCCCGACCAAAACGGTCCACAATGTTGTTAAGCTCGGCGACGCCTTTCGTGTTTGCAGCCACCTGTGCCTTAAGATCTGCAATGTTCTGGTCCGGGTTTCGGGCCGGGTAAGGACCAGCACACAAGGCAGCTCTGATTTCTTCTTCGAGAAAGACTCCGTTCCTAACTAGCACCATGTTGTCGAGGAGGATTCCCTCCTCATCAATTGTCTTGCTTGTCGCAGGCATGGATCCAGGCGTCTTACCGCCGACATCTGCATGATGTGCCCGGCAAGCCACGGTAAATTCAAGTTTGTTTCCTGTTTCATCAAAAACTGGGGTGATGACTGTGATATCTGGCAGGTGTGTGCCACCGTTATAGGGGGCATTCAGCACATACACGTCCCCTGGTGTCATAGTGGTGCGATTTTGATCTAGGATCGTTTTCACACTTTCTCCCATGGAGCCAAGATGCACCGGTATGTGCGGTGCGTTTGCAATCAGCCCACCTTCTGGATCGAAAAGCGCGCAGGAGAAATCCAAACGCTCTTTGATATTGACAGAGTGTGCCGTGTGTTCGAGCACGACACCCATCTGTTCCGCAACGTGCATGAAAAGATTATTGAAGACTTCGAGCATGATCGGATCAACTGATGTCGAGACCTTTTCTCTTTCTTCCCTATTTATGACCCGTGAGATGATGAGGTGCCCGAATTCATTCACCTCGCCCTGCCAACCTGGATCAATGACGGTGGTGGCGTTTTTCTCGACGATAACGGCCGGAGCTGGAATAAAAACCCGGCTTGGAAGCTCTTCTCTCTGATAAACAGGAGTTTTTTTCTTGTGGTCTTGAAACCAGACTGTTCTATAGTCAATGGGATTCAAGGAAACATTTGATTCTGGAAGCGATTTTTCTTCTGCATTAGCCATTTCTCCTATAGCTTCTGATTCGATCGATTCCAGAATGATCGTTGTGTTTTGTGCCTGAAACCCAAAGTGTTGCTCATGTTTTTTGTGGAAGCACTTCTTTATTTCGTCGAGAGAGTTCGTTTTACTCCAGGGAATTGTGAGTGCTGCATCTGACCCAGCAATCTTCAGCCGCAGTCGTTGCTCGAAACGTATCAGTTCATCTTCGATACCCTGTTCACGGAGTTCATTTTCGGCCTGTCGGGTCAGATCAGAGAAATCTACGCCTAGTTTCTGGACATAGTCTGGATTCAAGGGTTTTTCGCAGGCCCTTTGTTTTACGACCCGTAGGTCGGCTAGGCCTATTCCATATGCGGACATGACCCCTGCCAGTGGATGGATAAAAATTTTGCTTATCCCCAAAGCGTCAGCAACCTGACAAGCGTGTTGTCCCCCAGCGCCACCGAAGCAACATAGGGTGAATTCGGTTACATCGTGCCCACGCTGTATGGAGATTTTTTTGATGGCGTTTGACATTTTTTCTATAGCTATTCTTAAGAAGCCGTTTGCGATGTCATGAGGACTTACTTTTCTTTTTGTAGATTTCTCCACTTCTTTAGCCAGTGTGCTGAATCTTTTTTTTACAACTCCGGTGTCGATGGGTTGGTTCGAGTTTTCTCCAAACGTCTTCGGGAAAAACTCTCCCTGGATACGACCTAAGTAAACGTTGGCGTCCGTAACCGTAATAGGCCCGCTGTTCCGGTAGCATGCAGGTCCTGGAAATGCGCCGGCCGACTCTGGTCCCACCTGAAGACGGGAGGATTCGTATTTCAGTATTGATCCGCCTCCAGCTGCAATGCTGTGAATCTGCATCATTGGAGCGGTGACTCGCACGCCTCCGATTAAGGCACTGTCCGTCCTCTCATAATGGCCTTCGAAAAGTGATACATCTGTTGAAGTGCCACCCATATCAAAACCAATCAACTTTTCAAAACCCGCTGAGGTTGCTGTCTGCACCATCCCGACAACTCCTCCCGCAGGTCCCGAAAGTACGCTGTCTTTCCCCCGTAGATGGTCCGCACGCGCAAGTCCTCCGTGGCTCTGCATGAAGAACATGAGTGGTGAAGTTTCTAAAATGTTGTTTAAACCGGAGCGAATATCACTGACGTACCTGTCTAGGACTGGCGAAAGATACGCGTCCATGAGAGTTGTATCTGCCCGTGTAATCAACTTCATCAAGGGGCTGGTTTCATGTGAAACTGACACTTGTTTGAAGCCTAGTTGTCGAGCAAGTGTGGCAGCGCGCTTTTCATGCTGTGGAAATCTATAACCATGAAGCAAAATGATAGCGACGCTGTTGATGCCACGATCAAGTGCAGCTATTAGCGAATTTTGGAGAGCTTCTTCATCTAAAGAGCGAATAATTTCACCTTTTGCCGAAATACGTTCCTTCACCTCTGCCACTTCTTTGTAGAGCATTTGAGGTAACCGTATGTCTAGCGCAAAAATATCCGGACGTTCCTGGTACCCGATACGAAGAGCATCACGAAAGCCTTCGGTAATTACTAGAAGTGTTGGCTCACCGCGATGTTGCAGTAGAGCGTTGGTGGCTACGGTCGTTCCCATCTTCACGGAATCGACTTCTCTAACATGAGATTTTGAGGCACTCAGAAATTTCTGAATACCATAAACTGCTGCATCTTGATACTGCCCGGGATTCTCGGAAAGTAGCTTTAATGTCTTTAAGTGACCCTGAGGGGTGCACGCCACCACATCCGTGAAGGTGCCACCACGATCGACCCAGAACTGCCAGCCTGTCATTTCTGCAGTCATATCAACCTTAAGCCCCTCTCCGTACGGACGGGAGGCTTGAGTAGGTTCTCTACTCGTCGGTAGAGGGTTTGAAAGCCTTTTCCAATTCTTTTTGCACCGGCTGTGGCGCTGTTTCGTAATGATCAAACTCCATCGTGAAAACTCCCTCGCCGCCGGTTAGTGACTTTAGTATTGTTTGATAATCGCCCAGCTCAGAGAGCGGTACCTGAGCTGATATCTTTACGCGGTTGCCGCTGACTGAATCGCTACCGGCTATCCGTCCCCTTATTCCAGACAGATGCCCAGTTATATCCCCCACAGATTCACTTGGTGTTGTGACCTCAATTTTTGCAACGGGTTCTAGAACGATCGGTTTTGCTTTCGAAATTGCGTTAATGAAAGCTCGTTTTCCGGCTGCTACGAAAGCGATTTCTTTCGAATCTACAGGGTGGTGTTTTCCGTCATAAACGATGACGCGTACGTCTTGAAGCGGATAACCCGCAACCGCCCCTTCATCGATTACTTGTTTGACGCCTTTCTCCACCGCGGGTATGAACTGCCCTGGAATGGATCCTCTTACTACCTTGTTGGAGAATTCGTAGCCAGAACCACGAGACAGAGGTTCGATTTTTAGAAAAACTTCACCAAATTGCCCTGCTCCACCGGTTTGTTTCTTATGTCGGTGATGCCCTTCTGCCGGACGGGTAACCGTTTCCCGATACGCAATTTTTGGTGGGTGGGTGGAGACGTCTATACCAAACTCTTCCTTCATTCGACCCAGTACCAGTCGTAGATGTAGTTCTCCCATGCCGCGCAACACTGTTTCGTTGGCCTGTGCATTGAACTCGAGCAGCAAGCTGGGGTCCTCCGTGGAGAGTTTACGCAGCGCGTCTGAAAGCTTCTTTTCCTGTCCTCGTTGCAATAATTCCAATGCCACCCCATACATCGGTGGAGGTATTGCGACGGGGCGCATTTGTACTTCGTCCTCATCGTGACTGGAGTGCAGGACATTATTAAACTCAAGATCTTCAATCTTCGATACAGCGCAGATATCGCCTGATACAGATACGCTCATTTCCTCAAGATCTTTGCCTTGAACACGGTACAAGTGCGATAGCTTCACACCTTTACGCTTGTCGCCGACATAAACTTGTGAACCGGTTTTGAGTTCGCCTTGGTGTACGCGAAATGTTGCGAGGCGTCCAACATACGGATCCACATTGACTTTAAAGACGTGTCCAACAAAATGCCCATCAGACTGTGCCGAGTCCACCTCAAACGGCTTTTCCTCACCGTTAGCTACGTAAAACTCAGGCGGGTTACCTTCCAATGGGCTTGGCATAAGCTGGGAAAACACTCGTAGTAGTTGCCTCAGTCCAGCACCAGTTTCTGCTGAGACAAAGCAAATTGGAATGAGATGCCCTTTTCGAAGGGCTTGCCCGAATGGATTATGGAGTTGATCAAGGGATATATCCTCCTCCTGTTCGAGATAAAGCTCCATAAGATCATCATCAAGCTCGACGACTTGATCAATCATCTCGGTATGTGTCGCTGCGACCGAAGAGAAATCTGGAGTTGCATCAGCCGGTTCGAAGAAACAATCCGCTACCGTTTGACCATTATTTGCTGGAAGATTAAGTGGCAAACATTGCTTGCCAAAAGTATCTCTGATCTCACGCAATACGGAGTGCAAATCAATGTTCTCTATATCGATTTGGTTAACAATAATTAGTCGACAAAGCTTCCGTGTGGCCGTGAAGTCCATCATGCGTTGTGTGACCAGTTCAACTCCTGCTTGTCCGCTGACTACGATGGCAGCAGTTTCTACTGCAGGGAGTATGCTCAGCGCGCGTCCCATAAAATCAGGATAACCAGGAGTGTCCAGAAGGTTTATGTGGTGCCCGTCGTGCTCCAGGTGACAAACGGTTGCGTCAAGCGAGTGATGTAGTCGCTTTTCTTGGTCTGTGAAATCGGACACCGTGGTGCCCTTTTCCACTGAGCCGACGTCGCTAATTGCACCGGTCTTTTGTAGTAAAGCTTCTACCAGGGTTGTTTTTCCTGATCCTGCATGTCCCACGATGGCAATATTACGAATTTGTTCGGTCTTATGAGATGCGGCCACAAGTTCCCCTTGTTGTTATTGATTTAGTATTCTTTAGTAATAGTAGGGTGTCCCAGGGACCCTATATCCTAGCCTTAAACCCCGCCCCTTTGGCAAGTTAGTTTGTATGCCCAGTGAATCAATTCATGTGGTTCTCAATGTTGGAGGATAATGTATTTTAAAACAATCGATTAAGTATGTTTTGCGAAAATATTGAGGGCCTCCTAATTAGTTGTATGGGAGCTCGCTAGGTGGTAAGGAGCCGCATAGTAGGCTTTGTGGGCCGCTATACTGGCCCGTTCCTGAGAACTAGTTGGGACCAACGGGGAGAGAAATGATGACGGGCTGGCTAGCGCGTGCGCTGAACTTCAGGCGCGGTGAGCTTACCTTGGTGTCTCTCGCAGGGGTTTTCTATTTCTGTGTGCTTTGCGGGTATTTTTTCCTACGTCCGGTAAGAGAGGCCATGGGTGTATCAGGAGGGATGGGGCAGCTTCGCTGGTTATTTATCGTTACTTCTATTGTATCTCTGGTTCTCGTTCTTCTTTTCGGTGGCGTTGTCAGCCGGTTGAACCGAAGACGCTTTATACCCATAGGTTATTTTTTTGTCATTGTTTGTTTGGTTGGATTTTCGAGTTTGCTGGTTATAGATGCTGGGGCTGGTGGGGGTTTGATCGGAACTGATGCGGAAACGAATATTGCTCGTGGTGTGGGGTACACATTTTATGCATGGTTAAGTGCGATCAACCTATTTGTGAACAGCCTTTTCTGGGCCTTTATGGTAGACATCTTCAGCGTAGACCAAGGTAAGCGGATATTCGCCTTTGTTGGTATCGGCGGTACCGTTGGGGCACTAGTCGGTGGCTGGGCCACAAGTGTAATAAGTGGGTTGACAGAATCGGTCTATCTACCAGCAGGTTTGATGCTAACGGGTGCCGCGTTTTTCGGAGCTTCCATCGCTGTCATGTTGACCCTTGATAGGGTGGCTGTGGGTTCTGAACACTCGCGCCTTGCGACGGCGAGCGATGCGACGATTACGCAATCTGGAGAGCCCATAGGAGGGAGTTTCTGGGACGGCGCGACAGCCGTGATGAAATCGCCGTACCTACTCGGTATCGCGATCTTTATTGTCTTTCTCGCTATATCCAATACGCTAATCTATTTTACTCAAGCCAATATCATTTTGGAGAATACGGATACCTTCAGTCAGCGAGTAGGTGGTTTTGCCCAATTCGATGCGCTTGCTCAGGGTGCAACGCTAATAACACAGATTTTCATTACTACGCGTGTTATCAAGAGATTGGGAATTGGTTGGACCCTTGCCATTTTGCCATTGGTGACGGTGGCAGGATTCGCAGTTTTGGCTATTTGGCCGGTATATGGCGTTATGGCAATTTTCCAAGCACTTCATAGAGCAACCCGCTACGCGATTTCCCGCCCAGCTAGAGAGACTTTGTTCAGCGTTGTTTCCCCGGCAGAGAAATACAAGGCAAAACCTATGATCGATGTTTTTCTTTATCGTAGTGGTGATGTGGCCGGTGCTGGAATTCAAGGTATGTTGAGCGCCTTGGGAACTATGACTTTGATGGCAGCGGCGACCGTGCCTTTCGCGGCAGTCTGGTGTGTACTTTCGCTCGCTTTGGGCCGAGCCCAGCAAAACAAAGATCCGGTAGATCAGGCAGAAGCAAGAGATGTCACTAGCACAGGGCGACGAAGGCGTAGTACCTGAAACGAGTTAAAAGGTAGCTCTGCGTAATTTAAGGTCTCGCTGAAGCGCCTGCATTTAGTCTTATTGCCGGTAGGTGCATTGTTTCCGCCTTCGCGAGGCACCTATACAACACACACCCAGCGTCGTCGTTCCCGACAACGTGATGGCTACCTCATATAAGTTCGCATTAGGCGTTCAGGTCTGGGATACGGTCACTTTCAAGCTGAGTGATCATGTCTTTGATCATGAGCTTGCGTTTCTTCAAGCGTCTTAACATGATCTGATCCACATGCGGATCATCAGCCAGCCGGGAGATAACCTGGTCCAGGTCTTGATGCTCTACGCGCAACTCTTTGAGTCGCTCTACATTTTTGAAGACTTCAGTTTCGATCTTTTCTGCCACTAGTCGCCACGAACTGCCCGCAGCCAGTCTCGTCCACGGTCCCCAAATGCTAGGAAATGAGGGTTCAACAAGTCCTCCTTCGTGTTATACCTCAGGGGCCGGCCGAACAGGTCCATCATAACTCCACCAGCACTCTCTAGGATAGCCTGTGCAGCCGCTGTATCCCATTCAGAGGTCGGTCCAAGCCGGGGATAAATATCCGCCTGTCCATCTGCGACTAGACAGATTTTCAACGAGCTTCCCATGGTCTTAAGCTCATGGGGCCCGAGGGTCTTCAGATAATCAGCTAGGGACTTGTTTGGATGGCTCCTACTACTCACGACCCTGGGTTTGGGGCGTGCTGTGGAAACCCTGACTGGTGTGCTGAGTCCGTCTGCACTACGCCGCCAGGCCCCTAAGCCTAATGCTCCCTCGTAACTAATGCCTAGCGCAGGTGCTAGTACGATACCGAGGGTGGCCCGGTTGCGCTTAATTAGCGCGATGTTCACAGTAAATTCGTCGTTTCGCTTTAAGAATTCCTTTGTCCCATCCAGGGGGTCCACTAACCAAAAACACCCCCAATCGGTTCGGTCTCTTATTTCTTCTGGGGACGACTCTTCCGATAGCACAGGGAGAGCGGGGGTAAGTGTTGCAAGCCGGTCCCGGATGATTTCATGTGAGGTGCGGTCCGCTTCGGTGAGTGGGGAGTTATCGTCTTTGAACTCCACGGTAAAATCCCTTTCATACACGGCCATAATAGCCTTTCCTGCTGTTGCGGCTATTTCTCTGAGTTTCTCAAGCAGCCTCTGTTGAACACCCATACTCATGAGTTCCTCAATCTTTCTGATTCGGTATTATGGTGAGTTATGTTATCGCCTCACAAAATCATACATGGTTCAACTCGGCCCATAATTTCCTGGGAGAGTATTGATACTGTTTTGGTTGATATGGACGGTACACTACTTGATCTAGCGTTCGATAATTTCTTCTGGCATGAAATAGTTCCCTCTTGTTATGCAAAGAAGCACGGAGTAAGTGAGGGTCACGCACGCACAGAGTTACTGGGGCGCTATAAGGCTTTGGAGGGCTGCCTCGCCTGGTACTGTATTGATCACTGGAGTAAGGACTTGGGACTAGATATACGGGCACTGAAGCGAGAGCATCGTCACCTGATTCGATTTCTTCCAGGAACAATAGATTTTTTAACGTCTGTGAGAAAGTGGGATAAACGGCTGCTGCTGGTTACAAATGCCCATCCTGATACCCTTGCTATAAAGATTGATCAGACGAGGCTGGATCAGCACGTTAATGCTCTAGTCTCATCTCATGAGTTTCGCTCTCCCAAGGAGACTCAAGAATTTTGGGAGAGATTTCACGCGGATGAGAGGTTTGATCCCCTATGTACGATATTGATAGATGATAGTGTGCCTGTGCTCCAGGCGGCCAGCGAGTTCGGCGTGGGTTCCGTGGTGGGAATCAGACGCCCAGATTCTAGGCATCCACCTCGACCAATACACCACTTCCCGGCCGTTGATGGGGTATGTGAGCTGACGGGAGGTTAGCCGAAGAGTGGGTTAGCGCCTCGTTTTAGGGGTTGTTTGTTTGCGTCGTCTGTTCTTCACACTCTCACCGGAAGATGCCCGAGATCGATTAGATCGTGGTTTTGATCGGTAAGGCGGCGTTTTTACTGGAACCAGAGACTCGCGGTCGATTTGTTCGACTGGGATTTTACGTCCTATGAAGTTTTCGATGTCGGGCAACGATACAGCGTAGTTTTCACAACCAAAGCTAATGGCGTCGCCCGAAGCACCAGCTCGTGCGGTACGGCCGATCCGATGTACGTAATCTTCGGGATCTTGGGGTAGGTCGTAGTTAAAAACATGGCTTACGTCCGGAACATGAAGGCCTCTAGAGGCAACATCCGTACCGATCAAGACTGGCAGGTCACCTGATAGAAAATCCTTAAACATTCTCAGTCGCTTTCTTTGAGGAACATCTCCCGAAATTGCTTGCGCATGAATACCATTGTGCTCTAGGAAATTTTGCAGCCTATCTGCTTCACGACGCGTGTTAACAAAAACCATGGTTCGTCGAGCGTCTCTCTGATTAAGGAGAGTAATTAATAGAGGAATTTTTTCTTCGTTTGATGGGAAGTAGATGCTCTGGCGCACGCGATCTACTGTTACTTTGTCTGGCTCGATTCGAATGTGTATTGGGTCGTTCATATGTTCGTAGGCAAGCTCAAGCACTCGGTGCGATAACGTTGCCGAGAAGAGCATGTTGAGCCGCTTCTCTCTTTCTGGAAGGCGGCGCAATACATATCGGATATCCTTAATAAAACCTAGATCAAACATGCGGTCCGCTTCATCGAGCACCACCACCTGGACGCGGCGGAAGGAAAACACCTTCTGTTTGAAGTAATCGATGGTTCGTCCTGGTGTGCCGATCAACACATCTACCCCAGCGATTAGTTCCCGTCTTTGTTTTTCGTAATCCGTCCCTCCAAAAGAAAGTCCGAGTTTGAAAGGTAAGTGCTGCCCAAGTTGAGTTGCATCGGCATGAATTTGTACCGCAAGCTCTCTTGTTGGTGCCAGAATGAGGGCTCTGGGGTCTGGGTTCTGAGTGGGGAGCGGTTTTGAATTGATGAGTTGGTAAAATAACGCCACCAGATAGGCGGCAGTTTTGCCAGTTCCTGTCTGAGCCTGACCAGCCACGTCACGGCCTGATAAGGCTAGCGGTAGGGTGCTTTCCTGTATAGGGGTGCAATGGCGGAAACCCGCGTCAACTATACCCCGAAGAAGCTTTTCAGGGAGTGAAAGAGCACTAAACTTAAGCTCAGTCAGATAGTCGTCCGGCTCGGGTGAGGAGTTAGACTTACTCGTAAAAACTTGCAAATTATGTTCTCAACGGTTCAGAATAGGGAAACCAAGCGAAAGTACTCGCCCCCCTCAAGATGCCCACCGTATTCCCGCGAGTGTTGTAAGGAAGCGATAACCAAAGACATTGTGCCTTACCGGGAGGGTACCGTCACTTCAGCCTAGCTCCCTGGCTTTATTGAGTGGATCCGTTCGGTGGTAGTTTTTTCTAGAGGAGATGACCAAGGACTGGAGGAAGTTGTAGGTGACTGATCATATTTTGCATACGACCGATAGTAAATTTGAGGACGACGTTGTGAAATCCGAACGTCCGGTATTGGTGGATTTTTGGGCAGAGTGGTGTGGGCCTTGCAAGATGATCGCACCGATCTTGTCCACCATAGCAGACGAGTACCAGGATCGGCTTAAAGTGGTAAAGATAAACATTGATGAGAATCCTCAGACGCCGATGAAATACAACGTCCGTAGCATACCGACTCTTCTTCTTTTGAAGAATGGATCTGTCGAAGGACAACAGGTTGGTGCGGTCGCGAAAGGGACGTTGGCTTCTTTCATCGATCAACATATAGATTTATAGCTGCAAGGTTTTTAATTTTGGTAGATTATTTGTGAGGGGATATTTGGGTAATTCATCACGAGCTCGGCCGAAGAATGGTCAGAGGCAGTCGCGAGACGGCCACGGGAAAAAGAGATCGTCCCGCAGGAAAAACCGCGAAGAGTTTCCTGATGACGAGGATCTGGATATTATTCCTGCAGCAGAACTCGAGCTGACGAAAAGCGCCATGAATCTGGCGGAACTCAAGAGGCGTCCTGCGGCGGAGCTCGTAGACCTAGCTCAGTCCATGGGGCTTGAAAGTCTTGCACGTTCCCGAAAACAGGACATTATTTTTTCGATTCTTAAATCTCACGCTCAAAAGGGTGAGAATATTGTTGGCGAGGGTGTTTTAGAGATTCTGCAAGATGGCTTTGGATTCTTGCGTTCAGCGGATAGCTCTTATCTGGCGGGCCCGGATGATATCTACGTCTCACCCAGTCAAATTCGTCGCTTCAACCTGCGCACCGGAGATACAGTATCTGGCTTAATCCGCCCGCCAAAGGATGGGGAGCGGTACTTTGCCATGCTAAAGGTGGGTCAGATCAATCATGATGCACCCGGAAATGCCAAGAGTAAGGTTCTGTTTGAGAATCTAACGCCGTTGTTTCCAACGCAACGATTAAAGCTTGAACAGGGTAATGGTAGTACTGAGGACTTGACAGCCCGGATCATCGATATGGTTGCTCCCATAGGTAAAGGGCAGCGTGGACTGATTGTTTCGCCACCGAAGGCCGGCAAGACAATGTTGCTCCAAAATATTGCGTCCTCCATCGTTGCTAATCAGCCGGAGTGTGATCTCATTGTCCTACTCATAGACGAGCGTCCTGAGGAAGTAACTGAGATGGAACGTACCGTTAGGGGTGAGGTTGTCTCGAGTACTTTCGATGAACCGGCAACCAGACATGTTCAAGTAGCGGAAATGGTCATTGAAAAGGCCAAGCGTCTGACGGAACATAAACGTGATGTTGTGATTTTGCTCGATTCAATTACGAGGCTGGCGCGCGCCTATAATACGGTCGTACCCTCCTCTGGTAAGGTTTTAACCGGTGGAGTTGATGCCAACGCACTACAGAGGCCCAAGCGGTTTTTTGGGGCGGCTAGAAATATTGAGGAAGGAGGTAGCCTATCGATAATTGCGACCGCGTTGGTCGACACGGGCTCTAAGATGGATGAGGTTATTTATGAGGAGTTTAAGGGGACCGGTAATCTGGAAATTCACCTGGATCGTCGGGTCTCCGAAAAGCGCGTCTTCCCAGCAATTCATATCAATCGGTCCGGCACTAGAAAAGAAGAGCTACTGACAGAGCCCGACGAGCTACAAAAAATGTGGGTATTGCGAAAAGTCTTACACCCGATGGATGAATTGGCAGCCATCGAATTCCTATTGGGTAAGCTGCAGGATACCAAGACGAATGCTGAATTCTTCGAGGCGATGAAGCGCTAGACATCATCCCCGGCGCACTCACGTTCTATGGCCCGATACCCGATATCCCCCCGGTAGAAAGCACCCTCCCAGCTAATTTTCCCTACGGTTGTATAAGCGCGGTTTGCCGCGTCGCTGACATTTTTGTCAAGTGACACGACACACAGCACTCGCCCACCGCTAGTCACGATATCTTCACTATCAAGCTTGGTACCCGCATGGAAAATCTTAGTATCTTCGTCGAAGATATCTTCCAGTCCAGTGATCTTTGCGCCTTTATTGTAGCTTCCGGGATAGCCACCGCTCGCCATAACAACCCCAAGCGCTACCCGAGGATCCCAGTCCACTTCGACTGTTTCTAGCGATCCATCGAACGTGCTCAGGCAGAGTTCCACAAGATCAGATCGTAGTCTGGCCAATACGGGTTGGGTTTCTGGGTCACCGAATCGACAGTTGAACTCGAGCACCTTGGCACCGGTCTGAGCATCGATCATCAGTCCGGCGTAGAGGAACCCTCTGTAGGCCATACCGTCGGCATGCATACCAGCGACGGTTGGGAGCATAATCTCCCGCATAACTTGTTCATGAACTCGTTGTGTCATCACTGGGGCCGGAGTGTAGGCGCCCATCCCACCGGTATTTGGGCCCCTATCACCTTCATCACGGGTCTTATGATCCTGAGAGCTTGCGAGCGGAATAATCCGTGTGTCATCTACCATAGCAATGAAACTCGCCTCTTCACCTCGTAGAAATTCCTCTACCACGACCTTCGAGCCCGCATCTCCAAAGGCGTTGCGTTCCAGTATGTTTCGCAGTGTATCTTCGGCCTCGGGAAGCGTTTCGGCGATTACCACACCTTTCCCTGCTGCTAGCCCATCTGCTTTGATGACCACAGGCAGAGGTTGTGAGCGAACATAGGCCATTGCTGCGTCTAGATCATCGAAGCTACCGTAGGTGGCAGTGGGGATGTCGTGTCGTTTTAGGAACTCTTTTGTAAATGTCTTTGATGATTCTAGGCGGGCTTCCGCCGCACGAGGACCAAAACACTTAAGTCCCGCCTCTTCAAAGTAATCAACGAGCCCTGCAGCAAGAGGTTGCTCGGGGCCGACAACTGTCAACTCAACCCTTTCAGATTTTGCGAGTTCTAGTAGCCCTTCTAGATCATCGGTGGCTATGGGTACATTGCGTGTTTTGGGCTCTCTTGCTGTTCCTGCGTTTCCGGGGGCCACAAGGACTTCAGAGGTCAACGGGGACTGTGCAAATTTCCATGCCAACGCATGTTCACGGCCTCCACCCCCGACAACTAGAATTTTCATTACTGTTTATCTTTTACTGTTATGGATGTTGTGCTAGTGACGAAAGTGCCTTACTCCAGTTAAAATCATTGCAATATCGTGTTCGTCGGCCGCTAGAATAACTTCCTCGTCGCGCACGGAACCGCCCGGTTGTATAACGCATGTGATCCCGTGTTCTGCGGCAATGTCGATGCCATCCCGGAATGGGAAAAAGGCATCAGATGCCATAGCTGCGCCAGCAAGGTTTAGTCCTTCATCAGCAGCTTTCATTGCGGCAATGCGAACGCTCATGACACGGCTCATCTGACCGGCGCCTACTCCTAGCGTTCCGCCTTTACTAGCGAACACAATAGCATTTGATTTGACATACTTAGCTATGGTCCAAGCGAAGTGTAAATCTTTGATTTTCGCGTCGGACGGGGCACGCTTTGTGACAATTTTGAGTTCAATATTTTGTGATCTGTCTAAGTCGCGCTCCTGCACTAAAAAACCGCCCTCTAGGCTTCGAAGATCCCAATCTCCATTGCCTGCTTCCGATTCGAGTACAGTTACCTCCAATACTCGTACGTTCTTTTTTTTATCCAATACTTGTCGGGCGTCGTCACAGATTTGCGGCGCAACAATCACATCGGCTAGTTGCTGGTTGATGATCGCGTTGGCCGTCTCGCCATCCAGAGCGCGATTGAATGCAATTATCCCTCCAAAAGCGGAGGCTGGGTCGGTACGATACGCCTTCTCATAAGCCTCAAGAGGTGTCGGTGCAGTCGCAGCCCCGCAGGGGTTGGCGTGTTTCACGATTACGCACCCACATTCTCCGAGAGCTCTAGCACATTGAACCGCAGCATCGGTATCCGCAAGATTATTGAAACTTAGGGGTTTACCCTGAATCTGGATTGCTCCTGGGACTCCGGACCGAGCGGTTTTAGCTAGACGGTAGACAGCTGCTTTTTGGTGCGGGTTTTCCCCATACCGTAGGTTAGCTGTTCGTATTCCCCTGAGTACCAGCGATGTTGGAAATGATTCTCGGAAATACATGCGGCTGAGGTAGTTGCTGATAGTTTCATCATACGCACCCGTATGGCTAAATGCCTTGACTGCTAGTTCCTGTCTGAGCTCGGCGGGCGGCTCACCGTTCTCAAATGCATCTAGGACCCGCTGGTAGTCATCAGGCTCAACAACTACGGTAAGTCGAGAATGGTTCTTAGCAGCAGCTCTAAGCATAGCTGGCCCGCCAATATCAATATTCTCTATAGCTTGCTTAATGGTGCAGTCGGGGTGCGCGATTGTAGACTCGAAGGGGTAGAGATTCACAACCAGTAGGTCGATCCATTCGATGTTGTGTTCTGTTGTCACCGCCTCGTCAATCCCAGTTCGTGCCAACAGTCCTCCATAGACGGAAGGGTGGAGGGTCTTAACCCTCCCACCCATTATCTCTGGAAATTGGGTCAACTCGGTGACGTCTCTGACGGGCACACCCGCTTCTCGGAGAACCTGTGCAGTACCACCGGTTGAAATAATCTCGAATGACAGGTTCGTCAATGCTTGAGCAAGGGAGACAAGCCCAGTTTTGTCAGACACGCTAATAAGAGCACGACGAGTCTGATTATTTTGGGGACTCATCACCCAGCAGCTTGTAATGCTTCAGTTTTTTACGCAATGTGCCGCGATTGATGCCGAGGATTTCAGCGGCCTGGCTCTGATTTCCGTCAGTATAGTCCATGATTGTTCTGAATAACGGTTTCTCTACCTCGCCCATGACGAGTTGGTAAAGTTCTGCAGGCTTATGTCCATTGAGACTCTTGAGATAACCTCTAAGTGCTTCATCCGTAAGTACCCCAAGCGGCTTGTTTCGCGTTCCTGCACGTACTATTTCCCTCGTATCTATCTTTTGTTTGTCGGGTAGTTTTTTTTTGCTCTTTGATTCGATCAACGCGTTTTCCTTGTGGGCTGCTGTATTCGATAATTTCTTTGTACGGACTTCTATCTAAAAAAAACTGTGTCAGTTTTAGTTGCTCCTGAGCCGTTTCCACACGCACGATCCGCTGACGGAAGTCACGTGCACTGTCCTGATGTTGAAAATACCAGGTCAAATGCTTACGACCAACGCGAACTCCTGTGAACTCTCCGTAGAAGGAGTACAGACTGTCGAGGTGGGCTAGGATAATATCACGGACGGAGATGAAGGGAAGCTCCGGTTGTAATGTATCTGATAGGTACGAATTAATTTTCGAAAATATCCAGGGATTGCCGCGTGCCCCTCGACCAACCATGATTGCATCCGCAGAAGTGTAATCAAGAACCGATTTGGCTTTCTCCGGTGAGTCAATATCTCCGTTAGCGATTATGGGGATGCTTACGGACTTTTTGATTTGACGAATTGTTTCGTATTCCGCATGGCCGGAGAACTTACATGCGCGTGTCCGTCCATGGACAGTCAGTGCAGCAACGCCACAATCCTCCGCAATACGGGCGATCTCAACGCCATTTCGAGACTCAGGGCACCACCCCGTTCGAATCTTTAATGTCACTGGAATTGTCAACCGACTAATAACTTGTTGCAGGATACGGCGGACGAGATTCGGGTCTCTAAGTAATGCTGAACCAGCCAGTCGTCGGCAAACTTTCTTTGCCGGACAACCCATGTTGATATCAATGATGCTAGCCCCCTGATTTTGGGCTTTTAATGCAGCACTAGCCAGCATATCGGGATCAAATCCTGCGATTTGAATGATCTGTGGTGTTTTGTTGCGCCAAGCGCTTAGTCGCCGTTGGGACTTTTTGCTCTTCCACAGTCTGGTATCTGCGGTGATCATTTCGCTTGGCGTCATCGTCGCGCCCAATTGCGAACACAGACGCCTGAAAGGTGGGTCTGAAATCCCCGCCATTGGCGCCAACGCTAAACGATTCGAAAACTCCATGTCTCCGATACGTATTCCGACATCAGTCGTCATTGAGATACCTTGCCACTTGCCATACGAGATTCATCGCTGTTTATTTGAAGTTTCGTCTGTAATTTGAGAAACGATTACATA
>DBZY01000064.1:12764-43815 GCA_002311835.1 Proteobacteria bacterium UBA1148 | reverse complement strand
CATATATCATTTTAATGACTCTGAACAGTGTTATCGCTACTCAGAAACTTTCGAATTTAAAGTCTTTATTATCGGCGCGGAGCCGAAATAAGCGTCCATTCATCTCTTTGCTGCAACGTGAATGGACCGAATTGTTGTCCATAAGTTTGGCAAAGGCTGTCGTTCTGAGGTTCCAATATTCCGCTCAACACTAAGTGTCCTCCAGGCTTAATACAACGCTCGAAGAGTACAACGAGGTTGCTCAGAGTGTTAGCAAGAATATTTGCAATAACCACATCAGCTTGAATGATAGGTAGTACATCGGGTGTTCCGATCCAGAGATGATCTTGGACATGGTTTAAGCATGCGTTCGCCTGGGTAGCGGTCAGAGCCTGGGGGTCGATGTCAACCGCCCACCCATAAGCCGCACCTAATTGCAGGGCCGCAATTGCTAGGATCCCAGAACCACAGCCATAATCCATGATTTGCGTTCCAGACCGAAGATGCGCATCCAACCACTCTAGACAAAGCGCTGTCGTTGGGTGCTCGCCGGTGCCAAATGCGAGCCCTAGATTGAGGTGTACAGTAACCCTCTCGTGATCGGTTATATCGTCATCAGCCCCAGCAATCAGCAATCGTTTCCCAATGCATTGGGTGTGTGTTCGACTCTCCCATGCGCCCTTCCATTCCTTATCGGATAAGGTATGGAGTGTAATAGCTGTTTCTACACCTAGCGCAATCTGTAGATTAGCGCTTGTTGAGCTCAGTGGTATTTCGGGTGGAAAAAGTGCTTTTAGTGAAACCAAAGCCCACATAGGAGTCTTTCCAGGGGCAGGTTCTAGTAGTTCTTGGTTATTAACGCTGGCTAAGCTAATAGCCTTTGCGCCAGCAAGTCTGAGGAGAGTTTCAGTCCGCGGTACATCGTCGGTGTTAACGATGACTTGCAGTTCTTGCCAAAACACAAGCGAGCTATTTTAGTCCCAGCCGTTTTTCTAGATAGTTGATATCCGTCCCACCGGCCTTGAAGGCGGCATGTTGGCAAATTTCCTGATGAAGAGGGACATTGGTTCGAATACCTTCCATCACTATCTCGTTCAAAGCAGTGCTCATCCTGGCAATTGCAGATTCGCGGCTGTCTCCATGCGCTATCACCTTAGCGATTAAGGAATCGTAATAGGGAGGGACTTCATAACCAACATACAGGTGACTATCTACTCGAATGCCAGGGCCACCTGGAGCATGCCAAAGATTGACAGTTCCGGGTGATGGCATGAATGTTCTGGGGTCCTCCGCGTTGATACGACACTCGATAGCATGCCCTGACCAGTTGATCTCATCTTGCTGCTGCGAAATTGGTTCACCGCTGGCGATCAATAACTGAGCTCTTACGAGATCAATGCCCGTGACCATTTCAGTTACTGGGTGTTCGACTTGTATGCGAGTATTCATTTCGATGAAGAAAAATTCCTCGTTCTGATAGAGGAACTCAAATGTGCCTACTCCCCGGTAGCCCATATCCAGACAAGCACGCGTACACCGAGTTCCTATCTTTGTTCGTATTTCAGTTGAGATTCCTGGAGCGGGCGCTTCCTCGACTACTTTTTGGTGTCGTCTTTGCATGGAACAGTCCCTTTCACCTAGGTGTATTGCATTTCCATAATTATCAGCAAGCACCTGGAATTCGATATGGCGAGGATACTCGAGAAATTTCTCCATATAGGTTTCCCCGTTCCCGAAGGCTGCTAATGCTTCGCTCTTCGTTAAACTGATAGAATTCAAAAGCGAAGCTTCGCTATGTACGACGCGCATACCTCGTCCACCTCCACCCCCAACGGCTTTGATGATGACCGGGTAGCCAATATCCCGTGCGAGTTTTGCGTTCTCCTCGTTATTTTCTGACAAGACTCCGTCTGAGCCTGGTACGCATGAAATACCCGCTGCCTTCATAGCTTCTATAGCCGAAACCTTGTTTCCCATTAGCCGAATGGTTTTCGGTTCGGGTCCGATGAATACAAATCCGCTTTCCTGAACGCGCTCAGCAAAATCAGCGTTTTCGGACAGAAATCCATACCCTGGATGAATGGCTACTGCATCAGTGACTTCCGCGGCCGCGATGATAGCGGCCATATTCAGGTAGCTATCAGAGGAGGGTGGAGGGCCGATGCATACGGTTTCGTCGGCTAAAAGAACATGTTTGAGATTTGCATCGGCTGAAGAGTGGATGGCGACCGTTTTAATGCCGAGTTCCTGGCATGCTCTAAGAATCCGTAACGCGATTTCCCCACGATTGGCGATCAGAATCTTATCCAGCATGGGCAGTTATGCTTCGATCATAAAAAGAACTTGGCCGAACTCCACCGGGGCACCATTCTCGACCAAGATACTAACGATTCGTCCGCTGGAATCAGCCTCGATTTGGTTCATCATTTTCATAGCTTCGATGATGCAGAGTGTGTCGCCGATCATTACCTCGGTGCCTATCTCTACAAATGGCTTGGCACCGGGTGTAGGGCCGGAGTAGAAGGTGCCAACCATGGGAGACTTTATTTCATGGGTATGTTTTCCAGTTTCGGTAGGTGGCGTAGTCGGTACCTCTGCCGTTCCAAGGTGTGGCATGGAGGTAGCCGGTGCCGGTGTGTTTGGAGCCAAGGTGTTGGCCGATACGGCAGTTGAGTAGCGGCTGATGCGAACCGACTCTTCACCCTCAGAAATTTCAATCTCTGCAATTTCAGATGCTTCCAGCAACTCAATAAGTTTTTTTACTTTTCTTACATCCATCGGATGCGGCCTCTAAGCTAGATAATGTTCGGCGGCGGTTAGGGCGAGCTCATAGCTTGTTACGCCAAAACCAGCGATAGTGCCCACGGCCACATCAGAGAAAAACGAGTGTTGCCTGAAGTCTTCGCGGGTTGCCACATTGGAAAGGTGAATCTCAATAAACGGTAGCCTGACCGCCAGAAGCGCATCTCTTAACACGATGCTCGAGTGGGTAAAGGCTGCTGGGTTAAATAGCAGGAAATCGACGTTTTCTTCGTGAGCATCGTGAATACGCTTCACAAGTTTATGCTCGGCATCGCTTTGGAAACAGGCCAGCTCATGTCCTCTTTTTTTAGCTAAGCCCTTCAGGCGGATCTCAATCTCCTCCAGGGTAGTGGTTCCGTAGATATCAGGTTCTCGCTGGCCAAGGAGTGCTAGGTTAGGACCATTAATTAGTAGAAAATGTGCCATTATGGGAGATCGCTGAAAATACTAACCCTTTTATAGCATTTCGACGCATTTAGCGTCAAATTAAAGGAGTAGCTATAGAGATTTAGCTAGTCTGGCCCGCGCGGTGGAAAGATCCGTGGCACGAGCCGTGAGATCGGTAAGAATTTGACTTAGATTTTCGAGATCCTCCGAGTGCACCTCACCAGTGTGGACGCCCAGGATGTTACCCTCGGTATCGGTAAACACGGTGAAGGGAAGCGCAAAAAATTCCACCCCAAATGCTGAGGCGGCATCCATTGCGTCCGACTGGCCCACCAAGACCGGGTAATTAAATTCTATATCTCTGGCAAATTCTTTCACAGGTTCCAAGCGATCGATAGCGATGCCAATGACCTGCACAGACTCTTCAGCGTGAGCCGATTGAAAATCTTTCAGGAGAGGGATCTCTCTCCGGCATGGTGCGCACCAGGTTGCCCAGAAATTTATGATTAGAGCATTGTCGGGCCAACTACGGATCGATCGTGTACCCCCCCCCAGATCCTCGAGTGTAAAGTCTGGAAGGCTCTCCACTGGTTCGGCGGAAGCGGCAACTCCACCAGTCGGTGCGACAGGAGTCTGGAGGAGCATACGGTAACTGAGGTACGCAATAATGGCCGCTGAGCTCAGCGTGAGTGTAAGGAGTGCTGTGCGCTTCATCTAAGTCTCGCCTACTTTTATAACGAGCTAACTTGACGGACGTGCGCACTAAATTCTTCTGCGCCAACGAAACCGACGAGTTTGTAAGCTTCTCGCTCCTGTCCATGGCGATCAAAGAAAGCGATTGTTGGTGGTCCGAAGCTGGAGAAATACTGGAGCAACGCCTTGTCATCATCGTTGTTTTCGGTCACATCTATTTGCAGCAGCATGAAAGACTCTAGCGCAGCGATGACCGCTGAATCGGGGAATGTATATTCCTCATACTCCTTGCACGCGACGCACCACTCTGCTGTGAAGTCTACTATGACCGGTATGTTGGTTTCCCGTGCCGTTATTAGTGCAACTTCCAACTCGGCGACAGACTCTACGGGCTCGAAAGTCGGATAATCCGTTTCGCTGTTTCCCACAGATCCTGCAAACAGAGATCCTCGTGGTATAGGTCTGAGGGGGTCATCGCCGCCCAGAGCGACACCGATTAGCATCAGTGCCCCGTACAAGCAGACAAGTACGCCTAATCCCTTGCTAAGGCGTTGCACGGGAGGAGGTGCTTCTGGCAGAGGTTCGAACGCTCCTAGAAATACTCCTGTCAGGAACACTAAAAGTGCCCACAATGTGAGCGTAATGCTTCCAGGTAAGACACGTTCCATCATCCATATGGCGAGACCGAGCATCATGACACCAAAAAATGCTTTGATGACACCCATCCATGGCCCCGCTTTTGGAAGTAGTTTTCCGGCCGAAGCGCCAACTAGTAGTAGCGGTGAGCCCATACCGAGACTCAAAGCGAATAATGCCCCCGAACCACGCAGCACGTCACCGCTCTGACCGATCACAGCCAGCGTTGCAACTAGTGGTGGGGCGACACAGGCTGTTACGATCAAGGCCGATAATGCTCCGATCACGGCCGTCCCGATGAATGTTCCGGTTTTCTGATTATTTGCCATGCTCGTTATTCGTGTCTGAATAGCTGCCGGCACCTGTAGTTCGAACAAGCCAAACATTGGCATGGCCATAACCACAAAAAGTCCTGCGAAGAGCGTCAGAATCCAGGGTTGCTGGAAAGCAGCTTGTACCTGCCCGCCTGCCATTGCCGCTAAAGCACCGCCAGCAGTGTAGGTAACCGCCATGCCCATAACATAGGCAAGAGAGAGTATGAAGCCCTTAGTGGGGGTCACGTTATTTCCATGTCCAGCTATGATCCCAGAGAGAATCGGCACCATCGGGAGTACACAAGGCGTGAACGCCAGGAGCAGACCAAAGCCGTAGAACATTCCAAGAACGATCCAGAGCGGGGAGTTGATGACCACACCGGATAATCGGTCTTGCTCGGATATAAGTAGCGGCCTATTACCTGTAGAAGTAAATGCCGAGGGGGTGAACGCACTGGATGCAGGTACTCCCAAAGCTTGTGAGTTTTCGATCAGTGGGTAGCAGATACTATTGGCTTTACAGCCTTGATATAAAGCATCGAACTGTATGTCCACAGCATCTGGGGATGCCCTGGAGAAAGGAATTTGGGCCTCTACGTAGTCGTAGTAGACTTCCACCTCGCCGAAGTACTCATCTTCGTGGCGTTCGCCGGCAGGGAGACGCGCAGTCCCAAGCTCAATCGGTCCGTCCACACTGAACTCAAACTTGTCTTTGTAGAGGTAATAGCCGGGCTTGATAAGCCAGCTCACGGTAATCTGATTTGCGCGATCCACTCGCACGCTCATGATGAAAGCTTCTTCGGGGGGGAGCACCTCATCGGGATTATTATTACCTGTTAAGAGGTTGAATAATAAAGATCCATCATTCCCAGACTCTGGTGGCAGAGCCACGGCGCTATCCCAGCGCAGAGGGGGATAACAAAGACCGATATCTGCACAACCCTGCAGCATGAGACGAAAATCCACTGCGTTAACGTTGTCTAATCGTTGATAGGGAATCTGGATTTGAAATTGATTGCGATAGGTTTCTACGACTCCGAAGAACTCATCTTCATGAATCCTGCCCTCTGGAAATTTCGCAGCGCCTAGAACAATGCCATCGGTCAGACTTTCGAAATCGAATCGTTCTCGATAAAGGTAGTAGCCCTCTTGTACCTGGAATGTCAGGATAATCTCGTCTGCTGAAGCCTCTAGCGTGTAAGGAAAGGCCGCTTCAGGCCGCAAAACATCATCCTGTGCCGTCGCTACATCCTCAATGAGGAAATGCGCAACTACTGCTAATGCAGCAATCGTAAAAGGGCGGTAATTGATGTTGTCAGTTTTCATCTGCTACAGAAGTTTTTAGCCAATCAAGATATGTTGATGTTCCTTTACAGATAGGGACAGCAATAAGCTCCGGTAGCTCATAACTGCTCCGCTTACGAATCGCGTTTTCGAGGCCATCAAAGCACTCCTCAGTTGTTTTGATTAACAACAGCGTTTCCTGGTCCTGCTCTAATTTCGATTTCCACCTATAAGTGGATACAACTCCCTCTAGCCTGTTGACGCAGGCGGCGAGGCGTTTCTCTACGAGTACTTTTGCAAGCTCATCCGCCTCTGTCGGAGTGGCGCAGGTCGTCAATACTAAAAGTGCCTGTGAGCCCAAAAGGTGACACCCTCCCATGATCAGCCTACAAGCATAACGGGATGGCTTTCCAGTGTCATGAATTGAGGGGCAACCCCTTGAAATCCGTTGGACCGCCCCTATTATTAGCACTCTACGTGGTCGAGTGCTAATAAAGAATCGACTAGTTACTAATTTTTTTAATTAAATCATAGGTTTGGAAAATGGAGACTCATCCATGAAAATTCGTCCCTTACATGATCGCGTCGTTATTCGGCGCACTGAGGAAGAACGGACCTCCCCAGGAGGTATTGTGATTCCTGATGCTGCGGCGGAGAAGCCCATAAAGGGCGAAGTAATCGCCGTGGGGAATGGAAAACTGCTGGATAACGGAAAAATTCGAGCCCTAGACCTCAAAGTGGGCGACGAGGTCCTGTTCGGCAAGTACTCCGGTACCGAAGTCAAAGTGGAAGGCGAGGAAGTGGTGGTCATGCGTGAAGATGACGTTATGGCCGTGATTGAGGGCTAAAAACCCCGACACACCCGTTTCCCGGTTGTCAAAGAATTTCCCAGGAGATATGAAATGCCGAAAGAAGTGAAATTTGCCGATGAGGCACGCCAGAAGATGCTCAGGGGCGTCAATGTGCTGGCCGAGGCGGTCAAGGTGACCCTTGGTCCGAAGGGGCGCAATGTTGTTTTGGAGAAGAGTTTCGGTGCGCCGACCGTCACCAAGGACGGAGTGTCCGTAGCGAAAGAGATTGAGCTTGAGGACAAGTTTGAGAACATGGGCGTGCAAATGGTCAAAGAAGTTGCATCCCAGACTTCCGATGCTGCTGGTGATGGTACAACGACAGCTACCGTATTGGCGCAAGCTATCCTGAGAGAGGGGCTTAAATCGGTCGCCGCGGGATTAGACCCTATGGATCTGAAGCGCGGGGTGGACAAGGCTTCAGCCGCAGTGGTTGTCGAGCTCAAAAACATCTCCCAGCCTTGTGAGGATGACAAGTCTATTGCTCAGGTGGGCGCGATCTCAGCTAATGCCGACACAGAGATTGGATCCATTATCGCTAAAGCTATGGGAAAGGTAGGTAAGGAAGGAGTGATTACCGTTGAGGAAGGCTCCGCACTTGATAACGAGCTAGAAGTAGTCGAGGGAATGCAATTTGATCGTGGTTATCTCTCTCCATACTTTATCAATAATCAGGAAAACCAATCCGTACAGCTAGAGAATCCCTACGTACTTATTCACGATAAAAAGATTTCGAATATCCGCGATCTACTTCCGTTACTGGAGAGCATCGCTAAGTCTAGTCGTCCACTCCTCATCATCTCTGAAGACGTAGAAGGAGAAGCTTTGGCAACGTTGGTGGTCAACAACATCAGAGGCATTGTTAAGGTAGCCGCAGTAAAGGCACCTGGTTTTGGTGATCGGCGCAAAGCGATGCTCCAAGACATTGCAATACTGACGGGTGGTCAAGTTATTTCCGAGGAAGTTGGACTGTCTCTAGAGAAAGCAAATCTCGAGGACCTGGGTGAAGGGAAGAAGATCCAGATCACCAAGGAAAACACGACTATCATAGATGGCGCGGGTTCTAGCTCTGATATCAAAGGCCGGGTTGATCAGATCAACAATGAGATTGAGGAGTCGAGTTCTGACTACGACAAAGAGAAGTTGCAGGAACGGGTAGCGAAACTCGCTGGTGGAGTGGCTGTCATTAAGGTTGGTGCTGCTACTGAGATCGAGATGAAAGAAAAGAAAGCTCGAGTCGAGGATGCATTACATTCGACCCGAGCCGCGGTTGAAGAGGGTGTCGTGCCCGGTGGTGGTGTGGCTTTCATTCGTGCGCTTAAGGCACTCGATAAGCTGGAGGGCGACAATGAAGATCAAAATGCTGGTATCAGAATTCTGCGTCGTGCTGTTGAGGAGCCTCTGCGTCAGATCGTGAGTAACGCTGGTGAAGAAGCTTCTGTGATACTGAACAAGGTTGCTGCAGGCAAAGGGAACTATGGTTTCAATGCTGCGACCGGTGAGTATGGTGATATGGTTGAGCAGGGAATTATCGATCCTACTAAGGTGACCCGACTGGCGCTGCAAAATGCCAGTTCGGTATCAGGCTTGCTCTTGACCACCGAGGCGATGATTGCTGAGCAACCTAAGGATGATGCTCCGGCGCCATCCATGCCCGATATGGGAGGTATGGGAGGAATGATGTAAATAGTTCCGATATGTTTTCTGGAACAAAAAAACCCCGCTTTAAATGCGGGGTTTTTTTTGCTGCGGCTGATGCTGATCCGTCTTTTGTCGTTAGAGTAAGTGTGCTCTAAACAGGGGTTCTAGGAGGGTAATAGGTATAATTGCGAATGAGTGTGATAGAGGATTAAGACTGTGAGAGAGCGGCCCGGCAGAGTGGAAGAACACTTGAAGCCCGCGAATGCGGAACAGAGCCACCACATAATGAGAGATGCGCTTCCTTTGCATTGTCCGCTACCGGACAGGTATCTCTGGAATTCTCACCCCAAAGTATTTCTGCCGATAGAGGAAACGGGTACAGCGAAATGTCCTTACTGTGGCACGACTTACACTCTAATTCCCGACGACGAATCCTGACTCTATGATCATTGTGACCGGAGCTGCCGGCTTTGTGGGGAGCAACCTAGTGCGGGGACTCAACCGTCTAGGTGAGCGAGATATCCTGGCCGTGGATGATCTTACAGATGGCTACAAGTTTGAGAACCTAGTAGGTTCTGATATTGCTGACTATTGGGATAAAGATCTGCTATTGGATCGTTTAAAGGGAGGATTGGGGTTTAAGCCACGTTGTGTATTTCATCAGGGCGCTTGTTCAGTTACTACTGAATGGGATGGCCGTTACATGATGGAAACCAATTATCGCTATTCAAAGGAGCTTTTAGATTTTTGTCTCGATATCGGCGTACCTTTGATTTATGCATCATCTGCAGCAGTGTATGGATCAAACAGCTCTTTCCAAGAAGATTCTACCGTTGAGCGCCCACTCAATGTTTATGGCTACTCTAAACTGCTGTTCGACCAATATGTTCAGCGTAGACTTGATGCGGCGCCGGCACAAATCGTGGGACTACGCTACTTCAATGTTTACGGACCTGGTGAGGCGCATAAAGGGGGAATGGCTAGTGTCGCATTTCATTTGAACGACCAAATTCTTCGCGACGGCGAAGCGAGATTGTTTGAGGGAAGTGATGGATACGCTGAGGGGGAACAACTGCGAGATTTCATCTACGTAGATGATGTTGTGGATGTTAATCTGTGGTTCTTCAAGCAGACGGAACAATCAGGGATATTCAATGTGGGTACAGGTCATGCAGCAACCTTTAATGATCTGGCTGATGCGGTTATTGGGTGGCACGGCACTGGGACGAAGTGCTATATCCCCTTTCCTAAACATATTGAGAATGCTTACCAGAGTTTTACCCAAGCGGACATTACCAAGCTCAGATCTGTGGGTTACGATAGTTCCTTTCTTGATATTAGGGAGGGTGTTAAGAGCTACCTTGATACCCTCCACAAGAATTAGTGGGCACGAATGCAAAGAAGCTGATCATGGGTCCGTCATGGATTGGCGATATGGTCATGGCCCAATCCCTCTACAAGCTTCTGGTCAGTCGTAACCCTGAAATAGAAATTCACGTCGTAGCACCCCCTTGGTCGATCCCAGTGTTGGAGCGAATGCCAGAAGTGGCTAAGACATTTGAACTTCCTGTGGCTCACGGCGAACTTGGTTTGGGTAAGCGTTGGGCACTTGGTCGTAGTCTTCGTAGGGGGGGTTACCAACAAGCGATTGTGTTGCCTAGGGCTCTGAAACCATCGCTTATCCCATTTTTTGCTTCAGTACCTGTACGTACGGGGTTTAGTTATAAATGGCGCGATGGGACAGGTCTAATCAACGATAGACGTCTGCGCGATCCCGTGTACTTGCACCAGACTGTTAAGGAATATGTTTTTCTAGGTCTTGATCGGGAGGAGGGGCAACTGCCTTCCATTCTGAAACCCCAACTTGATGTTGATATCAGTAATCTGCGCGCCACCGTTGAACGACTTGGGCTCAGTCTAGGGACGGAGACAGTGGCACTCATGCCTGGTGCGGGGCATGGTATGGCTAAGCGCTGGCCAGGTGAATATTATGCTGAGCTTGCGTCTCGGTTGGCAGGAGTTGGATTACAGGTCTGGATTCTAGGATCTGAAAAAGAACGAGGGTTAGGGGATGTTGTAAGTGGACTCGCCAATCATCCTAATGTAATAAATCTGTGTGGTAAGACCAGCCTGACAGATGTTATCGATCTGCTCAGTGTAGCCAAGGTTGCGGTAACGAACGACTCGGGCCTGATGCATGTTGCAGCGGCGGTCAAAACGCATGTGGTTGGCATTTACGGCTCATCGTCGCCTGACTTCACACCCCCTCTCACGGACAAAAAAGATGTATTTTATCTTGGACTCGGATGTAGCCCTTGTTACTCGAGAGAGTGTCCTCTAAGTCATTTTCGATGCATGAAAGAAATCCTGGTGGATGAGATTTTCAGTTCTTTGATTACGGTGCTCGGCGCCCTAGGCAACTCTGATGATGGAAAGAGCATGAAGGGTAGCTTGGATCAACAAGGGCAACTCCCTCAGAGGGGCTTAACGGATGATACTTAGGTCCTCATCCAGTGGCTGATCCGCGGGTTGATAAGACAGATATGACGTTTGTTTTATACGACGGAGATGCGCTTGATCAGGTGGACACGAATTGGTTTCAAGAATCTTATTGGCGTAAGCATGACCTGGTGCTAAATGAAGTGCTCGGGCGTGGTCCGACCCTATTTGTGAGCCAGCTTGATGAGGTATGGGTTCTTCGTCATTACCGCAGGGGCGGGTTTATGGCTCGGCTCACAGAAGACAAATATTTTTGGATGGGTTTAGAGCATACTCGAGCTTTTCGAGAGTGGAGACTCCTGAGAGAGTTATTTGATCGCAATATGCCGGTACCTCGCCCGGTTGCTGCCTATGTGAGTAGGGAAGGTTTGAGTTATCGAGCAAGCCTCATCACTGCTTGTATCCAGAACTCACAGTCCTTGGCATCAATGATCAGTGGCGGCTTAGTACGGGAATTTCATTGGCAAAGTATTGGAAACACATTACGCTGTTTCCACGACGAAAGCGTAAATCACATGGATCTAAATGCTCATAATATTTTGATAGACGAGCAACAACGCATTTTTATCGTGGATTTCGATAAGGGTGGTTTCCGGAGAGACGGAGCATGGAAAAAAAATAATGTTGATAGACTGCTGCGCTCGTTGCGTAAAATTTCTCTTGAGACGGGGACAATATTCGATGAGGATGGCTGGAGCTGTATGCTGAGCAGCTATCACTCCACGTCGTAAACATCCGGGTAAGGATGTGGGCGATCTTTGAACCGTCGATAGGTCCACATATATTGCTCCGGAGCCCGGCGGATGTAGTCTTCGAGACGCTTCACTAATCGGCGTGTATCTGCAATAACGTCATCGGTTGGGAAATTGCTTAGTGGGGCTCCGATGTTTACAACGTAGCCCGTTTTCCCAGGTAGGCGCGTGAAAAAATACGTTAATACAGTGGCATCTGTTATCTTCGCTAGCTTGCTGACGGTGGTCGTGGTAATTGCAGGTTCCGTGAAAAATGGGATGAGTGCGCTATTACTTCCCTCGGTGACAAGATCTGCTAGATACCCAACAACCCCATTATTTCTCAACTCTCTCACCATTGCGCGTATATTGTCTTTCGAGATCTGTTGTTTTGCTAGACGTTGTCTACCCTGATAAATCATTGTATCGATCATCTCATTCGATTGAGGGCTATAGACCGTTTTTAACCCCGGAAAGAGTTCGCCAAGTATCGAAGTACTAGTCTCCAGAGTAGTAAAGTGGGCACAAAGTACAATAATACCTTTCCCCTTTTTGCGTGCTTCTTCGAGATGTTCTAAACCCTCCACTTGAATCAGGTTAAGCAGCCGCTCCGTTGAGGAGTACCATCCGAGTCCCATTTCCGAAAATGCCGCACCCATTGCCTCGAAATGTTTTTTAAGCAATTTTTTTTGTTCTACATCGGAAAGTTCTGGAAAGCAGATCTCAAGATTCCGCTTTACTATGCGGCGCTTTTTAGCAGAGATGTAAAAGCCGATCCTGCCAAGCCGTTTTCCGATAATGATTTGGTAAGGATACGGTAGGAGTGCGGCAAACTTCATCCACCATTGCAGGATCCAAATCGGCCAGAAGCGAGGTGCCAAAAAGCGCACGTAAGAAATTGAATCATGCTTAGAACTCATGTGTTAAATAAGTCTTTTTCAAGGTCAAGCAGATTTTGTTGGAGCATAAATGTCTGGATATATTTCAGGGCGGTTTTTAAAGCGTTGGTGCATCCAACCGTATTGTTCCGGGGATTCCCTAATATAGTCTTCAAGTATTTTCATCAGTCTAGTAGTATCTTTGGCTGGGCTGTCACTCGGAAAATTCTTCAGTGGCGCGCCGATGTGGATAACATAGCTCGAATCGTCACAGCGTCTATGGAAACAAGGGAGCAGAGTTGCTCCACTTATTTCTAGTATCCGACTTGTAGCAGTGCTGGTCATAGCAGGTTCATCAAAGAATGGGATGAGCATGCTGTACTTCCCCGTGTAACACTGATCCGTTAAGTAAACAACGGCCGAGTTTTCAGCAAGACTTTTTATTAGAGTTCTCAGATTGTCCTTAGAGAAGAATTCATCGTAGCTTCTTGCCCGGCCTCTGCACATAAGTTCATTCATTAGTTTGTTTCGCATGGGACGATACATTCCGGCTAACTTAGGACACAGCAGCCTCAACACAGGATGGATGAACTCCAGCGGTGTAAAGTGACCGCAAAATAGGAGCACTCCCTTACCCCTACCTAACGCATCAAGAAGATGTTCTTTGCCTTCGACGCGAGTCGCATTCCGAACAATTTTCTCGGAACCAAACCACCCCATAGCCATTTCTGGTAAAGCCGCTCCCATTGATTCAAAGTGTTTGTTACGCAGAACTTTTCTCTCCTTAGAGGAGAGCTCTGGGAAACACACTTCCAGATTTTTT
Organism: Proteobacteria bacterium UBA1148; assembly: GCA_002311835.1. Classification (GTDB taxonomy): domain Bacteria; phylum Pseudomonadota; class Gammaproteobacteria; order Steroidobacterales; family Rariloculaceae; genus UBA6522. The sequence goes on along the minus strand of DBZY01000064.1, from coordinate 30,300 downwards.
AAGACAGTGCGTCTTTTTTCCGGTACTAGCAGACTCAGAAATCTGCCGGCTCGCTTTCCAACGCAAATCTGCCAGTTCAGGGGGAGAAGAACACTTGCTCGCATCCATCCAAAAAACAGCCACACTGACCAATATCGGAGGGCCCAAAATTTTAGGAGAGTTGAGGGCTTGTGCGGTGCCATTGTTAATACAAATTCAGAGGGTAGCTGAAATTCTAACAGCGTTACTCGAAAGTTTTGATGATAAACCTACGTAAGCTCCCTTTGGCAATGCTCAAAAGGCTAAAAAACTTGAAATTGCTGTGGTTTTTCCTATTTTTAACAAATCAGACGCAAAATGCGTTGAGGTGGTTTTAGAGGTGATATGAACCGCATTTTCTTATTTATAGGGACCAATATAGCAATTTTAGTTGTGCTATCGCTGGTGATGCAGCTTCTAGACATTGAGTCGTTGTTGAACGAGCAGGGCACACAACTGGATCTACGGTCACTCTTGATTTTTTCTGCCGTTATAGGGTTTGTGGGGTCATTTATTTCATTGGCGATTTCTAAGTGGTCAGCGAAGCGTCTTACGGGCGCGCGCGTTATTAAAACGCCGCAAAATGCAACGGAGAGCTGGCTTCTCAACACGGTACAGAGACAAGCTCAGGTAGCTGAGATAGGAATGCCTGAAGTAGCCATTTACGATGCACCGGACGTGAATGCATTTGCTACGGGTGCAAACCGTAATAGCGCTTTGGTGGCTGTAAGTACGGGGCTGATGAATCAACTCGATCAAAAAGAGATTGAGGCAGTTCTTGGACACGGAGTGAGTCATGTTGCGAATGGGGATATGGTAACGCTTGCTTTAATTCAGGGTGTTGTTAATACTTTTGTGGTTTTTCTATCACGTGTCATAGGTTTCTTTGTTGATAGACTTATCTTCCGAACAGAACGTGGGTACGGCCCCGGATTTTTCATCGCAAGCATCATTGCGCAGATTTTATTAGGCATTCTCGCAAGCATGATTGTGATGTGGTTCTCACGACGCCGTGAATTTCGGGCAGATAGTGGTGGCGCCAAGCTCGCTGGAAGAGAGAATATGATTGATGCACTTGAGCGTTTGCATGGTCTGCACCAGCCTTCTGCATTACCAAAGCCCATGCAAGCGTTCGGCATTTCCTCCGGACGTTCTGCTGGTTTCAAAAAGCTACTTATGTCGCATCCTCCTATTGAGGAGCGCATCGCTGCGCTTAAGAGCGCGCAAGTTAGTTGAGCAGATGCCAGTGTGATTATTCAATTAGATTGATCTTGGCAAATGATTTGCTTTAGAGTGCTGGGGCTATGAAATTATTATGGAAAAGGAACCTGTTATATCTAATCCCGTTGTTCTGGCACGGGGGTATTAATGCTAGTGAGTTATCACCCCACTACGAGCAGGCGGACCGAGTAGTGGTTATAAAGTCCGAGCGCAAACTTTACTTATTCAAGGACGGGGAGATTTTCAGAAGCTTCGATGTCGCACTTGGGCTGGTTCCAGAGGGACCGAAAAGGCGTGAAGGAGACTTCCGTACTCCTGAAGGGAACTATCATCTGGAGGTTAAGAATCCAGATAGCAATTATTTTTTATCCATTAAAATATCCTACCCAAATGCGGAAGATATTATGAGGGCAAGATCAGCAGGCGTGAGTCCAGGCGGTCAGATCATGATTCACGGCCAACCCAATGAACCCAAGTACTCGGCAATTCGATATCAAGGATTGGATTGGACTGACGGTTGCATAGCGGTATCTAACTCAGACATGATTGATATCTGGTTAATGACGGGCGATTCTACGCCAATTGAAATTCGGCCCTGAGACATCAATCAGGGTTTTTTGATCTAGCTCTCATAGGTCTTTGGATTTCTTATCGTAAAGCTTGACGAGCTTAGGCACAGTCCTTCCTCCCCAACTCAGCCCTGATCCCTTGAAATTCCCTAGTTGCCCCCCCATTTAGCCCCATAATCCGGGTACTTTTGGAGTGGCAGATGAGCGGAGTTCACGAGCCAGAGACGTTCGATTTTCAGGCAGAGGTGAAGCAGCTTCTTCACCTGATGATCAACTCCCTCTACAGTAATAAGGAAATTTTCCTGCGGGAGTTAATCTCTAACGCATCGGATGCGAATGACAAACTGAGATTCGAGGCTTTGGAAGCACCTGGACTTTTGGAAGAGCAGCCTGATCTTGAAATCAACATCACCATGGATGTGGAGAAAAGTGTTCTGACGGTCACTGATAGTGGAATCGGAATGAGCCGTGAGGAAATTATTGATCAACTGGGAACTATCGCTCACTCAGGGACAGCTAATTTTTTGGAAGGCTTGAGTGGAGAAGCTAAGAAGGACTCCCAACTCATTGGGCAGTTTGGAGTAGGCTTCTACTCAGTCTTTATTGTAGCTGAACGCGTTGAGGTTTTGAGTCGACGTGCCGGACTTCCCGCCAGCGAGGGTGTTCTCTGGACCTCTAGCGGCGATGGGAGCTACAAAATAGAGACCGTAGATAAACCAGAACGGGGTACCGTTATCACGCTTACTCTGAAGCCGGAGGAAGCTGAGTTTCTAGAGGCGTTCCGGTTAGAGGCGTTAATACGGAAGTACTCGGATCACATCGCTTTCCCAGTGCGGCTAAAAAGTGTGGGCCATGAGGATGATGCCGGAGAACCTTTAAATAGGGCGAAGGCTTTGTGGGCTCGGCTTAGAACAGAGATTGAGGATGAAGAGTACATTGAATTCTACAAGCATATTGCCCATGACTTTACGGATCCCTTGATTTGGAGTCACAACAGAGTAGAAGGAAGGCGTGAATACACGAGTCTTATTTACGTACCCGCAGTCGCTCCCATTGATCTTTGGAATAGAGAGACACCTCGAGGAGTAAAACTTTATGTCCAGCGAGTCTTTATCACCGACGAGGCAACCCAGTTTCTCCCACTTTATTTGAGATTTGTCCGCGGCGTAATAGATTCTAGTGATCTTTCACTGAATATCTCGCGGGAGTCGTTACAGCAGGACCCCACAGTTAGTTCTATTAAGAGCGCCTTAACCAAAAGAAGCCTCAATATGCTCGACAAACTTGCGAGGGCAGATGGGGACAAGTACAAAACATTTTGGCGTGAGTTTGGGGCGACGCTGAAGGAAGGGTTGGCAGAGGATCCAGGAAACAGAGAAAAACTTGCTGAGCTGCTTCGATTTAACAGTACGCGTTCGGAAGATCTGGACCAGGACCGATCTCTGGACGGTTATATTGATGCGGCTGGTGATGGTCAGAATACAATTTACTATTTAACGGCTGAATCACCGGTCTCAGCGAGAAACAGCCCCCATTTGGAATCGCTGCGTGAGCGCGAGATAGAGGTTCTGTTGCTCTCAGATCGTATTGACGAGTGGGTTATGCAGCATCTCACCGAATTTAAAGGGAAGGTGTTCAAAGACATAACTAGAGGGGATCTCAGTCTAGGTGATAGGGAAGTTTCTGAGAAGGTGGAAGCTGAGCTCACAAAAGAACAAAAACAGGCGCTAAAACGGGTGAAGCGTGTGCTGAGAGAGAGAGTCGACGAAGTCCGAATGAGCGATAGGCTAAAGGAATCGGCTGTCTGTCTCGTATTAGGTGAGCAGGATCTAGGCTATCAGATGCGAGAGTTGCTCAAAGCGACAGGGCATGACGCACCCGAAATTGCTCCTTCGTTGGAGCTTAATCCAAATCATCCTCTTGTCCAGCGGCTAGTGAGGGAAAATAAAGATCAAAAATTCGAAGATTTGTCCTGGGTACTATTAGAGCAGGCCACGCTTATCGAAGGACAGCCGCTGGCAGATCCTGCTTCGTTCGCCCGGCGCGTAAACACGCTAATTATTGACGAGAAACTTGTAAAAGAATAATTTTTTGTGCGGAAATCTGTGCTGGTCTAGTGCTGCTTAGAGGCAGCTTGAAACTTGATGATCCCGCTCATCATTCACGTAAGATAACGTGTCGGAGGAGAGTGTTATGAGCAGCAAACTAAAACCAACCGAAGAGGAACTGCGCGCTAAACTGACTGAGAAGCAATTCCGGGTCACACAAGCGGCGGGTACGGAGCCGTCCTTTACTGGCGAATATACTGATAACAAGGCGTCGGGGGTCTATCGGTGTATTTGCTGCGATAGCGAGCTTTTCTTCTCTACCGAAAAATATGACTCAGGTTCTGGGTGGCCAAGTTTCTGGGCGCCTGCTTCTGAGAGCGGAGTGGCAACCGCCGAGGATACTAGCCACGGACAAAGAAGAGAGGAAGTTTTATGCTCGAAATGCGATGCTCATCTGGGGCACGTGTTTCCTGACGGCCCGCAGCCTACAGGGCTCCGATACTGTATAAACTCCGCCTCCCTGGGTTTCGATCCTGATAAATAGACTTCAAGGTGTCAAAAGTTCCCAATGCTAAAAGAACTCCGTGAAATCCTGAATAAGACGCTGGAGAAATCCAATGAGGGTAATGAAGACCGTGATCATGGTCTTCGCCTAGCAACCGCTACACTGTTAGTAGAGATTGTTAGAGCGGATTATGAGGAGGAGCTGGTTGAAGGTGAGGCTGTCTTCGTACAACTCAGGGAGTTTTTCAGCTTATCTGAAGAAGAGACAGCGTTGCTAATACAAGAAGCAGAGCGAGAGGCCGATCATGCGGTTTCTTTGCAGGAATTCACGCGAGCGCTTCACGAGCAACTGAGTATTAGCGAGAAGCACTCTGTAATCGAGATGCTCTGGAGAGTTGCCCTTGCGGATAGCAAACTCGATAAACATGAAGATTCCTTGATAAGGAAGGTAGCAGAACTTCTTTATGTCCCCCACAACGACTTAATCCGTATTCGGAATCGAGTTAGAGGCGATAGCGAGTGATCAGAAAGTACCGGTCACCCAAGATAGCCAGGTAGCGGAATTGCTAAATGACCTGCCTGTATAAGTATTAAAGCCAATAAGGGTGAGAGATCGAGTCCAGCCAGGGGGGGCAGGATACGCCTAAAGGGGCGGAGTAAGGGTTCATTCAACTCACTGAGTATGGACGCAATGGGGTTGTAACCACCTTGACCGATCCAACTCAGAATGACATATACAAAAATACTTATTGAATAAAACCAAAGAGTCAGGCTGATAATTCTGTACAGTACTAGCAGTGGGAGAAGGTTGAGAGTCATAGAGACCCCAGAGATGTAAACGAGCACCCATGTCACGATCGTCTCCAAAAGAACTAGTGCCACTAGAGTAGGAACATCCACACTGTTGGAGGTGGGAACAACTCGTCTAAGAGGGAGAATTAGAGGATTCGTAATTTTGACGATACTCTGTGCAAAAGGGTTGTAGAAGTCGGCTCTGATCCACTGCAGTATAAAGCGTAGTAGAAACGTCAACAGATAAAAGTCTGCCAGAGTCTTAGTGAGAAAAATAAGTGAGCCGCGCATATAAATGATTAACGCTTAAAGTCTTTGAATAAAGATATCATGGTGTGGTACTGGGGGGGTTTATTTATTTGGATTTTTTATTTTCAGTGTCCTGGGTCCGAAGATAGCAGTTCCGATACGAACTATGGTGCTACCTTCTCGGATTGCAATTTCAAGATCTGATGACATACCCATGGAAAGTGTGTCCATAGGGATACCTTTGATTGCCAGCTGCTCCTTCAGTTTGCGTAATTCGGCGAAGAACTGGGCGCTATCAGCAGGATTTTTGGTGGTTGGTGGAATTGTCATGAGCCCACGTAACTGGAGGTAGGGCAGTTCCATAATACCTCGTGCAAGGGCTTCCACACCGGTTGGATCTACACCACCTTTCTGAGGTTCTGTAGCCTGATTAACCTGGATACATACGTTAAGGGGAGCAAAATGGTGTGGTCTTTGATTGTTTAGACGTGTAGCTACCTTCATTCGGTCTACGGTATGTACCCACTGAAATTGCTTAGCGATATCCTGAGTCTTATTGGATTGAATATGCCCGATGAAATGCCAGTCGATGTTCAGATGCTCCAGTTTTGTAATCTTCTTCGTCGCCTCCTGAACAAAGTTTTCTCCAAAATTGACTTGACCAGCTCGAAAAAGCTCTTCAACCGCGGTGATGGGTTGTTGTTTACTTACAGAGAGAATGGTGGCTTCTCCGGGTCCTCTCTGTCCTTCAAGAAGCGTTTTTTTAACCCTGTGTTGGACTTCAGTCAGGTGATCTCTGACTTGGGACGCGTTTTGTAGGGGGTTTTGTGACATATAGGTTCGGAGTTCTAGTAGATCTGGTAAGCGTCAAAGACCGGACCATCCACGCAAACACGCTTCATAGTTGGTCCTTGTGGGGTATGTAAGAGTACCGTGCAGCCGGCACAACCACCGACTCCGCATGCCATGTACTCCTCGAGAGCTAGCTGACAGGGAAGATCAAAGTTTTTGGCTAGTACCGTAGTTGCCTTTAGCATATCCGTTGGACCACACCCTAATAACTGCACCTTTTGGAGTTCTTGAGCCGATAACTTTGAGAGCCAGATGCGAGCAAGTTCGGTTACGAAGCCCTGGAAGCAGCCTTCATAGCCTGCCTTACTGGCGACACGTGAGGGAGTGCCCCATTCTTCTAGCAAAGTAACGCCGTATGACGCCGTTGGAGGTACCCTGGATACCGAGATCCCTGCTTTACTTAGCTCGAAAGGGAAAGGCACCTCAGATCCCATCATAACCAGCACCTCGAAACGGTTGTCATTTTGCAAACTTTCCGCGAGAAAGATCATTGGAGGGATGCCGACACCACCACCGATTGCAAGGATGTTAGGTCTTCTAGGATCTGGGGTGAAACCGTTACCGATAGGCCCTAGCAGGCTCAGAGTCTCACCTGTGGTTTGTTTCTTGAGATGCTCTAAGCCAGCACCTACCGGTTTATAAAGGAATTCTAGCCATCCTTTTCTTTGATGAGCTCGCATTATAGATAGTGGTCTGCGCATAGGAATAGCAGGGCCGCAGGCTAGATGCGCAAAACTTCCGGGTATGGCACGGGCAGCGGAACGTGGCGCATGGACTCGCAAAATATATTGGTCTCCAGGGAACGACTGCTGAGAGATTATCGTCGCCTCCTCAAGGCAGATTGTGTTTTGAGTTGTTGGATCGCTCAAAAGTTGGTTCTCCGGATATTTTCTATATGGTCAATCTATAGCGCGTTCGCTAAGCTCAGTGCTTATCCACTGTTCGGCTATCAGACAGGCGGCGCGGCTGTCGATATGTTCCTTCCGTACCCGTTTCCTCATGATGCCCAATCTTCTGTTTTCCCTCAGTATTGACTCTGCAGCACGTGAGGTTAGTGACTCGTCTACTCTGGCGACGGGGAGGTCGTAGCGTTTTTCGAGGTTACTCGCGAACAAGCTAGCTTTCTTGAAAATTGTGCCAGAGCGTGTTGGGTCGGGCATTCCCACTATTAGTTGCCCAGGATTCCACTCCTCTATCAGTCCATTCAGACGATCCCACGGTAGTTTAGGGCCAACACTTAGAGTGGTGAGCGGTGCCGCGGTTTTTGTAAGCAGATTTCCTGTGGCGATGCCTAGACGGCGAAGGCCGAAGTCAAACGCAAGCAAGATTTTGAGATTAGGAGGGGTGGTCAAAGCCAGCAGCCCTTGGTGTGGTCAGGCATGTCCAGAGTTACTCGAGAGTTGGCTGATATTGATACCCAAGAGTGCGACGGCAGCTTGCCAGCGTTTATCGAATGGGGTATCAAATAAAATAGTCGGACTGGCGGGGACGCTCAGCCAGGCGTTGGTGGCAAGCTCTGCTTCTAACTGACCTGGATCCCATCCCGCGTATCCAAGTGCTACAAAGGCCGACTGAGGTCCCTCACCCTGCGCCATGGAGTTGAGAATATCTTGAGATACAGTGACCTTTATACCGATGTCGTTGGGGTTCAGCGTCTTGTCATAGGTCTCGTTTGACTGATGCAACACGAAACCCATCTCTCTCTGAATGGGCCCACCACCAAGGACAGCTTGTGCCGCCTGGTGTTCGTCAACTACGTCAAAGGAAAGTTGACGAAAAATATCCGCAACCTGCATATCCAATGGGCGATTAATTATGATGCCCAGCGCGCCGTTTTCATCGTGTTTACACAAATATGTCACTGTCTCGTTAAAATTCGGATCCTTCAGAGCAGGCATGGCAATCAGAAAATGATTGTGCAGCAGCATATTCACTTCATATTTTGTTTGGTCTAGGTGTGGGCATTATCTCACCCGATGGGCGCTAGTCGCCATGGGATTTAACTGAATGAGGCTAGTTCGTGAGGGCTGGACGCGCTTTGCCGATTTCTGAAGTCTCCGCCTCCCCTCTGAAGTCCCATTCGTAAGCGAATCTCAGAACGTCATACTGCGCCCGTACGGATTGGGGCAGGGGATCAAAAGGTGCGGCTAGGTACAGAATGTTTAGGGCAGCTTGATCAAGCGCAGAGTTGCCCGAAGATTCCCGTACCACACTTTTCTCTAACTGACCGTCGGTCCCGATTGTGACCTCCAAGGTTGGATTGGTAGAAGTATTGTGGCCTTGGGCTGGAAAATTTGCTGTTCCAATGCGTTCCACCCGGCGGCGCCATGTATCCAGATAGGCGGCTAGGGTTGACGCGCGAGTGTCCGGGCTGGCCAGTAACACGTCCTCCTTTTGACGGGGAAGCGATGCAGTGAAATCTACTTCTCTAGCGAGCGTTTGTGCTGATGTGTTTCGAATTGGAGTTTCCGTTGTTTGCGGCGGTTCCGTTGAGAATACATCAGCTTTGAGAAAAGCATTTACTTTCTCCGGTGAAGGGTATCTGGTAATGAGTGCTTTAGGTGTGTCGTCCATTAGATCTTTTCTTATTTGATCGTTCTCTTGTGTTGGCAGTTGGGCTGAAGCTAGAGTTGTTGTCGGGCGATTGCCTAACTCTCGCTCACCAGCACCCCTCTGATTCTTCTGTGCCAGGTATTCGGTATCTTCCGATACAATATCCAACTCATTCACGTCTTCGATCAGGGTAATTTTCAGAGTCGGTATGATGGAGGTGTCTCCTAGCGGTCTAGCCGTAAAAGTTACCCCTAGTATTACGATGCCATGAAACAGGGCTGCTACAAACAACGTGCAACTGAGTCTATCCTCAACAGTCGCTGTTACTGATTTTTTCATCACTGCAAAATCATTCCCAGGCATGGAGCTTAACGTGTGCCCCGGATCTCGTACATTACAATCGATTAGCGCTATATTGAGTTAAAGTGTCAATTAGTCCGAAAGCTTGCTCTCGATAGTTCCAAATAGCATATCGGCCACGTCAATATTGTACTGTCGATCTAATTCACGGATTCCCGTGGGGCTAGTTATATTTATCTCTGTCAAATAATCTCCGATAACATCCAGGCCGGCAAACAGTACCCCTTTACTCTTTAGCATCGGTCCCACTTCACCGCACAGCCATCGGTCACGTTTGCTGAGTGCACGACCCTCGCCTTTCGCGCCCATTACGAGATTTCCGCGGGTTTCTCCGGGGGCAGGGATTCTAGCGAGTGCGTAATCTATGGGCTGACCATCCACCAAAAGGATTCGTTTGTCGCCCTCAGCGATTTCTGGAATATAGCGCTGGGCGAGTGTGAACTGTTTCCCATACTCGGTTAGTGTCTCTAAAATGACGTTTGTGTTGGGATCCATATGAGCAACAACAAATACTGATCGACCACCCATGCCATCAAGAGGTTTTAGAACTATTTTCTTCTGTTCCTCTAGAAATGCTTTGAGATCGTTCCTGGATCTTGAGATTAGGCTAGGGGGTGTACAGTGGGGAAACCAAGCGGTATAGGCTTTTTCGTTGATGTCTCTCAGGCTAGAGGGTTTGTTGATAACGAGAGAACCTCGGAGTTCTGCCAGCTCAAGGATGTAGGTTGTGTAGACGTATTCCATATCAAAAGGGGGATCCTTACGCATGAGTATCACGTTAAGCTCTTCTAGGGCACCCTCCCAGGCCTCGCCCAATTTAAACCACGAATCAGGGCTATCTTGCACTGTTAATGTGGAACCTTGCCCCAAAGGGGCGCCGTCTCTAATAGCCAGGTCTTGTTGGCGGAAATAGATCAGGCTCCAGCCTCTGCGCTGGGCGGCAAGGAGCATGGCGAGCGTTGAATCCTTTTTTGGCTGAATGCTTTCGATCGGGTCCATAACAACACCTAGTAGACGACCAGCTTGACCCATTACCTGCTCCTTGTGTCTACCCTTTGGAACTATAGATAAGTCCATAGTTTCTCCCAGCACGAGAAAGCTAACATAACTGGGGTGTTCAGCATGGATTAACTGCTAGTAGTTAAGCTGTGATGCGCTTTTAAGCTTGCCAACTATGGGGTTTCAGAGTAGTTATCTCGTTGGAAGGTAGCCTGTCAATATGATAAAAGTTGCTGTACAGAGGAGTACTTTCTTTGAGCTTAAATGCACTGAGCGGACAGCCACTTGAGCTTCTTGTAGAGTTCGAGCGCCGAGCGCGTGCAGCGATGGCAGAGCGCGAGGGTCTCAATACCTATGGTGATGAGTGGCAGCGGGTGGAATTCCACTTGGGATCGGAAAGATTTGTGGCTGAGCGTTCGAGTGTTCGGGAGATACTGCCGCTTTCGGAGCCTGTTATCCGGGTGCCCAGAGCCAAGCCTTGGCTCCGTGGGGTCGCCAACGTTCGAGGGCAGCTGCTTACTATCGTGGATCTCAAGATGTTTCTTGGGGGAGGTATTTCCATGCCAGGTCCTCGAACACAAGTGATGGTTGTCGCAAGCCGAGAGATAGCAACCGGGTTGATGGTCGACGAAGTGACAGGATTTCGGCAGTTCAACAAGGGGGATTTCAGAGACGAAATTCCGGACACTGTGATGCAGTATGAGGATTGCCTGGATGGCGTCTATAGAGATGGTTTTGAAGCGTGGACATCTTTCAATCTGTTAAAGCTGCTTGGAGATCAGCGATTTCTTTCCGCCGGCGAGGAAATAGAGACTTAGATCCATTTTTTCTAATGTGGATATTTCTCCAATGAATGATTCAACAGTCAAATCCCCAGATATGGTTGGTTATGAATTCACAAAAACGCTTGAGGTTGCGAGAGCTCATCTTGAAGAGTATGTCGGTGGGCCATCAGGTCATGAGACGCTTGCGCGCTGCGTAGAGCTGTTACATCATTTTTGCGATGTGCTAAAAATTGCTGAGATATACGGAGCAGCTCTGCTTGCAGAGGAGATAAAAAAAGTTTGTCAGCATTTGGAGTCCGTGGAGTCCCATCCGGAGGTTGATAAGGGGATCGAAACGCTCAAGAGGGCGATGTCGCAGCTTTCAACCTACCTAGCTCACCTGCTTAGCGGGGGCCGAGACGTTGTTTCAGTCCTTCTTCCTTTACTGAACTATCTCCGCAAGATTCGCGGGAACCCTCTGTTATCGGAAGACGCCTTAATATTTCTCAATAACCCACACCACTCAACTGGGATGCCAAACGGTCGGGTGTGGCACGAAGGCTCTGAGAGTTACAAGTTCCGGGATGTGGCGCAGGCGCTTAGGCCAGCGTTCCAAGTAGCACTATTAGGTTGGGTTCGAGATGAGAACGCTACCGGAAATCTGTTTGAACTCACTCGTATAAGCAGTGCATTTGAAGAAGCTGCCACCACCGACGTAGTTCGTCGATTTTGGCGCATCTTGACCGGCGTGTTGCAGGGACTTGCGGATCGGAAACTTGAGGCGACAGTCACTTTGAAAAGACTTCTGGGGCAGTCTGATCGACAGCTGAAGAGACTGATTAGCGAGGATGAGACAGCTTTTGCAAACTCTCTCCCGATCGAGTTGATCAACAATCTTCTCTATTACCTCGAAAGATCTGGAGGGAAGAACGAGCGACTGCAGGCCATTCGTTCAGAGTACGTTCTCACGGGTGCAATTACGGCAGAGGAGCAGTTGCTCAAAGCCAGATTAGATCTTTCAGGCCCCAGCACCAAGCTGATGCAGATAGTCTCGCAAGCTATGAAGCAAGATCTCATCAGAGTTAAAGACGCTCTTGATATTTTTACACGTATTGGAATGGAGGACGTTGATTCATTGAAGCCCCAGCTCGAAATCCTTAAGAAAATAAGTAACACTTTGGAGGTTCTAGGTCTTGGTGTTCTCCGAGACGATATTCAGCAGCAGGGCAAGGCGATAAGTCTCATCATCACGGGTCAGAGTGTTCCCGATCAGATAATGCTGGAAAAAATCACCGCAACGCTCTTGGGTGTGGAGAGCATTCTAAGTCGTGGACTTATAAATGCCGTGGTGCCGAAAAGGCAGGAAAGTTCGGAGCTCGATAACAATTCTGAGGTCCAATATGACCAGGTTGTTCAATCCGCTACAGATGAGTGCATTTTAGGTCTAGCCAAGATAAAAAAAGGGGTTATTCAGTTTGTAGATGACCCGAGTGATGTACACATTCTTGACCAGATTAGGCTACAACTGCGTGTAATTACGGCTGGCTTGTTAGTGCTGAATAAGGCTCAAGCCGGTCGGGTGGTAGAGCGGATAGGAGAAGTGATTGCTAGTCACTTAACGCCTGGCAAGACGCCGTTGCGATCAGAACTACTGGAACTTCTTACCGACAGCATTGTTAGCGTTGAGCACTACATGGAAACCGTGAGCGTGGGACGCGATGACCAGCGATACGTGCTTGAGTCTGCCGAACAATACTTGGATGCCTTGGAGCTCATCCCTATCCCAGACGCACAGGTTGAGCCTGCTGAGCAGCAGCAGGAGTCCCAGATTGTGGAAGCACCCGAGGGTGCTGCGCCTGAAGGCACGGGATTCCAACCAAAAGTCATAAAGATGGATCCGGATAGTACGCCAGCATTCATGGGAGTCGATGAAGCCCACTCCGACCCTGAACGCGTTGAGCTCTTCATCGAAAAAGCGAAGGAAGAGTTCGCCAACATCAAGCGTAACTTGCCTGCCTGGCGAGAAAATCCCGACCACTCAGAAGCACTTATCTGTATTTGGAAGTCATTCCAAACTCTTAGGGACAGCGCCCAAGTAGTGGGCGCGCTACTCATCAGTGAGTACGCGCGGGGTATCGAGGGTCTACTGGCCCGGGTTGTCAATCAAACCCTCGAACCCACTGAAACCATACGAGAGTTTGTGGGGAAGGCTACGACAGCTCTTCCAGAACTGGTGGAGCAGCTGGAGGTTGGAACCGAACCTCACGTAGATATTCAATTACTTTTGCGACAAGCCGACGCTTTTACGGAGGGGGATCCTGGGCCTGCAAGTCTAGTGAGTGATGCTCTCCTTGGTGTTCAGGTTCCAATGTCTACCCCTGTTATAGAACCGCCACGTGAGCCCGAGACTACGGATGCGCTGATTGTCAATGTTGGTGAAGAAACCTTCGCACTTCCGCTACCAACTGTGGAGGGGATTACGCGGGTACCGAAGGATCGGCTGTTGCAGATGCTTACCAAAGATGAACCAAATATTAAGCACAGTGGAATTAACTATCGCCTCCAGCATCTTGGGATTTTTATCGGTGCGGCACCCTCTGCTTTGTCGGATGACGAGAGTTTGGTCTCGTTGGTACTGGTGAGAGCTGGGGAGAGATCGACGGCGTTAATCACGGACTCATTGGAGGGTAGTCGGAAGGTAGTAGTTAAAAATTTGGGGGCGCATATCACCAGTATCCCGGGTGTTACAGGCGTAGCTTGTCTTGGAGACGGTCGTATCGTCATTATTCTCGAAGTCCGCACGTTAGTCCGTTCTCAACGAGATGATAGGCCGGAGACGAGAGCTATGAGCGTGCAACCAAATGGGCTTTACAGTCTGCTAATACCCCTCCAGAAGGAGAGACTACTCGTGCCTCGTGTGTGCGTTGCTGAGGTCATCGCATTTACAGAGCTGGGGTATCCAAGAGAGGGCGGAGGATTGCCAGAGTGGTACCTTGGTTGTGTGGACTGGAATACGAGACGCGTGCCCATCGTTTCTTTCGAAGTCATGTCCGGAGAAACTATCAAGAAGAGGGTGGGGCGAACGAGAATAGTGATTTTTCATGCGCTCAGTGACAGACTACCAAGTGGTTATTACGGGATAATTACACAAGGACTGCCGCAACTGGTACGAGTTGATCCCTACATCTTATCTACTGATTTGGAGAAACCTTGGGCAGAGGAGTTGCCTGTGTTGTGTCGCACGCGGATGATTAATGAACGGCCACTGATACCTGACATGGAACTTTTGGAAGAAATGCTCATTGAACAGATTGCCTAGGTTGCGAGCCTATTCTCTGCTGTCTGGTTAATACGATTACGCTATGAAACTTATCGCCTTAATACTTGGGCTAGTACTTCAACGGTTAGTCGCGCGGGCGCTTCATTTGCGTGAGCGTCAATGGTTCGATTCCTATTTTGATATAGGACTTATTAGGTTGAGGGGAGCGAATGTATTGCTTGTCTACCTGGGTAGTATCGTCTTGCTTCTTGTGCCGGTGATTCCGGTTTTTTGGGCGAATGGCATGCTCATTAGTGCCGGGATTCTCTGGGATCTACCGTATCTTTTATTTGCGGTCCTAGTTGTATTTTTCTGCTTGGGGCCAAAGGATCTTAGCAGCGAAGTGGATGAATACTGTGTAACCCTTGCTGGTTCCGATGACGCAGGGGTCGAACGCATACTTACCGAGTTCTTTGGGGTAGAACGCTCAAAAGTGCACGAGATAGGAGCCGTAGAGGAAGTTATATTCGTTCAGGCAACGAATAGGTATTTCGGGGTAGTGTTCTGGTTCGTCGTGCTCGGTCCGGTTGGGGCATGGCTGTTTCGGATCAGCGATCTATTAAGACGACGCGTTGTTTCCATCGCGAGGGGAGATCCAGAAAGCGTGAGGCTGACACTATCGGTCGTTAATGTTATTCATGGGGTTCTCTCCTGGATTCCCGCACGGCTTGCGATTATTGGATATGCTTTAAGCGGAAATTTTGATGATGCGTTTAATTGTTGGCGTAGTTATCAATCCAAATCTGATTTGCCGTTTCATCGGGGTAATGATGAGGTAGTCGCATGTGTCGGTA
The DNA here is from genome assembly GCA_002311835.1 of Proteobacteria bacterium UBA1148. Lineage (GTDB taxonomy): Bacteria > Pseudomonadota > Gammaproteobacteria > Steroidobacterales > Rariloculaceae > UBA6522. Next base: position 15,258 of record DBZY01000064.1, on the reverse strand, counting down.
AGGCCGCTATGCCAGATCCCATAGTAGATGGACCAGAGGAACCCATTGCCGCGCCGCATCGGGCTATGCAGTTGATAAATAGAGCGTTGTTCGTATGGATTGCTGTAATTGCAGCGATGACTCTTTATGGCTGGACCGTTTAGTAGAACGTGCCTAGACGCTTATCGTTCATGCTTCCATAAGACTTCCGCCGCTCCGTCTTGGTGGGCGATTGCTCGTGCCGCTACAAAAAGTAAATCTGATAGTCGGTTTAGATACTTGAGCAAGTCGGGGTTAATCATGGTCTGTTCCGCCAGAACCCAGGTAATACGCTCGGCACGACGACAGACTGCACGGGCGAGGTGACAACTAGCAGCACCAAAGCCACCACCGGGTAGTATGAATTCTTCCAGGGGTGGAAGGCTGGAGTTTAATTTATCTAGATCAGTTTCAAGTTGGAGGACATGGTCTGCGCTGATGGCGCGATACTTTGGAAGCGAAAGTTCTGCACCCAGGTCGAATAGCTCGTTTTGGACTCGGAGTAGACTAGACCGGAGATCTTCTGGAATATCATCTGCGCTCAGTATTACCCCGATGGCACAGTTCGTTTCGTCTACTGTTCCTAAAGCCTCGATGAGAGGATCATGCTTTGCAACACGATTACCACTTGCCAAGCTGGTTAGTCCGTCGTCTCCGGTACGCGTGTAAATTTTTGTGAGTCTATTACCCATATTTTTGTTCCGCAGCTAATCATACCTCTCAGCGGACTTTAACGCGGTGAGAGCCAACCAGTTCTCGAGATAGTTTTCCGCTAGTCATTTCCTGTTGATTGGTCACAAAAATTGCTAACTATACGAAAGTCAGGGTGTATGGGGGAGCAACAAGTCAAAGTTTTTTTAATATTCAATGGAACCTTCTGTTGGAAATCTCTATCTAAGAAAATCAATAAAAGGGCATAAACACGGACGCTGTTACAAGCATATTTCAGACAGCGTTGAGGTTTTTATGTTAGCTAAAAAAAACCCGACGGTGGGAGCGCCGGGTTAGATTATTATTATTATCGAAGTTTACGATTTCAAGTATGCGGCCTGGCTGCTAGTCTTAGCGCCCTAGTTATTGATTTTTTAAGGCGATCCGACCCTTCTATAGTTGTTATCACAGCCGTAACGTTTTCTTCTTATTCTCTTTCTTGTTCTTGTTCTGAGCGTTCAATTTAACAGAACTATGCCTAATTTCGCAAAGTTTGGTACCCACTCTTGCGTTATATTTCTATATTAGCTCATTATAAATGATGGGTAAGCCATTGTTTTTATTTGCGTGCAGCTTTCTAAACCCTCTATCTGCATGAGATCTTACTGACGTTAGGGTAAAGATCTCTGAAAATTCAAGGCTTAGCCAGGAGCTCATCCCGCGCGGTCCATAGACCGTCTTTGACCACGGCTTCAATGCGAAGGCTATCTTGGATACGTGCCAGAGGGTTGCCGCTGAGAACCACGAAATCCGCTAACTTACCGGGTTCGATAGTGCCCAGGTCTCGTTCAATACCGAGAGCCAGAGCCGCCCCTGAAGTCACAAGGCGTAAGACTTGATCGTTGGGGATCCCAGCCTCGCTTAATAGTGCGAGTTCGGCATGTAAGCCCAGGCCATAGGGTGAAGTTGGTGAATCACTTCCAGCTGCGACACGTCCCCCCGCCTGCACCAGTTGTGCGACTATTCTTTGCAGGTTACTAAGCTGTTCCCGAGAATCGACTAGGCCCTCCCATTGGGCTCGCTCAGTAGGAGAAAAGAGCCTTATGTACGCACTATCCCTAGCCCAGGTTGGGTCATTTTTCACAAGAGACTGAAATCCACCGAATGCGACCAGCGCGGGTATTACCACAGTCCGTGTCTCAACTAGGATGCTGAAGATGTCTTGATAGCTTCGATGTAACTCAGAGCGTTCGAGGCTGTAAGGGCGCTTCGCCATGGAGCCAATGTGCTCTAGTCCGTCGATGCCAAACCGGGCAGCTGGGAAGAGTGCTTGCCCGAAAATTGGTACGCCCAACTCCCGAACATTGTTTATGAAGCGTGGGGCAAATTGTTCAGGCTGGCCGCGGGAAATTTGAAACACGGCAAACTCGCTACCCAGCTCTCTCATAGGCGTATCAGCTTGATTTACCGCCGGAGCTGTAAGAAGCAGTCGTGGCCCTGCCCGGGGATTCGCCAACCAGGCGGCTTTACGATTCCTGCTAGCTTCCCACTGGCTCGGATTGGTTGCTACTTCGCGTACGGTTGTCACACCATATGACAGCCAGACTCGGCCCAAACGTTCATCTGGAAGATTTGTCGCATGGGTGTGGAGGTCAATGAGCCCTGGTATGAGGGTAGAATCCCGTGCATCAATGACCCTGTTGGGTAAAGGTTCCAGCCCTCTGGCTACAACGGCTGTTATTCTTTGACCATCCACATGAACGTCCATATGTCTACGGTACTGATTGCCAATCCCGTCAAAGAGCCGGCCCACCTGAATCACGTA
>DBZY01000064.1:4661-12718 GCA_002311835.1 Proteobacteria bacterium UBA1148 | reverse complement strand
GCCATTGCACCAGATCCTAGTTGATCAAAGTCAACAGTTCGGCGGGGATAGGAAGGACGAGTGACCGTGACGCCGGCAAAGAACTGAATGGCCCGTCGAGTAGTGCTAGCTAGATGACGCCTCCAAACCCCACCATCGGCGGTGTAGACGAATTCGCCAGGGGAGATCCATGCGGAACGAAAGCCAAATACGTCCTCTCCGCTGGTCAACGTTTTTGTGAGTGGTTCGGTGTCGAGCAAAATCATCATCAAATTGCTTTGACCCGGACTAGGTCGTTCGTTAAATATGATGACGCCCCCACCTGGGCGCCATGAGGGTGCTTGCAGCGGATAGCATTTACTAAATAGTTCTGTGGAAATCCCAGCCCGAAGTAGCTCTAAAGACCAGCGCCCGTTTCGCTCATTCACGTAAGCGATTTCCCCTCTTTCCGAGACACTTGGGAACGACGCTTTACCAGAGCTACTCGTGAGTTGAGTCAAATTTCCAGACTCAATATTAATTTCCCAGATGTCATAACTACCAGCTAGATTGGAGGAAAATACAACCGAACTTCCATTTGTTGAAAAATCAGGTTCTACCTCGTTATGAGGGGTATTTGTCAGTTGGTGTTGTATTCCTTTTTCAACATCCAGCAACCAGAGATCCCACTGCGAGGTTGCTTCACTCTGGTAGACGAGAAAGGCTCCATCCGGTGAGAAACGAGGGTTGCGTGCAATAGTTGTCGAGGGCGTAAATGGATTAGCTGCGCCTCCACTTAGGGGAAACTGCCAGAGCTGCCCAATGAGGTCTATAACGAGTGTGTCACCGTTCGGTGATAATGCGACCGCAATATTTGTGCCCTCGTGGATGTTGGCGATCCTATTTTCACCTAGGCACGTGGTTGAGAGAAGCGACATAAAACTTGCCAACAGGAAAGAACGCAAACTCATATCTCTCCCTCCGCGCGTGTCTCTAATTCTGCCACTTCCCCAAAATCTACCTGATAACAAATCAGGATAGGACGACAGCACACGAAGCAATCCTCAAAATACTCTTGTGCCGGGGCTGAGATATCAAGAATTATTTCGATCTTTTCTCCGCAGTACGGGCAAAGGATATTTCGTTCTACATTTAGCACGGCCGTGTCTTCACGGTTGCAGGCGTTGTGAGTTCCAAGGCCCAGCCTGAAACGTGTGGGCATCCAATGGGGTAAGTGTACGCTTATAGCGTACTCGATCATGGAAACGGTCCGAGCCTTCCATCCAAAGCTCCACAGCAGTGAACCACAATCGGTAGCCACCCCAAAAGGAAGGGCGATCTAACGGATTTCCAAAGCATTCTGATAGTTTTTGTTTAGATTTTTCCGAGTCGAGAGCGAAAGACTCTGCGGGATCCGGTAAGTCTAGTTGCCGAGCCTTCTCTCTAGCTCGTTGCAACAGATCCGACGGATCACTTAGGGGTTGGCTTTGCTCGCTGACCCATGCGTTTAGTTGGCTACCCCATGAACGAGTCGCGAAATAGACATCACTTTCTTTATCTGGGCTTCGTACAGTGGGGCCTTCAAACCTCACTTGCTTCCCTAATTTATCCCAATGCATTACAGCTGCCGCTAGTGTGTTGTCGGCTAGCTCAATACCTTTCCGCGAGCCGTAGTGTGTATGAAAAACAGCGAACCCCTGTGTGACTGACAAATCCTTCAATAAAACGACGCGGGCAGAAGGCTGCCCGAAGGAGTCAGCTGTAGCAAGCGTCATTGCATTCGGATAGCGCTGTACATCCTTGTTGATAGCCTCGTCAAGCCATTCCCGTATAACAAGAAGAGGGTCCTTGGGGAGAGGTGTTGGAAGTGAGGGATTCACAGCTAGACCTTTGAAGTTCTCGGCGCACAGCGGGATCACGAGGGTATCTTCTACGCCGCACTTTGGCCAGATTCAATTATGATGGGTAACAATCCGGGTCCCTCCCGCGCGGCGCGGATCTGCTACGGCCTCCAGCCTTTCGCCTTCGGCGCGTGCCGCACCAACACCACCGAAGTACATGGATCTCTCAGCGAACGGGCGTATCGGCAGTGAGTTTGTTGGAAGACTAATGTCTGGTTCGTGCGCGAGTTGGATGCGGTCCCGACCATATTCCAAATGGATCCGCGGAGCGTCTATAGTTTTTTGAAGTGGTATATCTTCTAGTAGGTGACGGTGGAGTACCTGAAGCAGTGCAGTAGTAATACGGTCTGCGCCCGGTGAGCCGATGGCAAGTGCGTAGCCGCGGTCATCTCTAGCCACGGTAGGGGACACATTAGAAGGCAGCCGTTCTCCAGGAATTCAACCCTTTAATCACAGAGGGTTCAACTCTAGCTCACCCAGGCAATTATTCAGCCAGATGCTGACTCGGGCGCCATAAGGCCGGAGCCGTAACCGGTGGACATAGTTTATTGAATGATCGCTGGGGGTTATCGGTACCAATTAGCGGGTCGACGCAAACCGGCTCGCCAAGCGGCTAACCGCCGCTTCTCGATGACGGCTTCTTACCCACTTCCAATTCGGTTGCTTCCACCCGCACGGGGCCGCTGCGCGATTCCGGCGCGACTTCGTCCTGCTGAGTTCTGTTCGAGATGTTACCGTTGAAAAAGCCGCCTTTTGATATCACCAACGAGTCGGTCTCGATGTTTCCGGAAACACGGCCCGTGTCGGTAATCTCCACGTCTCCCGTGGCCACCATATCACCTTCATACAGCCCCTGGATCAGGGCATCCACGGTATGAACGTTTGCTCGAACAATGCCATTCTCACCGACGATCAGCTTGCCTTCCACATTGATTTCGCCCGCGACCTCGCATTCGATCTCGATCGAGTCGGCAATCGTGAACTTACCTTCAAGGCGGGCGGAGCTGCCAAAAACTGTTAGCAGTTGGCCTTCCGGGGCGCCATTTTGCTTATTATCCTTGAACATATACTTGTCCTTGTCTGTTGAGCTGTTGGGTATAGTACAGAAATCTCGAGATTTCTGTAGTTACATCGACTCGGTATTCAGGAGAACAGATCAGTGCAGCCGCTAAGATTTAGGCTGGGGGCATATCCACGGATATAGAATGTGCCATTCGTTTATTTTTTAATCGGTTAAATGGGCTTCTTGATTGACACCGCTACCATATTCAATGAAGACCTCCACTCCGCCCTCTCCAAGACGTTCGGCCGAGAGACCGAGGCCCGGAACCGCAGCGTAGCCATCAATTGTTACGGGCTGTTCTCCAGCTCGCCATATGGTGGCGAAACCGCCTCCGTCCAACCCACAAACGCCGGGCTCAGTATTCATGGAGGTGAGTGCCGCGGCTATTGCTGCGTCGACAGTATTTCCTCCTCGCTCAGCGATCTCGGCTCCCGCATCTGCGGAAAGTTGAGATGAGGAGGCAACGGCTACCGACCCTTTCATAGCTATGCCTCGGGTTTAGAGCAGTGCTTCAGCATGAAATCGCAGATGGTTCCCAATGAATGTGCTTACGAAGAAATAACTATGGTCGTAACCCTTACGCTCTGTACAGATTAGTTGTTGTCCCGAAGCTTTGCAGGCTGACTTTAGGTCGCCTAGTCGTAGTTCTTTTAGAAAAGGATCCGCGTTACCCTGATCGATAAGCAGGACATGCTTGCTGGGGTGACGACGAATAAGTTCGCTTACGTTGTATTCACGCCAGGTATTTTCGTCAGGGCCGAGGTATTGCTCCATCGCATGACGGCCCCATTCGGATCGGCTTACTGAGCAAATGGGAGAGAATGCCGATACAGAAACGTACTGGTCCGGCCTCCTAATCCCCAACAATAGGGCTCCATGTCCACCCATGGAATGTCCACTGATAGACTTGCGATTTGCATCGATTGGTAAGTGAGTATTCGAAATTTCAACTAATTCTTTCGCGACATAGTCATACATTTGATAATGAGTTGCCCAGGGGCATTGGGTTGCATTGATATAAAAACTCGCGCCGGTGCCGACGTCTATACGATCATCTTCACCGGGGAGATCAAGCCCTCTTGGGCTGGTGTCAGGAACAATCAACGCCAGCCCAAGCTCGGCAGCGTATCGCTGTGCACCTGACTTTACGATGAAGTTTTCTTCGGTGCAGGTCAGACCAGAAAGCCAGTAAAGGGCTGGCACGGGGGCTCGCGTGGCTTCCTCGGGTAGAAAGACACCAAAACGCATAGTGCATTTGCAACTTTCTGACTCGTGCTCGTATGTGCGTTGAAGGCCTCCAAAGCTTTTGGTTTCGGATACTAGTTGGAGATCGGTCATACTGGGTTCTCTCTCGAGTTTTTAGCACGCCGCATCTTAATGGATTCTTATGATATGCGTCCTCTGATATTGGCGGGCTTGCACCTATTGTGATCAGCGGGTACAACCCGCAGCCACGGAGGTAATCTCATGAGTTTAGACAAATTGAGAAAACGCCTCTCGACTGTAGATCGGGAGCTGATTTCGCTTATTGCGCGACGCCAGAAGATTGTGGCGGAGATTGGTGTGCACAAGATAAGTACGGGAACAGCCACACGGGATTACGCACGGGAACGCGATGTGTTAGAAGCCACGCGACAGCAAGCGCAGGCATTAGGTCTTGAGCCGGACGTTGCAGAGCAGATCATGCGCGCGCTCATCCGCTCATCCTTGACCCATCAGGAACGTACGCGAGTGGCCGCAGAGAATTCGGGTGCAGGTAAGGAGGCGTTGATTATCGGCGGCGCCGGAAAGATGGGCGGCTGGATGGCGGAATTTCTGGCCTCCCAGGGTTTCGAGGTACAGATTGCAGATTCTGAAGAGTCCAAGCTGTCTTTTTCGCGGATCCCGGATTGGCAAGATAGTGACTTGCAACAGGAGATCATCGTAGTAGCTGCACCGATCAAAGCGACGGCCAACATTCTTCAGGGGTTGGCTAAAAGGCGTCCGTCCGGGCTGGTGTTTGATGTGGGTTCTTTGAAGACGCCGCTGAAAAAAGGCCTGAAGGCTCTAGTGAAGGCAGGTTGTCGTGTCACCTCAATTCACCCGATGTTTGGCCCAGATACGCGGCTACTATCTGGACGTCATGTGATTTTCGTTGATGTCGGTGTTCCGGCGGCAACTGAGGAGGCGCGGGCACTGTTTGGATCCACCATGGTAGAGCTAATCAGCATGGGATTAGCTGAGCATGATCGGCTTATTGCCTATGTGCTTGGGCTTTCCCATGCGTTAAATCTGGCGTTCTTCACGGCACTGGCAGGGAGTGGTGAACTCGTGCCCCATCTGAGGCGGCTTTCCAGTACCACTTTTGATGCCCAGCTTGATGTCGCGAGCCGCGTGGCGACTGATAATCCTCAGCTCTATTTTGAGATCCAGACTCTTAACGAGTATGGGAAAGCACCCCTTGAGGCACTGCGGGAGGCTACCGGCCGTATTCAGGAGCTTGTTGAGACGAACGATGAGGAGGGGTTTGTTGCTCTCATGGAGGCTGGACGGGCTTACCTGGATCTCCCAGATAGCTGATGTTATCCGGCCACAGTGCGATTGGTTTGGCGTGACACTAATTTAAAAAAGATCACAAAATTAATTATTTATTTATCAAGCGCTGACGTATCACAATGTGAAAGAATCGTACGTTAGCATGTAGACTCATGGATCGGATCGACGCACAAGGCTATCGCGCCAATGTAGGCATCATCGTGATCGATGACGGTGGGCGTGTACTGATTGGAGGCCGCGTCGGTCGGAGTGGTTGGCAGTTTCCCCAGGGAGGAATTCGTTCTGAGGAGAGTGTCGAAGACGCCATGTATCGGGAACTCAACGAGGAAATTGGGTTGGCTTCTGAAGATGTGGAAACGCTCGGGGCCACCGAAGATTGGTTGCGTTACCGTTTACCTGAACGGTTCGTTCGTCGACAGCAAATTCCTGTTTGTATCGGTCAGAAGCAGCGTTGGTATTTGCTCCGGCTGCTCACCAACCCCGAACGGGTTCGGTTCAATACCACAAAAGAGCCCGAATTTGACCGCTGCCGTTGGGTAGACTATTGGCGACCAGTCAAGGAGGTCATTTATTTTAAACGTCAGGTTTATGTTCGGGCCTTGAACGAGCTAGGCCCATTGGCTTTCCCACAGAACGGGCCACCACCACCACCAGATTGGTGGCCAAGGCGCTGGCATCGGATTCTACAGGGTGCGTGCCCAGAGACCAGTGGTGTGTGATATCCATTTTGGGAAAATAGACGTAACCGATAGACGATGGTTCAATGACGGTGTTTGGAATTAAGTAACTCCAATGATTGGCTCGACAAATTCACATTTCAGGTTAGTGGTCATGTATCTGATCAGTGCGGTCGTACTGGCCAGCGGGGGTTATCTTCTGTATGAGTTCGGACGCCTCCAAGGGGGCTATTCGGCATTAAATCAGCAGAAAGAGCGGATTGAGGTCGAGGCGGTACTAGCAGAGCGAGATGAGAGTATTGATGAGCTTCAGCGCCAGCTCACGCTACTAGAGATATCCAAAGAGATCGACCGTATCACTTACGATGAGGTAGAAAAAACTCTGAACCAATTGCAGGCTAGAGTCCAAGCGCAGGACGAGGAGTTAGCCTTCTACAAGGAGATTATCTCTCCCCAGGACGGGGTCACGGGGCTTAGGATACATAATCTGGAAGTAAGCTCTGTCGATTCAGCTCAACGTTATAAATTGCGTGTGGTCTTAGCACAGGCGATTGTTCAAGATCAGCTTGCGACAGGTATTGTAAAATTCAACATTGCTGGTACCCAGGATGGGCAAATGTTAGATTTAGATCTTAGGGATTTGGCGCCCGACGGGGACACGGACGATTTAACCTATACGTTTCGTTATTTTCAGAGTCTGGAGCAGGAGTTGATACTCCCGGTTGGTTTCGAGCCAGATTGGGTAAATGTGGAGATCTGGCCTCGAGAGCCCGAAGGGGAGCGAATTTCACAGAGTTTTCGATGGATGTCGATTGCCACCTAGGGTGAAACGGCGGTTCATGCTAAGGTTTCGATAGTTTTTGGCGGAGGCCTAGAATGTTCGGCGGAAAGGCATACAAAAAACCTGCGATTCGAACGATTATTGCTATAGATACCCGAGTGATGGGTAATATTGAGTTCAGCGGTGGTTTCCACATAGATGGATACGTTAAGGGAAATATGATAGCAGCCGAGCATGAGGACGCCACTCTTAGCATCAGCGAGAAAGGCTGTGTGGAGGGTACGATTGAAGCGTCACAGCTTTTGCTCAACGGGACTGTCAAGGGAGATATCAGAGCCACCGAGAGAGTGGAACTTGGGCCTAAGGCGAGAGTTATTGGTAATATCAGGTACAATACAATCGAGATGGCCCTCGGGGCTGAGATAAACGGTCAGTTGATTCATGAGAGTGTTGGGGCTCGCAAAAAGAGTGTTGGGGCTCGCAAACCGGTTGGCCCGCAGTTCCGCCGGGAACCTGCGCGTGGGAAGTCTGTGGAGAAGGTCCAGATCGCACCTATTTCCACCAAATATGCTGAAGAAAAATGATGAATGATGAGATGTCAACGCAGGGAGTGCCACCGCTTAATTTTACTGATGCGGCGGCCGAGAAGGTCAGCCAGCTGATTGAGCAGGAAGGAAACTCCGCCCTGAATTTACGCGTATATATTTCCGGTGGTGGGTGTTCTGGTTTCCAGTATGGGTTTACCTTTGATGAGGCTGTACAGGACGGAGACACAGAGATAAAAAAGCATGGCGTAAAACTTCTGATAGATCCAATGAGCGTTCATTACCTGGTAGGAGCAGAAATCGATTATAAGGAAGATCTTTCCGGGGCACAGTTCATTATCCGAAATCCTAATGCTTCGTCGACTTGTGGTTGCGGCTCATCGTTTTCGGTTTGAGCTAAGAAAACGCAGGTCAGCAAGAAGAACTCAGCTCTCTAATGAGCGAGCCATCCGAAATAGCGACGATCGTCGACTCAGGATGCTTCGGCGAAATTATTAAGTAAGATGGTTTGCGTGGATATTGCGGGCTCTCCTTTTCATGAGTCCGATCGGTCCGTTTCGAGGCAAACGGTACCACGGTGACAGTACGTTCCCTTTT
>DBZY01000064.1:0-4586 GCA_002311835.1 Proteobacteria bacterium UBA1148 | reverse complement strand
CCTAGGGGTGTTACTTGCCGGGCACCAGTCACAGTTGGCGCATTTCCTGATCTACCCTTCAGTCTGGCACGTGCGAGCCAGGCGAACATTACAGCCTCAACCCATTCTGGACCAATGCCATACTCGGCACTGGATTCGAGTTCTATACTTGGCAGCAGTTCGGAGAGGCGTTCTACTAATGCTGTGTTTAGAACTCCTCCGCCGCACAGGATGACACGCTGTGGATCCCCGTTCGTGGAAACGATGGCGTCGGCTATAGTCCCAGCTGTCAACTCGGTTAGGGTAGCCTGAACATCTTCGTCAGGCAGGGTGCGGTTGATTTCTCGAAGTTCCCCTTCAAGCCAGGCGAGGTTGAAATGTTCGAGACCTGTAGATTTCGGTGGACTTCGTTCAAAGTACTTATCTTTCTTCAGAGCCAATAATAAAGGCTTATTGATCTGACCAGTTTTTGACCAATCACCGTTGTGGTCAAAGGACTTACCCGTGCAGCGGTGTGTCCAGTTATCTAACAGAGTATTACCGGGGCCAGTGTCGAAACCCAAGAGTGGGAGTTTCGGTTGAAGCACCGAGATATTTGCGATTCCACCAATATTCACCACAATTCGTGATTCTTTAGTATCTGAGAAACACCATTCGTGGAAAGCAGGTGCTAGCGGAGCGCCTTGGCCTCCAAACGCCATGTCCATGTTTCTGAAATTTCCGACTGTTGTAATGCCCGTATTGGCAGCAATTGTGCTGGAATCGCCTATCTGCATCGTAAACGCGTCGGGTTCCTCCGGTTTGTGATACACGGTATGGCCAGAATGACCAATTGCAGTGATTTCGTAGGCTCCAAAGTCACTGGTTTCCAGAAGCTTCAAAATGCACTGCCCGAAAAATTTCCCGATCGCTACATTAACCTCTCCAAGTTCTTGGAGTGTCACTTGCGGTTGAGTTATGAGGTTTTTTATTCGTTTACCTAACTTGCCCGTGTATGGGGTAGTCGTGGCCTGATGGATATTGCTACCAGCTGCGCTGAACTCAACCAGTACAATATCCACACCATCTTGGCTAGTGCCCGACATCGCACCTAAGTAGAGTTCTCTCATAGTGCTAGCTTACCTCACCCGTTGTTGAGGGCGTGCGCTTGCAAGGGCAATATCTAATTGGAATTCAATGAAAATTTAGTGCGGCGATAGGCATCTAGCTGACGCCACAATGGCGCTACTGTCATCTGGAAGCTTTCGCGATAATCTGTAGGAACTGGGTCTGCAGGGGGCAAAGTTACCGTTCGGGGATTCCGATGAACGCCGTTAACTCGGTACTCATAATGTAAATGCGGTCCTGTGGCGAGACCAGACATACCTACGAAGCCTATCGTCTGGCCTTGCCTAACCCGGGTTCCGATTCTTGGTTGAGCAAATTGCGACATGTGAGCGTATAGGGTTGTGATATTTCCTCCGTGCTGAAGGATAATTGCATTCCCGTATCCATTCCGCACGCTACGAAAAGTAACCCTTCCATCACCTGCTGCTTTTATAGGCGTGCCCGTAGGTGCTGCATAGTCCACACCTCGATGGGCACGAATAGTGTTTAGCATTGGATGCCGGCGATTTGGGTTAAAATTGGAACTAATTCGAGTGAAGTCCACGGGCGCTCGAATAAAAGCTTTGCGCACGCTTCGCCCTTCGGGAGTAAAGTAGCCTGAAACACCGTTGTCATTGATATAACGTGCAGCCCGGAAGGATGTTCCCTGATTGATAAATTCTGCGGCAACGATTTCTCCATCTTTGAGTTTTACTCCTTCGCGCCATAGTTCTTCATACATCACTGTGAACTCGTCACCAATTCGCACATCTTGGATAAAATCGATATCCCATTGGAAAATCCCCGCCATATTCATCGTGACGTTATCTGATATTCCGACATCCTGAGAAGCCTCGAACAGAGAGCGCTCAATGACACCGTGTGCACCGACTAACCGAGATTCCACGTGGAGCTCGATAATTTCAACTTTGAAACCAGCTGGCTCGCGTACGATACTCAAAACACTGGCTTCATCGATTTCCCGCATGAGGGAGGTAACTCGCCCTTCCTGATGGGTGATATTTATTTCATCTCCTGGGAGCAAAATGCGGAGGTGGGTTGCTGCCCCTGAAAGCCGAGATATTACGCTGAGATCTGCCAAACTGAGGTCATGTCGACGAAACAGCAGTTCCAGGGATTCGCCAGGCCCGACTGACAGTTGTATGGACTCATCTGGTGGATCGCCATTTTCCAAATCCGAATCAATCGTTGCGCTGGTTGTTTGGGGAAGGCTCAGAGGAACGGGAGATTCCGTTGTTTTAGGTATGTCTAGTACTGGAACGACTTCAGATTCATCGCTCTCGGTGACAAGGAATAGAGTGACCACGAGCAGAGGCAGGGACAGACCGAAGAGAAACCACGACCAGTGACGCTTCGGTGTTTCCGAAGCCTCGTTTGGAGAATCCTTGTAATCATGGCGAATACTGCCTGAGTAAGGTTTCACAGGGCACCTACCAAAAATCCGCGCGTACTGTAACGATTTGAACCGTGTCCGTCAAAATTATTGCCTTAAAAGTCAGGGGGCTACGAGTTATTTTCAAGATTCTTTTACATTAATCTGGGCTTCGCTGACAGCCCAGGTATCCTGAACGGCTACCAAGGCCCTAGAAGAATCGTCGACCAGGTCCGCTGGTTGTTTTATGCTGCAGGCGCTTTGAACTGGCCGTACCCATACTACAGGGGATTCTTACCTCAGCCATGCCTATCACTGAAAAGCCTAGTGTTACCGATTCTGCAGTGGCGCATCAGTTAGCGGAGTTAAAGCGGGGGACGGAAGAACTCCTGCTTGAGAGCGAGTTGCAGGAGCGTCTAAAAAGTGGTCGCCCCCTGAAGGTCAAGGTCGGCTTCGACCCGACCGCTCCGGATCTTCACCTGGGGCACACGGTACTTCTTAACAAAATGCGACAGTTCCAGGAGTTTGGTCATGAGGTTATTTTTCTGATTGGCGATTTCACCGGAATGATCGGAGACCCTTCGGGCAAGACGACCGCACGGCCTGTTCTAACATCGGAAGATGTGAGAGCGAATGCAAAAACTTATGAGGAGCAGGTCTACAAAATTCTCGATTCTAATAAAACACGATTGGATTTTAATTCTCGGTGGATGTCGCAGATGAAGGCTTCTGGACTCATTGAGCTGGCATCAAAGCACACGGTGGCAAGGATGCTTGAACGGGATGACTTCCGCACTCGTTACCAGGAAGGTAAATCTATTGCCATCCACGAGTTTTTATATCCGCTAGTGCAGGGCTATGACTCTATTGCTTTGGAGGCTGACGTCGAGCTCGGTGGTACAGATCAGAAGTTCAACCTCTTGGTCGGGAGGCAGCTTCAACAATCTTATGATCAGCCCCCGCAGGTTGTACTGACTATGCCTTTGTTGGAGGGGCTCGACGGCGTCAATAAGATGTCTAAGTCGCTTGATAACTACATCGGTATTACAGAGCCACCTGGAGAGATGTTTGGGAAACTTATGTCTATCTCTGATGAACTCATGTGGCGATATTTTGAGCTATTGAGCTTTAGACCTCTGGGGGATATCGAGGACTTCAAGGTAAGAGTCGCTAATGGGGAGAACCCTCGAGATGTTAAGTTTCTTCTGGCTCTCGAAATTGTGGGGAGGTTCCACAGTGAGTCTGCGGCAACCAAGTCCAAAAAGGATTTCATCGCACGTCACCGTCACGGAAAGGTCCCGGATGAGATGGAGGAGTACCTCCTGAGATCATCGGAGCCCACGATGGGGATTGCTTATGTTCTGAGGGATGCGCGGTTGGTTTCAAGTACCTCCGAAGCTATTCGAATGATCAACCAGGGTGCGGTGCGGCTCGATGGTGAGCGCATTGATGATCCGAAAGTGCTGATTAAAGTCGACGGAACTCCGAGGACTTTGCAAGTTGGAAAGCGGAGGTTTGCCCGGATTACCTTACAGGTAGAGGACTGTTTAGATTGATCGATGGCCTTCAGGCGTCCGATTCCAAGTTGCAGGAAATATAGGGGTTGCGCTTGTGGGGATAACGCATATAATTCTGCGCCTTCCCATTAACGGGTAATCCCGAGACCTTTCTCCGAGCTGCTTGGAGGGGTGCTGGGTCGCGAGTAGAATTGATTGGCTTGGGGTATGGACCTCAGGTTTTGCTCTTTAACAAATAGTCTCAAGCAACTTGTGTGGGCGCTCGTACCGGAGTAACGGTGTTAGAGCGTCTACTAAGGGACGCTTTGCGTCCCTAAGAAAGCGTTCAGGACTCAAACCTATAAATTGAAGAGTTTGATCCTGGCTCAGATTGAACGCTGGCGGCATGCTTAACACATGCAAGTCGAACGGTAACAGACCGCTGTGATCCCTTCGGGGTGAACTTGGTGCTGACGAGTGGCGGACGGGTGAGTAATGCTTAGGAATCTGCCCAGTAGTGGGGGACAACCCGGGGAAACCCGGGCTAATACCGCGTACGCTCTACGGAGGAAAGCGGGGGATCTTTGGACCTCGCGCTATTGGATGAGCCTAAGTCGGATTAGCTTGTTGGT
>DBZY01000049.1:141374-162035 GCA_002311835.1 Proteobacteria bacterium UBA1148 | reverse complement strand
ACGGGAAAGTCGAGTTGTTCATCGTTTGCACCCAACTTATCGAACAACTCGAACGTCTGGTCGAGGACCCAGTCGGGCCGTGCGCCGTCACGATCGATCTTGTTGATGACGACGATGGGGATGAAGTTGCGCGCGAACGCTTTCTGCGTAACGAATCGTGTCTGCGGCATAGGGCCCTCGACAGCGTCAACGAGCAATAATACGCTGTCCACCATAGATAGTACGCGCTCTACTTCGCCGCCAAAATCCGCGTGCCCCGGCGTATCGACTATATTGATCCGCCAGTCACGCCAGGTGACCGCCGTGTTCTTCGAGAGGATCGTGATCCCGCGTTCACGCTCTAGTTCGTTCGAATCCATCGCCCGTTCGGGAAGCGCGACGCGCGTGTCCAGCGTGCCCGCTTGTTGAAGCAACTTATCGATTAACGTCGTCTTGCCATGATCAACGTGGGCGATGATGGCGATATTTCTGAGACGACCTTGAGCAAGCATGGTGGTTTATAGCGGAGAGCGGCAACAAAGACGTGCACAAAAAACGCAGCGACAAGATTCTATTCGAATTCAGTATGGAAAGGGGAGCGTACTACAATTTTTTAAATTCGAGGCGCCGACCTTTAGGCTCTTCTGTTGACACCCCCTCGCGAAACACGACATCTCCATTGAGAATGGTCATATGAATACTGGAACTAAAGCGCTCCCCCTCAAACGGGGACCAACCGCATTTGTAGATTAGACTTTCTGCCGTGATTTGCTGTGGTTTGCATAGATCTACTACCACCAGATCTGCAAAATAGCCTTCCCGGACAAACCCTCGTTCGGCAATTTGAAAAAGTAAGGCTGGATTGTGTGCGCTCTTCTGCACGATTCTCTCCAGAGACAATCGCTCTTCATGGTAGAGCTGCAATAAAACTTGCAATGAGTGTTGTACCAGCGGTAATCCTGCTGGTGCCTTGAAATACGTCTGCTTCTTCTCATCAAGAGTGTGAGGCGCATGATCAGTGGCTATTACATCAATCAAATCGTCACACACGCCCCTAATAAGTCCATCTCGATCAACCGAGCTCTTAATAGCAGGGTTGCACTTGATGAGGCTTCCGAGATCCTTGTAGCGGGACTGGTCGAACCAGAGGTGATGCGTACAGACCTCCGCCGTTATAGATTTTTCACTTATAGGACCCGGCTCAAACAGTTCCAACTCACGAGCGGTGCTCAAGTGCAACACATGGAGCCGGGTTCCACATTGTTTCGCAAGATCTACGGCAAGTGATGAGGATTTGTAGCAAGCCTCAGCGGAACGTATCTCTGGGTGAGCTTCCATAGGCACATCCTCACCAAAACGTTTCCGGAATGATTCTTCATTGGCCCAAATTGTGGGCGAGTCCTCACAGTGCGTCGCAATGAGTAATGGGGATTCAGTAAAAATTTTCTCCAATACCTGTGGGTCGTCCACCAGCATATTTCCGGTTGACGCGCCCATAAATACCTTGATGCCACAAGCCTCACCCAGGGCTATGCGTTTAATTTCTTCCAAGTTGTCGTTAGTAGCACCCAAATAGAATGCGTAGTTGGCGAAGCTGCGCCCTTCAGCACGCTTCAATTTTTTTTCAAGTGCGACTTTGTCTGTGGTTGGCGGACTGGTGTTCGGCATTTCTAAAATGCTGGTCACACCGCCACAGATAGCCGCCCGGGATTCCGTAGCGATGGAGCCCTTATGTGTTAGGCCCGGCTCCCGGAAGTGTACTTGGTCATCGATCAGACCTGGGAGAATGTGGCGCCCTTCTAAATCGATAACCTCATTAGCCAGTGAAGCGGCAATCCCCGAGTCAATCCGCAGAATGCGTTCACCTTCGATGAGCACATCGACCTCTTTAACCTCACCCTCATTAACCAGCTTACTGTTGATCAGTAACTTCTTCATCACAGTAGTCATTTACCACTCAGAAACATGTCGGCGGCAGAAATCAGCTCGTGGGTAATTCCTGGTTCGTAAGCCGAGTGTCCTGCATCTCCAACAATACGAAAGTCTACCTCTGGCCAACGGCCAGCAAGTTCCCACGCGGTTGTCATAGGGCATACGACATCATAACGGCCCTGAACAATTACGCCTGGAATATGGCGGATAAGGTCCACCCCATCTAGCAACTTATCCTCGCTGGGGAAAAACCCCTTGTTTACGAAGTAATGTGTCTCGATGCGCGCCAATGCGAGCGCAAACTCTGCTGTTCCGAATGGTTTTGCCCGCTTAGGATTGGGTTTTAGAAAACTAGTGGCTCCCTCCCAAGTGGACCAAGCCCTAGCAGCGGTGAGCTGGACCTCCGAATCCCCACTGATTAGCCGCCGATGGTAGGCAGCCAGCAGGTCATGACGCTCCTCGGGAGGAATAGGCGCAAGAAAATTCTCCCACTGATCAGGATAAATCTCATTGGCACCGGACTGGTAGAACCAATTGATTTCTTTCTCACGCAGCAAAAAAATGCCCCGCAGAATTAGCTCACTAACTGACTCCGGATGACGCTGCGCGTACGCGAGCGAGAGGGTACTACCCCAGGATCCACCGAAAACAAGCCACCGCACAATACCAAGCCTTTCTCGCAATAATTCCATGTCCGCAATCAGATGCCACGTGGTGTTATCAACCAACGAAGCCCCAGGACGACTTCGGCCTGCCCCACGCTGGTCAAATATTATAATTCGATAACCAGACGGGTCGAAAAAACGTCGCGCACCAACATCACCACCGCCACCAGGCCCTCCGTGAACAAATACAACAGGCTTTCCATTGGGATTACCGCATTGTTCGTAATAGACCGCGTGCTCACCACTCGGCTCAAAAAAACCGTAGTCGAATGGCTCCAGTGAGGGATAAAGGGTACGCCGGATCATAGTTGTAACATCTTGATACATGAAAGATGCGCCGTTCCGTGCTCTATACTGAACAGCTCAGGAATCATGTACAACCTCATAGATACTCTTCTGCCTTGTTCTGGTGTCTGTGAGTCATCGTTGCATCACATGATGCGCACGTAAAGAGCTATAGAAATAAATTATGAAACAATTAATCCCCCTCCTATATTGGCTCACGTTTTCGATTGGCGGATACGCCCAAGAAGGTGAACTCGATATACCGTTTGAAGAGTTTTATTTAGATAATGGACTTCGTGTCATAGTTCATGAAGATCGTAAAGCTCCGATTGTAGCGGTCACACTCTGGTACCACGTGGGTTCTAGAAATGAGAACGTCGGTAAAACGGGGTTTGCCCACCTTTTCGAACATCTCATGTTCAATGGTAGTGAGAATTATGACGGCGAGTATTTCGCACCGTTTCAGGAAGTAGGTGCCACGAGCATGAATGGCACAACAAATACGGATCGCACAAACTACTTTCAAACTGTACCTACCAGTGCTCTGGATCTCGCAATGTGGATGGAATCCGATCGCATGGGACACCTACTCGGGGCTATAGACCAGGAAAAACTCGATGAACAGCGTAGCGTCGTCCAGAACGAGAAACGACAGGGTGAAAACCAACCTTATGGAAAAGTCTTTGACTACATTACCGAGAACATTTTCCCGGAAGGGCATCCATATTCTTGGACAACTATTGGCTCAATGGAAGACCTTAACGCGGCCAGCCTTGAAGACGTGTATGAATGGTTTCAGACCTACTATGGGCCGAACAACGCAACGTTGATTTTGGCAGGCGACGTTGATGTCAACACGGCTCAGGATACGGTCCGACGTCACTTCGCACACATCCCGCCGGGTCCACCGCTCGCTCGCATGGAAACTTGGGTACCAGAGCTAGGTCAAGATCAACGCATGGTTATTGAGGATCGCGTCCCTCAATCACGCATCTATAAAACCTGGCCAATACCCGAGTGGGGAAACATCAACTCAGAGTGGTTAGCGCTCGCAGATGGAGTCCTAACACAGGGTCAAACATCGCGCCTTCATCAGCGACTAGTTTATGAGGAACAAGTTGCCACCGATGTCGGCGGGGACATGTTTATGGGCGAAATCTCCGGAGCGTATTCCATCTGGGCAACCGCTCAGCCCGGGCAAGACTTGAGTGAAGTCGAACGTATGATGGACGAGGAGCTTGAACGTTTTCTTAATCGGGGCCCGACGAACGAGGAACTTGGTCGTATCATCTCCGAAACACGGGCTAGTTTTATCCGTGGCATAGAAAGGGTCGGCGGATTTACGGGGAAATCTGGAATATTGGCTGAAAGCGCGGTCTTTGGAGGCCGTCCAGACGCCTACAAAGCCTCGCTCGAGATTTTAGAGTCGGTGAGACCAGAAAATCTACGTGATGTGGCACGCGAATGGCTCTCAAAAGGCTCTTTCATACTCGAGGTACACCCATTCAATGAGCAGCTTATGGCTTCCGGTGCTGACGTAGACCGTTCCGAGCCCCCTATTCCGGACATCTTTCCTAATTCCCCCTTTCCAGATCTAGAAAGGACAAAACTTTCAAACGGCATGCAATTAATTGTCGCACGGCGTGACGCCGTGCCAGTAATAAACTTTAGCTTACAATTAAATGCTGGCTATGCATCAGATCAGTTCGCGGCACCAGGCACCGCGGGATTAGCAATGACCATGCTCGATCAGGGAACCGGAACCCGTGATACCCTCGAGATCAGTGAAAATCTAGCGCAGCTAGGTGCGCAGCTTCGTGCGGGATCCAATCTCGATTACTCCTTCGTTAGTCTCTCTGCACTGAAGGAAAACCTCAATGAATCTCTAGCCATTTATAGTGATGTCATTCTCAATCCAGCTTTTCCCGAAGAGGAGCTAAGTCGTCAAAAACGTCTAAGCATCTCTCAGATTCAACGGGAAAAAACCACGCCAATGAGCATGGCACTCAGAATCTTTCCTGCTCTCATCTATGGAGAAGGGCACGCCTATTCTTTGCCGATGACTGGTTCAGGGACGGAGGAAGCTATCACCGCGCTCGCGCGCGAAGATCTGTTAGCTTTTCACGATACCTGGTTCAAGCCTAATAACGCGACGATGATCGTGGTAGGCGACACCAGCCTGGAAGAAATTGCTCCCACACTGGAGGCTTTATTTTCAGGTTGGCCCATAGGGGATGTCCCACAGAAAAATATTCCATCGGTTGCACTCCCTGAATCTTCCCGCATCGTGCTCGTAGACCGCCCGGGATCAGAGCAAAGTATCATCATCGGTGGCCAACTTGTGTTCCCCAAATCAGATGAGCGAGAACTTGCGTTGCAGACTCTGAACGACATTTTTGGCGGTAGCTTCACCTCCCGCATCAATATGAATCTTCGTGAAGATAAGGCATGGTCTTATGGCGTACGTTCCATGTTGTTGGATACCATGAATCAGCGTCCATTTATCATCTACGCACCAGTTCAGAGCGATAAAACAGCAGCCTCTCTAGCGGAATTAGACCGCGAGCTCCGAGAACTACTTCAAGAGCGACCGGTCAGTGAAGAAGAGGTGGCTACCTCAAAAAAACGTAGCACGCTGACACTACCCGGGCGCTGGGAAACTGCGCGGGCAGTCGCGGGCGACATCGCCCAGATGGTGCGGTTTGGATTACCTGATGATTACTGGGAAGGGTACGCGGACCTGGTCAGCGCCATCAGCGCGGAGGAAACGAATGCGGCTGCTCGGTCAGAACTGAAACCAGACCGGCTAGTCTGGGTTGTGGTGGGCGATCTAGCAGCCATCGAGGATGAAGTGCGTGCGCTCGAATGGGGCGAGACAGATATTATGGATGTCGACGGGCGCCTCCTCACCTCCCACTGATTGGTGGCCCTGTTCAAGAACTTGAAAAGTTCTACACTATGTGGAGAATTTTCGCCTCGCGCCCAATTGTACGGCTATCATGTTCCCCAGAGAGCGCGTGTCTCAATCGGTGCTTACAATGATTGATTGTCAGAACTTAACTAAACAATACGGCCCTCTCATTGCCGTTGACAATATGAGTTTTCAGGTTCGTCCAGGCGAAGTCCTTGGCTTTCTCGGTCCTAATGGCGCTGGAAAAACCACAACAATGAGGATCATCGCCGGTTTTCTTCCTCCCACCGCGGGGAGCGCTTCGGTTTGCGGGTTCGATGTTGAAACCCACGCCACAGAAGCTAAGCGAAAAATAGGATATCTGCCAGAAGGTGCTCCAAGCTACCCAGAAATGACTACGCAATCATTTCTAGAATTCATTGCTGATTCCCGAGACCTTATGGGCACCCACCGAAATAAACGACTAAAAGAGGTTTTCAATCTCCTTCATCTTGAACCAGTCCTCGAACAAACGATTGATACCTTATCCAAAGGCTATCGACGTCGTGTTGGGCTAGCCCAAGCTATTCTCCACGATCCCGAAGTTCTGATCCTCGACGAGCCCACTGACGGCCTTGACCCGAATCAGAAACACGAGGTACGCGGACTAATCAATCAGATGGCTGAAAGCAAGATAATTATCATATCGACTC
Source organism: Proteobacteria bacterium UBA1148 (assembly GCA_002311835.1). Lineage (GTDB taxonomy): Bacteria > Pseudomonadota > Gammaproteobacteria > Steroidobacterales > Rariloculaceae > UBA6522. Next base: position 155,571 of record DBZY01000049.1, on the reverse strand, counting down.
ATTTACTGGAAGAAGTCGATGCGGTATGCAATAGAGTTATTATCATCGATCGTGGGCAAATACTTGCGGATGATACGCCCCAAAATCTTGAGGCGAGATCCAGATTTCATAATGCCGTATCCATAAAATTCGCTGATCGTTCCAAGCTGGAAAACGCCCGTACGGAGATCAGCTTGCTTCCTGGGGTCCTGGATACGGAAGTGAACCAGAACGCTGATCGCTTGACTGCTTTCCCTGCTGATGGACAGATGCTGCTGAAAGCTATTAGCGAGCTCGCAAATGCCAAGGGATGGGATCTCTCCGAACTTTACCTAGAATCTGGTCGATTGGATGAGGTATTTCGGACGATAACGGGGGGAGCGGCTACATGAACGGAACTCTTACAATCATGAGACGCGAACTGAGGAGTTATTTCTCAACTCCACTTGCTTATGTTTTTATCGTCATCTTCCTGGTTCTTTCGAGTTGGTTCACGTTCAACTTTGGAAATTTTTACAACGGTGGGCAAGCGAATCTTGCACCATTTTTCGGCTACCATCCTTGGTTATATCTCTTTTTGATCCCTGCATTGTCGATGCGATTGTGGGCTGAAGAACACAAAACTGGGACCATTGAACTACTGCTTACATTGCCGCTAGAAATCTGGGAGTTGGTCGCAGGCAAGTTCCTAGCTGCCTGGGCATTCACTGCAATCGCCGTTATTCTGACTTTTCCTATTTGGATCACGGTGAATTACTTGGGCGCCCCTGACAACGGTGTAATCATGGCCGCCTATCTGGGCAGCCTGATGATGGCTGGTGGTTTCCTAGCTATTGGTTCGTTCATTTCTGCTACAACCAACAACCAGGTTATTGCATTTATTTTAGCAGTGGTTATCTGTTTTGCTTTTCTTCTAGCCGGATTCCAGCCCCTGCTCAGCCCACTAGTTGGATGGGTCCCTCAAGCCATTATTGATGCCATTGCAAGTTTGAGTTTCTTGACCCATTTCTCGAGTATTAGTAAGGGAGTCATCGATCTTCGCGATATTATTTATTTTGCGTTACTCATCGGAACGTTTCTCTATGCAAATGTTTTGGTGCTGCACATGAAAAAAACAGGCTGAACATAGCATGACAGCTCGACGGCAACAAAATATTGGAGCAACCTCACTGATTTTACTCGGCTTAGTATTCGTTGCGGCAGTGACAGCAAATAATACCCTCCTAAGCGGATTACGCTTCGATCTGACAGAAAATAACCTCTACACAGTATCCCCAGGAACTCGTGCACTCCTCACAACTATTCAAGAACCGATAAACCTGTATTTCTTTTTCTCCGATAGCGAAACAGCAGACATTACGCCGTTAAGAAATTTTGCAACTCGAGTACGAGAGATGCTTGAAGAATTTACGGCAGCCTCAGGCGAAAATCTCCGCTTACATATCATAGATCCTATACCGTTCTCCGAGGAGGAAGATCGCGCTTCGCAGTTTGGTCTACAGTCCATTAGTTTGGGGATAGGTCAAACCCTCTACTTTGGGCTAGCTGGGACCAATAGTGTGGGTGAAGAAGCAATCATTGCAATCTTTAACCCTGAACGAGAACGATTTCTAGAGTACGAGCTTGCACGAATGGTCTATAGCCTGGCACGCCCAGACAAAGTCGTTGTTGGTCTGCTTTCCGGGGTTTCTATGGCAGCTGGATTCAGCCCGCAAACTCAGCGCATGACTGAACCCTGGGCTGTACACAACCAAGTTGGACAGCTGTTTGAAATTCGTACCCTAGGCCCCGAACTAGTCTCAATAGATGAAGATATAAACGTCCTGTGGCTGGTACACCCTAAGAGTCTTGAATCCAGCACGCTATATGCTATTGATCAATTTATCCTCCGTGGCGGAAGAGCTCTGATTTTCCTCGACCCATTTGCTGAAATAGACATGGCTGCCGCTGGTATGAATCCTGCGGCACTCGCTCAGGGGAGTGCCTCCAACCTAGAACCGTTATTGAGTGCTTGGGGCATAGCCTTCTCTAGTAGTGAGGTCATCGCAGATAACCAATACGCACTTAGCATCAGCACAGGACCGGGGTTACGGCCAGTGCGACACCTAGGGCTCCTGGGCATTACTGGGGATGCTATGGACGGTGAAGATGTCATCATCGACGGTTTGGGAAATCTGAACCTAGGCTCAGCGGGCCATTTCACCGTTATTGAGGACAGCACGGTAGACTTTAAGCCTCTGCTGAGCTCAAGCACCGAAGCAGCGACGCTACCTGCAATCCAGGTTCAGATGCTAGCGGATCCAGAAACACTGCAAGATGGCTTCACACCGACAGGTGAGTCTTACGTGCTCGCTGCACGCCTAAATGGTTCGTTGATGAGCGCTTTCCCAGACGGCCCACCGACCGACGACGAAATTAGTCCGGATGTTGAGGGGGATACGCAGAATGCCAGCGTGGAAATACTTACAAACGGCCACCTGAGTTCCACTAACAACGCTAATGTCATTTTGGTAGGTGATGTCGATATCCTAAGTGATCGTCTGTGGGTTCAACGACAGAATTTTCTTGGACAACAATTGGTAACAGCATTCGCAAACAACGGTGATTTTGTCATCAACGCCCTAGATAACCTGTCAGGTAGTGCTGAACTCATTGGTATTCGTGCACGTGGCACGTATTCCCGCCCCTTTACACGGGTGGAAGAGCTTCGTAGAAACGCCGATGCCGAGTTTAGACAGACTGAACAATTCTTACAGGCGGAGCTTGCCGAAACCGAGAGCAGATTGGCAGAATTGCAAGCTGCACGGACAGACCAGGGATCGCTGCTGATAAGTGATGAGCAGCAGGCTGAAGTTCAGCGTTTTTTAGATCAACAAGTACGCATACGGCAGAATCTAAGAGCCGTACAACGCAATCTCGATCGCAGCATTGAGCAACTTGGCGCCGTGTTGCAAACAATCAATACAGCGCTGGTGCCTATATTGCTGACCATACTAGTTCTAATAGTGGCTAGTGTTCGACGGCGTAGAGCGGAGAAACAATTATGACAACCCGAACACTTATCATACTCATCAGTGCGCTGGTGATCTTTAGTCTACTCGCAATACTAGGACAACAGGAGCAACAACCTGCAAATGCGGACGCCGTAGTCTTTCTACCAACACTTAAAGATAGTCTGGATGAGATTAACCGAATAGAACTGGTTGGAGCCGGAGGAGAGATGATTGCAACACTCAATCGTGGTGTGGAGGGATGGTCTATCATGGAGCGAGATAATTATCCGGCCGATTCACAAAAGATCCGGCACACGTTACTGAGCCTAGCTGAAGCAAAAATCCTGGAAGCCAAAACATCGAATCCAGAATGGCATGATCGCCTTGGTGTGGAGGCAATTGAAAATACAAACGCAGGCGGTATCTCTGTCTCCTTGGCAGGAGCTGATACGCTGGTCAATATAATTCTTGGCAATACTGTTGGTGACAACCAAGCCTATATTCGCCAAGTAGATGAGTCTCAGAGTTACTTGATTGACCGAGATCCAAGAGTGGGCGGCTCCGTAACGGACTGGCTAGATACAGAGGTATTAGCAATAGCGAGGGAGCGTATACAGCGGATCACGATAACTCACCCTGACGGTGAAGCTCTGACTGTCTTCAAGGAAGATACCGAACAAGCAAATTTTACGGTGGATAGCATACCAGCGGGTAGAGAGCTTCAATACGACAGTGTTGCGAATGTTATAGGTAATGTACTTTCAAACCTTAACCTACAGGATGTCGCGTTAAGGGCCGATGACGACACCCCCGTGACCGTAACTGAATTTAGGACTTTTGGTGGACTAATCATAACCGCAGAGTCGATTGAGCGAGAAGAAAATGCCTGGGTCGCCTTTCGTGCTAGTTACGAGTCCCCATCCCAATTAATAGGCGAGGAGGGCTCATCCACTCAAGAAACAGCCCTAGGCGTAGAAGCTGAAGCCCGTGAACTTAACCAGAGGTTGAACAATTGGCGATACCACGTTGCCACCTACCAGGCTGACCAGATATCACGCCGCATGAGTGCTCTGTTAAGCCCTCTACCGGATGAGTCGTAATCCAAAATCTATGAAAATAAAGATCGGTGAGTCTTAAAACCCCCGACCAGTTACTAATCAGTATGCGTTCCGCAAGCTCTATTTATACGTACACCTTGCGATCTGAAAGCACCATATTTGATAATTCTCCGTCGTTCGTGGATCAACACTAGCTTTCTGCTGGGCGCTCAAACGTTTAGAATCCCACGGTTAAGTAACTCTATGACGTCCGCTGAAGGAAAAATGCAGCGGGGAAAATCCAGTCGGCAGATAACTCTTGACGTTTGAAATAGGCCTCGTTCTAACCATTCTGATCGCCTCGCTGGTTCTGTTTGTCAGCGAAAGAATCCGAATGGACCTGGTTGCGCTCATAGTAATGAGCGCTCTTGTCCTCACTCAGCTAGTGACACCCGAGGAAGCCGTTGCTGGATTTGCAAACCCGGCGGTAATTGCTGTCTGGGCAATGTTTATCCTAAGCGACGGCCTGACGCGTGCGGGCATTGCCAATGCTATTGGACGCGCAGTTCTACAACTCGCTGGAAGGCGGGAAAGTCGCATGATCGTTGTGATCATGCTGACAGCCGGTGTGCTCTCTGCGTTCATGAATAATATTGGGGTGGCCGCACTAATGCTGCCAGTGGTTATCGAGATCGCTCGGCGAACTCGGATCCCCGCCTCAAGACTGCTCATGCCGCTCGCCTATGGATGCCTGTTGGGAGGGCTGACGACGATGATCGGTACGCCACCCAACCTCCTGATCAGCGGTGCGTTAGATCTGGCTGGAGAATCTCCTTTTGGGCTGTTTGATTTCACTCCCATCGGTGGAGCGGCGCTCCTCGGCGGGACGCTATTCATGGCCGTGGCTGCACGCTACTTTCTACCACGTATAAAACCGGAGGAAGCGACTCAAAGGCGCAGTCAGCGCAACCTTCGGACCCAATACGGGTTGCACTCCCGGACCTTTGAGATGAGCGTCCCCGAAAATTCAATTCTTGTGGGCAAGACCCTTAGTCAAAGCCGCATTGGCACCGCGGCAGGCTTAATCGTAACTGCTCTGGAGCACAGGGGTCGAACTGAACTCATGCCTTCACCCCAAACCATACTCCAGAGCGGGCATAAACTAATCGTGCAGGGCAGGCTCGATCGCTTCCGGGAGTTCCAGCGCTGGAGCGAATTAGTGATTGAACGTGAAGCGCCCGTACTGCAAGGATTAATGGCAGGGAAAGTTAAGCTAGTGGAGGTTGTCGTGGAAGAAGGCTCTCCGCTAGTAGCAGAGCCGCTTCATCACTCAGAGTTCCGAAAGACTTACGGCGCTAATGTCCTTGCCATTCGCAGAGGTGAATTGGTTCGTCGTGTCAATCTCGCCCACGTTCCTCTCAGACCAAACGACACCCTACTGCTTCAGGCCAGCCCGGAAATTGTGGAGGAGCTCGAACGCTCAGCCGAGTTCTCGGATTGCCATGAAGTCAATGAGAAAGAGCTTAGCGACACGTACCGGCTTCAAGAACGCATCTTCGTGGTTCGTGTCCCACGTGAGTCTAAGCTGGCTGGTGACACTCTCACGCGAAGTCGTTTAGGAGACGCTTTTGACTTCAGGCTACTCGCACTCTTTCGGGAAGGAGAACTCAGCATAATGCCCGAGCCTGATCAGGCTCTACGGAGCGGCGATTTACTACTCATCCAAGGGCGTGAGGAGGACCTGGACGTTCTACGAGGTCTCCAGGAACTGAAAGTAGAACGCAGCTCGTCGATGAATCTCCATGTATTCGAGTCAGATCGCTTGAGCTTACTGGAAGCCACACTGGACCCACGCTCCAGCTTGGCAGGTCGACCGTTGTCCGATATAAATTTTCGAGACAGGTATGGCCTCGAACTCGTCGCTGTCTGGCGCAAGGGTGAGGCTATTCGCTCAGACCTGGATCAATTGGTACTTCAGTTTGGTGATGCGCTTCTGCTGCTCGGCCCGCGCGACAAACTCGGGGTACTGGAACTAGATCCAGAGTTTCTGATCCTGACTCCCATTACCCAAAAACCTGTCAACACGGCACGGGCACCACTTGCCGGAGGCATCATGCTAACTGTAGTGGTGTCGGTCATGACAGGCTGGCTACCTATCCATATTGCAGCAGTCATTGGCGCAACATTGATGATACTTACGCAGTGCTTAAGTATGGAGGAAGCTTACCGAGCCATCGATTGGCGTGCGATTTTTCTCATCGCTGGAATGCTGCCCTTAGGAACGGCAATGCACCAAACTGGCGCGGCTGAATTTCTAGCCCAACAGACCATGCAACTGCTAGGACCGTTAGGGCCCTGGTGGGTAATCGGAGGTCTCTACCTAGTAACGGCTGCAGGCACAATGATAATTCCAACAGCTGCTCTCGTAGTTCTCATGTCTCCTATTGTCCTTTCTGCTAGCGCAGATTTAGGGGTGGCTCCACAAACCGCAATGATGGCGGTGGCTATGGCAGCTTCGGCTAGCTTCACCAGCCCCATCTCTCACCCCGCCAATACCCTGATCATGGGGCCAGGGGGCTACCGATTTTCTGATTATCTGAAGCTGGGAATACCATTGACGGTCGTTGTCTTTCTCATCGTCATGTTGCTACTCCCAATTTTTTGGCCTCTGACAGTTGTGCCCTGATGGCACCCGTATCCAGCCCCGGTCAAGGCACCAGAAGAGTCGAACCAACTGTCTGGCGTGCTTCCAGCGCACGATGCGCATCCGCAGCATCACTGAGGGGGAACCGCTGACCTATTTCTATCTCTACGTTACCGCCTTGAACCTGTGCGAATAACTCTGCGCAACCCTCGTCCAGCTCTTCCCGACTACTTACGTAATTCCACATCACAGGCCTCGTAACATACAGAGAACCGCGCTTGGCCAGCTCCAATAGGTTGAGACAGTCGACAGGGCCCGAGGCGTTACCAAAACTAACCAACATACCCCTAGGCCTCAGGCAGTCCATCGACGTGACAACAGTGTCCTTACCGACAGGGTCGTAGACAACTGGTACCCCCTCGCCCCCAGTCAGTTCGCGCACCGCCCCAACGATATCGTCATCAGAAAGCAATACGGCTTCACACCCGCGTGACAGTGCCAGTTGGCGCTTCTCCTCCGTACTAACAACTCCGATGACGTGAGCACCCAACTGCTGGGCCCATTGTGCAGCTATCAGTCCGACCCCACCAGCTGCTGCGTAGAGTAGAACCCAGTCACCAGGCTGAACTCGATATGTCTGCCGAAGTAGGTACCAGCTCGTCAGACCCTTCAGAAGCATGGCAGCTCCCATATCGTCACTGACGTCTTCAGGTAATTTGACGAGCCATTTCACAGGCATGATGCGTTCTTCGGAATAGGAACCTGCAGGTCGAGGAGCAGCGTAAGCAACCCGGTCTCCAGGTACAATATAATCAACCCCTTCCCCAACACTCATGACAATGCCTGAAGCCTCACCGCCAAGACCGGTTGGTAGTTCGAGGGGGTAAAGTCCCGAGCGATGATAGGTATCAATAAAGTTAACACCGATAGCAGTGTGGGCAATGCGCGCTTCTCCAGGCCCCGGCTCACCTACGTCCACTTCAACCCATTGAAGAGCCTCGGGACCTCCAACTTCATTAATTCGAATTGCGCGCGTCATATTGCCGCTCCCCTATCTGAAAAAGTTAAGATTGGAATTCTTAACTAATAACTGTGAATAAACAAACCCATGGCAACGGAACATTTTGTCATCGTGGGCGGAGGTCAAGCCGCAGTCCAAGCAATCCAGACGTTGAGGCAGAACAAGTTTGACGGAAGAATCACGCTTGTGGGCGAAGAGAACTACCTACCCTATCAGCGCCCCCCACTTTCGAAGAAATACCTTACCGGTAATCTAGAACGGGATCGTTTATTCCTGCGGCCACTGACCTTCTATGAAAAGAACTGCGTGAGCGTGGAGCTCGGCATTCGAGCGAAACAATTGGATCCCGATTTACGCCACCTGACTCTGGATGATGGGCGGACCCTGCACTACGACAGAATGCTGCTTGCAACGGGAAGCCGTGTTCGACGCCTAGGAGTGCCTGGGGCAGATCTGTTAGGAATTCACTACGTTCGGACTATGGTAGATGCAGACGCCATCCTGAGCAGCATGGAGACCGGCAGTCGTCTCGTCGTAGTCGGGGCGGGATATATCGGTCTGGAGGTAGCCGCAATTTCCGCGTTGAGGGGCCTTGAGGTTACGATTTTAGAAGCAGTAGATCGTGTAATGGCGCGCGTCGTCTGCCCAGAAGTGTCTCAGTTCTATCTCGATTATCACACCCGGGCCAACGTCGAAATCCGATGCAACACCGTTGTAAGTCGTTTCATCGGAGGGGAGCGGGTCGAGGCGGTAGAAATTTCAGATGGACAGCGGTTTCCGTGTGATCTAGTGATTGTCGGCATCGGCGTAGTCCCCGAAGTTGGATTAGCAGCAGACGCAGGGATAGCGTGTAAAAACGGCATTCTAGTGGATGAGTTTGCACGTACTGAAGATTACAAAATCCTCGCTGCAGGAGACTGCACCAATCACCCGAGCCGCCTACTCGGCAAGCATGTACGACTAGAATCCGTCCAAAATGCCATTGATCAGGCAAAAACGGCTTCAATGACTCACCTAGGTATGCTGGAGCCCTATGCAGTAACACCATGGTTCTGGTCTGATCAATACGATTTGAAGCTGCAAATCGCCGGATTATCTGAAGGGCATGAACAGGTCGTCATCAGAGGTACTCCCAGTAAGTCTCCCTTCACGGTTTTTTACCTTCGTTCGGGGCAATTGCTTGCAGTCAACGCCATCAATTCTCCGAAGGATTTCTTGATCGGCAAAAAACTGATCTCAGCCAAAACACCAGTACACGCTGAATTGCTAGCGGATGAGAAAATTGATCTCACCAGCCTAATTGACAACTAACCCAAGCATTACTCTATGGCCATCTGGATAGAAACAGAGGTTAACTAAATCTCAAGAAGAGGTTCTTGAAACTAACCTATCCATGGAGTCAGGGTCAGAACTCCCTGTTTCTGCTTCTAACCGCGCTCAAAGTAGTCTTTCAAATATGCATCGAATGGCTGCTGCGGATGCTCTTCTAATCGACGTTGTTCCTGTAGTGACTCAACTGCAAACTGACACAACATATTCTGCTTCTCGGGGGTTAACTGCAGGTTCGAGAAATATTTTGCATGGGCACGGGATGACTCTAGTGTGAACTCCAAAAAACTTGCTCCTGCGGTGCGCATGTGATTCAGAATATGAGCCGAGGGCGTTAACTCAGACTCTAGCACGGCAGCAACCTGAGCATCCGTGGCACTTACATAACCCTCATCGCCGACATCTAGTACCACAGCAATCTCCCTGACAGTCTCCAGAATCTCCAAAGCCCAGTCCGTCAAGGTAACTTTTCGCCCATTGCGTGGTAGTTTTAGCCCCGGTTGACGGCCCTCACGGGCTACTAGAAGGTCCCGCGCGTCAATCTCAGCCTGTTCACGTGCGTCTATCGGAGGACTTTCAACGAGCAAACAATAGATCAACAGAGCTTCAACAAACCGGAGTTGATTCTGATTTATTCCAACTGGGTCCATCATGTTTAGATCGAGTGTCCGAACCTCAACATACTCAACCCCAAACTCTTTTAAAGCTAGGGTAGGACGGTCTAGATTATCCGCACGTGACTTTGGGCGAATAGGACTGTAGTACTCGTTCTCAATTTGCAAGGTGTTACTGTTTAATTGTCGATATTCCCCATCCACTAGAACACCGATCGCCCCGTATTGTGAGTTCGGGGTAGTAACCGCTGCTGCAAGATCAGAAACATATCCATCTAGAGAGTTTGCTGAGATCTGGAGAGCCGCTTGAGATTTATTCCGGTACCCAATGTCGCTCATCCGCAGTGAGGTACCGTATGGTGCGTACCATGTTTGGGAATCCAACTCCTCCAGCACCGGGTGCCGCTCCGTCGAAAAAGACTTACAGAATGCCGGAGAGGCTCCGAAAAGATAAATTAGAAGCCAAGCATATCGCCGATAACCCCTGACAAGTGCCATATATTGCTCGGATATGAACTCTTTTAGATTCTGGCGACCCTGCTGTTGTTCTCGATAGGGCTCCCAGAATGCTATCGGAAGAGAGTAGTTGAAGTGCACCCCCGATATAGCCTGCATAGTTCTACCGTACCTAAGTCCCAATCCATTCCTATAGACAGACTTCATCCGTCCCAGATTAGATGTGCCATAGTCGGCGATAGGGATTTCACAATCCTGAGGCATCAGACACGGCATACTTTGGGCCCAGAGCAACTCATCCTCGAGGTTATCCGCCACAAAACTGTGAAGATCACAGAGAAACTGTAGCGTCTCCCAATTACTAGGATAGGCCGGTGTCACGAACTCCATCATGGCCTCAGAATAGTCGGTAGTGAGGTGGGGATGGGTTAGCGCAGAGCCGAGAGATTCCGGGTGTGGACAATGAGAAAGGATGCCTTTGTGGTCTACACGAAGACTCTCTTTTTCAAGACCGCGCAACCCGCCCCGTAATAACGTAGCGTTATCTCCATCGCGCAACCAACCGACCTGCGAACTCAGCAAACGATACCTCATAAAGATTGATTCAATAACGCAAGACCCCAGCGCATGCTCAGAGGTGCTAGGTTGCTCATTATAATGGGTTAGCATAGCCCGGTAAGACAAATGCAAAAATACTCCACCAGATAACGCAAAGAGCGGTCAATACTCTTTTTTTAGATTGAATATGAGATTTATTGTGATTCAACGTTTTTCTCGTCCCCGTAAGGCGTCCAGCACCACTGAACGCTTGGTGTCGTTTAGATCTCTGAGGTATAGTTCTCTCGTTGGTTGCGTTAGTTTTGAGGTACAGCCATGAAAATGCTGAGGTTTCTGATTCTGCTGGTATCCAGTGGCACAACGGCTGCTGCGATAGCGTGCGAGTATCCTCCACTAGTTAATATTCCTGCTGGTGTAGATGCAACCATGGGAGAACTCCTCACTGCACAGACAGGAATAAGAACTTACATGGAGGCGATGGAAACGTATCTAGCATGTCTGGATGACGAGTCCTCGGCCGCTGGCGCTGATGCGCCGACGGAATACAAATTAATCATGGCTAGCCGACATAACGCTGCCATTGCGGAAATGGAAGCTGTGGCAGAAGACTTCAATATAGAAGTCCAATCGTATAGAGACGCCAATTCGGACAACGATTGAGCCAGCACAGCTCCCGCTCCTAGTCGTCTAGGTCAATGAACTCCCGATGCAGGATGATGCTTAGCGGCTAATATTCCCCTGGGATTTGAACCAGGTCCCAAGTTCTGCGAGCCGCACTGTAACAGCATAGTGGTTCTACGCTCACCAAATGTGCCTAATCTGCCGATCCTTGCTCAAGATAAATATCTGTCAGATTGTAGACAGAAATGCGGGAAAGCAACGCGAAACATTTGATCACTATTGCCCCCCGCAGGGTACGCGTACACCCCAACCGAGATCATTTTTGTTGCATGCTAGAATCTCCGCCCCCTCAATACAGACGCGGGATTTAAAATCTAGGCGGAGTCCATAGAACATCATGACAAAAGAGAGAAAAACACCCGCCCGAATTGCTATTACAGGTGCGGCAGGACAAATCGGTTACCAATTAGCTTTTCGAATTGGATCTGGTCAGCTATTTGGACCAAACCAACCGATTGTTCTCCAATTATTAGAAATACCGCCAGCGATGAATGCTCTCAAGGGAGTCGCAATGGAACTGGATGATTGCGCCTTTAGCACCCTTGACGATGTTATCGTCACTGATAATCCACTAGTAGGCTTCAAAGATACTGATCATGCATTATTAGTAGGCGCGAGACCGAGAAGCGCTGACATGGAGCGAAAGGATTTGCTCGTAGCTAACGCTAAGATTTTCTCTGCACAAGGAGAGGCGTTAAATAAGGTGGCAAACCACGATGTAAAAGTACTGGTTGTTGGAAATCCAGCAAATACTAATGCTTTGATTGCGCGAGAAAATGCTCCAAACATAGACCCAAAAAATTTTACCGCCATGACACGACTGGATCACAATCGTGCCAAGGCTCAGTTAGCAGAGCAAAGTGGTGTGCATGTGTCAGAAATTCAAGGAATGATCATATGGGGCAATCACTCGGCAACTCAGTATCCGGATATCTCACACACGACAGTGGCGGGTACGCCTGCTTCTTCCGCCATATCCATTGACTGGTATCGAGAAATTTTTATCCCCACAGTTCAACAGCGCGGCACAGCGATCATTAAAGCACGCGGCGCATCTTCAGCTGCCTCTGCGGCCTCTGCGGCGATTGATCACGTTCGAGACTGGGCTCTGGGTACCACCGGGGATGATTGGGTTAGCATGGCAGTGGCTTCCGATGGAAGTTATGGGATAGCGAAAGGTGTAGTCTATTCCTATCCCGTTAGATGCGGAGGAAACGGGCAATACGAGATTGTTCAAGGACTAGACATAGATAGCTTTAGCCGGAAGCGAATGGATGTAACAGATGCTGAGCTGCGAGAAGAACGCAAGAATATCGCGGATCTTTTATAGCTCGCGCTTGTCTCAAACCTGTGATTGAGGTGCTCACGCCATGGAAACCTTGTTTTGGCTAATCATAATTCTCGGGGTATCTCTCACATTAGCCTATAAACGAGTTGACCTAAAAACCTCCACCGCAGCCCTCGGTGCCATCTTAGTTATTTATACTATTTTGTCTGACGGGGGCACTCTTTGGGCGGTTATTCTGTGGGTTATTTTCACCGCTCTAGCCATCCTGAATGTCGAATCACTGCGTCGTGAACACATTACCATTCGTGTCCTTGAGGTCTTTCGCAATATGCTGCCCTCTCTTTCTGAAACAGAGCGGGATGCGCTCGAAGCCGGCAGCGTATGGTGGGAGGGTGAACTGTTCTCCGGTATGCCTAATTGGCAGAAACTCACAGAATTGCCCGCACCACAGCTCACGGAAGAAGAGCAGGCTTTCTTGGATGGGCCCACCGAAAAGCTCTGCTACCTCCTGGATGATTGGGAAATCACACATGAGCTCCTGAAAATTCCGGACAATGTCTGGGTCTTCATTAAGGAAAATAACTTTCTCTCCATGATCATCCCCAAGGAGTACGGCGGACTCGGATTTTCTCCTCTCGCAAACTCGATGGTGCTCACAAAAATAGCCTCAAGAAATGCGACTGTAGCCGCAACAATAGGTGTACCCAATTCACTAGGACCTGCGGAGCTCTTGCTCCACTACGGTACGGAAGAACAGAAAAAACGTTGGTTGCCAGGACTTGCCAAGGCAGATGAGATTCCGTGCTTCGCGCTAACTTCACCGCGCGCAGGGTCTGATGCCACCGCAATAACAGACAAAGGAGTGGTCTGCCGAGGAAAATTTGGTGACAAGGAAATCATCGGCATATGCCTTAATTGGGACAAACGCTACATCACACTAGCCCCCATCGCTACAGTACTTGGGCTTGCATTCAAGCTCTACGATCCCGACCACCTCATAGGTAACAAAACCGAGTATGGAATCACCGCAGCCTTGATTCCTACCAGTCTAAGAGGAGTCGAAATCGGACGCCGCCACTTCCCCATTAACATTCCTTTTCAGAATGGTCCGACACGAGGTAAAAATGTCTTTGTGCCACTGGACTACATCATCGGCGGACCGAAGATGGCTGGTGAAGGTTGGCGGATGCTGGTGGAGCTTTTGTCTGTCGGTCGCGGGATTGTTTTACCCAGTAACGCACTAGGTGCCGCCATAGCCGGAGTGTATGCTACCGGCGCCTATGCGCGGATCCGTCGACAGTTCAACCTCCCCATCGGTAAGTTTCATGGTGTAGGTGAAGTTCTTGCGCGCATGACTGGATACACCTACATCATGACAGCGGCTTCTCGCGTCACCTGCGCGGCGCTCAATGCCGGCGAAAAACCTGCTGTCCCAACCGCTATCCTCAAGTACCACAATACGGAAATGGGTCGTTGTGTTGCGAACGATGCTATGGATATACATGGCGGAAAAGGCATTATGTTAGGACCCAAAAACTATCTTGCTAGAAATTATGAGTCTGTCCCCATCGCGATTACGGTTGAAGGCGCAAATATC
>DBZY01000049.1:116219-141293 GCA_002311835.1 Proteobacteria bacterium UBA1148 | reverse complement strand
GCTCGAGGAGATAGCAGCTGTTACCGACGAGGATCGACAAAGCGGACTCGTAAAGTTCGACAAACTGCTCTTCGCCCACATAGGCTACGCTCTCTCCAATGCGGTGAGATCGTTCGTGATGGCCTGTACTCACGCCCGATTTACCGGTGTGCCCAAACGCGGCGCAACACGCCGTTACTATCAACATGTCAACCGCTACAGTGCGTCCTTCGCACTCGCCTCAGATGTAGCTATGCTCACTATAGGTGGTGACCTAAAAAGAAAAGAACTTCTTTCCGCACGCTTGGGCGATATATTGAGCTATCTCTACCTAACTTCCATGGTATTGAAACATTACCAGGATCAAGGAAGTCCACAGGACGACTTACCCATAGTAGAGTGGAGCTGCCGGACCCTACTCTATCGAGCGCAGGAACAATTCCACGGACTGCTGAGAAATTTTCCAAACCGATGGTTCGCACGCTTGCTAAGATTTTTGATTTTTCCTCGGGGACGAACCTACTTTTCACCCTCAGATGAACTCTGCCAGGAGGTAGCCGAACTCATTATAAATCCTACCGATACCCGGACACGCTTGAGTTACGGCATTTATAAAACAATTGAACCCAGTAACCCCATTGGACTCCTACAAGAGGCTATAGAACTAGCTGAAAAAGTTGAGCTACTAGAACGAAAAGTAGTCGAGGCGTACAAAGTTGGTCAGATCGACAGTAGTGATGCGTCAGACCAGATAGACGAAGCCGAACGCCGGGGTATTATCACTGCTGAGGAAACTATTCAGATTCGAGAATTCGATCAAAAAATAATGAATCTGATTGCAGTCGATGATTTCTCCTCAGAGGATCTTGCTCGAAAGACGGTGCGTTCTGCTGGTAAAAAAATCGCTAAAAAACCAACAAAAAAACCGTCAGCAAGAAAGAAAAGATCAACCGGGAAACGCTAATCACAATCATATGGGAAAACGAGATCAACACAGGACCGCGGAAACAACGGCGAACCGCTTTCTCTTAATTCGCGCAGACCTACAAAATTAGATGTTTGTGCTACATTTAGCCATAGACACACAGAATCCAGAGAATGGATATGTTAGAGGAGCACCCAGATGCGTATTCAGATTAGTATGACCCTTACAGTCAGCCTTGCACTGCTCGCGTGCGGGCGCCAGGAAACTGAAACTCAAGCCCCCCCAGTGCCTGAACCAGTAGCGGAAACCACACCGCAACCAATAGCAATGCCTCGTACGCCGGCTCCAGAAGGTGCGATGGTTTATTTCATTGCCCCAGCCAATGGAGCAGAACTCACAAGTCCAGTCAACATTGTGTTTGGGCTTAAAGGCGCGGGAGTAGCCCCGGCTGGTATTGATCTGCCGAATACTGGGCACCACCACCTTCTCGTAGACACAGAACTAGTGAACGAGAATCTGCCAGTTCCAGCAAACGCTCAGAGTATTCACTTCGGATTAGGACAAACGGAAACTTCTCTCGAGCTTGAAGTGGGGACGCATACGTTACAATTAGTATTGGGGGACCGCCTCCATATACCTCACGACCCGCCACTTCTGTCAGAACTCCTAACAGTGACCGTTGTAGAGTAATTCCGTTACATCTAATTTTTTGGAGTTCTTATAAATTAATTAGTTACGAATTCCTCATTTTTATTCTTGTCAGACGCTACAAAGTGCCGCGCGTGTATCTATCATGAACACTTTAGTCACGCTCGGATTCCAATCCCACGATGCAGAAGAAAGAGTGCGGTCAAAAATAATCCGACCAATGCAACTATTATGATCCCATAGGCGGTGCCGATGGGAATATCTGAAGATCCGAGCATCCCGTACCGAAAAGCATTGACCATATAAAGGATGGGGTTAGCCAAAGCGACCTTCTGCCAGAAAGGAGATAGTAGGGAAATAGAGAAAAAAACTCCGCCAAGATAGGTTAATGGCGCCAACACAAAAGTTGGGATAATTGATATGTCATCGAAACTCTGTGCAAAAATTGCATTGAGTAGCCCGGCGAGAGAAAACACCATTGCCGTTAATACAACCACCGAGATAGTGATCAGCGGACGAGCAATACTAAGCTCAGTGAAAAAAGACGCCACAAAAGTGACGAGCACTGCCACAGCTAGCCCCCTAACAACACCACCTACAACATACCCCGTTATGATCGTAGTAAATGATAATGGAGAGACCAGCATTTCCTCCAAGTGAAGTTGTAGCTTGCCTGAAAAAAAAGACGATACAACATTACCAAAAGAGTTCGTAATAACGGACATCATAATCAGCCCTGGTGCGATAAAGGTAGTGTAGGGCACACCACTCATCTCACCGATACGCGCGCCTATAAGACTTCCAAAAATGATAAAATAGAGAGTCATCGAAATAGCCGGCGGAACGATAGTTTGGACCCAAATACGAAGAACCCGGCGGACCTCTTTTACCACGATTGTCGTAAGCCCAACCAGGTTGATGCGAAAAAGATCGGGCTCCTCAACGCTATCATGGGTCAGCTCTTCGGGGGGCACAAACGGTTCGACAGACATTAGTTCAACTCTCCCCGCGAGGAAGCTCGATGATCTGTCGACCTCTCAGCCCCACTCCTTCCGGTATCGTATCTGCTCTGTGTTTTGCCTTTGACGAGACGCATAAAGAGCTCCTCCAGTCTATTCGAGCGCGTTCTCATACTGGACACATGGAGACCCTTATCGGAGATGGTCTCGAAGAGTGAATTGAGACTTTGTTTTTTCTCTACCTCAACTTCAATCTCATGCTCATTACGTAGAAAAACCTTATAACCATCTAAGACAGGCGCCTCCTGAATAGATTCTTCCAAGGTCAACACAAACACTTCCCTTTGCAGCTTACTGATCACACTGCTCATGGTATCGTTCTCAATAATGAGTCCCTCATCGATAATTGCAATGTTTCGGCAGAGACTTTCCGCTTCCTCAAGATAGTGTGTTGTCAGGATAATTGTCATACCAACATCATTAAGTTCTCTCATTAAATCCCACATAGACCTACGAATTTCAATATCGACACCCGCAGTAGGCTCATCGAGAATCAAGAGGCGCGGCTCATGGACTAGGGCTCGCGCAATCATCAGGCGCCGCTTCATTCCTCCAGAGAGATTCCGGGCAATATCGTCCCGCCGATCCCATAAATGGAGAGCCTTTAGATACTTCTCCGCACGTTGCTTAGCCACTGATCGTGGCACGCCATAGTAGCCCGCCTGATTGACTAAAATATTCTCGTTCTTTTCGAACACATTGAGGTTAGCCTCTTGGGGCACAACCCCAATACAAGCCTTCGCGGCCTCCCGTTCTTTATCCAGGTTGTACCCAAATACCGATACGGTCCCACTGGTTTTGTTGACTAGAGATGTAACAATACCAATGACCGTAGTCTTACCTGCACCATTGGGCCCGAGCAGTGCAAAGAAATCCCCTTCCTTCACCTGCAAATCTATGCCTGAAAGCGCCTCCACACCATTAGCGTAAACCTTGCGAAGCTGATTGAGAAAGAGAGCGTCCAGTATCCGTACCTCAAATTGTTGACCAATCGAACCCAAAAGGGAGAACATTCTACTCAGCTGGTCAGCTAAAAGTAGCACTATAGTTGCGGTTAGTAGAATTGAATAGTCATGCTCTCAAGCTAAACTTATCCCACCATGGAGGTTTCTCTATGAGCTATTTTTACGATTTACTTGCGACCCCGCAGGGCAAGCGCCCGTCCTACCTGACACACAGCCTCCCTCGGTTCGGCGCAACCGATGATGCTCCTACCGCGAAAACTTGATTATATGTGTCTCGCCACATTTGCCTTTGGTATTTCGGAAAACTATCCATTGATCTTTGCCGCCAATCGGGATGAGCTACACGCGCGACCCACCGCCGCTGCAAACTGGTGGACAGACTATCCGAACATTCTTGGCGGTCGCGATTTACTCGCTGGGGGAACGTGGTTGGCCATCGATCAGTGTGGTCGGCTGGCCGCCATAACCAATGTGCCAACAGCAGAAGGGAAAACATTCAAAAAATCTCGAGGACACCTCGTAACAGACTACCTTGCCAGTAAATGCTCCGCCGATTCATTTATTTCCCAGCTTCAAGCAGAGACTGAAGACTACGCCCCCTACAACCTCTTAATATTCGACGACGCTAGCTGCCACTATTTTAGTAACCAGACAGCGGGTCAACAGCTCGTTCCAGGCATTTATGCTTTAAGTAACGCACCATTAGGCACGCCATGGCCAAAGGTTTGTTTTGCCGAATCGATGCTTGCATCCACTCTAGCTATAAACAACCCAGTGGATCGTCTCTTTGAGATACTCGAGAACAAAACCCCGCACCATGTCAGATTGGGTGAGGAAGAACTGGACTGGCGTCAAACTCGCGTATTTATTAAGGATGAACAGTTTGGAACACGCTCATCAACAGTAATTCTCATCTCAAGAACAGGAGAGGTGCAATTTTTCGAGCGCTGTTATAACTCCGATGGCACACATACAAGCAAAAGTGATTACTCGTTCAATATGAAGCGCCCTGGCACGTTCGAAGCCACCCGTTGATATGTAAAATTTCTTCCTCGCAGACCGAATGGCCCGTTGGGTAGGTATGCCAGTCCACCTTGTAGCCTTCCGATTGCAACTGATCTCTTGATTGTGCGCCATAGAACTCGGGGATAGTGACATCCTCCGTTCCATGCCCCATAAAGATCGGCAAGCGTTCAGTGCCAGAGGTTTTTTCCATAGTAAGTGTCTTTGGTAATGGAAGGTACGTGGACAACGCTATTATTCCGGCAATTGACTGCGAATATCGTAATCCCACGTGCAGAGCTATGGCACCGCCTTGGGAAAACCCGGCTAGAACTAGTTGAGAGACGGGTATTCCCCGGTCTACCTCGCTCTGAACAAGATTCTCAACCTGGGAGGCACTGGCTCGGATTCCAGCTTCGTCTTCAAGTCCACCCCGTTCCAGAGAAAAAATATCGTACCAGGCACGCATAGGGTAACTGCCGTTGATAGTGACCGGACGAATCGGTGCGTGAGGAAAGATAAACCGTACCGCCTCAGGCAAATCGAACTCCGGCACGATCGGTTTGAAATCATGCCCATCCGCCCCCAGACCGTGTAACCAGACCACGCTCCAAGTCGGGTCAGCTCCAGTTTCGATCTCCAATGTTTCTAGCTGGTCAATCATTTCGTTGCCCTCGAGTATGCATTTTCTTTCTTCTACGAACGAAATCATAGGCTATAATTGCATTATTTGCACATAATCTATATTATATGCGCAATTTTATTTAGGTAGTTAGTCTATGCCTACTGCTATCGTTCAACAACAAGGTCGCCGCCAGGCCATCGCCGATCTCCTGGCACTGCACTCGATCCAGCGTCAGGCTGAACTAGTCCGGCTGCTCCGTGCACAGGGACACGACGCTACACAATCTAGCGTCAGCCGGGATCTTCGTTACCTAGGGGCGGCAAAACTCAGGAATGGATATAGCCTGCCTGAGAGCCGCATTGCGAATAACGAGGAGACACTGGAGCTAGTCGCGGAATTCGTTAGGGACATCCGCCAGGCGGGACCCAATTTACTAGTGATCACAACCGCTATTGGTGCTGCCCAACGCGTCGCCCTCATGCTGGACCGTATCAGTTGGCCAGAGGTTGTTGGCACTGTTTCGGGTGATGACACAATTTTCGTTGCAACAACCAGCACAGCATCACAACGACGCCTAGGTGCCCGGCTACGCGATGCACTAAAGATAACGGCAATTTAAATAATGAACTTGGGTATAACACCGTGACAAAAAATAATCCTCCCATAGTGCTTGCCTTCTCTGGAGGCCTAGACACCTCGTTCTGTGTGCCTTGGCTCACAGAAACCTATCAGCGCCCAGTGGTCACGGCAACCATAAACACTGGCGGTCTAACAACCGCGGATGCAGCAGCTCTGGAAAAACGGGCACGCTCTCTAGGAGCAATAAATCACATTCTCATAGAAGCCCGTGATGAATTCTTTAACAACGTCTTAAAATATTTAGTAATGGGAAATGTGCGGCGCGGCCAACTTTACCCGCTTTGCGTTGGCGCAGAACGAGGTATTCAAGCGAAATGTTTGGCTGATCTAGCAAAAAAACTAGGCTCCGAAACAGTAGCCCACGGCTGCACTGCTGCGGGAAACGATCAGGTCCGTTTTGAAATTGCTCTCAAAACGCTAGCGCCAAAACTTGAAGTACTAGCTCCGGTACGTGATAACGCCTGGGCTCGAGATGATCAACTTGATTATCTAGAAAGCCGCCAGTTACCTGTGCCACCGACAGGAGCTAGCTATTCCATCAACCGCGGTCTGTGGGGTGTAACGATTGGAGGTACAGAGACCCTAAGCTCAGCTTCAAGCATTCCAGAATCTGCGTGGGTTCTGAGCGCTGGTGCATTGGATACGCCTACTCCACATGAAGAACTCACAATAGAGTTTCTGCGTGGCATTCCCGTATCTCTAAACGGGAAGGGGGCTAACTCAGTAGAGTTGATCGAAGAACTTGAAACAATAGGTTCTCGATTTGGAATTGGGCGCGGGATTCATTTAGGTGACACCATCCTGGGTACGAAGGGTCGCGTCGCCTTCGAAGCACCGTCAGCGGAGATTCTGCTCACATGCCACAGGGAGTTGGAGAAATTGACACTCTCGGCACTGCAGCAACGGGTCAAAGACCAGGTTAGCCAAGCCTACGGCGACTTTATTCACGAAGGAAAACAATTAGACCCTGTGTGCCGAGATATCGAGGCTTTACTCGAATCCTCCCAAACACAAGTTACCGGCCTGGCTCACTGCCTTCTACGACCGGGGCACTTATTTGTCACTGGTGTAGAGTCGCCTTATTCGCTTATGGCTGCCAGCCGCGGTCAATATGGAGAATCTGTGGGTGAGTGGACCGCTTCAGATGCGGTGGGGTTTTCTAGGATTCTGGCGCTACCTGGGATGCTATGCACCCGAGCACAAGGTAAGTAGAGGTTAAGAACATGCGTGCCATTGTCGTTGACAAAGTCGCCTCTGTTGCACTCGCCACAGAAATTGGTAGGGAAGTTCGTGTCAGTTCGGAAATCCCCTGTGAAGAAGGTGTCCTCATTGCAGCCGAGGTGTTGAATAACAAGTCTCGCTACAACACACTTGAGTTAACTAGTGGGCGCATGGCCCAAGTGCAGCGCGGCGATGTCATTGTAGGCGCACTCGGTCACCGAAAAGCCTTATTTGGTTACTCTGGGCACACTCCGAAACAGCTTGTGCCAGGCGACATATTACAACTGCTTAATCTGGGTGGGGTACTTGGGGTGTGTGATTCCATTAATCCTAACCAGGGGCAACCTTTCGACTGTCGTGTGCTCGGCGTCGTGTTGGAATTTCCGTTTCTAGGCGAGCGAATCGGAGTTCCCGCCCGAGTAAAAAACGCACCGATAGACGATCCATCAACTGTGGACTTGCACGGTATTCCCGTAGTGGCATTTGCTGGAACATGCATGAACTCGGGGAAAACTGCTGCTGCCTGTGCCGTAATAAGCCGATTTTACCAGCACGGGCTAACCGTAGACGCTTTTAAAGCAACTGGGGTTGCTCTGCAAAGAGACATTCTCGCCATGGAAGATGCGGGCGCACGAAACACAGGAATATTCACAGACCATGGCGTGGTATGCACGACGTCTGATAATGCACCTGAACTGACCCGGAAACTAATGGTAGGGCTTGCCAAAGAAGCCCCTGACGTCATCGTCTTTGAGCTTGGTGATGGGATATTGGGCGCTTACGGGGTTGAAGCAATTCTACTCGACCCGGAAGTGCGCCCTGCTCTGAGTGCCGTTGTCTTGTGCGCGAACGATCCTGTAGGCGCGTGGGGAGGAGTAAAGCTTCTCCGCGAGGAGTTCAATATTGAACCCGTGGCTGTTACAGGACCCGCCACTGATAATCTGGTTGGTATCGAGATTATCGAACGGCGGGTGAAGGTGCGCGCTACCAATGCATTAACCCACGGCGCTGATCTGGGCGACTTAATTCGGAATCAAATAGGTCTTGAACTCGTGCCAACCGAGGCCGCATCATGAGTGAGGTACTCCCAGTCATCCTATTGGGTGGGTCAGGCTATGTGGCGGGTGAGCTACTGCGTTTGATCGCCCAACATCCGCGACTGACTCTCGCGGGCGCTGTATCGAACAGCCACCATGGGAAACCCATTGTTTCAGCATTTGGTCACCTTGCCACCGCTTACCCGACCGAGCAGTTTATTTCCATGCAGCAGGCTATTGATGGGCTGGCTAAATCACCCCACTGGATTGTTCTTTCGGCCGCACCTCATGGTGCTTCTGCCAATCTGATAGATCAACTTCTTAACACAGCTGAGCACATCGGTCTACAGATGACAGTTGTCGACGCTTCTGCGGATTTTCGCTACTCGTCAGCGACACGCTTTGCGGAGGTTTATGGGCAGAAGCACTCTGCACCAGGCCGATTGGCATCGTTCAGCTGCGCTGTTCCCGAACACCTAAGCGACCTCAAAACTCCCCATGCAGCCCAGCCTGGCTGTTTCGCCACAGCTATATTGCTTGCGGTTGTCCCCTTACTCTCACTAGAACTTGCTCAACCGGAATTCTTCGTTAGTGCGATAACAGGTAGTACTGGGGCCGGGCGCACCCCGCGCGACACAACACATCACCCCATGCGCCAAAATAATCTCTTTGCATATCAACCATTGCGCCATCGACACCACCCGGAAATCTGCGAACTCACAGAGGCATACACAGGACAAGACATCATGCTGCACTTCGTTCCACAGTCAGGACCATTCGCCCGGGGAATACATGCAACCGTATTCGCGCAGTGTGCGGGGGGGGTCGCCGAAAGCGAAGCAGTTGACGCGTTTAAAAAGTTTTATGCAGACTCAAGCTTTGTACACATTTCTTCATCACCTCCGCGTCTCAAGGATATTGTTGGTACGAACAACGCAATGTTGAGCGTTAGTACTGACGAAAATTCGATTGCAGTTTGCTGTGTTCTGGACAACCTAGTCAAAGGCGCCGCGGGAGGAGCTATACAGTGGGTAAATCGTCTTGCGGGATGGCCAGACTCGGAGGGGCTGCTGATCGCCCCCGCAGGATGGGTATGATGAGTCAGGGAACTGCCAACCTAAGCGAAGTCTATCCGTTGCTGCCTTTCGAGCCGGTTGCGGGTCAAGGCGTCCATCTTAAAGACCAATCTGGCCGTTGGATACTGGACCTATATGGCGGCCACGCTGTTGCATCCCTGGGATACGGGCACCCACGTCTCACGAAGGCTATTAATAAGCAAGCAGAGAGATTGCTGTTCCAAAGTAATCTAGTAACCGTTCGAATTCGAAACGAAGCTGCGGACAAACTTGCTGCCTTCGCCCCCGAGGGGCTCACACGCGTGTTTTTTGTCAACAGCGGTTCAGAAGCTAACGAGAATGCCTTGAGGATTGCGCTTCAAGCAACTTCGCGTTCAACCATCGTCGCAGTGGAACACGCGTTTCACGGTCGTACTGCGGCTGCAGCGGCTGTAACCTGGGGGGCAGAAAATCGTTGGTACGGATTCCCTCAAACCCCATTCAATGTGAAATTCGTACCCCGAAATGATATAGCCGCACTACGCGCAGCCGTGGACGATGATACAGCCGGCATTATCATAGAACCTGTCCAAGGCGTTGCTGGTGCGTTCGATTTCTCCTTAGAGTTCATGAAGGCTACGCGTGATGTATGCGATCAAAATAAAGCGATTCTGATACTCGATGAAGTACAAACTGGAGTCGGGCGATTAGGTACACCCTTCGGCGCTGATCTCTATGGGGTGCAACCTGATCTACTCACAACAGCTAAAGCTTTGGGGGGCGGCTTCCCTTGTGCAGCGTTACTCATGACCGACGCCTTGGCTGCAGATATTGGAGCTGGTTCTATGGGTTCAACGTTCGGTGGCGGCCCATTGGCCTGTGCCGCAATTAAAACCGTCCTCGAGGTCATCGAAGAAGATAACCTACTACTCCAGGTACAAGAGATTTCTGCACAAATCAAAAAGAAATGCGTTTGTGGTCCAATTACTAGCATGCAGGGCGCTGGTTTTTTGATCGGTCTTAAAACAGTTCCACGTGCGGCCAGTGTTCGGGACGCGCTGTTGCAAAAAGGAATTCTTACAGGAACGAGCGCCGATCCGCATGTACTACGCTTGTTACCCCCCTTCATTCTAGAAGAGAGCCATGTGGAATACCTGGCACAAACCCTTGAGGAATTAAATAGTGAACCGCTTCAATGATCTAACTGACTTCTCGACTGATGAAATCGGGTCCCTGCTGAAGCTAGCCAATCGGCTCGAACGTAACCCCGAGCCCCGTGCACTGGAGGGGAAGGTGTTGTCGTTGCTGTTTCTAAGCCCTTCTTTGCGGACACTGGCCTCGTTTCAAGCGGGCATGTCCCGTCTGGGAGGTGGCTCGTTCGTCATCTCCCCAGAAATGTCAATTCATGGCCTAGAGACTCGCCCCGGAATTGTCATGGACGGCACCGCCGCGGAACATGTGCGCGAGGCAGTCCCCGTGATTGCATCCTACGGCGATGCGCTCGGAATACGTGCTTTTGCCGAACGCAGAAGCCTTGAGGATGATCTAACAGACCGTGAGTTTGAGAGCCTTGCTTCGTTGGTAAATGTTCCACTCATCAATATGGAATCGGCTATTCAACACCCTTGTCAGAGTCTGGCAGACTGGAAAACTCTAAATGATTTGGAAATACCAGCCCAGGGCGGGCGTTTCGTACTCTCGTGGGCCTATCACCCACGAGCCTTACCTCTCGCGGTCCCAGCGGCAACGGTTCAGATGGCCGCACAGCGAGGGATGGACGTGGTAGTGCTGAGGCCTCCTGGCTTCGAACTACCCGAACCTATTATGGAGAAAGCGCGACAGATAGCTAACGAAACCGGTGGTAAAGTCACGGAGACCGCTGACCGGAAGGAGGCCATGGAAGATGCCCACGTCATCTATGCGAAGTCGTGGTCTTCAACGTCTCACTACGGTAACCGTCCGGGTGACCAAGCTTTGCGGGAGGAGTTGGTAGATTGGTGCATCGATGAGCCATGGTTTGACAAAGCTCGCGCAGATTGCCGTTTTATGCATTGTCTACCCGTTCGTCGCGGCGTTGTCGTAGCCGATCGCATCCTCGACGGACCGCGCAGCGTGGTCCTACAAGAAGCCCATAATCGAATGAAAGTGCAAATGGCTGTGCTACATCAAATGTTGAAGAATTAACTGATCATGTTACGACTCAGTAGAAATGAGAGGGCTATTGCCGTGAACGCGCTGAAACGTGCTGCACCATATATTCGAATGTTCAAACACAAGGTCTTCGTTTTGAAGGCGGGGGGTAATGCTTTTACCACACCTGAGGGAACACGCGCGATCATGGAACAGGTCGGTATCCTACATAGTGTTGGTATCCGCGTTGTTCTTGTACATGGTGGCGGCCCTCAATCCACAGAACTTGCCAACGCGCTTGGAGTTTCTACAGAATTTGTTGAAGGTCGCCGCGTAACCGATGAGAGTTCGCTGGAAATAGCGGTGATGGTGTTGAACGGACAAATCAATACGCGTCTATTAGCTGCTTGTAGGAATCTTGGAATACCCGCCGTTGGTATCAGCGGTGTTGATGCCGGACTTATCAAGGCGCATAAGCGTGCGCCCGTACCCATGAATGATGATCCCACAAAAACTGTGGACTACGGATTCGTGGGCGACATCGACGAAGTGGACGCCAGCATCCTATTAAAACAGCTGGATAACGACCTTATTCCAATCATTAGCCCATTGTCTGCAGACGAATCGGGGACATTATTAAACATTAACGCGGATACGGTCGCCGCAGCGATTGCGGTGGCTTTGGAAGCCGAAAAACTCATACTCGCTACGAGTACGCCTGGGATATTAGAATCGGTGGACGATCCTCGTTCCGTGATTTCCTATCTTGACATTGCCGGGTTAACTAAGCTCCGAGACGAGGGGCGACTTACGGATGGTATGCTGCCAAAAGCTGCTGCAATCGAGCAAGCTCTAACAGGGGGTGTTCCGCGTGTGCACGTTATCTCTTATGAGCTCCCAGACAGTCTGCTACTGGAGGTTTTCACAAACGAGGGTTTGGGAACGTTGGTCGTAAACGATATCCAGAATCTCAGCCTTGCGGAGCAACAAGGTTAGATCCAATGACGCGATTGTGGGACAAAGAAACTCCGCTAGATAAGCATATTTTGAACTTTACGGCAGGAGATGATCACCGTCTTGACACACGACTGGTCAAATACGATGTCCTAGCCTCTATCGCCCACGTACAAATGCTTACTGAGAAACGCCTTCTGAGCCTTAAGGACTGTGAGGTGATCTGCGATGGTCTTACCGCGTTAGGGGAACAGCACGCTCGTGGCGAATGGTCCATTAGCCTTGAGGAAGAAGACGCCCACGGTGCTCTCGAATCACGGCTCGTGGACCGAATTGGACCAACCGGTGGGAGGATGCACTTGGGACGTTCAAGAAACGACCAGGTGCTTGTCGCTCTGCGCCTATACCTGAAGGACACTGCTGAAGTTCTTCAGGCTGGCGCCGAGGTGGTAGCTTCAGCACTGGACGCGCTGGTTGAACGCCAGGGGGAAATTCCGCTGCCCGGCTATACACACATGCAGCCAGCGATGCCCAGTTCGGTTGCACTCTGGGCGCAGGGTTTTGCTGCAGAACTACGCGATGATGCTTATGGCCTTGACGCTGCAAAAAATCGGGCGGACCTAAATCCGCTAGGCTCAGCCGCTGGGTATGGGACTCCCGGGCTTGATCTTGATCGCGATTCAACTCGACAAAAACTCGGCTTCGCCAAAAACCATGAACCAATCACAGCAGTTCAGCTGAGCCGAGGGAAGGCTGAGGCTACCTTGATATTCGAGATCACACTACTACTCGGAGATCTTGGTCGATTAGCCTCAGATCTGCTGCTGTTTTATACAGACGAGTTTGCTTTCGTATCTCTCCCTGAGAATATGACTACAGGGTCGTCCATCATGCCGCAAAAACGAAACCCTGATGTATTCGAGTTGGTACGTAGCGCCCAAGCTATTGGAACGGGAGCGCTAACTGAAGTGTTGTCGATTATGACGAAGCTCAATTCCGGTTATCAGCGAGATCTGCAACGACTCAAAGCACCATTGTTCCGAGTTATAGATCTTGCTGAAGATACCTTAGCCATCATGGCTCATGCACTACCTGGTGTATCCTTCCTCGCAGAAAATATTCAATTAAATCCTGAACTCAACGCAACAGAACGCGCCAACCAGCTCGCGATAAACGAAGGTATCCCTTTTCGGGAAGCCTATCGAAGAATCGCACGTTCGTTAAGCGAGACTGAGTAAGATCGCCAACAAGTATTTGTGTGAAAAAATGCCTTTCATGACAGTGGGTCGATTCACTTTAGCACTCCTTCTGGTGGTTACCTTAATATTGGGCGGTTGTGGTCAGAAAGGTCCACTCACACTTGGCACACCACAACCAGAGCCCCCGGATACATTAACCGGCACCCCCTCGACGGATGCAGAACAGGAGGAGAAATCTTCTAACGACGATTCATAAGAAATGGCCCCGAAACCCGCGTCTACAAGTGAATCTGCTAAACCATTAATGGGAAACGATGAGAGGCCATTTGTGCTCGTGGACGGTTCATCGTACCTGTATCGTGCATATCACGCGCTCCCTGCGTTTACCTCTAGCAAAGGAGAACCAACTGGCGCCGTACTCGGTGTCCTAAATATGCTCTACAAACTCCTGGATGACTTTGAACCTGAACGGATTGCAGTCATTTTTGATGCGCCTGGTAAAACCTTTCGAGATGATCTCTATAAGGATTACAAGGCTAACCGACCACCGATGCCAGAAGACTTGCGGCCCCAAATTGAACCACTGCTCGAAGTCATCAAGGCCATCGGAATCCCCGTTCTCAAAATCACGGGGGTAGAAGCAGATGACGTGATCGGAACTCTAGCAACTCAGGCGAGTAAAGCTGGGATAACTACGCTGATTTTCACATCTGACAAGGACATGGCCCAACTGGTTGATAACAAGGTCACGCTGGTCAATACGATGAATGATACAAAAATGAACACAGATGGGGTACGCAAGAAATTTGGTGTCTCACCAAAACAGATTGTGGATTATTTGACGCTTGTTGGAGATAGCGCCGACAACATACCTGGTGTCCCAGGCGTTGGTCCAAAAACCGCAGCGAAGTGGCTCGGTGAATACCAAGACCTTCAGACCTTAGAAGCTCACGCAGACGAAATAGGTGGAAAAGTAGGCGATCGACTTCGAGAGACGCTAGACACTCTCCCTTTGTATAAGGAGTTAGTAACCATCGTTTGCGATCTTACACTCCCTATGGAACTCGACGGTCTAAAATTACGTGAACCAGACATTGACAAGCTACGCACTCTATACGAACAGCTTGAACTGCGGACACTGCTTCGACGAGTGGGAGATACCCAAACGGAGTCCAAACAAAAACTTTTAGATGTCGATTACCAAGTCCTCTTTACCGAACATGAATTGAACGACTGGCTAGAAAAAATTGAGGCTGCCGAACTTGTAGCTCTCGATACTGAGACTACTAGCCTTGATTACATGCGTGCTGAAATCGTCGGTCTGTCACTAGCTATTGAGCTTGGTAAAGCTGCCTATATCCCATTGGCGCATCAGTATCCCGGTGCTCCAGACCAACTGGACAGAGAAAAAGTATTAAAGCGTCTCAAGCCATGGCTCGAGAGCCCTAATAAGAAAGTTGGCCATCACCTGAAGTACGACGCCCATGTATTTTTGAATTACCAGATCCATCTCAACGGAATCGCTCATGACTCTATGTTGGAATCATTCGTCCTGAACTCCACGGCGACACGTCATGACATGGATTCAGTGGCCTCAAAGTATTTGAATATTGAGACAACAAAATATGAGGACGTGGCGGGGAAAGGTGCCAAGCAAATCTGTTTCGATCAAGTGGATATTGAGACCGCGGCGCATTATGCCGCGGAAGATGCGGATATTACGTTACAGATCCATCAGACCTTATGGCCGAAGATACAGGCGATTCCAGAGCTTGAACGCCTTTATTTGGATATTGAGCAACCACTTGTAAATGTACTGCAAAAAATGGAATACCGAGGGGTTCTAGTCGATGCTGAGATGCTACGACAACAGAGCCAGGAGCTCGCCGAAACCATAGCAGAAACCGAAACAGTAGCGCACATCGAAGCGGAGGGACCTTTTAACCTGGATTCCCCAAAACAGCTACGGGAAATCCTCTATGATCGTTTAGGTTTTCCCGTACTTGGTAAAACTCCCAAGGGTCAACCCTCAACTGCGGAAGCTATCCTCCAGGAACTCTCAGCAGAGTACAAACTGCCGAATCTTATCTTACGGTATCGAACACTATCCAAATTAAAGTCAACTTACACGGATAAGCTCCCCTTGGAGATCAATGCAAGTACAGGTCGCATACATACCTCCTATCACCAGGCCGTGGCAGCAACCGGGCGACTCTCTTCATCAAATCCCAATCTGCAAAATATCCCAATCCGTACACAGGAAGGCCGAAGAATACGACAAGCCTTCATAGCTCCAGACGGCTACCAACTGCTTGCAGCAGATTATTCTCAAATCGAACTAAGAATCATGGCGCACCTCTCTCAGGATGATGGATTGCTCGCAGCATTTGCTGATGATCAAGATATACACCAGGCGACAGCTGCAGAAGTATTTGGAGTTGAAAGGGAGGAGGTCACAGACTCCGAGCGCCGGTCGGCCAAGGCCATTAATTTTGGACTGATCTACGGGATGTCAGCATTTGGCTTAGCCCGACAATTAGGGATAGAACGCTCAGCAGCCCAAGAATATATCGATCTTTATTTTGAACGTTACCCGGGAGTAAAACGATACATGAATGAAACTCGGGATAGTGCTCGGGAGCGAGGATTTGTCTCAACCGTCCTCGGACGCCGCCTTTACCTCCCTGAAATAACATCTAGAAACCATCAGCAGCGACAGTACGCAGAACGCAGCGCCATCAATGCGCCAATGCAGGGCACCGCAGCAGACATCATCAAACGCGCGATGCTCCTTGTAGATAAATGGATTGTGGATGAAAGACTCGATGCCCGCTTAATCATGCAGGTTCATGATGAGTTAATCCTGGAAGTTTCCGAAGACTCCGCGGAAAATTTAGCTCCAGAGGTGGCACGAATCATGGAGACTTCAGTGGCATTAGACGCGCAGCTGAAGGTTGGGTGGGGTCTGGGCGCCAACTGGGATGAAGCACACTAGGTAAGTGTAATTCATCGATGAAAGCCTCTTACTCCGCTTGGGTTGGTTGATCCGGTGTAGCAGCAAATAGTTTTTGACCGTCGGGAAAAGTCGCAGCAGAGAGACTTGCGGTAGGGCTGTCATTACGGGCCTGCCAACCATGAATCTCAAGCACTGTGCCGACTGGAAGATCGGCAGGGCGCCAACCGAGTCTTATCAAATTATTGGCGGCTCTGGTTTCCAAGGCCCAGTTGACTATCTCACCGTTCGAATTCTCAACATCAACGTAGATCCAAGCATGCGGATTAGCCCACTTCATTTCGGTGACCGTACCTGTGAAACGAACTGGTTTTTCCTTATCAAACTCAGCCGCAAACGCATGATGCGCAAGCGCATTATTGAAGAAGATAATAGGAGCAAGAATAAGAATTGTGATTACTAACTTGAATGAATAAGCCATGAATTATTTCTCATCAATTTGACGCGCACGATGCTCGTCTCGGACGTCTTTCAGATGCTGGAGATCTCCATTGTCTTCTAGACATGCAACCTCGAGTAGTTCTTGATTTTCTCGATTGAATGGCATTTCGATAGTCCATGGGCGCGTGTATGGAATTGGGTCTGAGACGGTTGCCCGGTAAATTATTTGGCTTTCGCTTACCGGCGTGAAAGTTTCGACAACAGTTTGCATATGACTTACGACATCACCTGTTTCGTTAAGCCATGACTTCCCATTGAAATTTTGAGATTCTACAACGAGTGTATTTTCCTCCCAGCGACCTACGGAATGACCTTGCCATAGACGTATTGGCTCGGGTAGACGACTATGATCATCCAACGCAATTCTTCGCCATGACATGCGTTCATGAAGAACCACTATATATCCAGGTGGTTGCAGAATAAAAAATGGTGCAGGCACATAGTGTGAACGTGGGACGCCTGCTACAAAGCAGTGTGCGGTGGGATCGTCATAACCTCGATGTGGTAGCTCACGATTGACTCTTTCAGCCCTAGCCCACGCTTGATACGGCAGCATGCCATCAACAGGATCGACAACCTGTCCTCTGCTAGGTGGCAGTAGGGTGTCCCCATCATGTTTTTCTAAGCCATAGTTTGCACCGCCCGCGTCAGCCGTAAAGTAGCCACTTATGTTCGGAGTACCATCTGAGAGTCGTGGGATTCCCGCCAGTGTCGTTGGTAGCGGGAGACTTTCACTAACATCTGCATCAAATGGATCGTTATCTACGGGAATTGGGGCTGGATACCACGTGTTTTCGTCTCTCTCAAAATCACCGCTCGCCTCTTCTTTTTCCGCCTGGCACTGGTACTCAAGAATACCGTCCATGTGTGTCTGCCGTTTCAGTTCTAGTTTGATGGTCCAGGGTTTCGTAAAAACCTTTGGGTCGTCAATCGTTGCCTCATATTCGATAGTGTCAGTATCAAGTAGTTGGTAGCGTTCTGTAACGAGTATTTCCTCACTATGGAAGTTTCCAGCCGCGTCTAACCACGTTTTATCATTCTGATCTATCACTTCAACAACCAGAACATCTCCTTCCCAGTGCCCCCGAGAGTTCCCCATCCACGATTCAATCCCGGCATAAAGTGGTGGTGATCCATTTGTGTAAATTAGTCTAAACACTTGTTGCCATTCGAAAGTGATTGCGATGTGGTTTGTAGTTTGGAAGATTTGGAATGGAGACTCCATCGCCATGATTCGTGGCACACCCGGCAAAAAACAGTTTCGCAGAGGATCTTCAGAAGAACGGTTTTCAAAGTTTCTTAGCTGTTGCTCGACAGCCCATAGCTGATAGGGAATCTCCCCGCCACCATCAATAACACTCACACCGGCGAGCATGTCATATCGAGCAACATGATCCTCAAGATCATAGGAGGCACGATTCACTGACTGCCAAATACCCTGCAAATCTGGTTTGCCGTCAGCAGTCTGAGGTAGCGTTTGACCAGACGTCGATCCAGTAATTAAAGCCAAAAGAATCAATAGATATGGCAACACGACTTATTCCTTAGCAAATGTACAATTTTCTCCGAAGGAATATATCAGGCTCATGCCTGATCTCATATCACCATATAGCTTTTTAGAAATCGAAGAAAATGTCTTATGCAATTTTGAATTATGTAGGTATATAAACTCCATATTAATTCTTCTGTCTCCATGTCTAACAAATAAGTTGCCGCAGCATGGAACCTTTTCATAGAACATAAGACTAATCTCTTAGGTGCCGAAAAGGTGCTCTCCGCTATCCCCCCTTAGCGGAATTGCCCGGTTACCCCATGCCGGGATCTTGGCTCCGGGTGTATTGCTAACCCTTGCACCCGGGGCATTTATTTTTAGGTCTCATCCTTATATTTCAGCCATCCGATCAGCAAATCACGTGCCTCTTCAACCCCTGTTTTGTTTGGTGCAGAAAATAAAATCAGAGGAGTAGCGCTCGGCATCAATTTTTTCACCTTGGCCAAACAATTGAGCCTAGCACTGTAGTTGAGCTTGTCTGACTTGGTTAAAAGCACAACAACGGAGACTTGTGCGCCTCCTGCCCAGTCCAGCATAACGTGGTCCAGATCCTTGAGACCGCGTCGAATGTCTACCGTGATAATCAGCCCGACCAGAGATTTGCGCTGTTGAAAGTAGGCCTCGAGCAAACTGCGCCAATGCTGTCGCACCGATTCCGACACCTTCGCATACCCGTATCCGGGCAAATCCACAAGCCGTCGATTCTCGCCGAGATCAAAAAAATTTATAAGTTGAGTGCGCCCCGGAGTCTTACTGGTTCGAGCCAGATTACGCCGCCGTACTATTGCATTGATCGCTGTCGACTTCCCCGAGTTGGAACGGCCTACAACCGCCACCTCCCTACCTGCGTCATCAGGAAATTGATGTGGCTCATGCGCACTCTTAATAAAATCGGGATTCAACAGTATGGACATTTGGACTAGTTCCTGCCTAGCATCGCTGAGCTGCTGGCACTCAATGGATTAGTGTACAATCTGCCGCCCCTAGCAGGGAAAACACCCGAGGCAATGAGGCATGGTCAAAAGCATAATACAGCCAATCGGTAACGTTTTTCGTTGGGCTGCCCTCGCCAACCTCCTCGGGAAACAGGATACACTCTATCCAGAAATATACTTTAACTAAATGGTATGCGCGCTTGCGACAGTGTTCAAAAAAGATAAATTTATGCCGTTGCAAGCTATGCTCAAGATATAGATCTACGCAACAAATAAGCGTGGGCAAGGAGTGCTGAAATGACAAGTGGGAAACTAGTACCCCGAGCAATCACTATTGCACTGGCAGCTATTGTGCTCCTAGTAGGTTGGCAACTTGGCTCTCGATGGGAAACCGCAGAACCTGTTATCTCCGAAGGCGTTGCAACCCCAGCAAATCAACTAGCCTCCCAGCTCCAAGTGGGCACCGACTTTGCGGAGGTTGCTGCACAACAAGAACGCATCATACTAGCTCAGAATGATGCTGCCCTAACATCAGATCAATTCCAGCTCGGCGCACATTATGACCGTCTTTCGCCCGTGCAACCAACCAGCTCTAACCCAGACCAAATTGAAGTTGCCGAGATTTTTTGGTACGGCTGCCCGCACTGCTACACCTTTGACCCGTATTTGGAAAGCTGGAAAAAAAATCTACCAGGGAACGTTAATTTCGTCCGAATCCCGGCGGTTTGGAATCCTCTGCTTCAGCTTCATGCCAGGGCTTTTTACACAGCTGAAGCCCTGGGTAAGAGCGAAGAAATGCATGTGCCAATTTTTCGCGAGATCCATATAAACCGCAATTTCCTAGATACGGAACAGTCACTTCAGACTTTCTTTGAGCAGTTCGATGTGAATTCTGAAGAATTTTCCAATGCCTTCAACTCATTCTCAGTGCATACAAAGCTCCAACGAGCTAATGAACTTTCTCGACGCTACCGCATCTCGAGCGTGCCTACTGTAATAGTGAATGGAAAGTACTCGACCAGCTCCACAAAAGCTGGCGGCTATGAGACGTTGATGGATCTCATAGATGAGCTGATAGCATCAGAAGCCGCTGGAAACTAGAAAGTATCACTATAGTCGAATAAGCCATCCTAGTATGGGCAGCGCTCATTATTGGCATGCACGGTCATGAGCCTTGCTAAAGTTTCAGCAGGCAATTAGCCGCT
Organism: Proteobacteria bacterium UBA1148; assembly: GCA_002311835.1. GTDB lineage: Bacteria > Pseudomonadota > Gammaproteobacteria > Steroidobacterales > Rariloculaceae > UBA6522. The sequence goes on along the minus strand of DBZY01000049.1, from coordinate 120,749 downwards.
TCTCTCAGTGTTGCAGCTTCCTTCGCAAAACAAAATCGTATGAGTTGCGCGGCGGGCGGTTTTTCATAAAACACGGAAATAGGAATAACGGCAATGCGATGTTCGACTGTCAACCAACGCGCAAACTCCATATCAGGCTGACTGGAAATTTTGCTGTAGTCCGCCAACTGAAAATAGGTCCCTTTCGAAGGTTTCATTTCAAACCCTGAAGGATCCATTAACTCGATAAACAGATTTCTCTTCTCTTCGTAGAAAGCACCGAGCTCGAGGTAATGTTCAGGGCGCTCAATCAAGTAATCAGCCAACGCGTACTGTAGCGGAGTGGTCGTTGTAAAGGTATTAAACTGGTGAACTCGCCTGAATTCTACTGACAGCTCTCTCGGTGCAACACAATAGCCGACTTTCCACCCAGTAGCATGGTAGGTCTTACCAAACGAGAATACGGCAAAACTACGTGCGGCTAGTTCTTCATTCTCTAACACACTAGCATGCCGCCGCTCGTCGAAAACGATGTGCTCGTAGACCTCATCGCTGAGCACAAAAGTGTCGTAAGGTCTAAGAACGTTAGCAAGCCTCTGTATATCATCACAGCTCAGCAGCGAACCTGTCGGATTGTGCGGAGAATTAATTATCACAAGCCGAGTTCTCTCATTCAGTCTCTGCTTCAAACAATCCCAATCGATTTCAAATTGCGGAGGTAGCAACGGAATGTGTATTGGCACAGCTCCAGCCAATCGAATAGCAGGATCGTATGAGTCGTAGGACGGATCAAAAACGATTACTTCCTCACCACTTCGAACGACCGCGTGTATGGCACAAAAAAGTGCTTCCGTCGCACCGCTTGTAACCGTGACCTCTTCTACCGGATCGGGTTGGGTACCGTAGAGTTCGCTAATTTTTTCGGCAATTCTCTCACGGAGAACTAACACTCCGGCCATTGGGGCGTACTGATTATGTCCTGCGGCCAGATGATGACTTACCCAGTCTAGAAGCTCCTCTGGTGGCTGAAAATCAGGGAACCCCTGGGATAAGTTAATAGCATCATAGTCCTCAGAAAGCTGTGACATGACTGTAAAGATCGTGGTTCCCGCACCCGGCAGTTTGCTTGATGGGATCTGCATGGTCCGTCAGCCGCTAGCCCCACTCCGAGTAGCCACTTTGTACAGATAAGCTACAAGAGCAGCGATGACGAGCAGTCCAGTCCCACTCGGCAACTCCACTGATAGCCGAGCAAAATCCGGGTTACCAGTTGCGACGATGGGAACAGCCATAAAGATGCCGACCAATGCTTCTCCGGTTATCAAGCCAGAGGCGACTAAGGTGCCGTTTCGAAACGCTGTTTGATCATCTCCGCACGCCTGGCTATTCCGTTTAGCGAAGTGGGCAACCAACCCACCCACAAGTATCGCCGTCGACAGTTGCAATGGCAGATAGATCCCAACTGCCACCGCTAAAACCGGTGCGCGCCAACTTGATTTCCGCGCCTTAAGGGTCTCGTCAAGAATGATAATTGCAGCACCGATAATGCTACCCATGATGACCATGCCCCAGGGCAAACCAGAACCAAAGACGCCTTCTGCCACCGAAGCCATCAAAGTCGCCTGGGGTGCCAATAGTGCGTTAGGCCGCGCGGCAGTAGGAGCGCCGATACCGTAAGCTTCCAGAAGAAGATTCAAAATAGGCGCGATAACCAGTACGGCCGAAACAACCCCGACACCCTGCATTAGTTGTTGGCGCCAAGGCGTTGCGCCCACAAGGTACCCAGTTTTGAGGTCTTGCATGTTATCGCCCGCGATCGCCGCTGCACAACACACTACAGCACCTACCATGATTGCAGCCGCCGGCCCAACTTCGACGTTTTTACCCATCAGCCACACAAGTAAAAACGAGGTGAAGAGTATGGTGGCAATGGTAATGCCAGATATGGGGTTGTTAGAGGATCCGACGAGTCCCGCCATATAAGCTGCAACGGATGAAAACAGAAAGCCCGTAATCATCATGATGAATGTCATTGCAAGCGCAACGCCCAGCATACCCACGATAACTTGATATAGAAAAAAGATCGGGATGATAAGAAGAGCGATCCCCCACAGAACTAGCTTCATTGGGACATCGTGTTGCTTGTGGTCGTAAACAGTGTCATCGCGGACATTTTGGGACTTCAAACCGCTCATGATTCCGGAGATAAGTGACCCGCGCATGGAAACTAACGCCCAGATACCCCCGATCAGCATGGCACCAACACCCAGATAACGGATCTTAGAGGTCCAAATACTAAAAGCCAGATCCGTAGCACTCATTCCCGCAGCGTAATTCGCGAGCAATAAAGGATCCCTCTCCAGAAAAAAAGTGGAATAAATTGGAATTGCGAGATACCAGGAAATCGCGCCGCCCAGGAAAACGAGTACAGCAATATTCAGCCCAACAATGAATCCCACGCTTATCAGGGCAGGCGAGAGATTAATCCCCACGTACGCAATGGTGCTTGAACCCACATAGGCGGCGGCTTGAGTTGCACCCGTCCAGAGCCGTAATCCAGTTTCCGCTAGCTTGACGAGTGCCCCAAGAACAGCCGCGATCGCAAGAAACTTAGCCCCCTGAGCTGGGTTCGCTCCAACTTTCAGAACTTCCGCAGTCGCCGTGCCCTCCGGGTACGAAAGCTGTTCCTCAACGATGAGCGAACGGCGTAACGGTACCGTAAAACATACCCCCAACAACCCACCTAGTCCGGCAATAACGCTAACCCATGCATACTCAAAGACGTCCCAGTACCCAAGGATAATCAATGCGGGGAAAGTAAAAATTACGCCCGCTGCCAGCGACTCTCCCGCAGAAGCAGCCGTCTGAACGATATTGTTCTCTAGGATATTCGACTCCTTAAAGAGTCTCAGAATCGCCATGGAAATCACGGCCGCCGGAATAGACGCCGATACGGTCAGCCCCGCAAACAGCCCCAGGTAAGCGTTGGCTCCCGCTAGCACCATGGACAATAACAACCCTAGGAGGATGGCTTTCAGGGTTAACTGAGGAAGAGGTGCAGCTACTGACATCAGGGAATTTTTTGTCTATCTTTTCTATAGTTCTTTAGGCTCGAAACTAACAACGAGGGTAGCGCCCGAACCAGGCAAAGCGTTAACGAACGCCCCCCGACAGACGCTTAAGCGGGCCGGACGCCAGCATCAGAATAAGTCCGGCTCCAACCATCATCACCACAAGCTGCAAATACAGACTGGGCATTTCCTCTACAGCATCCGCTCTGAATTCACCGGCAAAGAGCCCTGCTAGAATGCTACCCAAGGACAAGGACAAGAACCACACCCCTAACATTTGGCCTACTAGTCGCCGCGGCGCGAGTTTTGTGACAGCGCTCATGCCCACAGGGCTCAGAGCCAACTCTCCCATCGTAAGCAACAGATATGTGAATATCAGCCACGCTGGTAGTACCTGTTGTCCCGCTGCGACGAGTGCTGCGGCTCCGATCATTACGGCGAAGGCTAACCCAAGAATCACTAGCCCAATAGCAAGCTTTATCGGTGAACTTGGATCCAAGTGACGCCTAGCAAGCCCCACCCACAGCATTGAATAGAGGGGCCCTAGCAAAATAATAAATGCTGGATTCAGAGACTGGAACCAACTGGCAGGAATCACAAACCCGCCAAACTCTCTGAGAGTGTAACGATCGGCAAATAAGTTTAACGATGACCCCGCTTGTTCAGAGCCAACCCAAAATACCGTCGCGGCGCTAATCAGTACGAAAATCACAATTACCTTGCTACGCTCCTCAGTGGTCAGTCCGCTGAAAGCAAAGATATACCCAAAATAGAGCATGGCAACCGCCACGATGGCATACGTGGCAGCCTGAGCTAGCCTTATCGCGTCGTACTGCAACCACCCCACCAGACCAGCGACTAGCAAGCACGCGACCAGGAATACGCTCATTCCAATACTCAGCCACGCTCTACGCTTGAAGCGATCACTTGGTGCAGCTGATGGATCAGGCCCTCTTCCAGCCTTTCCTAGGTAATGGCGTGTCATACGAAACTGGACCAAACCGAACAACATCCCAACCCCCGCCGCTGCAAACCCGTAATGCCAGTTCTGCAGTGCCAACCATCCACAAATTAGCGGACCCAATGCTGCCCCTAAGTTGATCCCCATATAGAAAATCGTAAATCCGCTATCGCGGCGCGGGTCCCCTGGTTCGTAGAGTTCGCCCACAATCGCGGTGATATTAGGTTTGAGAAGACCAGTGCCAAGAACAATAACGACAAGACCCAAAAAAAATATCGAGTTGCTAGGAATAGCAAGAATGAAATGGCCGCACATAATGATGATGCCGCCGACCCACACCGCACGTTGAGCACCTATAAGTCGATCGGCAATCCACCCGCCCGGAAGAGATCCGAGAAAGGCAGCTGCAGTATAGAGACCGTAGATGGATGTTGCTGTCTGGTCGGAAAACCCAAGTCCACCATCCTCAGCTGCGGCAACCATGAATAGAACCAACAGTGCCCGCATGCCGTAGTAGCT
>DBZY01000049.1:115870-116158 GCA_002311835.1 Proteobacteria bacterium UBA1148 | reverse complement strand
TGCCCGCATGCCGTAGTAGCTGAAACGTTCCCACATTTCTGTCATGAATAGGGTCGCGAGGCCCCTAGGATGACCTAGAAGCGTACTCGACCCGGTATGGGCTTTTCCCACGCTACTCATAGGGCGCTCACTTATCACGCGTCGGGGGNNGGGGGGCACGCCCCAGCCCAAGGACCTTCGCAAGCACAAGCCCACTCTCATAGAGAAGATATACTGGCACGGCCAGAAGGGTCTGAGATATGGCATCCGGCGGCGTTAATAGCATCCCCGCCACAAACGCTCCAAGAA
>DBZY01000049.1:47889-115809 GCA_002311835.1 Proteobacteria bacterium UBA1148 | reverse complement strand
ACGAGCCCGCTCCAGACCAACATAACGGTTGCAATTGGAACTTCGAAAGCTATTCCGAAGGCAAAGAAAATGGTCAGAATAAAATCTAGATAGGCGCTGATGTCTGTCATCATCGTGACGCCCTCTGGGGCCGCCGTCGCAAAGAAAGCAAACATCAAAGGAAAAACAACAAAGTGTGCAAACGCAACACCAGCGTAGAACAGTAAGATACTTGATAGCAGCAATGGAAAAGCAAAACGCTTCTCCTTCCGGTACAACCCTGGAGCAATGAAACCCCATATCTGATACAGAATAACCGGCATCGATAGAAACACCGCCACGAAAAGGCACATTTTGAACGGCGTTAGAAAAGGAGAGGCAACCTGAGTAGCGATCATGGTAGCCCCTTCCGGGAGACGATCCATCAAGGGCGTGGCGATCAACGTAAAAATTCTTTGAGCAAAAGGAACCAAACATATAAAAATCAGCAATATAGATAGCGCCGATCTGATAAGACAGGTTCGCAATTCTACAAGGTGAGATACCAGGGTACCCTCGGCAAGCTGTTCCTCGCCTTCCTGAATTCTTTCCGGGCTCATGGGTTCTTTGACGTTTTTTTGCCCGCTTTTCCACTCTCAGAGCCTTGCTTGGGGGAGGCGATGCAGTTCTCTTGCGCCGGCCTTTCATCACTCCCCTCTTCTCCACCGGCTAAACCGCTCGACCGAGGAGGAACAGGAGTATTCTCTTTAATTTCGCCGGTAGAGGCAGTATCTGATGAATCCGGTGCCATCGATACTTCATCAGTCGATTTAGACTGCTCTGCCGAACGAGTATGAGGTGCAGGAGGCGGACGCTTTTGATGCATGTACTCATCAAGCTCGACCTCCCGCTGAAGCTGTCGACGGAGTTGGTTTGCAGTTCTCCTCGCCCGGCCGACCCAGCGACCAATCTGTGCTGCAACGCGTGGCATGCGCTCTGGGCCCAATATCATTAGCCCTACACCAAAGATTAGGATGAGCTCCCAGAAACCGACGTCGAACATTAGCTCTCGCTGCTCTGGCTCTTATCCTTCTGCTCAGCGAACTCGGCATCGGGCTCTTCCGCTTCCAACGGCGGACTCAGTTGGTCCGATGTATCCGCAGCAGTAGCAGCATCGTTGTCGTTGTCGTTGTCCATAGCTTTGCGGAAACTTTTAAGCGCTCCGCCCAAATCACCGCCTACCGACTTTAGCCGCTTAGTGCCAAATATCAGTAGAACGATTAGCAGTACGATCAGCAACTGCCAAAGGCTTATCCCACCAACTCCCATCTCAAATCTCCAATACAGAACCTAGGGGCTAATAATACGCGAAAGCTGTCTTTCAACACCGACTAGCTAAGAGTCAGGGGGGACATGAAGCAAAAAAGTCACGGGGCCCTCGTTGCTGAGATTCACCTGCATTGTGGCTCCAAACCTTCCCGCAACCACTGGCACCCCCACGCTCTGACCTAACCTGACGAGTTCCTCAAACAACACCCGGCCCAAGTCAGGAGCAGCCGCCCGCGATAAGCTAGGACGATTCCCTTTCTGGGTATCTGCAGTCAGTGTGATCTGAGGCACCAAGAGAAGGCCGCCCCCCACCTCCTGGAGGGCAAGATTCATTCGTCCCTCCTGATCCAAAAATACGCGGTATGCCAGGAGTCTCTCTAACATTCGCTCTACCTGAACGCTACCATCTCCGCGTTCAATGCCTATCATAGCCAGAAGCCCGAGATCGATCGAGGCAATAGTCTGAGCCTCCACTACAATGCTGGCTTGGCTAACTCTCTGCAGTAAGCCTATCAAACGTCAACTCCTTATCTTTTCGCCCCCAACTACTTTGAACCAGCCCAGCATGGGGAAGCAACCTTAGCTGGAGGAAGTTCCAGGCCTACGTGCGTAATTACAAAAACACTTAATCAAGGGGCAGAGTAGAGCGTGAATATTATAAATATGCTAACCCTACTGGAAAAAGTCAAAATATTCCCACTTTTAACATTTTTTTCAATAAAAATAGATTTAATTCACCACTTTATTAAATATAATGTAAAAGTGGGAAAATTATTATAAAAATTGAATTATTTACACGTTAAGTGGGATTTTTTCTATACTATGCCAGAAAGGTCCCAGGGTTGGTTTTTTCGTACTTCCCTGCAAATCATATCGTGATTCTCTAATTGATCTAGGTCCCCATTACCGACTAGCCGCGGCTCTGATAACATGCGTGGCCAAGATCCCAGGACCCTGGGATAGGAGTAGTCTTCTATGAGAAAGAAACTTGCGGCGACGGCCTTTCTGGCCTGGGCTGCTCTCTATGGAGCTGCGTGGGGACAAGAATGCTCACAAACCATTGAGGGCAACGACCTCATTCAGTACAACTTGGCGGAAATTCGTGTCAGCGCGGATTGTGGAGAGTTTACAGTTAATCTGAGGCACGTGGGCCAGCTACCCGCAAATGTGATGGGTCATAACTGGGTACTAACAAGAACTGAAGATTACATGGCGGTAGCTGCTGCGGCTCAGGCAGTGGGGCCACCCCAGTACTTGCCGAACGGTGACCCTAGAATTATCGGCGCCACAAGCATGATCGGTGGCGGTGATGAGGTAACCGTTACCTTTGACACTTCTGAACTTGAGGCGGGAGGTGACTACACGTATTTTTGCTCCTTTCCTGGCCATTATGTTCTCATGAATGGAAAATTCATCGTAGAGTAATTTGCCACATGAAGAATACAGCCATGCCTCCTATCAGGATTTGCGCGTCTTGATAAAGCCGGACGATAAAAGGACCTGTATTACATGGCCCTAGCAGTCGCGCTCGTCTTGTTGGTGCTAGGGAGCGTACTCTTTCATTTCCTGAGTCCCTGGTACTTTACGCCACTGGCTTCGAACTGGGGACTTATTGACCTTACGGTAAACATTACATTTGTCATCACGGGCATTGTATTCGTCACAACCAATCTCTTCCTTGCTTATTGCATTTTCCGGTACAGGTATAAAAAAGTAGACCCAGCCCTGTCCACCGAAAATGGACACAAGGCCGACTACAACCCAGAAAATACCAGGCTGGAGTGGTGGCTCACCATTATCACCTCTGTGGGTATCATCGCGATGTTGGCACCGGGTCTTGTGGTCTGGGCGATGTTCATCACGGTTCCGGATGAAGCATCCGAATTTGAGGCAGTGGGACAACAATGGCACTGGAGCTTCCGCTTCCCGGGCGAGGATGGCGAACTTGGTAATGTGGACATTCGGCACATCACTAAAGACAACGCGTTCGGCATGGACCCAGAGGACCCCGTTGGTCAAGACGACATCCTAATTGAAAGTCCCATAGTACACCTACCGGTTAATCAGCCAGTCCGCGTGTGGCTTAGATCCAAAGACGTTCTCCATGATTTTGCGGTGCCTCAATTCCGAACCAAGATGGATCTCGTACCCGGCCATGTGACCTATACCTGGTTTACGCCCACCATTGTGGGAGAGTACGAGATTCTCTGTGAAGAGCTCTGCGGTTTAGCCCACTTCGCCATGAGAGGCCGAATCGTCGTTGATGAACAGGCTGACTTTGAAGCTTGGCTTGATGAGCAACCAACCTACGCCATGCTGTCCCAAACAGAACCGGACTTAGGGCTCGGCCAAGCCAGTTTTGCGTTGTGTGCCGCCTGTCACGGTCAACAGGGACAAGGCATGCAGATTTTAAATGCGCCGCGGATAGCTGGGCTTGACACCCGCTATGTCGAACGCCAACTTCGCTACTATAGGGATGGTATTCGGGGGGCTCATGAGCTGGACACCGCGGGCGCCTTGATGCGACCCATACTAATTGCACTAGCGGGCGATGATGCAATCAAAAATGTAGCTGCCTATATTGAGACTATGCCGGCTGAACCTCAGCCCATAACAGTTTTGGGAGACATTGAACGAGGCGAGGACCTGTATATCAATTGCGCCGCCTGTCATGGAGCTGAGGGACAGGGCATTTGGGCGCTAAACGCTCCCGCACTGGCGGGACAAAGTGACTGGTACCTAGTCACTCAATTAAAAAATTTCAAGGATGAGATCCGCGGCGCACACCGCTTGGATCTCTACGGAGATCAGATGATGATGATGGCTGATATCCTCTCAGACGATCAAGATATTGATAATGTTGTCGCGTACCTGAACACTTTTAGATAAATAAAGCTAGAAACTTCAAACACTAACCAAAAATTAGCAAGCAGGTTAGCACTTAATCCAACCACCGAAGGGAGTTTTGATGGCATACGTTGCAATCGCAGATCGCGACACGCATCCCCATAATCCGGACACTTTTATAACAAAGTACATCTGGAGCCAGGACCATAAGGTGATCGCAATACAATATGCGATTACAGCTATTTTCGTTGGTGTGATCGCATTAGTGCTATCACTTCTGTTTCGACTACAACTCGGTTTTCCAGATTCCTTCTCGCTGGTTGCTCCGAACGAGTACTACCAGTACGTAACCATGCACGGGATGATCATGGTTATCTATCTCCTCACAGCTCTGTTCCTAGGAGGATTTGGCAACTATCTGATCCCGCTGATGTGTGGTGCCCGTGACATGGTCTTCCCGTACATGAACATGCTGAGCTTCTGGGTATATTTGTTGAGTGTCATCGTGCTATTGGCGAGTTTCTTTGTACCCGGTGGACCTACTGGAGCGGGTTGGACACTGTACCCACCTCAATCGATCAGTGAAGGGACGCCAGGGGCTAGCGCTGGCATCGTATTGATGCTGCTTTCGCTCATCATATTTATTGCTGCTTTTACCATGGGGGGTCTGAACTATGTAACGACCGTTTTACAGGCGCGTACTCGTGGCATGACACTGATGCGAATGCCACTGTCCGTGTGGGGTATTTTCGTCGCCACTATTCTAGGGCTGCTAGCCTTTCCAGCACTTTTGGTAGCTAGCGTAATGTTACTGCTGGATCGAGTAATTGGAACCAGCTTCTTCATGCCAGAGATGCTGTCCATGGGCGCGAATATTGATTATGGGGGTGGTAGCCCAATCCTGTTTCAGCACCTTTTTTGGTTCTTTGGTCACCCGGAAGTGTATATCGTCGCGCTACCAGCATTCGGTATCGTATCTGACATTCTGAGCGTCCACGCCAGAAAAAGTATCTTTGGCTACCGAATGATGGTCTGGGCTATCGTTGCCATTGGTGCTCTCAGCTTTGTAGTCTGGGCGCATCACATGTATGTCAGTGGCATGAATCCTTACTTTGGTTTTTTCTTTGCAACCACAACACTCATTATCGCCGTCCCAACGGCATTGAAAGTTTACAACTGGATATTGACGCTATGGCGGGGAGATATTCATCTCAGAGTGCCGATGTTATTCGCTATCGGATTTCTTTTTACCTTCATCCATGGTGGCTTGACGGGACTGTTCTTAGGCAATGTCACTGTGGATCTGCCTCTTTCTGATACTTATTTCGTTGTTGGTCACTTTCATATGGTGATGGGCGTGTCACCAGTTCTAGTTATATTTGCTGCAATTTATCACTGGTTCCCCAAAATAACGGGGCGCATGTTTCATGAAGGACTCGGGAAACTCCACTTCTGGTTGACGCTGCTGGGAACATACTCTATCTACCTTCCGATGCATTATCTGGGCATTTTGGGCCTTCCACGTCGATATTACGCCTACGGAGACACGGACTTTATTCCAGAATCAGCACACGTCATGAACGCAGGCATCACTGTTGCTGCATTGCTAGTCGCCGCAGCCCAAAGCCTCTTCTTCATTAACATGATTTGGAGTCTCTTTAAGGGCAAAAAAGCCGGTCACAACCCCTGGGGTGCCACGACTCTTGAGTGGCAAACACCAGATACGCCTCCGAAGCATGGTAACTGGGGCCATAACCTGCCAGAGGTTCACCGCTGGCCTTATGACTACAGCGTGCCTGGAGAAAAAGAAGACTTTATTCCACAAACAGAGCCAGCTCGGATGAGCGCTATTCCAAACCGCGAGCACGCGCATTCCACCAAATGAATATCTCACTCCTTTTTGCTGCTCTCACAGTTGCCATTTTAGTTTGGTGCTTCCTACTGCAGCACCTAAAAACAAAGCCCTGGCTTGAACAAGGGATTATCGAAGAGGGTGGTACAACTAAGGTCCCAGCCCCCCGGGTTGGCCTATGGGTGTTTCTCGCCGTAGTTACGAGTTTGTTTGGACTCTTCACAACAGTCTATAACATGCGTTCTCAGTTTCCGGACTGGCGTCCGCTACAAGATCCCAGCTTACTTTGGTTCAACACCGGTCTTTTAGTGCTGGGCAGCATCGCGTTACAACTCGCACGCGGAGCAGCCCGAAGGGAGAATTTGGACAGCCTAAGACTAAGCCTCACGACGGGTGGTGCTCTTACCATCGCTTTTCTAATCGGCCAATTAGTCGCGTGGCAACAATTAACCGACGCCGGTTACTTTGTAACTACCAATCCCGCAGATGCGTTCTTCTATATTCTGACAGGATTACATGGTCTACATATGCTCGGCGGACTCTGGTTCTGGGCACGGGCCTGTTTGTCTGTCTGGAGAAAGCTGGAAACGAGTCCCGTGATGGAAATTACTAATGTACGTCTGCGCGTTGAGCTATGCTCGGTCTATTGGCACTACTTGCTTTTGATTTGGCTGATCCTGTTTGGACTCTTGCTGTCTACATAAAGAGTTAAGGTCGTATGGGATCTAACTCGTCTGAATCAGGAGCGACTTTCGCACTGCCCGAAGGCTTCCAAGACTTTACACGCGACTGGAGTGCCGACAAACAAACGTTTCAGGTTCCATGGGGAAAAGCCATGATGTGGATTTTCCTCCTGAGCGACACTTTCATTTTCGCTTGCTTTCTGACCTCCTACATGAACGTGCGGATGTCAACACGAGTGCCTTGGCCAAATCCGAGCGAAGTTTTTGCTCTGAGTTTTGGAGGGGACCCCATCCCACTGATCCTAATCGCTATCATGACCTTTATCTTGATTACCAGCAGCGGCACGATGGCGTTGGCTGTTAACTACGGTTACCGGCAAGATCGGGCTAAGACCGCGGCTCTAATGTTCATTACCGCCGCATTCGGGGCGACTTTTGTGGGCATGCAGGCCTTTGAGTGGGTGAAGCTAATTGTGGAAGAGGGCGTACGCCCCTGGGGAAATCCTATGGGAGCTGCTCAGTTCGGCTCGAGTTTTTTTATGATCACTGGCTTCCATGGCGCACATGTCTCTATTGGGGTCATCTATCTAAGCGTCGTCGCATTAAAAGTACTCAAAGGAGATTATGAGGCCTCGGGCAATTACGAAATCGTGGAGATTACCGGGCTTTACTGGCATTTTGTTGACCTTGTCTGGGTATTCATTTTTGCATTCTTTTATCTTTGGTAGAAAACCATATGGCAGCGGAAGGACACCAAGAACACTCTCTCAGCATCTATCTCTGGGTATGGCTACTGCTGTTCGTACTCAGCACACTTTCATATCTTGTAGATTACCTGGGATTTGAAAGCTACCTGAGATGGTCATTAATCCTTATCTTCATGCTTGCGAAGGCAGGCTTTATCATTGCGATCTTCATGCATATGGCATGGGAACGTGTTGCCTTAATCTATGCAATTTTAGGACCACCAGTTTTGCTTCTCTTCCTGATTGGGCTTATGGCCGTGGAAGGTGACTATACTTTACTTACCCGGCTGAACTTCTTTGGTGAGACAAACTTCGTGGCACAAGAACATGCCACTGAGGAAGGACACTAGGCTAGAAATGCCTTGGGCAATAATCATCTTTGTTATCTTTCTAATTCTGTGGGGATTGGCCTGGCGAAACCAGCCAAAGCTAGCCATCGGTATTTTCATCGGACTGTTCGCCGGCGCAGCTATAGCGCCCGCTCTGGGACCGTATGAAAGCATTGCCGATATACCTATCTGGTTGCCCCCCCTGCCATTCATCACCATTGCAACCGTGCTGATGATTTACGGCTTTCTGGCATGGTGGTTACTAGACGTCAAGAAAAAAACCGACTAGAACTGCTACTCCGGATAACGCCTTAGCGTCCATAGACCACCGAGGGCAACCACGTGGCAAGCCCCGGAAAAAGAGCCAGAGCCGCCAAAGCTAATAATTGTATGGCGACGAAGGGCATCACGCCGCGATAAATGTCCCTTGTCTCAACGCTTTCCGGAGCTACTCCACGCAAATAGAACAACGCAAATCCGAAGGGAGGCGTCAAAAAGGATGTTTGCAAATTGATAGCAATCATCACGCCCAACCAAATGGGATCAATCCCCATTGTTAATAGGATGGGGCCAACGATGGGTACCACAACAAAAGTTATCTCAATAAAATCGAGCACAAAGCCTAGTAGGAACATCAAGAGCATTACAGTAAGCATGGCGCCAACGACACCGCCCGGTAAATTCAAGAGCAGTTCATGGACCAAACTGTCGCCACCGTAGCCTCTAAAAACTAATGAGAATATCGACGCACCGATTAAGATTAGAAAAACCATGCTACTGATACGAACTGTGCTCTCCATGACCTCGACTAAGCGTCCCATGGAAAACCGACCTTTCACCAGAGCCAATAGAAGGGCCCCCATAGCGCCAACAGCGGCAGCTTCCGTGGGGGTTGCCAGTCCGGCGATGATTGATCCCAGTACCGCAAGAATCAATATCAAAGGAGGGAAAAGAGCGGATACCACTTCTCTCAAACCAGCCTTCTCGGATTCCGAACTCTCATGAGGAGGCATAGTCTCAGGCCTTACAATGGCGATCCCAATTAGATAAATAATATAAAGTCCGACGAGCGCGAGCCCGGGAACCAGAGCGCCGAGGAATAAATCTCCGACAGACACCGTGTCTGGAGAAAAAATACCCTGATTGAGCTGCGACTGGCTATAGGCAGACGACAACACGTCCCCTAGCAGTACCAGAATAATCGATGGTGGAATTATCTGACCGAGGGTGCCCGATGCACAAATGATGCCGGTCGCTATTGCTGGATCGTAGCCACGACGTAGCATGGTTGGTAGTGAGAGGAGCCCCATGGTGACCACCGTTGCTCCTACAATTCCAGTGCTCGCCGCGAGCAGCATCCCCACAATAGTGACCGAGATGCCAAGTCCACCACGCAACTGGCCAAACAAACGGCTGAGACTGTCTAGGAGGTTTTCGGCAATTTTGGCACGCTCCAGCGTGATGCCCATGAAAACGAACAGTGGCACAGCCATCAATGTCTGGTTACTCATGATTCCAAACACCCGGTTGGGCATGGTGCCAAGAAAAGCGGCATCGAAAATCCCAAGTAATGCCCCAACCCAAGCGAATATCAGCGCAATTCCACCAAGAGAAAATGCGACAGGAAATCCTGCGAGCAGCACAATCACTACCACGACAAACATTAAAAGGGCTATCCACTCCATTAGATCACGTCACTCTGAGGAGCATCGCTTTCTGGCGTCGATGGCATTTGATTCGCCAAAATCATGATGGCAGCAATGGAGTTCGCGATACCTTGCAAAATCAGCATAATTGCAGTGGCGGGGATGATACTTTTTAGTATTGGGACAAACGGATATGGTAATCCCCCAGCTTCACGGGAAGCCTCCCCGATAGCCCAAGACGTTGACACATAATCCCAGCTTGAGACGGTTAAAAATATGGTCATTGGCAAGAGCAAAATCGCCGTCCCTACCAGATCTACTAAAGCCTTGTTATGGTCCGACATATTGCGATAGAAGATATCGACTCGGACATGCCCATCCCGTTTCAGGGTGTAGGCCGCTCCGAGCATAAAAACCGCCGCATGCATCCAAGTAATACTTTCTTGCATAGCAATCCAGCCGAGATCGAAAGCATAGCGGAGTACAACGATGACAAAGGTGCCACCCACCATCAAAACAGTAAGCCAGGCCACGACTGCCCCGGTGAGTTCGCTAAGCCGCTCAAGAGCTTCTTTCAGCCCCAGCATCACACTCCTTCCCCTAACGCTAGAAACACGCAGCATGCTCAACCATGCCGTTGTAAGCGCTTGAGAAAAACTTTCATTTCTCGTGCGGCTTGTACGTCACCATGCTGGGTGGCCGCATGAATACCTTTTTGATAGCTCTTAACGGCATCTTTTTGCAGACCTGCATCTGTCTCTGCTCTACCCAGAGACTTCCACGCAGCTGAATACTCCGAATCCATTACTACCGCTGCCCGCAGGTGTTCAATAGCGCGAGTCCGAAGTAGAGCCCGCGCTGTTATTGATTGTGGCGAGGCCTCTGTTTCAAAGTCAGCAAGCTTCATGTATTCGGTTCCAAGTGCGAACCGCAAGCTTGCACTGTCAGCACCATCCTTCAATATAGCCTCGAATCTCTCCACAGTACTCACATCAAGGCCTCCAGAATGTGGGCGTAATCAATACCAGGAAGGTAAAGATTTCTAATCTTCCGAGCAGCATTCCGCAAACCGCGGACCATTTGCCCACGATGCTCACACCAGCAAATCCTGAAGCAACCTCACCTAAGCCAGGCCCTAGATTGTTCAATGTTGCTGCAACGGCGGCGAAAGAAGAAACTTGATCCAAGCCACTCGCCAACTGAACGATGAGCAACACCCCGAAAACCACAATATAAACCGCAAAAAATCCCCACACAGCTTCGACGACGCGATGATGAACAACCTTCGAGCCCAACTTCACCGGGATCTCGGCGCTAGGGTGAACTAATCTTTGAACCTCTCTAATTCCTTGTCTGTACATGAGTAACCAGCGAATGACTTTTATGCCTCCGGCGGTTGATCCCGCACAACCTCCAATAAAGCTGGAAAGAATTAAAATAACTGGAAGAGCTCCTGGCCAGACAGTGAAATCAGTGGTAGTGAAGCCTGTCGTCGTACCAATAGATATAACCTGGAATAGTCCCTTCGTAACCGTCTCTAAGAAAGTGGAATAGTGTCCGGTCCAGTAGAGATAAAGAAGAACTAAAAGCGTAAGCCAAACTAAAAACTTTAGGTAAGTGCGAAACTCCGGATCTATCAAATAGTGTCCCACTGATCTGTGGCGCCATGCCAAAAAATGTAGAGAAAAATTAACCCCTGCGATAAACATGAAGATAACTGCGAGCATATCGATTAACGGACTGTTGAAGTGCCCGATACTCGCGTCATAGGTCGAGAATCCCCCGATAGCTACCGTGCTAAAGGCGTGGCAAATCGCATCAAAAATACTCATGCCCGCTGCCCAGTAGGCAAATCCGCATACAACAGTGATACCAAGGTAAACGTACCAAAGAGCCTTCGCCGTTTCCATGATACGTGGAGTCAGCTTCGTATCCTTTACAGGGCCTGGAGTCTCTGCTCGATACAACTGCATGCCTCCAACCCCGAGCATCGGTAGCACTGCAACTGCAAGAACGATGATCCCCAAGCCCCCAAACCATTGAAGCTGTTGTCGGTAATAGAGGATCGATTTGGGCAGCACGTCGAGGCCAGACAAAACCGTGGCACCGGTGGTCGTGAGCCCCGATACCGACTCAAAGACCGCATCAGTGAAGCTCATCTGAGGATTATCCACTAGCAGAAAAGGCGTAGCCCCAAACATCCCCAGCACAGCCCAGAAGAGCGCTACCACTAGAAAACCGTCTCGTAATCGCAACTCGCGCCTCTCGCCGCGCACCGGCCACCATATAACTATTCCGCATCCCAGAATAATTAAGAAGGACCCGGCGAAAGCCCGCCAGACACCATCAGCAAAGATGAGCGACACAACTATGGGGATCAGCATCGTGGCGCTGAACATGGCCAGCAATAAACCAATGATGCGTTGGACAGAAGATCTTGTCATAGGTAGAAGGAGTGAGTCCCCGTACTCAAGAGAAGCTCACTTAAATCTCGAACAATTGCTCGACTTGATCGATTTGCCGACGATCAGACATGAATAGAATAAGGTGATCATCTTCTTCTATCACTGTATCGTGGTGAGCCATAAGCACATCATCCCCCCGAACGATGGCGCTAATGGTTGCACCATTGGGCAGGTGGACGTCTTCTATAGCTCTGCCCACCACTCGTGACTTACTCTCATCCCCGTGTGCAACCGCTTCGATCGCTTCAGCAGCACCGTGCCTGAGCGCATGGACTTTAACAACGTCCCCCCTCCGAACATGAGCAAGCAGTGCGCCCAAGGTGATCTGTTGCGGAGATATTGCAATATCTACGGTTCCTGCCGCCAATAGCTCCTCATAGACTGGTTTATTTATCAGCGCCATGACTTTATGAGCACCGAGACGCTTTGCCAACATGGCAGAAAGAATGTTCCCCTCTTCCGAGTTGGTGACGGATACAAACACGTCCGCACTATCGATATTCTCCTCCAGCAACAATTCCTCATTGGATGCATCACCGTGTAACACAATAGCTTTGTCGAGGCTCTCCGACACTGCTATAACACGGTCGCGGTTACGTTCAATAACTTTAACTTGGGTGGTATTCTCCAGCGCCTTTGCAAGGCGAATGCCAATGTTCCCACCGCCCGCGATGACGACACGTTTGACTGGCTCATCGAGCTTACGCATTTCGCTGAGTACAGATCGAATATCTTTGCGAGCGACAACAAAAAAAACTTCGTCATCTTCCTCTACGACGGTATCCCCGTCCGGGATGATCCCTTCTCCGTCCCGATAGATAGCCACAACACGGCACTCTACGTTCGGGATGTGATCTGATAGCTCCCTGAGAGGGTGCCCAATCAATGCACCGCCCTCATGAGCCCGCGCAGCCACCAGTCTCACCCTACCTTCCGCGAACTCTAGAACCTGGAGAGCTCCGGGGAAATGGATAAGCTCCTCAATGTGTTCGGTCACTAACTCTTCCGGGCTTATAATGAAGTCGACCGGCAAACCTTCGCCCTTAAAAAATATTTGATGCTTGGTGTATTCCGCCGCCCTGATTCTGGCAATTTTCCTCGGGGTTTGGAAAAGAGCATACGCTACCTGACAGGCCACTATGTTGACCTCATCGCTATTCGTAAGCGCGATGATCATATCGGCGTCCCCAGCACCCGCCCTTTCGAGCACTTCGGGGTGTGCCACGTGCCCTAGAACGGTACGTACATCCAGACGATCCTGTAGCTCACGCAATACCTCGGGGTCGCGATCAACAATAGTGACCTCGTTGGCTTCCTCACGGGCCAAACTATAGGCAACCGTGGTACCAACTTGTCCTGCACCCAAAATTAGAATATTCATGATGGGATGTTGCGCAAAATCGGCGCGTAGTTTACATCAGTTCTAGGTTGGCATACGCAATCACTAGCCATTTTGTCCCGACTCGCTCGAAATTAACCTGAACGCGGGCATGAGATCCGCTGCCCTCACAGTTGAGTACGACTCCATCACCGAACTTTTGGTGTCGAACCCGCTGCCCGAGATCAATAGCTACAGCAGCTTCGAGAGGATTTTTCGGCCTGTAAATAGGACGGGATACAGAAAGAGCAGGCCTCACTTCCTCAAGAAGCTCCTGGGGGATCTCGCCAATAAAGCGGGAAGGCAGGCCAAAATTATCGGTTCCGTACAGGCGTCTCTGCTCAGCATAAGTCAGAAAAACCCGCTTCTGAGCTCGGGTTAGACCCACATAGCACAGCCGCCGTTCCTCCTCTAATCCGCCCATGTCGTTTAAAGACCGCTGATGAGGAAACAAACCATCTTCCAAACCACACAAAAAAACCAGCGGAAATTCTAAGCCTTTTGCTGAATGGAGAGTCATCAGTTGGACTCCATCCTCATAGGCCTCGGCTTGTCCCTCTCCCGACTCCAGCACTGCGTAGGAGAGAAATTCTGCCAGAGGAGGTAACTCAGAATCATCATCACGAATGAGCCCACGCGCAGCGCTCACAAGCTCCTCAAGATTCTCAATTCGAGCTTCTCCGCTCATCTGCCCATCACGGCCATGATGCGCAATCAGGCCACTTGCCTCTGTAATGTACCGAACTTGATCGTGTAAAGGCATTTCACCAGTGTCAGAGTCCAAGCTATTCACCAACTGCAGAAACTTCGAGAGCGCTCGTCTAGAGCGCTTTGGAAGCTCGTCGTCACTGATGATCGCAACAGCCGCACGCCACAGGCTCGAATCTTGTCGTACCGCATGTGCTCGTACCGCCTCTATTGTCCTAGCCCCAACACCGCGAGAAGGGGTGTTAACGACGCGTTCGAATGAGGGATCATCATCCCGATTTGCGATGAGCCGCAAATAAGCTAGTGCATTTTTGATCTCGGCGCGCTCAAAAAACCTTTGTCCTCCGTAGACACGGTACGGAATTCCAGCCGCAAGAAGAGCCTCTTCAAAAACCCTAGATTGGGCATTGGATCGATAGAGTACTGCGATCTCACTTCGTTTGTATCCCTGCTCAATGTGATCTGTAATACGGTTGATGACGAACTCTGCTTCATCTCGCTCATTAAACGCGCGATACAACATGATAGGCTCTCCAGAATCTCCCTCAGTCCAGAGTTTTTTTCCTAATCGAGAACTATTGTTTGTAATAATGGCGTTTGCGGCATTTAAGATATTGGCGGTTGAACGATAATTCTGCTCCAGTCTTACAATATGAGTTCCTTTGAAATCCTTCTCAAAAAGATGAAGATTCTCGACTCGCGCACCACGCCAACGATAAATGGATTGGTCATCATCTCCCACGACAAAAGGCGTCCCCTCAGTGCCTGCCAGTAGCTTTAGCCATTGATACTGAATCGTGTTGGTGTCCTGAAACTCATCCACTAGCAGATGATGGAATCGCGCACGATACTGTCCGAGAATGTCAGACTTTTTCTTGAGCAATTCTAGCGCGCGCAACAGAAGCTCGCCGAAATCAACAATGGATGAATCTACGCACATTTTCTCGTAACGCTTATAAAATTCGATCATCTGGCCGCGCTTTAGGTCCCCATCATCATTAACCCGATCCGGTCGGAGCCCCTCATCCTTTTGAGCGTTTATAAACCACTGCATTTCCCGGGGTATCCACTCATTTTCGTCTAGTTCCAGCCTCTTTAGTAAGCGGCGAACCATACGCAGTTGATCCTCCGAATCCATTATCTGAAACCCTTCTGCCAGACCTGCCTCGTGCCAGTGGATTCTCAGCAAGCGGTGAGCCAGACCGTGAAATGTTCCGATCCAAAAGTGTCTCGTAGGAAATCCCAAAAGGGCTTCAATTCTTCGGCGCATTTCCGAGGCTGCTTTATTCGTAAACGTGACCGCAAGAAGCTGTTGCGGTGAAAGGCCCTCAACGCAGATAAGCCACGCAATACGGTGTACGAGCACCCGAGTCTTGCCGCTGCCGGCACCTGCGAGCACTAGCGTGGGGCGCTTCGGAGCAGTTACTGCTTCCCTCTGCGCATCATTCAGTGGATCGACGATCGCGGTGACGTCCATGATGTAAGAAGGCCCTCTTGAGTCGAAAAACTACTCGGGCCAAAAAGTAGGAATATAGTGATCGGCTAACAAGAAGGTAAAGAGCGCGATCAGATAGCTGATTGAATATGCAAAGGTCCTCATGGCAATGTTTTCAGCCCTACCGTACTTCAGCAGGATCGCATAGTAGAGAAACCCCACACCGAGGAGCAGTGCACCGAAAAAATAAAGAACTCCCGCCACACCCGTTAGATAGGGGAGCAACGAGACAAGAAGCAGGAGAATCGTATAGTACAAAACGAAAGATTTTGTGACCTCTAACCCATGGGTAACCGGTAGCATTGGCACACCAGCTTTTGCATAGTCATCTCTACGCGCTACCGCCAGCGCCCAGAAATGCGGTGGCGTCCAAGTAAATATGATCAGGAAAAGTAGTAGCGCGTATCCTGTGACATCATTAGTTACGGCTGTCCAACCCAAAACTGGGGGCGAGGCTCCCGCAGCACCACCAATAACAATGTTTTGAGGCGTCGCTCGCTTCAGGTACACGGTATAAACCACCGCATACCCGATGAGCGATAGAAAAGTCAGCATCGCCGTCAGCAGATTCACCAACAGTACCAGTACTGCTATACCCACAAAGCCTAGGCATATCGCAAAGGTCAGGGCATCTTTTTCGTTAATCCGCCCTGTGGGTAAGGGTCGATCGCGCGTCCGCACCATCTCCGCATCCAGACGCTGATCTAGAATGTGGTTGACTGCGGCTCCAGATGCTGCCGAAAATCCGATGCCCAAGCTGCCAAACAAGAGAATGTCCCAGGGCACCATGCCAGGCGCCGCGAGAAACATCCCTACGATCGCAGTAAAAACCAATAACTGCACCACCCTAGGTTTCGTGAGAGAGTAGTAGTCTCGCCAGCGGGCGATTACGGGCTCATTTATTGTGTCGAATTCTTTGGTTAGCATTTAAAACTGTCAGTAATAACAAGGCTGCCACCCCATTGTGGGCAACCGCGATAACTAGTGGAGCGCTGTAAAGCACAATACTCACACCTATAATCAGCTGTAGCATGAGCGTCACGAGCAATACGACTCCATCCAGCCTGAATTGAATTCTCCTCGCCATCAGCCATCCTAGGAAACCTAAGATGGCTGTAGTCAAAATGGCGCCAAGTCTATGTGCGAAATGAATCGAGACGCGGGCTGGATTGTCTAGTACACCGCCTTCGTAGTCTACGCCCAGACCCCTCCAAATTACGAATCCCTCCTGGAAATCTGCCGTCGGCGGCCACCAACGCGTCTGACAAGTTGGAAAATCCGGGCAGGCCAGCGCAGCATAGTTGGCGCTCGTCCAACCACCCAGGGAAATCTGTAGCGTCAACACAATCACGGCGATGGGAGCCAGTAGTTTTAACAATGGTGCGGGTGTAATGCTCAATAAATCTTCACGGTGCCACTCGCCAAGCCAGAACAAAAGCCCCAATGTTGTCAGCCCCCCCAACAAATGAGCCACGACGATAACGGGCTTCAAAAGCAATGTTACCGTCCACATCCCTAGAAGCCCCTGCAAAACCACTACACCGAACAGCACGGCAGGCATTCTCCTGGGCTGAGCCGGATCAGCCCTATTCAACCATGCCAGTCCTGCCAGGAGCATGCATATCAAACCAAGTCCAGTCGCAAGGTAGCGATGGATCATCTCGCGCCACGCCTTTCCGACGTCTAGAGGTCGTTCAGGAAAGGCTGTGGCCGCGTCAGCCTGTTCAGACGCACTTCCGGGAACAACCAACTGCCCGTAGCAACCTGGCCAGTCAGGGCAACCGAGTCCTGCGTCCGTCAGCCGAACCCAGGCACCAACTATCACGACTAAGAAGGCGAGAAAAAGGCCAACACGTGCTAACCGAAGAAAATAGGTTTTCAAGTCAACCGACCTTAGAATTTATTCGAGGTGCTTTCTCACGGTGGGAACGGCTACGCTGCCGTGAGGGAAATTGTAACAGAACTAACCCGTTACCTGACCCCATTCGCACCCGACTCACCATCACCACGACGCAAACTTCGAGTCAACTCGTCAACGGACACTTGCACAACGCTATCACCCGTCACAGCTGAGCGGGTCATTCCCCAGGCTTGACCAAATATCAATTCCACACTAATCGAAAGCGTTCCTCTACTCCGGTAGGCTTCCAGCCTCTCGCAGAAAGCGCGCCAACGGCGAGGACCAGTGAGCTGAGTCCGTCTTCCAAAGGCTACATTCGTAGCTCCGCATGCCCTTAGGTCAGACACGAGCTGCTCAAATTTTCCATAATCCACCTGCAGGCGATCTATATCCATTACGGGCTCTATTAAACCTGCTCTGGCCGCCAAGTCACCTAGGTCATGCATATCAACGAAACCGTGAACATGCACCTTCTCGTCCACGGCGGCCCAAGCCTTGCGCACCTCTTGTAGAGTATCCGGTCCGACGGTTGTAAAGAGAGCTAGACCACCATCGCAAAGAACTCTCGAGACTTCACCAAACACAGCCTGGGGATCGCACCAAGGTAGTAGGAGGTTTGCAAAAACTAAATCGATACTATTTTCCAGGAACGGAAGTTGCTCTGCGTTACCTATCACAGTGTGCGTTAAATTAAGATCTACGCAGCGTTTTTGCGTTTGTGCAGCCATTGGATGTGACAATTCAGCCGCTATGATCTGTGCTTCTGGATAGAGCGCTGCAAGTTCAGTAGTGCCCTTACCAGTTGCCGAGCCAAGATCGAGTACACACCGGGGAGCTAACCTGAAAAATTTTAACCTCTCCAACATCCGGTCCCGCGCCTCCGTGTGCACGGTATCCGAATCATCAAAGGTGGTGCTAGCTTTTGCTAGGCGTTTTAGTGCAGCACACCTCTCTGGAAAACCAATTCTTAGGGCTGGATTGTTAGTCATGGATTGGATTCCACCATGGGTGCCTCCTCCCTTCGAGAGGCTGCCATCAAGTAAGGTGTTGCACAGGTTCTGGTTTGAGCCCAAGTTTCGAAAATAACACTTGGTCTGCCTCTCGTTCCGGATTCTCGGTGGTTAACAACGTATCCCCATAAAAAATAGAATTTGCCCCTGCTACAAAACACAGTGCCTGTAACTCGTCAGTAAATTCTGCCCGACCGGCAGACAAACGTACGTGGGCACAAGGCATTAATATACGCGCGACAGCTACGGTACGAGCAAATTCCAATCCATCAAGAATTTTTTTGTCCTCTAGCGGCGTCCCTGGAACGGGCACCAGTTGATTGATCGGTACACTCTCGGGTTGGGGCTCAAGGGTAGCAAGTGCGTGCAAGAGATCCACCCAATCACTCCGACTTTCTCCCATTCCCATAATGCCGCCACAACATACTTTCATTCCTGCAGCACGCACATGCTCTAGTGTACGAAGTCTATCTGCGTAGGTACGCGTGGTAATTATTTTCGGATAGAAGGACTCAGAAGTGTCCAGGTTATGATTGTAGTAATCAAGACCAGCCTGCGCCAGGCTTTTTGCTTGGGATGCTGTAAGCAACCCTAGCGTCGCGCAAGTCTCCATCCCAAGCGCTCGAACCTCGCAAATCATCTCAGAGATTTGCTCAATTTGGGTGTCTTTAGGCCCCCTGAAAGCAGCCCCCATACAGAATCGGGTGGCTCCCGCGTTTTTAGCCTCCTGGGCAGACTGTTTCACCGCCTCAAGCGATATAATCTCCTGAGCCTCAACACCTGTCTGGTATCGGATGCTCTGAGGGCAATACGCGCAATCCTCTGGGCAAGCACCCGTTTTAATGGATAACAGTGTTGAAACCTGTACAGTATTGGACTCGAAATGTTGCCTATGCACCCATTGAGCAGCGTAAAGAAGATCGTTAAACGGCAAATCAAATACAGCGGCAACTTCCCCCACCGTCCAGTCGGTCCGGACATCGGCAGTAACCAGAACCGCCCCAACTTTTAATCCCGTTGATCTCGTTTGCGTAGCTTCTGCAGACATACGAGATGCTCCTATCTATTGCTCTCAAAAAATGATTCGTCTGAAAAAAGAATATTGGAAACGAATCTAGAATCTGTCAACTTTTAATAACATAAGAAGTTTACAAATAACTGCTACCAGCTTTACTACTGAATCATCACTATCCCCTAACTACCCGCTAAAGATGTAATCCAAGAGAATACTGACGAACACGCACATACCCAAAGTGGCGTTGTTCCTGAATGCGATAAAGCAGAGCTTGGAGTCACGGTCTCGGATAAGATATTGCTGATACAGGAAGAAAATTGCGGCTAAGGCGATGCCAACTATAGACCACGCCCCAAGCTCGGCACTTCGGCGTACTAGAATCAGTGCGCCAAGAAACATCAATTGCAGCACACCGACAAACACCCGATCTAAATCACCAAAAAGTATTGCTGTCGATCTGACCCCAATCTTAAGGTCGTCTTCTCGGTCTGCCATAGCGTACTCAGTATCATATATAACCCCCCAGATGATAGTTGTAATGAATAACAACCACCCTATCCTTGGTACGGTGCCCAACTGAGCCGCAAACGCCATAGGGACCCCCCAAGCAAAAGCGATCCCCAGTACAAATTGCGGGAAAGAAATGAATCTCTTGCTGAACGGATAGATGATAGTAATAAGCGCACCGATGATTGCCAGACCTTGAGTTAGCCTGTTCATCGTCAATACGAGACCAAATCCAATCAACATCAATCCCACAAATAGTATGGCCGCTTCTGAAATAGTAACCTCTCCGGTAGCCAAGGGCCGGTCTCGCGTCCGCCTGATATGAAGGTCTATCTTTCGATCAGCGTAATCGTTCATGATGCACCCGGCCGCACGCAGTACCATGGTTCCAAAAACGAATACAATGAATACTCGCTGGTCAGGACGTCCTTCACCAGCAATCCACAGCGCCCACAGAGTTGGCCATAGCAAAAGCCATATCCCAACTGGCTCATGTAGTCGTACCAATCGTACGTAAGCCATATAGTGTTGGAGCACAATGCCTAGATATTTGCCGAACCATCGTCCCCGTTGATTCAATCGACTAGTGAATATGCGAAGTGTTTCTATATCGAAGGAAAGATTCATCAGTATTGCATTTTATAGGCCTTTCTAAATTCGCCTAATTTATACCTTTGCATACTCAGTTGCCCCACTAGTCCATCGCCGAATCAAAGGCGATACTCTCTGTGGATATTTCTCTAACAGCTCATCAGACAGCTTAATGACCTGTGGTAGTAAATCTGAATCCCTTACTAGATCGGCCACTTTTAAGTGCATGATCCCGGCCTGGCGAGTACCGAGAACCTCACCAGGACCCCGAAGCTCCAAGTCTTTTTGTGCAACGAGAAAACCATCGGACGTTTCTCTTATCACACGTAGACGTTGTTGAGCCACTTCGGACAGCGGGGATTTATAGAGCAACACGCAGCTAGAAACCTCGCTACCACGACCAACCCTCCCACGCAATTGATGTAACTGGGAAAGTCCCATCCGCTCGGAGTTTTCGATGATCATTAGGCTAGCGTTGGTGGCGTCAACTCCCACTTCAATCACCGTCGTTGCGACGAGTAGGTCCAGACCTCCCTCCTTAAACCGACGCATAATAGTGTCCTTCTCTTGAGACCTCATCCGGCCGTGTATCAACCCTACGGCCAATTCTGGCAAGGCTAGTTCAAGTTCCCGCCCAACTTCAGCGGCTGCCTGTGAATCCACAACTTCCGATTCTTCAATCAACGGACACACCCAATACGCCTGTCGCCCAGCCCGACAGTGCGCTAACACTCGCTGAACCAGCTGCGGGCGTCGACTCTCGGGCACCACCGCAGTTTGAACGGGCTGGCGACCGGGAGGTAATTCATCGATGATTGAACAGTCAAGGTCAGCATAAGCGATCATTGCCAAGGTGCGTGGAATCGGCGTCGCGGTCATCACCAGTTGGTGCGGAGATAGAACTCCCTTTTGACCCTTTTGCTTGAGTTTTAGCCTCTGGTGCACGCCAAATCGATGCTGTTCGTCTACTATCATCAACGCAAGCTTCCTGAATTGGACTCCTTGTTGAAAGAGTGCATGGGTACCAACGACAACCTGTGCCTGACCTGCAGCAATGCTACTGAGTACCTTGGAGCGGGCAGGCCCCATAACAGCGCCTGTTAGACGCACTACTTCAATTCCCAGCGGACGAAGCCAATCACATAGATTGCTAAAGTGCTGCTCGACAAGTAGCTCAGTAGGTGCCATGAAACCAGTTTGACTCCCCGCAGAAGCTGAAACTAATGCAGCTATTGCTGCGACGATTGTTTTTCCTGAGCCAACATCGCCCTGCAGAAGCCGGTGCATCGGCACCACGGTAGCAATATCAGAGAGAATATCGTCAAGGGCCGTCTCCTGAGCACTGGTGAGGACGAATGGCAATTGAGATCTAAGTTGCGGGACCAGTTTGTTGACATCTTTAAGTGGCGTAGCACGCGAGCGCATTCTGCGTATATTCAACTGGCGAAGGCTGAGGCGCTGTGCCACAAGCTCCTCTAATGCCATTCGTCGCTGGCACGGATGAGTGCCGTGGAGTAGTAAGTCCAGCTCGCTACCCTGGGGTGGGCCATGCAGAAACCTCAGCGCCTGATTAAGCGTAGGCCAATCCTCAGGCAACTGGTCCCTTAAATAATCCGTTAGCGGAACGTGCTCGAGAATGTCCACAGCTTGCTGCGTCAGCCTTCGCAAGCGTTGCTGTTGAAGACCCTCAGTGGTTGGGTAAATAGGAGTCATCACATTAGTCAAAGGTTCCGAACCAGCCGTCAAAATCTTATATTCTGGATGAATCATCTCTAACCCTGTTGGTCCAGCACGAACATTACCGAAGCATCGAAGTCGGACTCCACGAGAGAGGGTTTGCTGCTGCGCTTTCCTGAAGTGAAAGAAACGCAGTACGATCGCTCCGGTTCCATCAGAAATCCGACAGAGAAGTGAGCGACGATGGCGAAAGACGACTTCGGCAAGCTCTAACTCCCCTTCCACTAACACTTTTTCCCCCGGCTTTAATCCCCCCAAAGGTCTGATTTCCGTGCGATCCTCGTAGCGAATTGGTAAGAGGCACAAAAGGTCACCGATTCGTTCCACACCCATCCGTAGAAGATTCTCTGCAAGCTTAGGCCCGACCCCTTTCATAGCAGTGGTTGGTCTTTCGAGTGCGTGGCTCGGGCTGGGGAGGGATTCAGGCAACCAGAATCGCGTCCATTTCAACCAGCGCTGCCTTTGGCAGTGCAGATACTCCAACAGCAGCACGAGCAGGGTAAGGTTTTTTGAAGTACTCTGACATTATTTCATTCACACGTGGAAAGTCTCCGATATCGACAAGATAAACGGTAAGCTTTACTACATCGAAAAGGCTCCCACCAGCGGCTCCCGCCACGGCGCTAAGATTATCGAACACTTGACGTATTTGAGCGTCTATATCCCCACCAATCAACTCCATAGTCGACGGGTCTAACGGGATCTGCCCTGATAAATAAACCGTATGACCGGTGCGAACCGCCTGACTGTAGGTCCCTATAGCGGCTGGCGCAGCTTCCGTGTGAATGTATCGTTTCTCAGACATCCCGATCGTTACCCCGTGGCACGATTCACACGAACCACACCAGGATTTGTTCGAATACTGCGAATAACGTGTGCAAGATGACGGCGGTCACGTACGTTAAGCCTGAACAGCAGCGTTGACTCGTCATCATCAGTTTCAACATTCACGTGGTCTATATTACTCAGTGTTGCTGAAATTCGCCCTGCAACCTCCGCAAGCAATCCAACCCGGTTTAATGTTTTAACTTGAATCTCCGACTGGAATTCCCCCTTGACGCCGCGGCGCCAATCCACAGGAATCCACTTCGCAGGATGCTTACGGTACTCGGCAACGTGATGACAGTTACTTCTATGAATCACAACACCGCGACCAGTTGACATAAAACCAACGATGTCATCGCCCGGTATTGGATGGCAACACCCAGCATATGATATTAATAGACCCTCAGTACCAGCGATATCGAGTGGCCGAAGCTCAGTAGCAACGTCTCCTTCATTATCTACCTGCTGCGCAAGCATCCCGGCGATGACCGGGGCTAGACGCTTTCCGAGTCCCAGCTGCTCGTATAACTCACCTATGTCCAAACCCCCAAGCTCTTTAAGCAAACTGCTCGTTTGTGTTTTTCGTAACCGGCGAAGATTAAGCGAATAGGGTCTAAGAGACTGGCTCAAAAGACGTTTCCCAAGCTCTCGAGCTTCGTCTTTTTTGAGGCCTTTAAGAAACCCGCGTATTGCATTAAGTGCCTTCGCGGTTGTAACAAAATTCACCCAGCTGGGATTAGGTTTTGCGGAACGGGCAGTGATAATCTCTACCGTATCACCATTGCTCAGGGTAGTTTTCAGCGGCACAGGCCGACGGTCTATTTTTGCGGCAACACACCGATTCCCAACATCCGTATGCACCGCATATGCAAAATCGACCGCGGTTGCGCCACGCGGGAGACGCAGAATGTCTCCCTTTGGGGTGAACATGTATACCTTGTCCGGAAACAGGTCTACCTTGACTGCCTCCAGAAACTCCTCAGAGTTGCCCGTCTGTTGCATCTCCATGAGTCCTTGCAACCAATCACGAGCCCTAGCCTCCGCACTATAGGTATGCTTTTCTACTGCTTTATATTTCCAAGGCGCAGCAATCCCACGCTCAGCTACTTGATCCATTTCTTCGGTCCGAATTTGTACCTCGAGCGGCATTCCTTTGGGACCAAATAACGTTGTATGCAAAGATTGATACCCATTTACGCGCGGAATAGATATGTAATCCTTGAAACGACCGGGCATTGGCTTGTAGATCTGATGTACTAAACCAAGCACGCGATAGCATGTGTCTATGTCGGGAACCACAATCCTAATACCAAAGACATCTACAATTTCTGACAGATGGATATGTTTCCTCCGCATCTTCGAGTAGATGCTGTATAGATGTTTCTCGCGAGTAACCAGACGTCCATTGATTTGATGATCTCTGATATTTTTTTTCAGTTTCGCCTCAATCTTCCGCAGAAACTGCCGTTGACTACCGCTTGCTTTACTAAGAGCATGCTCTATTACACGGTAACGAAACGGCATGAACGCCTTGAAACCCAGATCTTCAAGTTCAACTTTCAAACTGTAGATCCCAAGCCGATTTGCAATTGGCGCATAAATCTCCAGCGTCTCTTTCGCAATACGACGCCTTTTCTCAGCTGACAGCGCATCAATGGTTCGCATGTTGTGCATCCGATCCGCGAGCTTAACCAGGATAACTCGTAGGTCCCTAACCATGGCCAACAACATCTTACGGAAGCTCTCTGCCTGAGCCTCCGCTGCGCTGTGAAAATGAAGCTTATCTAGCTTGCTGACGCCATCTACCAATACGGCAACGTCTTCGCCAAAATTCTTCTGAATATCCTCCAATGTGCAGGACGTGTCTTCCAGTACGTCGTGGAGCAGAGCGGCTTTTATTGTGCTTACATCAAGATGGAGTTCAGCAAGAATTTTGGCGACTGCAATGGGATGTGAAATGTAAGCTTGCCCGCTGAGCCGCTGCTGTCCCTCATGAGCTTTTGCGCTAAGTTCGTAGGCATTGAAGATGCCTTCGAGATCCTCTTTAGGTAGATAGCTTTCAAGAACAGCAACCAGTTGCCCGAAGTCATCTCCTCGCCAGGTTGCAGGTAACCGTTCTCGGATGGCAGCAGCATAATCCATGGTGAGCTCCCAAACGTCGCCCAGATCGGCGTGCCGGGCACGCAAGTCTCACTCGTCAGCCGCCGATAGAAATCGGTCGAGCATGAAGTAAATCGTCTGTAAGACTGGACTCTTCCTGTCCTACCTCGAGTAAATTCTCAACGGGCTCATCCCGCTCTTCGAGGATACTCTCGGTGATATGGCCCTCTGCGACTTCACGGAGTGCGACGACCGTGGGCTTGTCGTTTTCCCAAGCCACCTTAGGCTCGGCTCCATTAGCCAGCTGGCGAGCACGCTTTGCGGTCACTAGAACCAACTGAAACATGTTCTCTACTTTTTCGACGCAATCTTCTACAGTTATTCGGGCCACTATGCACCCTCCTTAAATTTAGTTCTTACCGCCAGTTTACTGCAATAGCCCTGACGGTCGCCACAACGTTTCAACAGCCAGGGTGTACGCGAAGCGTACCGGAACAGACTTACGTATCAGAATCTAGAATCTGTGCGACTCTCTCTTGGGTGGGCAGTGAATTCACGCGATTCAGCTCACCCTGACCATCGAGTATGCCTTCAAATGCATCAGCACACTTCCCAACATCATCGCTAACCAGAACGTAATCAAACTCTTTCCAGTGCAACATATCTGTGAGCGCATCCCGCAATCGCCTGCTTATGGCCCCATCTGAATCCGTACCTCGACCTCTAAGCCGTCGCTCCAGCTCTTGTCGGTTGGGAGGTAGGATGAATATCCCTATCGCTTCTGGCATGCGCAAGCAAACCTGGTTAGCGCCCTGCCAGTCTATTTCAAGTAAGACTGTATTACCTTGTTTCAGAAAGCCACTCACATACTCCCAGCTGGTGCCGTACCAGTGACCAAATACGCGAGCTGACTCCAAAAATGCATCGCTTAAAAGCATCGCGTGGAATTTATTCTCATTTACGAAGAAATAATCCCTACCATTTGTTTCTGATTTTCTAGGGGGTCTGGTCGTGTAGGAGATTGAAAGCCTAATTTCTGGATGGCGTCGAATTATCTCGTGAACGAGTGTGGTTTTACCCGCGCCAGATGGTGCCGAAACAACGACTAGACGACCATGCTTACCGGAGAGCACTCAACTACTCCAGATTCTGTGCTTGTTCACGCATTTGTTCGATCAAAACCTTTATCTCTACGGCGTCACGCGTTAAGTCCACATCTTGTGATTTCGAAGCCAATGTGTTGGCCTCACGGTTGAGTTCCTGGATAAGAAAATCCAGCCGTCTTCCTATGGGGTCTTCTCGAACCAATACAACGAGCGCCTCTTTAACATGCCCCTCGAGACGATCTATCTCTTCAGAGATATCTAAACGTTGCGTAAGCAACGCTATTTCCTGCTCCAGTCTCTCGGGATTCACCTCAATATCCAATCGACCACACCGTTCCTGGAGCTTCTCACGATAGCGCTTCTCGACACGCCCAATACGGGGCCGAATTTGCGAAATGATGCGCAATATTTTATTACACCGCAGTTCCAACAGCGTGTATATATGCTCCCCCTCTCGCTGCCGGGCGCCCCCCAAAGACTGGAGAGCATTATCAAGTGCACGCATTATAGGAACCTCTAAAGACGCCGGTTCATAAGTTGTTTCTTCAAGTACGCCCGGCCAACGAAGAAGCTCACCAACCGTCAGCGATTGAGCGCCAGGAAGGCTCTCTTGCGCCCGATTCTGCGCCGCTTGCAAGCGCATGAGGACATCATGTTGCAACCTAATCTCCTGAGCGTGACCTTTGGTCAGCTTAACCTTTAAGGTGCAATCCACTTTACCGCGCCCGAGAGCCTCATTTATACGCTCCCGGCAAATGTGCTCCAGTCGCCGCAAGTCCTCGGGCAAGCGAATGCCAATCTCTAAAAAGCGATGATTGACACTACGAAGCTCCCAGATAAGCTGGAATGGCTCCACCGTCACTTCGACATTAGCAAAACCTGTCATGCTGTTCGGCATAGTGGACACCACCTTCATTGTCTATGAATCATAGCTATGGATCAGTTAAGAACTAAGTTTTAAATAAATTGAGGCACACAAGGTCCTTAAAGTCTAAGATATACGCAAGACTGGCACGAGCCTCGGCATGAAAATAGACCCCACAGAGCAAAGTTTGGCGGATAACTACCAGAAACCCCCGAGTCAGGTGCATATCATTACGGATGCAAAGAGTTCTCTGCTCGTAGCAATCGATGTAATGGGGCGTTGTGCCAAGAAACACCGTGAAGACGTTGGGAAAGACCCTCTTGTCCCTCTCACAAGCGTCGCGGTACTACTTTGACTGTATATTTGAGGAGTTAACCATGCGCCCAAGTGGACGCAGTACAGAGGAAATGCGGCTCGTTCAATTCTCCACGAATTTCGCGAGCTACGCCGAAGGATCGGTATTGATGGAGTTTGGAAAGACGAGAGTGCTGGCTACCGCGAGTCTTGAGCATAAGGTCCCACATTTCCTCAAAGGCCGGGGTGAGGGATGGGTCACAGCAGAGTACGGCATGCTGCCCCGCGCTACCCATACTCGAAATCCTCGCGAGGCTGTAAGGGGTAAACAGGGCGGGCGAACATTGGAGATTCAGCGGCTCATCGGTCGTAGCTTAAGGGCAGCTGTGGATCGTGTAGCACTGGGAGAACGTACAATCACTGTTGACTGCGATGTCCTACAGGCTGATGGCGGCACACGCACCGCTGCGATTACCGGTGGTTATGTGGCTCTTGCCCTCGCAATCGCCAAATTGATGAAAGAAGGCGAGCTTAAAAGCAACCCTCTACATGGCCAGATAGCCGCTGTATCCGTCGGCATTTACAAAGGCATGCCAATACTTGATCTCGACTATGCCGAGGATGCTGAAGCGGAAACAGATATGAATATTGTGATGAACGAGGCGAGCGGATTCGTTGAGGTGCAAGGGACAGCCGAGGGACATGCTTTCCAACGAGGGGAACTAGACCAGTTACTGGATCTCGCAACAAAAGGCATACGGCTGCTGCTGACGAAACAGGCCGAGGCTCTGGGTCGGTGACCAACACTCCGCGTCGCTGGGTTCTCGCTAGTGGGAATTCTGGCAAACTCTCAGAAATTCAGGCGTTGCTTGCGCCCTCCAGTATAGAGGTGTTACCCCAAAGCGAGTTCGGCGTGGAGTCAATAGAGGAAACTAGCAACACCTTCGTAGAAAACGCGCTTCTGAAGGCTCGCCATGTGGCCGCAGCAACTAGCCTCCCAACAATCGCCGATGATTCTGGTCTTGTGGTGGACGCACTCGCAGGTGCTCCAGGCATTAATTCTGCTCGTTTCGCTGGCCCAGATAACCAGGATTGCGACAATGTTACGAAGTTGCTGGCACTTTTGGAGGATGTGGCGGACGAAAAACGGAGCGCACAATTCTATTGTGTGATAGTAGCTTTAGTAGCCCCTCAGAATCCCTTTCCTTTAATTGGTTCAGGTATATGGCCAGGTCTTATCACCCGGAAGCCCCGTGGGGAGTTAGGTTTCGGCTACGACCCAGTATTCTTCGATCCCGAGCTAAAGGCCACGGCGGCCGAGCTTCCCTCTGAAGTTAAAAATCGGGTCAGTCACCGAGGTCGTGCGCTATCCGAGATTCAGTTCGCCTTAGCGACCCTCCCCAGAAAACCATAGTTAGTGAGGCACACGCAGCTTTTTATACACAACTTTGGGAGCAGGCCTCATAAACAATCTCGTTGCGACCTTATTCTCCAAAAAAGATTTATCTTATATGTATAACTTATTGTTTTTTAAGAATATATACATAATGATCGTTTTTTCACCAATCTATGAAAACCACCGCAAGTAGCAGAGTTCAGACAAAATGTTTGATGTCCTCCACAGAGTTATTCACAGGATCTGTGGATAAGGGTTCTTTTTTGTTTCAGATCTGAATCTTAGGCGTTATTTCAATAATCTACTCTGCCCTCGTTTCCTTTTAATCTTGTCTTCTAGCGATCAGGGCAGTATGCTCACGCGCCCTTTTTTAGAAGACCGCGGCATGAAACCCGATATTCACCCAGAGTATGGCGAGACCAAGGTAGCCTGTAGCTGTGGCAACGAATTCACTACCCGGTCGACCCTCAGGAAAGATTTGCAGGTAGAAGTCTGTTCCGCCTGTCATCCTTTCTATACCGGAAAACAAAAAATTATTGACAGCGGCGGACGGGTCGACAAATTTCGCCGTCGTTACGGACTCTCGTCTAGCTCGAAGAAAGAAAATTAGGTCTGCCAACGCAATCACCCATTGCGCACAACCGAGCGTACGAGCCCTCTGCTATAATACTTTGTCTATGTCGTGATTGATGGCCTCAAGCCGGTCTGAAACGCGCGCGCCGTATTCTTTGAGCCTGTCCTTGGCCAAGAACGGTTATAAAAATTCTGAAGGAGCTAGGTGCGCGTAATGAGCGACAAGCCTTACAGCCTAAAAAACACAGAATCTGGAGCGGAGTTTGAACTCCAGCGTCGTACAGGAACCGTTGGTCCTAGTGTGCTTGACATCTCATCGCTGTACGGCAAACAGGGTGTGTTCACCTACGATCTCGGCTTCGGCTCCACAGCCGGCTGTTCCAGTGCCATTACCTACATTGATGGCGAACAGGGTGTGCTCATGTACAGAGGTTACCCTATCGAACAACTGGCTGAGCAATCCACCTTCATTGAGGTAGCTTTCCTATTGCTATATGGCGAGCTTCCGACTGAAAGCGAGCTTAATGCCTTTGACGAATCGATCCGAACTCACACCATGTTACATGAATCGTTCCTGCGGTTCTTCAATGGTTTCCACCATGATGCGCACCCAATGGCTATGGTTTCCGGCGTTGTCGCGTGTATGTCCGCGTTTTACCACGACACAACCGATATACAGGATTCGGCGGATCGTGATGTATTTTCACACCGCATCATGGCTAAGATCCCCACAATTGCTGCTGCTGCCTATAAACACTCACTTGGACAACCGTTCGTTTACCCAAAGAACGAACTCGATTACTGCAGCAATCTATTGAACATGTTTTTTTCTGTTCC
The DNA here is from genome assembly GCA_002311835.1 of Proteobacteria bacterium UBA1148. GTDB lineage: Bacteria > Pseudomonadota > Gammaproteobacteria > Steroidobacterales > Rariloculaceae > UBA6522. Next base: position 85,617 of record DBZY01000049.1, on the reverse strand, counting down.
AGCGCAATCAGGATCCTACGAGGTTGATCCCGTCTCAGCAGAGGCTCTCAATCTTTTATTCGTCCTACATGCCGACCATGAGCAAAACTGCAGTACTTCGACCGTTAGGCTAGCTGGTAGTTCAGGCACGAATCCTTACTCAGCTATTTCAGCAGGCATTTCAGCGCTTTGGGGGCCCGCTCACGGTGGTGCCAACGAGGCGGTCATCAACATGCTTGAAGAGATTGGCAACGCCAAGAACATAAATAAATACATTGCAAGAGCCAAAGACAAGAATGATTCTTTTCGGTTGATGGGATTTGGACATAGGGTCTACAAGAATCATGACCCACGTGCGACGATCATTCGGCAGATGTGCCACCGCGTATTGGAAAAACTCGATCAAGGAGAGGACACACCACTATTCGAGCTGGCGCTGGAGCTGGAACAAATCGCCTTGAAGGATTCATACTTCATAGAAAAAAATCTTTACCCTAATGTCGACTTTTATTCGGGCATCATCTACCAAGCCCTTGGCATCCCGAAAGCCATGTTCACCGTGATGTTTGCCATTGCTCGAACCGTCGGATGGGCGGCTCAGTGGAGAGAAATGGTTAGAGATCCCGAGTCACGCATTGGCCGACCACGGCAACTCTATATCGGTCGAGCCCAAAGAGACTATCAACCCATTGCCGATCGCTAGGCGCTCTGACGGCATACGATCAGGCCGTATCTTGCAATATAGCAAGTACCCGGGCCCTGTGTGCCCGCGGCATAGGACGTCGGTCGACTAGGCTCATGGGCGCCTGCCTCAGTCCCTTCTCGGGAAAAACTAATGCGGCGACCCGCTCACCCTGAAACGTGAACCGATAACCTGGAATAATCGAGATACGTTGATCACTGTATCGGTGGCGCCGTTCACAATCCCTGTAGTGAATACCACTTTCCTCAAGCTTCAAGATAACCTCCTCCGGTGCATCCGTAAAAAGATGTATCTCAATTGGGAAATTCGCCGTGATGGCTCCGGTCAGGACCGATCCCGTCAACCTTGGCTCAAATGGAGATAAAAACGTCATTATATCGACGGCCAAGCACCGCAGTTCTTTGAGTCGATTCCGGTGGCTTTCGGGTTCAAAAATCCGCTGCCACTCCGTCACGCACGTCTCTATTTCTGAGTTACTGGGGAGTGCGCCCGCTTCTCGGACCCCTAGACGTTGGGCCGCCTTCCGTTTAGCAAGGCCATAGTCCTGTACACCTTGTTCACTAATAATCCGGGCCGCCTCCTGTGCTAAGCGCCCCCGCAGTTCAGCACTACCAAGCCCACGCCAAGCCATAGCAGTACTTCTCCTCATGAAACCTGCCCGCGGCAGGGACTTAGTCTTTAAAAGATTGATCCTGGCCCCGCCGTCTCTGGTCTATCAGACTCCGAAGAATCGCCCGTGATCACCCCTTGTAGCAATTCGGGGCGCGTCTGTTCCAACTTTGGAATATGTTCCATTCTGAATTTTTCAAAAATACTCCTGCCACGAGTACTTGTGGCAAGACCATTCTCTGGATTGATCCGCACATCTACGATTCCAGGTGGGCGCTCCATCGCATGGGAAGGCATACCATCAAGAGCCTCGCGCATAAAACTAATCCACATTGGTAGAGCAGTACGTGCTCCCTGTTCCAGGTTTCCTAACGAGTTATCCTCATCAAACCCAACCCACGTTGCTGCAACTACATCCCCGTTAAAGCCAGCAAACCATGCATCGCGCTGATTATTAGTTGTGCCTGTCTTCCCCCTGAGATCAGTGCGTCCAAGCTCGCGATATGCTCTCGCCCCTGTCCCCCGTCGTACTACATCTTGCATCATATCGTTCATGAGATAGGCATTTTGGGCATTGATGGCACGGGGAGCGTAACGCTCACCAGCGTAGATATCCGAAAATCTCTGTATCAGCAGTGGTTCACTCTCCTCAGGTTCATCGCAATTCATACAGGCAAGTTTTGGAGAAGCCGCGTACAGCTCGGTGCCGTCCACATCTTCGATTTTCTCTATGATGTACGGCTCAATAAGAAAGCCTCCATTAGCGAATGCTGCGTAGCCGCGGACGAGGTCTAGTGGGGCTACCCCACCGGATCCCAGCGCCAAGGTTAGGTTCCTTGGCGATGCCGCGTCATCAAACCCAAACCCCTTCACATGCTGGACTGTATGGTCCATGCCTGCCCTCTGTACAATCCTGATCGAGACAAGATTCAAAGATTTAACCAGGGCTTCCCTGAGACGAGTCGGACCGCTAACCCGACCCGAATAATTCTCCGGACGCCAAACACCTTCGAGCGCCTGGCTAGACACTACGACGTGCACATCATTAAAAATGCTAGCCGCGGTAAACCCTTTCTCCAAAGCGGCAGAGTAAACAAACGGCTTGAAGGCGGAGCCCGGCTGGCGCTTAGATTGAGTTGCTCGATTGTATTTGCTCAGTGAGAAATCAAACCCGCCAGACAGCGCGGAGATCGCACCGTCAAGCGGGTCCAGAGAAGCTAGAGCTCCCTGTACTTCTGGCACCTGCCCAAGACGTAATTCCCCAGATTCGGATAGCCTAAATCGGACAATGTCCCCTGGACGAAGGACGTCTGCTACAGTTTTTGGAGCAGCTCCTCTACGATTCTCATTAACGTAAGGGGCCGCCCATGCAACGGCATCAATATCTACCAGCACAATCCCGAGGTCACCAAAATAGACTTGTGCCTGAAAGACCGGCACTGGCTCTTCTATCTCTGTAGCTTCCTCTTCTGCTACGGCTTCATCTAAGAACTCTGTCCGCGCTGCCTCGATAGCCAGCAAATCCAGTTGTTTTTCAATGGACAGTATTTCCTGGACATCAACCACTAATCCAGTTCGGAAACCTGACACAGCCGCGTATTGTTCCAGTAAAGCTCTCCACTCAGCCTTTTTAGCGTCTGGATAGCTTGAGTTGATCATTTCCCTTTGTTGGTCTTCCGTAAGAGCCGCACTGATCTCATCCACATCATGATCTGCAGACAAGGGCTCGGGGAGGGTGATGCGGGTCAAGGGACCGCGATAGCCATGACGCTCATCATAATTAATCAGCGACTGCCACAGCGCTTCATCCGCAGCCATCTGCAGACGCGAGTCGATAGTTGTTGTCACTTTTAGGCCTGTTGTAATGTAGGCATCTGGTCCAAACCGGTCGAGGACCTCGGCGCGCACCATTTCTGCAACATAAGGCGCTTTGAGTTCTTGCTCGGGGGCAAATCGCTTTCCTTCGATCGGCGTGGCTAGCGCCACCCTAGATTCATCATCAGAAATAAAATTCAGCTCGCGCATGCGACGCAAAACGTAGGCGCGCTGTTGTGTGGCGTTGACTGGAGAATTGAACGGGTTATTGATTGACGGTCCCCGAGGTATTCCAGCGATAATCGCGGCGTCCGAAAGACTAATCTCGCTCAGGTCCTTACCAAAGTAGGTCTGTGCTGCCGCTGCTACACCCCAGGAACGCTGCCCAAGAAACGTCGTATTGAGGTAAATATCCAGAATCTCATCTTTACTGAACTCCCTTTCGATGCGAACAGCGAGTATCCACTCCTTGAACTTTCGCGCCAGAGTTCTGTCGCGCGTAAGGAATTCCTGCCGGGCAATCTGCTGCGTAATAGTGCTACCACCCTGGGCGCTATCTCCCGCATTGATCACAAAATACCACAGTGCCCGCAGGATCCCCTGATAATCGATGCCCGGGTGCTCAAAGAATCGATCATCCTCTGCGGCGAGGACCGCCTGTACCATCATCGGTGGAATGTCTTCGTAAGGAACTGGCGAACGCCTATTGCCGAACTGCGCAATTAGCCGACCGTCTCGGCTGTAGATGGATAAGGGGATTTGCGGGCGCACGTCCCGCAGTTCCTCTGCCAGGGGCAGATCTGGCGCTACGTAATAATACCCCCCTGAAATTAGGGCACCGATACAAATGCAGCCAACGACTGCCCATGTTCCAAAAATTATAAAAATTCTGACGTACTTACTCATCACTAAAGGCGTATTGTACTTCCTCGTCGTGGTTGGGACCTTGTGGGCATACCATTGGTTCCCAGTGAAGTGAACCTCATCATAGTGACATCAATAGCAAGTGCCACATAGTTAAATTGGGTATTCATACTAATTACAAGATTCTAACCCAACCTGTGGAATTGGAAAGGAAAATTTATGTTTTTACGCCGGCAAAAGAACCCTTTAATATCGGTGAAACCTACTCGATCCAGCCACCTCCCTACAAACAGCAAAAATCGGACTAAAATTTGGCTGTCGTAACTATCTTTCAGGCTGGTCTTTTCTTTTCCGTCAACTAGACTCTAAGTTTAGAAATCCATTCGGTCCATTTTTAATGAGTAAGCTAGACAACGTATTTCTTATTGGTCCGATGGGGTCTGGAAAAACGGCTGTAGGACGGCATCTCGCCAGAGACTTAGAAATAGAGTTCGTAGATAGCGACGCTGAGATTGAGCAGCGAGCTGGCGTGGACATCGCTTTCATATTTGACAAAGAGGGCGAACCTCGATTTCGAGAGCGGGAGAAGATAGTAATTGCCGATCTTACGCAGCGGAAAAATATAATTCTCGCAACAGGGGGCGGCACTATTTTGGAGGCTGAAAACCGTGAATTACTAAGCGCGAACGGTATCATCGTATATCTCAAGACCAGCGTGAAACAGCAACTCGAACGCACTCAGCATACGAAGAAGCGCCCGCTTCTTCTGACAGATACCCCCACTGATGTTCTGACACGACTAATGGAAGTTCGCAAACCATATTACGAAGAGCTAGCGAATATCATCGTAGATACTGGGGGGCAACGAGTAAAGAGTACTGTCGCAAACATTAAAAAGCGGTTACTGGAACACAGCTTTTCACCGTTGAAAAAATAACGACTCCCTGCGAACCTACACACATGGAAAAACTTCAAGTCTCACTTGGCGAAAGAAGCTATCCGATTCTTATCGGACCGGGGCTCCTCGGCGATAGTGACCTACTTGTAGATTCTATTCCAGCAGCTCAAGTATTGGTCGTATCAAATGAAACAGTCGCGCCACTGTATCTCAGCAAACTAGAGCAAGCGCTAGCTTCAAAGCAAAAACGCGTGCTAATTCTGCCGGATGGAGAAGAAGAAAAAAGTCTAAGCACTTTGTCAAAGATCGTTGACGAACTTGTTGCGGCAGGATTTCACCGCGATGCCTGTCTAGTGGCCCTCGGCGGCGGGGTGATTGGCGATCTCACAGGCTTTGCGGCAGCATGTTATCAGCGCGGCATCGATTACGTACAGGTCCCCACCACGCTGCTCGCACAGGTTGATTCCTCTGTTGGTGGGAAAACCGCTGTCAACCACCCAAAAGCTAAAAATATGATTGGGGCTTTCCACCAACCGCTTTGCGTGCTCGCCGATACAGATACGTTAGCGACATTACCGGAACGCGAGTTCTCAGCCGGATTAGCCGAAGTCATCAAACACGGCCTCATCCTGGAAGATGCTTTCTTTTGCTGGCTTGAGGATCATATAGCAGATGTCCTGACGCAAAAACCCGATGCGTTAACGTACCTAATTCGCCGAAGTTGCGAGATAAAAGCGGCTATCGTCGCGGAGGATGAACTCGAAAAAGGTCGTCGTGCGCTGTTAAATCTCGGTCATACCTTTGGTCATGCGCTCGAGTCACTAAGCGGCTATGGGAAGTGGTTGCACGGTGAAGCCGTTGCTATAGGCATTGCAATGGCGGCGAGAACTTCCATGGAACTCGGAATGATCAAGTCTGTTGACTGCGACCGCATTCAATCACTGATCATACAGGCTGGATTACCGGTAACCGCATCTGGAATAGAGCCGGATGCTCTTATAGAGCTCATGCACATAGACAAAAAAGCGAGAGCTCAAGGGCTCAAGATGGTGCTCCTTGAGGGAGTTGGCAAAGGTATCCTGCATAACGCCCCGGATGAATCGATACTTAGAAATGCCATCCAAGCTCAACTCACGGGTTGATCGGATGTTGTCATGCCGGAAGAGTTAGCTCTTTACGCTGCGACCCCTGACAACTCCCGCGGGCGCATTTATCCGGAGGCTCCGCCGAGCCATCGGACTGAATTTCAGCGCGACCGCGACCGCATTATTCATTCGAGTGCATTTCGTCGTCTGGTATACAAAACTCAAGTTTTCGTTAATCATGAAGGGGACCTTTACCGAACCCGGCTGACTCACTCGCTTGAGGTCGCGCAGATCGCCCGCACGGTAGCCAGAGCCATGCGACTCAACGAAGACCTGGTGGAAGCGATCAGTCTTGCTCATGATTTAGGGCATACACCTTTCGGGCATGCTGGCCAAGATGCTCTAAATAAATGTATGAAGAAATTCGGGGGTTTCGAGCACAACTTACAGTCGCTGCGCGTCGTGGATCAGCTTGAGAAATGTTATGCAAGTTTCCCCGGTCTCAATCTGACCTTCGAAACACGTGAGGGCATACTGAAACACTGTTCTCTGACTAACGCCCGCGAACTTGGCGAACTCGGGAAACGCTTCGTTGAACGACAACAGCCTGGACTGGAGGCTCAGCTCAGCAATGTTGCCGATGAGATTGCCTACAATAACCACGATGTCGACGACGGCTTAAGATCCGGCTTGATTAAACTACGTGACCTGACTGATATTAGCTTCTTCACCCAACAACTCAATGCCGTCAAACGTCTTTATCCCGGTATCGACGAACGTCAGAGAATTCATGAAGTCGTGCGAGCAATGATCGGTGAACTGGTCGCGGACTTGATAAATACAAGCCAACATCGCATCGAAAATTTCGCACCGGACAGTATTGATGCGATCCGCGATCACAATAAACCACTGATCAGTTTCAGCAATGCCTTTTTGGAAACCCAAAAAACACTGAAGCAATTCTTAAGAGAACAACTTTATCGACACCCAAAAGTACACAGCATGACCGAGAAAGCACACGAGATCATATCGGTACTGTTCGAAACTTTTCAGAGTGACTACGAATGCATGCCTCCAGAACATGCGCAGCGTGCTCAACAAGCTTGTGACAAGTCCGGCACGGCTGCTGCGGCACGTGTAGTATCGGATTACATCGCGGGCATGACCGATCGTTTTGCATTGCAAGCTCACGAAGCATTGGGAAAGAACATAACTACGGGATCGTAACTGCAACACGTCATCCGCTATGACCAGTCCTCTGCTAGAATACATAGCGTGTCAATAGAGTCTGTTCCCCACCCCGATATCCCGCCGAGCCAGCGCCTAATAGTTGCACTGGACGTGCCCGATGCTGATGCGGCACGAACTTTGGTTGAGGAACTAGGGAACGTTGTAGAATTTTATAAGATCGGCCTGGAACTCTCCGCATCCGGAGGCTACTTCGAGCTTCTAGACTGGCTGATAAATCGGGACAAACGCGTCTTCGCCGACCTAAAATTTTACGATGTGCCTGCCACAGTAGCCGCAGCCGTTCGTCAGATCAGTGGTAGAGGCGCTTCTTTTCTAACTGTACATGGTGATAAATCCATCATGGAAGCAGCTGTTTCTGAAAAGAGTCGCTTACAAATTCTCGCAGTGACAGTACTAACCAGCATGGACAGTAAAGATCTAAGACAGATGGGTATTGAGTTAGATGTACAGAGTCTGGTGCTGGAGCGAGCAAAGCTTGCAATGGCCGTGGGCTGCGACGGTGTTATCGCGTCTGGGCTGGAAGCCGCCTCGCTTCGTGAAACGCTGGGGCTGGGCCCGGTCATCGTGACACCAGGGATTCGTCCCGCCAGCAAAAGATCTAGAGACGACCAGAAGCGTATTGTCACTCCGAGCCAAGCTTTTGAAAATGGAGCAAGCTATATTGTCGTCGGCCGACCAATACGCAACGCACCAAATCCCCGCCAGATAGCCGAGACTATCCAAGCGGAAATTGCCTCCGCCTTGCAATAAGCCCCACCAGAACATCTCAGCGACATTGTGATCTATTGGGTTAGGTCACGTTAGTTAAGATCGGCCGCATACTCCTTTAAAAGATCCAGCGGTACAATTTCTAGAGCTCCTGAGTGAGTCCCCCTCAGCATCACACGAGGTGCCATCCCGTGCTGTTGTGCCTCCAACCAACGTGCCGCGCAAAGACACCATTGATCCCCCGACTTAAGTCCGGGAAATCCAAATTCCGGGAGGGGAGTTGATAAATCGTTACCTTTAAATCGCGAGAACTCCAGGAATTCCTTAGTTACCTTCACACATATCGTGTGAGAGCCCACATCATCCTCACTAGTGTTACAACACCCGTCGCGAAAAAACCCTGTCATAGGATTTTCACTACAGCTTTCCAGAGGCTCTCCTAATACGTTAACTGATCGGTCCATTACTCTCTGAGTGCTCGCCTGAGCACCTTCCCAACATTTGTTTTTGGTAATTCATCTCGAAAAATTACCTCTCGCGGTATCTTATAGCCTGTCAGATTTTCACGGCAATGTTCGATGAGCTGTGCCTCAGTCAGCGCAGGATTTTTTTTGACAGCAAACAACTTCACGGCTTCTCCCGTCCGCTGATCCGGGACCCCTATAACGGCCGCTTCCAACACATCTGGATGGCCAACAACAACATTTTCGATCTCGTTGGGATAAACATTAAACCCGGACACCAATATGAGGTCTTTCTTACGATCCTCAATGTAAATGAAGCCCTGGGCATCCATCCGACCGATATCACCTGTCTTGAGCCAACCATTGTCAGAGAGAATCTCCGCGGTCGCCTCCGGCTGGTTCCAATACCCCTTCATCACCTGAGGGCCACGGACACAAATCTCTCCAGCCTCGTTTGCCCCCAGCATCGTCCCATCATCATCACAGATTATTACTTCAGTCGACGGCAGCGGAAGCCCCACAGAACCATTGAATGCTCTGTCATCCAAAGGATTGGCGCAGACGATGGGCGATGTTTCGGTAAGGCCGTAACCCTGAGTAAGTGATTGCCCCGTCAGCGCTTTCCATTCATCCGAAACGCTACTTTGAACAGCCATTCCACCACCCATGCTCACCCTCAATTGACTAAAATCGATGCTTGCAAACGCTGGTGAATTCAATAGTGCAGCAAACAACGTGTTGACGCCGGTGATGTAGGTGAACGGCCCTCGCTTGAGTTCTTTAATGAGACTAGGCAAGTCCCTAGGATTGGTTATCAAGATATTGTGTCCGCCAAGCTCTACAAAACAAAATAAATTGGCTGTTAAGGAAAACGCATGATAGAGCGGAAGTGGGGTGACAACGATGCCTTCGCGTTCAGTAATGAAAGGTCTCGCCCACGCGGCAGCCTGCAAAACGTTGCTAACTATGTTTCGATGCGTGAGCATCGCCCCCTTCGCAACACCCGTCGTGCCGCCCGTGTATTGCAAGAATGCGATGTCCTCAGACCCCAGCACAACTTCTCGGTATGAGAGGTCCTTTCCAGCAACAAGTGCATGTAGATAGCTCACCGCTGTTTGTATAGCCCAGGGGGGTACAATCTTTTTGATGCGCTTAACGACAAAATTAGTGGCGACGCGCTTCAAGAATGGAAAGTGATCTCCGACTTTCGTCACAATTACCGTTTCAATCGCTGTTGTGGGCAACACGGACTGCAAGGTGCTCGCAAAATTCTCCAAAACAACTATTGAACGCGCGCCACTATCGTTTAGCTGATGTTCTAACTCTCGCGCCGTGTAGAGCGGGTTCACGTTCACCGCTATCATCCCTGCCCGCAAAATCCCGAACACAACCACGGGATACTGAAGAAGGTTGGGCATCATAATGGCGACGCGGTCCCCGGATTCTAGGCCTGTTGCTGCTTGAAGGTAGGCAGCGAAATAACGACTGAACTGCTCTACCTGTGCAAAATTCATCGTCGTACCTAGATTAGAAAACGCAGGTAACTCCGCAAACTCCCGAAAACTATGTTCTAGTAGTTCCTTTAAGGATGGATACTGACTAGGGTTTATTTCAGCAGGCACTCCTTTCGGATACGAGCTCAGCCAGGGTCGCATCTTATCTATGAGGACCATCGTTACTCTCGTGCGGAGTGATCAAAATTGAACTCTTATTGAACAAACTCCAACACATCACAAGAGTTCCGCCAGCACCATCCAGACATTCTCTAGCATGACTGCATTACCGTCAGCATTTGGATGAATCCCGTCAGGTTGCATCAAGTTTTTGTCTAAGGCTACTCCTTCCATCAGGAACGTAACCAACGGTACACCGAGTTGTCGGGAGAGTTCCGGATACGTGCCAGCTAGCGCCTCAGCGTACGCCGAACCGTAATTGGGCGGAATTCTGATCCCTGTGAGAATAGGCGTTGCACCGCTCCCCTGAGCCAACTCAATCATGGTTCGCAGATTTTCGCGAAGCCTCTCTATAGATTGTCCCCGTAACCCATCATTCCCACCAAGCTCAATGATCACCAGGGTTGGCTGGTGTGCCTCTAAAAGCCTTGGTAACCGCGCCAGTCCTCCCGAACTTGTATCACCCGGAACACTGGCATTGATAATTTCATAACCGTAACCTTCTGCATGCAGTCGATCCTGTAGCATTGCAACCCAGGATTGTTCGATACGCAGCCCATAGCCGCTGCTGAGCGAATCGCCTACTACGACTATGGTCTGTCCGGCTGGATTAGCGGGGATAGTCCACAGAAGGATAACCACTGCTGCGATGGTAGCGGTAACAAAAAAACGAGCAGAAATAATGCCTCTGGATAACATGACCAAACCTAGCTCTTTACTTGTGGCGCGCGCCTTAACTAAGAAGGTTACCAGCCCAGAAGGGGAGTTGACCATCCTGGATGACGCCAGCCTTAGTGTAAATAGCGGAGAAACGGCTGCGATTGTTGGAACTTCCGGAGCCGGGAAATCAACGTTGTTGGCGCTGTTGGCAGGCTTAGACGAGGCAACATCCGGCGAGGTCTGGTTAGCCGGTGTAGAACTCACGGCGCTGAACGAAGATGGTAGAGCGCAGCTACGAAATCAGCAGGTTGGATTTATCTTTCAGTCGTTTCACCTCCTTCCCTCCCTGACCGCGCTCGAGAATGTACTCCTACCCCTAGAGTTGAGTGGCGCTGAGAACCCCACCGATCATGCCCGAGAAGCATTGAACCAGGTTGGCCTCGACTCTCGCTTATATCATTATCCACGACAACTTTCCGGCGGCGAGAAACAGCGAGTTGCCATCGCTCGAGCCTTTGTAACAAGCCCTTCACTTCTGTTCGCCGATGAACCTACTGGAAATTTGGATAATAAAACGGGTGGACGGATTCTAAATCTACTCTTTGAGCTTAATGCAGCGGCCAATACAACGCTGGTGTTGGTCACCCACGACCTTACAGCTGCCGGCCGCTGTGATCTAATGTTCGAGATGGCTGCCGGCCGCATCATCAAATCAAGATCGCATAGCGCTGACTAGTTACCCTCGGCCCATAGACTTTCGAGATCGTCGAGCGACTCCCGGTAGAGTGTCTGGAATTTCTGCGTCATGAAGCTCGCTCTGCCATCGCGACGTATGGTCTCGTCTCGGGACCCGTGTAGTCTGCGGCGGGTCGGATCAGCTTGTTGTTCGCGCGCTGCTCCATGATGTGCGTTGCCCAGCCAATTATCCGGGAACACACGAAAATGGGTGTAAAGAGATAGGTCGGAATGCCCATGAAGTGGTAGGCCGACGCGCTATAAAAGTCGAGATTCGGGAAAAGGCGTTTCTCCTCCCACATCACCGTGTCGATGGCTTCTGACACAGGGTAGAGCACGGTGTCGCCGGCATCCTCGGCCAGCTTCTGCGACCATGCCTTGATAACCTGATTGCGCGGGTCGGATTCTTTATAAACCGCGTGGCCGAATCCCATAATCTTGGCTTTTCGCTCGAGCATCTCCTTGACGCCGACGCGAGCAGCGCCCGCCGAGTCGAACTGTTCGATCAATTCCATCGCAGCCTCATTCGCGCCACCGTGCAGCGGTCCACGCAAGGTCCCGATAGCGCCCGTTACGGCCGAGTGAAGATCAGAGAGCGTTGCCGCGCATACTCTGGCCGTGAACGTAGAGGCGTTGAACTCGTGTTCCGCATAAAGAATTAATGACACGTCCATCGCGCGACGATGCAGTTCGCTGGGCACCTCGCCATGTAGCAGATGCAGGAAATGTCCCGCCAGCGTTTCCTCGTTCGACTGAGTTGCGATTTGTGCGCCATTCGTTGCGAAGTGATGCCAATACAGGAGCATGCCGGGAAATGTCGCGATCAGCCGATTGGCCGAATCGAGCTGCTGCGAGAAATCGCGCTCGGGCTCGAGCGTGCCGAGCATGGAGCAGCCCGTCCGTAGCACGTCCATCGGGTGCGTTTCGGCTGGAATCCGCTCGAGAACTTCACAGAGCGAAGCCGGTAGCTCGCGAAGTGATCGCAGCTCACTCAGGTATGCAGTCAGCTCAGCAGTGCTGGGCAGCTCGCCGTACAGCAGTAACCACGCTACCTCCTCAAACGTTGCAGAATCGGACAACTCTAGGATGTCGTAACCTCGGTAGGTGAGCCCGTGGCCTTCTTTTCCAACGGTTGCGATGGCCGTCTCGCCGGCAGACACGCCACGCAGACTGGCCTGGTCGGTCTTTTTACTGTTCATTCTTTCTTCTCACGCGCTGCGAAAAGTTCGTCGAGCTTTCGTTCGTAGTCGTGATAGCCGAGTACCTCATACAGCTCTTCTCGCGTCTGCATAGAATCCAGAACCGGCTTCTGTGTTCCTTCGCGGAGTATCGTCTCGTAGATCGTAAGTGCGGCTTTGCTCATCGCGCGGAATGCCGAAAGCGGATAGAGCGCCATCGCCACGCCGACATCGGCGAGCTCGTTGGTCGAGAAACACGGCGTCAGTCCGAACTCCGTAAGGTTGGCAAGTACGGGTACGTTGATCGTGCTGGTGAACTCTCGGTAGTCGTCGAGTGTGTACAGAGCCTCCGCAAAGATCATGTCTGCGCCGGCTTCGATATAGGCGCACACGCGATCTAGGGAAGCTTCCTCACCCTCATGGGCGAACGCATCAGTGCGCGCCATGACGACGAATTGATCATCTATCCGGGCATCGACAGCCGCTCTGATGCGATCACACATCTCTTCAGTCGATACCGTTTCCTTGTTGGGACGATGCCCACAGCGCTTCGCCTGCTCTTGATCTTCGATATGCATACCCGCGGCACCTGCTCTGATGAGCTCGCGAGTCGTACGGGCGATATTGAATGCCGTGCCCCAGCCCGTATCCGCGTCAACGAGTAACGGCAAACGGGTAACGCCAGTGATTCGGCGAGTATCTTCTAGGACGTCGTTAAGTGTGGTCATCGCCAAATCGGGCATACCGAATGAGGCGTTGGCGACTCCTGCGCCAGAAAGATAAATCGCTCGGAATCCAGCGCGTTCCGCGAGCAAGGCAGAGTACGCATTGATGGCGCCTGCGATCTGCAGGGGCGTTTGAGCCTTGAGAGCGTCCTGGAGAGTCTGACGAGACCGTTCAGTCATTCGGCTTCTCCAGTTGCGTCGCGATACTCTGGCGCGCTCCACCAAGATGGCGGCGCATGAGGAGTTCGGCAAGTTCTCCGTCGCGTTCGGCAACAGCGTCGAGAATACGACGATGCTCGGTCAGAGCCCGCTGAGGTCGGGACGCCGTGCGGCTCGATCGGTAGCGATGCATTCTCACGAGGTGATAAAGCTCACCACAGAGAAGCGCTATAAGCTTTTGATTGCCGCTCGCCATCACTATTCGGTAGTGGAAATCCAGATCGCCCTCCTGCTGGAAGTACTCGCGGCCTTCGCTTTTCTGGACCGCCACCTCATGCTCATCGAGTAGTTCGCGAACAGCTTCGATCTCCGTGTCACTCATGTGATCGGCCGCAAGCCTGGCGGCCATACCTTCTAGGGCTTCTCGAATTGCATAAAGCTCGACAACTTCGTCGAGTTCGAGTGTCACGACGCGGACCCCGGCGTGAGGCACATGTCTTACGAGGCCGCGTCCTTCGAGGCGTCGGATGGCTTCACGAAGTGGTCCACGACTGACATCGTAACGGTTAGCTAGGTTCGGCTCGCTAATCTTCTCGCCGGCGGCGATCTCGCCTGTAACGATTGCGTCCGTTAACTCCTCCGTGAGTCGCGAAGCAATCGTCGTCGGGTGTTTGTGAAGTTCCGCTATCATTCGACTGTTACCCACAAGTCCATAAAGTTACAGAAACTCATTTCCTGCAATCCGGAAAGATCGGAACATGCCGCTAGAATCGTGTCAGTCTGATCGCCGCCGTAGTAACTGCGAAGATTTCGTTCAAACTTTTCTCGCAGTACGGGGATACCCTCCGCACGCCGCCGCTGATGACCGATCGGATAATCGACGGCGACACGGTCTGTCGACGTGCCATCTTCGAACCTGATCGTTATTGCGTTGCCGATCGCGCGTTTGTCGGGGTCGAGATAGTCGGCACTGAACTGTCGGTTCTCTCGCACAATCATCTTCTCGCGCAGTGCATCGATACGGGGATCTTGCGCTATATCTTCCTCGTAGTCATCGGCCGTGAGCCGGCCGAATATCAGCGGCACCGCTACCATGTATTGAATGCAATGATCGCGATCTGCTGGATTTGCGAGAGGTCCTGATTTATCGATGATGCGCACTCCAGCCTCCTGCGTCTCGATTTCGATTTCGGCAATAGCGTCGAGTCGGTCCGATACTTCGGGATGAAGGGTCATCGCGGCTTCAACAGCTGTCTGTGCATGGAACTCGGCTGGGAAAGATAGCTTGAACAGTATATTTTCCATGACGTAGGAGCCGAGTGGTCGCTCGAGCTCGATCGCTGTCCCGTCAAACAACACGTCCTGAAATCCCCACGTCTGAGCGGACAATGCAGAGGGGTAACCCATTTCGCCGCGTAGCACCATCAAAGCGAGGCGGACGCCGCGGCTTGTCGCGTCGCCTGCGGCCCAGCTTTTTCGCGATCCCGTATTCGGAGCGTGGCGATAGGTTCTGAGTGCGCCGCCGTCAATCCACGCGTTTGAGACAGCGTCGGTGATCTGCTCGCGAGTGCCGCCGAGCATGCGCGTAACGACGGCCGTGGTTGCAATCCGAACGAGCAGAACGTGGTCCAGACCGACACGATTGAAAGCATGGTTGAGCGCTAGTACACCCTGGATCTCGTGCGCTTGGATCATGGCGGTAAGGACGTCGCCGACAGCTAGTGCCGGTTCTTCTTCCTGACGATCGAGATAGTCCGCGACTGCAAGGATGCCGCCAAGGTTGTCGGACGGATGTCCCCATTCGGCTGCAAGCCACGTGTCATTGAAGTCGAGCCAGCGAATCATGGCTCCAATATTGAAAGCTGCCGTTACTGGGTCGAGCTTGAACGCTGTACCCGGAACTCTCGCACCTCCAGCGAAATCCGCACCAGGAACGAGGGGACCGAGTACGCTCCGACAAGCGGGATAGTTGAGTGCGAGGATGCCGCAACCCAGCGTGTCGAGCAGACAGTGAAAGGCGGTGGTTCGGGCTTCAGCGCTCCCCGGTTCTCGCGCCAGTACGTATTCCGCAATGTCTACAAAGAGCTTGTCGGCAGATGGCCGTAGACTCTCTCTCGTCCCGAGAAATGCTGTCATGAGTGGGGCACGCGTATTATTGTCGACAATATTGGGGCAGATACAAAGATAATGCAAGAATATGGCGGTTTTTTTATTATATTGTAGACATTTTGCCGATTTGGCTAGAAATGTGTGAGCAGTAGTTAATATGGGTATGGGGTGGGGGCGGCATCCTGCCCTGCCCCTTTGGAGACAAACATGGGTATGAAGGAGAGAATTAAGGGGTAAACGTGCCAATAGACACAGACCAAGCGCAGATGAATGAGCAAATTAGGTGGTCACCAGAAGATCACCAGAGCAATGTCACGAAAGGCGCGCACATCGACACCAAGCGCTGAAAGCGTTGGTATCAGTCGTTTATGGGTGGTGGTTCCGATTGGATTCGAACGAATGACCAGAAGTTTATGAGTGTCTGGCGCACCGCCCTTTAGACAATTCTTCTGAGTCGCCCACCACCTAAGAAATCCGTTATATTTTCTACCATCTGGTCCAACGCGCGCTGCCGAGATTCCTTTGCAGTCCAAGCGATATGAGGGGTCAGTATTAAATTCGGAATACCGGGTCTAAGTAGCGGTTCGTCATCCGTTGGCGGCTCCTTCGCCAGCACGTCAATCCCGGCCCCGGCAATGATCCCCGCATCAAGCGCTTCCACCAACGCCTGGCTGTCAATCAAAGCTCCGCGTGCCGTGTTGATTAACAAGGAATCTTTTTTCATGAGACGAAGCTCTCTGGTGCTGATCATGTGATGATTCGAGTTCGTAAGTGGGCAATGAAGACTGACTACGTCTGCCTGCTGGAGCAGACTGCGGAGTGGAATCCGGTCTTCTCGAATAGTGTCTTTCTCCGCATCGATACGCTCGGCAATCAACACCTCCATACCGAAGCAACGAGCGGCCTTTGCCACGGCACGTCCTAGGATCCCATAGCCCACAATTCCGAGGGTCTTACCCGTTAGCTCCCTAATCGGATACTCAAATAGAGCGAACGCCTCGCTGCGCTGCCAGGCCCCGGCCGAGACGAGAGCCCGGTAACCTCCAACCTGTCGAGTGAGTCCCAAAATCAAGGCCATGACATGTTGCGCTACAGCATCCGTACAGTAGTTGCGAATATTGGAAACAGCGATTCCACACTTCTCGGTCGCTGACAAATCAACATTATCTGTTCCGGTCGCCGCCAGTACGATGAGTTTTAGCTCTCCGCTTGTTGTAATGATATCCCGATCGAGAACTGCTTTGTTTAGCAGCGCGACTTCTTTGTCGTGAAGTCTCTCGAGGATCTCTGCATGATTAGAGTTCGTGTGGTAACTCACCTGGAGCAGTTTATCCAAGGAAGCAGTATTTACTCCCGGTCCTAGGGTTGCAAAATCAAGAAACGCGGCTTTCATCTTACTCGACACGATCGGGGAGCTTACACTATTCATCTATGGCCAAATTATCCCGTAAGCAAAAACAAACAAAGTCCAAGCCTTTCTGGGAGTCTAAATCCTTATCTGAGATGAGCAAATCAGAATGGGAGTCGCTGTGTGATGGGTGCGGTCGCTGCTGTTTGCACAAACTCGAAAACGAGGACACAGGGGAAGTACTGTATACCGACGTCGCCTGCCGCTTATTGAACATTTCGGAATGCCGCTGTACACAGTACCCAACTCGACTAGAACATGTTGTGGACTGCGTCGTGCTGAGCCATGAAACTTTGGAGGACCTGAAATGGATGCCTACTACGTGTGCTTATCGGCGACTCATGGAAGGCAGAGGACTCGCCTCATGGCATCCTCTCGTTCCCGGCGACTCACTAAAGTGTGCATCGCGCGGGGATTTCGGTCCGAGGACAGTGTATCTCCGAAACCGAGATTGCTGGGGATGAGATTGAAGAAAGAATAATTCACTGGCTCAAATCACCCCGCAAACACATTTGACAACTTGTCTAGCCAGTGTTCTGCATCCCATGTGCTATACCATTGATGCTCACCATGAGTGCTTGCAAAACAGAATCGTCAGTGCGGTCACCCTCACGCCAACGTTTTAGAAGATCCACCTGAAGCAAACTCATTGGATCAACGTAGGGATTTCGAAGTCGAATCGCCCTGCGCAAGGTATCTTCTTTCTCAAGCAGTTTTGTCTGACCTGTTATTTGTAGCACCAACTCGACGCAGCGGTCGTGCTCAGAATGTATCGCTGGAAAGAACATATCGTGAAGTGGCCCCGCAAGTTTTGAATATAACTCCGCAATTTCCAGGTCGACTTTTCCCAACACCACCTCTACATCCGAAAGGAGCACCCTGAAAAAATACCATTCTGCTTGCATGTCCCGAAGGGTCTCTTCGCCAAACTTCGCCAGCGCGTGTTCGAGTCCCGTACCCAGTCCAAACCAACCTGGCAATATGAGTCGGCTCTGAGTCCAAGCAAATACCCATGGAATAGCACGTAATTCTTCCAAACTACCGAGATCGCCGCGTGAAGTCGGTCGAGAACCTATGCCCAGTCGCTCGATAACATCGATAGGCGTTGCGTTACGAAAATAAGCTGGGAATTCGGACCGATCGTAAATCATGCCTCCATAGGCTGCGCGGCTTGCAGTTGCAATCTCACTCATAATTTTCCGCCAACTTGATGCTGCCTTTGGATGCTCGTGGGGTTTAACCGTTACGGCTAATACCGAACTCACCGTCTGCTCAAGCGATCGCAAAGCAATGGTGTGTAGCCCATACTTCGCATTTATCATCTCGCCCTGTTCCGTCATGCGGAGCCGGCCTGTTACAACCCCGCTGGGCGCAGCGAAAATTGCCTCATGTAACCGTCCACCGCCCCGACTCACTGTGCCGCCGCGACCGTGAAACAGTGTCAGCTTCACATCAAATTTTTCAACCGCGTCCACCAAGTCACGCTGTGCGTTGTGTAGAGTCCAGCGAGCCGCTGCCAAACCACCATCTTTATTGCTGTCGGAATAGCCAATCATGATCATTTGGTGGGAATCTCGATGATCAAGATGTGAACGGTAAATTTCGTCCGTAAGCAGCCCTTCCATGATGGTAGGAGAATTCTCCAGGTCTTCCAACGTCTCGAATAGCGGTACTACATCCAAAGGAACAGGGGCGCCTTTAGATCCCAGATCCCCCCACTTTGCCAACAGTAGTACTGAAAGCACATCATCGGGACCGTGAGCCATACTGACGATATACGGTCCGATCGCGTTGATGCCATATTTTCGTCGGCAATGGGCAATCGTCTGAAACACTGAAAGTGTTCGTCGCCCCTCAGATGATAAAGAGCTTGCAGGTGACTCCCGACGTTCGAGCGCCTCTTTCAATCGAACCGTACGAGCTTCGGGAGTTCGATCGAGCCATCCATCCTCCTGAAGACCTTCGCCGATGACTCGCCGGTGAACTAGAGCATTCTGACGCACGTCAAGGGTTGCAATGTGGAACCCAAAAGTTTCTGCTCGCGTACGCAGTCTATGAAGGGAAAATAACCCCGCATTACGTCCCTTATTAGCCCGCAAACTATCTTCAATGATCTCAATATCCTGGATGAAGTCATCCGGCGATTCGTACGGGAAGGCGCTATCGTCATATGTCGCCTGCAAACGCGCTGCCACAAGACGCAGAAAGACTCGATAAGGCATTTCCCGGTGCCTAGCTGGAATAGAGCGAGCGGCCTTCGGAAAATGCCCTGCGTAGACTTCGCTTTGATTCCTAAGCTCTGAGCTAACATCTACACGACTCTCACTTTGACTCAATTGCTTGGCGAGAGTCAAACACTCGTTATAGTAGAGATCCAGTACCAGCGCCCTTTGACGTGCAAGAGTTTCACGAATGTTTTTGGCAGTCACATTCGGATTGCCGTCCATATCCCCACCCACCCACGATGCAAATTTGACCAACGTCCCCGGGCGAATCTGTATAGCATTATTGGAGAAAACCGTACCAATCGCCTCCTCGAGACCCTCGTAAAATGAGGGGATTATCTGGTATAAAACGTCGGTCAAGAAAAACAACGCGTGTTCGGCTTCGTCTGCAACGCGCATATGTGCTTGAGGGTGTTCTTCGGTCTGCCACCCAGAGGTCATCTCCTGGCGTATCCTGCCCAGAGTGGCCCGCTCTTCTTGGGGGGTTAGATAAGGATCAAGCATCTCCACAAGGTGACGTGCGATATTCTGTTGCTTTCTCAGGAGAGTCCTGCGACTCGCCTCAGTTGGGTGGGCAGTGAAAACGGGTTCCACAGAAACCTTGCCGAACGCTTCCTCAACCTCCGAAGCCCCCACACCAGCATCTTTCAGCTTGTTTAGAGTATCAATGAAGCCCAGAGGTTGGGGGGTTTTAACGTCTATGAGATAAGCGCGACGACGCCGAATACGGTGTACCTTCTCAGCCATGTTGACCATTTGGAAATAGGTAGAGAAGGCGCGGATAAAATCTCTCGCGATACTTGGTGCCAAAGCGGAAAGCAGCGTTTGCAACTCCTCAAGCGCACCAATGTTCCCTTCCCTGTGCGCAATTGAAGCCCTACGTGCTGCTTCAACTAAGTCAAACAGAGCTTCGCCTCCCTGTTCCTTGACCAATTCGCCGACCATTTCCCCTAGGCGTCGAACGTCTCTTTTCAGTGCTTGATCCTTTCCCGCGAAAAAGATATCAGCGCGACGGACAGTTTCTGATGAGGGTATAGGCATAAGAAGCTCTTGAAGCGGCGAATTGTACCCTAGGATCTTATCTATAACCTCGTGCTTGAAGCTCAAAGAGTCGAGCGTATTGCCCCTCCAGCACCAGCAACTCTTCGTGACTGCCTCGCTCGATAATCTCACCTTCGTCCATGACTAAAATTAACTCTGCTCTGCGAACGGTCGAAAATCGATGAGAAATCAGGATTGCAATCTTATCCGCGGTCAGAGATTGGAAGTGATCGAAGATTTCTGCCTCTGTCTGGGAGTCCATAGCCGCGGTAGGCTCATCAAGAACGAGAATGTCCGCCCCCGTGCGCATGAAGGCCCGAGACAATGCGACTCGCTGCCATTCACCACCAGAAAGCTCCTGACCTTTATTAAACCAACGCCCCAACTGCGTGTGATATTTCTCTGGCAATTTCTCGATAAAGCTCGCTGCTTTACCTTTCGTTGCAGCATCGACCCAGCGTTCATCCTCCCACATATGACGAACGTCACCGGCTCCTATATTTTCACCTACCTGAAGCTGATACCGATTAAAGTCCTGGAAAATAATCCCAACGGAATTTCGTAGCTTTAGCGAATCCCAATCGGCTAGATCCGTGCCCTGATAATAAATGGTGCCGGTATCTGGGGCATAGAGCCCCGCCATGAGCTTGATGAGCGTAGTCTTCCCCGAGCCATTCAAACCAACAATCGCCACACTCTGACCAGGACGTATTTTAAGATTTACATTCCGGACAGCCGGATAGTCTGCCCCGGGATAGGTGAAGGTCACATCCTCAAACACGAGGCCAGCCTCAGGGTCAGAACCAATGCTGACTGTTCCACCCAATTTAGGAGTGTCCTGCTCTAGGTACTCATAAAGATTGGATAAGTACAGATTGTCTTCGTACATACCGCCGATAGAAGTCAACATCGAAGAAACTGCCGCCTGACCCTGCTTGAAAACCAACAGGTACATTGTCATTTCTCCAATGGATATTGCACCCTCAATGGTCGAGATGGCGATCCAAGCATAGGTGCCGTAGAAAGCGACATTACCGAAAAGTCCCAATGCAAATCCCCATCCATCGCGCCGGATGGCAAGCTTCCGGTCCTCTTCGTAGAGGCGGTTAAAAATCTTCCGGTAGCGACTCAAGAATTCGCTCCCAAGCGCGAATAACTTAACCTCCTTCGCGTGATCCTCACGTGCCAATACCATTTCCAAGTACATCAGCATTCGGCGCTCCGTGGAGCGGCGCTTGAAAATGCGAAATCGTTCACCAGAAAAAGTTGTTTCCGCAGCAAATGCAGGAAAGCCCGCGGCAACGAGTATTAACACCGCCCAGGGGGAAAACTGCAGTAGCAAACCTCCGAAACTCACCAGTGCTATGCCGTATTGTGCAAGACCGAAGGTTCGATTAACCAGACTGAGCGGTCGGCTAGAAGCCTCTTGCCGAGCTCTGTTGAGCTTGTCATAGAACTCTGAATCCTCGAACTGCGCCAACTCCAGTGTCAATGCCTTTTCCAGAATGAGAACATTGACCCGTTGACTGAGCAAAACTCGAAGTAGCGCTTGACAGAACCCAATGGCGCGTTGAACACCAACCAAGCCCGCAACAATAATGCCTTCCACAACGACCCAGAAGAGGGCTGTGGAATATTCCGCCTCACCTCCGATATTAATGACACCGATCTGAGCGACAACGGCATCAACTATGAGCTTTCCCACATAGGCAACACCTGCCGGAAGCACGCCGGCGGTTAATGTGAATATCGCAAGAGCTATTGTGAGCCCTTTGTGAGTAGACCAGACCAGCCGTATAGCTCTCTGGCCGTATCGAAAGACCCCTAAATAGCTCTCAAACGAGATATCCTGATTTGCGGGATCTCTCAGCATTCGCGGGTCATTTTGGGAACGTTGGACAAAGCCGCGCTAGCCTCTAGGCTCGGTTGCTGGGTGTCAAGTATGGCGATGATCTTTAAGCCATGTTATTAGAGGAATAAGCAAGCAAAAAAGAACCGCCAGTGCCCAACCTTCCCGACAACCATGGCATCTTCGTACTACTACTGACCGGATTTACGCTGTATCTGTTTACCCGAGACAGGCTGCCTCTGGAGGCATCGGGACTGGCGATACTCGTCATCCTGATCACGAGCTTCCAACTGTACCCATACGAAGCTGATGGTGGGGTACTGGCACCGACCATATTTCTTGCTGGATTCGGTCATGAAGCACTCATTGCTGTCTGCGCATTGATGATCATGGGTAAGGGACTCGAAACCACCGGGGCACTGCAACCCCTAGCAATTTTTCTTGCCAGAACCTGGATGGTACGACCTCGTTTGGCGAGCCTTGGCACAATAGTCATTAGCGCCGTTTTAAGTGCATTTTTAAATAACACCCCTATTGTCATCATGTTGTTACCGATGCTTATCGGCGTCGCAGTGCGAACCCAGCTCGCGCCATCCTCCATACTGATGCCCGTCGGGCTAGCAACTCTGGTGGGAGGCATGGCTACCACCATCGGCACTTCAACGAATCTAATCGTTGTCTCCATTGCCGCAGACCAAGGCGTTACACAACTGGAGATGTTCGATTTTGCTCTCCCCGTCCTGATCGTCGGTAGCATTGGCTTAGCGTACCTCTGGCTGGTAGCACCCCGGCTTCTACCTGAACGGAAGGCCCCTTTGTCTGACACCGCACCAAGGGTTTTCAGTGCGCTTTTTTACGTCAACGCAGACAGTGCGATTTGTGGAAAAAGCTTTGCCGAGTGTTTGGCCCTTACCGATAACGAGATGCGTGTTGATCGGATCGATCGAGGCGAAGATCTGTCGGTTACCAGGCTCCCATCAGTAACGATACGCGAAGGTGACCGGCTTGCGGTTCGGGATATGCCAGAGCGCCTCAAGCGTTTCGAGAAGCAAATAGGAGCCACTTTGCATAGCGAGCATGGAGCGGAACAGGACGATGAAGAACCTCAACACTTAGCAGAAATTGTTGTTACACGTGATTCCATGCTGTACCGCGCAAGCCTTTTAGGCAGCAGGTTCGCGCAACGAACGGGACTCTTACCACTGGCACTTCATCGCGCCTATGGCTCCGACCTAGAGGAAATCTCCAGCGATATTGGCGCAACTTCCCTACACGCTGGGGATATCGTACTGGTGCAGGGAACCGGTCCCCAGCTAGAACAACTAAAACGCTCAAACACTACTCTAGTGCTTGACGGTACTACTAACCTCCCCTACACCCATCGCGCACCACGTGCCGTAGCGATCATGGCAATCGTGATTCTAGCGGCTGCGCTGGGCATCATGCCGATCTCTGGTGCTGCCGTGACGGGCGTCGGTTTGATGTTGGCGACTCGCTGCCTCCGCTGGAGTGACGCATCAGGCGCTTTGTCACCACAGGTAATTATGGTCATCGTTGCAAGCATGGCGTTGGGCGTAGCGATGATCGAAACAGGTGGCGCACTTTATCTCGCCCAATCGCTGGTTGCCGGCGTGGGAGGATTACCAATACCAGTGATTCTCAGTATTTTGATGTTGGTCATGGCAATTTTTACCAATATCGTCTCTAACAACGCCACCGGCGTGATTGGCGCGCCAGTTGCTATACAGATTGCAGATCAACTCGGAGTCTCGCCGGAGCCGTTCATCCTTGCGGTAATCTTTGGGGCCAACATGAGTTACGCAACCCCTTTTGGCTATCAGACTAACTTGCTCCTGCTATCGGCAGGCGGTTACAAAGCTACCGATTTTCTCAGGGTCGGGTTGCCTTTGGCTCTCATCATGTGGCTTGGTTTCTCGGTCGTTCTGCCCCTCCTGTATGAGCTGTAGGGCGTAACAGAGCCTCTGCGAGCTTGACCCTCAAGAGCGCCTGGGGACATACTCCCCGCCATGAGCGGACCTGCAAGCATTCATTCCCGGGTACAGCGCTGGTGGCGAGGCTCGCCAGCGGAGAGGGTACTGCGCACGTAATCTGACCTAAGAGTCCGTTTCGATCATGCAAGCCCGTCTCCGTACCTCCGGAGATGGGTTTTTTTATTTATAGAGGCTAGAGAATCACTTTGATGCAAGCACCATTTGACATCGCCGCAGATCTGGACACGCCGGTATCGGCGTATCTAAAGCTTAAACAGGAAGCCTGCCACGTTTCCGCTCTTGAACCACGGTTCCTTCTGGAAAGTGTTGAGGGCGGCGAACGCCTAGCGCGTTATTCGTTCCTGGGACTAGGCCCCGGGCCAACCCTGGAACTTTACGCAGACCGACTCGTGGTGGATGGTCAGAAAACACAACGGCCAGAAAGTGGGTCAGAGTGGCTCTCCGTGTTGCGCGAAACGCTGGACCGATCCCCCGCGTTATATCCTAGGATCGATAGCGTTCCCTTCTCTGGTGGTCTGGTCGGAGCTTATGGTTATGACGTCGTACGTTATTTCGAGAGGCTCCCTCCAAACCAGGCAGAGCTCAGTGGATTACAGCAAGCAGCGTTGGTCGCACCAGCATCTTTACTCGTATTTGACCATCTCACGCGGAGAGTAGCGCTACTCCACTCGGGAACCGAAAACGAACGTCAACAATTGCGCTCTCGGGTTGTCCACGCACTGCATCAAAGTATTGATCACCGTACCCATTCTCAGCGCTCAGATCAGCCGAAAAAACGGGGATTTTCAAAGGCGTCGGGTAGCTTGGATAAATCGGAGTTCATAGCTAGAGTCGAACGCTGCAAAGCTCACATCGCCGCCGGAGACATCTACCAAATTGTTCTTTCTATCCGTTTTTCGGGAAAGACAGATCTAGACCCCTTCCAGTGTTACCGAGCGATGCGTCTCTTGAATCCATCGCCTTACATGTATTTTTTCGAACTCGGTGATCTTAAGATCGCAGGGTCCTCTCCCGAAGCGCTAGTACGACTGGATCAGCAGGAAGCGTCGCTCAGACCAATCGCTGGAACTCGGCCCCGGGGAGAGACCTCAAAATTGGACGCTGCGCTTGAGACCGAATTGCTCGCAGATCCAAAGGAAAATGCTGAGCATGTCATGCTGGTCGACCTGGCGAGAAATGATCTAGGCAGGGTTGCCAAAGCGGGTTCTATTCACGTCGAACCCTATAAGAAAATCGAGCGCTACAGCCATGTCATGCACATCGTAAGCGGCGTACGAGGCAAACTGGCGGAAGAATATGACGCTCTAGATTTATTCGCAGCAGCTTTTCCTGCCGGAACGCTGGTCGGCGCACCAAAGGTGCGAGCAATGGAATTGATCTCGGAGATGGAACCGATTAGTAGAGGTCTCTATGGCGGCACTGTTGGCTACCTGTCAAAGAACGGCAATATGGACCAAGCCATTACCATCCGCACAATGGTCTTCAATGGTAACGAGTATAGCTTCCAAGCGGGCGCTGGCATCGTTGCCGACAGCAACCCAGAACATGAGTACCAGGAGGTGCTCTCAAAGAGCGCTATTCTGAAGCAAGCACTGGAAATTGTGGAGAAGGGACTGTGAGCGCACGGCTTCTTTTGATAGATAACTATGATTCCTTCACCTACAACCTGGTGCAGGCCTTTCTGATTCTTGAAGCGAGGGTATCAGTACACCGTAACGACGCGATAGGCATAACTGCAGCCACAAAAATAGACCCAACCCACTTAGTGATCTCTCCTGGTCCAGGCCGCCCATCCGATGCTGGGGTGTCGCTCGCGATGATTGACAACTTTGCAGGGGAAATCCCCGTGCTCGGTGTCTGTCTTGGACACCAATGTATAGTCGAGCACTTCGGCGGGGAGATTGTGGCAGCAGGCATGCTGATGCACGGAAAAACTTCCCGAGTAGACCACGATGGCGAAACTTTATATAGAACACTCCCCAATCCTTTCAATGCCGGACGCTATCACTCCCTTGCGGCGCACCGGGAACAAATACCTGACGTTTTACAAGTAACCGCCAGAACAGAGGAGGGTGAAATCATGGGCGTCCGCCATAAAGTGTTGCCCGTGGAAGGCGTACAGTTCCATCCGGAGAGTATCCTGACACCGGATGGACCAACATTACTTGAAAATTTTCTCTACCCGGAACGGAACGCGGTGAAAGCCGGTGGGGGACAAAAATGAGTTCACAAGCTGTCAAAATGCTTGAAAAAATTTTAGCGGGAACCAACCTTACCGAGGAAGAATCCGCTTCCATATTGCGCGAGATGGCTAGCGGAGATTTGCCCGCTCCATTGGTCGGGGGATTACTCATCGCGTTGCGCTCAAAAGGGGAGGTAGCCGCTGAAATTAGGGGATTTGCTCTAGCCATGCGAGAACTGGCAGTTCAACCTCCTATCCCCGAGGGTGAATCTTATGTGGATATTGTTGGCACCGGAGGAGATAGCTCGGGGAGTCTGAACCTCTCAACGGGCAGCGCCCTGTTAGCAGCCGCCTGTGGTGCAAAGGTACTGAAACACGGAAACCGTTCGATCTCGAGTCGCTCCGGCAGCGCTGACGTGCTACAAGCGCTAGGGCTACCCATACCGTTAGACAATCAACAAACCGCGGCTTGTTTGGAGGCGTTGGGCTTCACATTTCTTTTCGCCCCTTACTATCACCCCGCAATGAAGGCTATTGCACCGGTACGTACGGCATTAGGTGTTCGGACAGTCTTCAACATCCTGGGACCATTAACAAACCCGGCGCGACCTGCTTTTCATGTCATTGGAGCTTTTAGCGAATCGATGGCAGAACTAATGGCACACACGCTATCAGGTATGAATGCCGAGCGTAGCCTAGTCATCCACGGAGCACCGGGGTGGGATGAGCCAACGCCGGTTGGCCCTTTTCTGTGTTTCGATGTTCGCCCCGGTTCAGTTGAGAGAACAGTCCGCGATCCAGCAGACTATGGGCTCACCCGCTGCTCAGCCGAAGACCTTGAAGGCGGCGAGCCAGAGGAGAATGCTGTTCGGTTACGCAACGCCTTGTGCGGCGGAGATACCCTTGCTCACCGTGAAGCATTAATTCTCGGAGCAGCACTCGCATTGGAGGTTACTGGAGAAGTTACAAACCCACAGAGTGGTGTAACGCGCGCGCGCGAGATATTGAATGATGGCATAGGCGCACGGTTCATCAAACAGCTCGAGTCTGTCGGGATGGGGCTGGCGTAATGAAGTATGGTGGTACGGACAAAATGAGTACCAGCTATTTCCTAGATCGTATGGCCCAGGCCAGCCACAAGCGCGTCAAGGAAGCACGTGCCCGGAATTCGGAGGGTCAACTCGTGCAACGAGCGTTGACAGCACCAACGCCGCCGCCACTTGTTCTAGATGACTTCAACATTATCGCGGAACTTAAGATGCGCTCGCCAGCTGGAGGCGCACTGACGGGCAAACAGTTTGACCGCGACACTCAAATCGCCGCATATGCATCAGGTGGCGCCAACGCGGTCTCTGTGTTGACGGAGCCGGATGAATTCAGCGGCAGTCTAAGGGACCTAAGCGAAGTAACGGCTTCTCTCATGGACCACAGAATTCCAGTAATGCGCAAAGATTTTTTGACTGATCCTTACCAGGTCCTTGAGGCACGAATCGCAGGTGCCAGTGGGGTTCTAGTGATCATCACCATGTTGAGTGATTCTCAAATCACCGCACTGCTTGACAGCGCTATGGAATATGGAATGTTCGTTCTACTGGAGGGTTTTGATGAGCGAGATTTAGAGCGAATATGCTCACTCAAAATCTCAGATCATTCTCCCGCCCCAATCCTATGCGGCGTTAACTGCAGAGATCTAAAAAATCTCGAAATCAACTTTGATCGTTTCCAAAAGCTCGCAACCCATTTGCCGCCAGACCTCCCAGCAGTTGCGGAGAGTGGCATCAAAGAACCAGCTGACGTAATAACCGTTGCAAAGTTAGGTTACCGCGCCGCTTTAATCGGATCAGCACTGATGCGCTCGACCGACGCGGCTCGCGAACTAGTTTCTCTTAAGAACGCCGGTGTAGAGACGGTGAGGGAAGTATCGTGTTCGTAAAGATTTGTGGTCTAAGCACCTCGGAAGCAGTAGAGACATCCGTTGCAGCAGGCGCCGACGCGTTGGGGTTTGTGTTCGCGCCCTCACCGAGACAGGTGAGCTCGGACTTAGCACACGCCCTTTGTCGTAATGTGCGAGATGACATCATTAGGGTTGCTGTTATGCACCATCCAACCGTGGAGGAATGGACCAGGGTCAGAACCGTGTTTGCGCCTGACTGGTTGCAGACCGATACCGAGGATTTCGACGAACTTGATCTGGAAGATTGCAAACCCTTACCAGTGTTTCGAGCGCGCTTGAATCCTAGTGTAGATAAATGGCCAGCGCGTATGCTATTTGAAAGCCCCCGTAGTGGAAGTGGCGAGAAAGCCGACTGGCAGGAAGCCGCATGGATGGCAATGAAAACGCGAGTCATCCTCGCAGGCGGTTTGAATAGCAGCAACATAGTGACAGCGGTTCAATCTGTGAAACCTTGGGGTGTTGATGTATCCAGTGGCGTGGAGTCTGCCAGAGGCATCAAGGATCAAAAGAAAATCAGAGGATTTATTGCCCGCATCCGGTCAATGGAGAATAACGATGGCGCCAGATGAAGCAGCCCAGCACGAAACACTTCTCCAGGCACTTCTGAACGGTAAACTTCCTGATGCTGAAGGCCGATTTGGACCTTTTGGAGGACGCTATGTTCCAGAGACATTGATGCCGGCAATCAATCGTCTCACTGAAGGGGTGTATCGATTACTTCCTGAAAAGGCGTTCAAAAACCGCCTAGGATCGGAGTTGAGAGACTGGGTTGGACGACCAACTTCCCTAACACCAGCACCCAGACTTTCCAAAGAGTGGGGTGCTGAAGTTTGGTTCAAGCGCGAGGACCTAGCCCATACTGGTGCTCACAAAATCAACAACGCCATTGGTCAGGCTCTACTAGCCGAAGCCCTCGGCGCAACTCGAATCGTCGCCGAGACAGGTGCGGGTCAACATGGTGTTGCGTCCGCTGCGGCATGCGCGCGCGTGGGCCTACCATGTGTTGTCTATATGGGTGAAATTGATGTCGCTCGCCAATCACCAAATGTCGATCGTATGGAACGGCTGGGGGCCACTGTGATCCCCGTAACCTCTGGCGACTGCACGCTGCGAGCAGCTATTGATGAAGCCATCCGAGATTGGGTCTCCGACCCGATCGAAACCTACTATCTATTGGGCTCCGCCGTTGGCCCTCATCCCTATCCATATTTGGTTCGCGAGCTTCAAGCAGTGATCGGTCACGAGGCGAGAGCACAGATCAGAAAATATGCTGATCTCCCAGACGCAGCTTTCGCATGCGTTGGTGGTGGATCAAACGCTATCGGCTTATTTTATGCGTTTCTGGCAGATGAAAACGTGCAACTTTTCGGTGTTGAGGCCGGTGGCCGAGGAGAAACGCTGGGTGATCACTCCGCCACTTTGAGCGCGGGACGGCCCGGTGTGTTACACGGCGCACATAGTATGTTGCTCTACGATGATGACGGCCAGATACAGGAAACACACTCAGTCTCCGCAGGGTTGGATTACCCAGGGGTCGGTCCTGAGCATTCTCTGTTAAAAATGATAGGCAGAGTCGAGTATGTCACTGCCAGCGACTCGGAAGCGTTGGACGCTCTGGCTGAGTGCTGCGCATTGGAGGGAATTTTGCCCGCACTCGAAACCGCGCACGCTATTGCTGGGGCTCGTCGTTGGGCTGCATCGAATCAGGGCACCAGGATTCTCATAGGGCTTTCTGGCCGTGGCGACAAGGACATGCCAATCCTGAGCCAATATCCCGTTGGAAACCGCAGAAATGGTGAGGAGGCTGTTAATGCAGCCGCATGAAGTACTTCGCCACGCCTTGGAGCAAGCAAACGGATCGGCACTCGTAGCATTTTTAACTGCGGGCTATCCAGAACCCGAACGCTTTCTTCAGATCCTCGAGGAGGTTGAGGGCGTCGCTGATGCGGTAGAAATAGGCGTCCCCTTCACAGATCCCATGGCGGATGGAGTAACGATCCAGCGTTCAAGTCAAGCAGCGATTAAGAAAGGTATCAGCTTGCGCTGGATATTGGATCAGCTTGCTGCCAGAAAGACTAAACCCGCGGCACCGATTTTGTTGATGAGTTATTTGAACCCATTGCTTGCGTTTGGCTTCGATAAATTAGCGGCACGGGCAAACGAGGTCCGCGTGAGCGGTTTTATCGTTCCCGACCTACCCTACGAGGAAAGCGCTCCTTTGAAAGACTGTCTGGATACACATGGCCTGGCTCTCGTGCAGCTCGTCACACCAGCGACACCGTCTGGGCGCCTTACACAACTGTGTAAAATGAGCCAAGGATTTGTATATGCCGTAACACGCACCGGCATTACCGGTGGGAAAACTGAGTTACCTCTTGAGCTAGCAGAATATTTGGGCACTGTAAAAGCAGCAGCCCAAGTACCGGTGTGTGCTGGCTTCGGGGTTAGAGAGCGCGAACAGGTAAAACTGATCAACCAGTACACCGACGGCGTTATCGTTGGTTCAGCATTGATCGAAGCCTTAGAGAGGGGCGAGAGTGCGGCAGCTTTTCTTAAAGAATTGCGTCTGTGAAACGAGCTAACTCCCTATGAAGAGACTAGTCACGCATGAGTCACTGGCTTATGTTGGGCATTTGAAAAATCTTCTTGAGCAATCTGCGATTACCTGTTTCATAAGAAATGATCAGCTTTCCGGAGGGTTGGGTGAAATCCCCTTTCTCGACTGTCTACCAGAACTATGGGTGACACGAGATGAAGATCTAGCACGCGCCGAGGCTGTGCTAGGGGCTGTAAAAAATGCCCCAGCGGAATGTGAAGAATGGCGGTGTACTCTGTGTGGAGAAAGTAATGAGGGGCAGTTTGCCCTCTGCTGGCAGTGCGGTGGTGCCGACATCCCGGTCGGGTGAGGATCACCTTTTCAACGGACAACCATAAATGAGTCCCTATGAGTAATGATTCACCAAATACAGCGTGTGTTCTAATCATCGGCAACGAAATATTGTCCGGTAAGACGCAAGATACGAACCTTCGATTTCTTGGCTCTGAACTCGCACAGCGTGGTGTTCGCCTGGCAGAAGCACGTGTATTGCCTGATGACAAAACCGAGATTATCAACGCACTCAATGAATGTAGGGCCAAATATACCTACGTGATCACCACGGGCGGCATTGGTCCCACTCATGATGACATCACAGCGGAGTGTATCGCCACAGCCTTTAATCGCCATCTAGTACTTGACGAGGATGCGGTTACATGTCTGAGTCGCAGTGGGCGCGCCCTCAACCCGGCAAGGCTTAAGATGGCTCATGTACCAGAGGGAGCTAGTCTAATCGACAATTCTTTAAGTAATGCCCCAGGATTTAGGGTTGAAAATGTGTTCGTCCTGGCAGGAGTCCCAAGCGTAGCACGAGCTATGTTCTCCACCTTTGCAGACGACCTAGGGGTTGGCGGATCCATTTACTCCCGAAACGTCGACGTATTCTTGCCCGAGGGGGACATCGCGCAACCCTTAGAAGACCTTGCTCTGAAATACTCGACAGTCGAAATAGGCAGCTATCCTTTCTTTCGAGATGGCTGCTATGGGGCTAATCTAGTCGTGCGCGGTATGGATGAGTCTGTTGTCGAAAAAGTAATTAGACTTGTTGTAGCTACTATGAGAAATCTGGGTGATGAGTCGAGTGTTGGCGAACCCAGCTAACGTCCTTGAGAAGCCAATTCAGTCCAGTACATAGCACCAAGCGCCCCTGCCCCAAGGACAGCGAAACCTCCAATCAGCGGGAGTACTGTGCCATTGTACAGCTGACCAATAAGTCCCCCGAGCACCCCCGCAATTAGGGTCGTAAACGACCCGATGATAGCGGCGGCTAGCCCCGTCCGTTGACCGAACGGCTCCATGGCCATCGCATTGAAGTTCCCAAATACCATACCTACACAGAAAAAAGTGGTGGCACCCCATGCCATCACTGTCCAAAGCGGTGGTTGACCTTGAATCATTACTGAAAATGCAAAAAAGACCGCAGACAGAACGCACAACGCTTGCAGACTTCGCCACGAAAGAGTGCGCATGCCATATCGCATGACCAAGCGTGCATTTGTATAGGAGGCAGCCCCAAAAGAGACTGAAAGTACACCAAAATAAACGGGGAACAGCCCCCCTAGGTCAAACTGGATCTGAAATATCTGCTGCGCTGAATTCAAGTAGCCCAGGAATGCCCCGAAGACGAGCCCAGCAGCCAAAGCGTATCCCAAAGCGGTGCGATTTAAACATACCTCTTTTACAGCCTTAGCCATTGTCCCTAGTGCGAGTTGGGTGCGACGACTAGGTGGTAGGCTCTCGGGTTGACGTATGCCGAACCAAATGAATGCAATTATCGAAAGCACAAGCAGGAGGCCAAAAATCATCCGCCAGTTTGCAACCAACAAAACTGCTTGCCCCAGGGCCGGCGCAACTGTTGGAACAATCACAAAAATGGTAATCACGAATGACGTGATTCTAGCCATCTCGCGCCCCTTACAACGATCTCGTATCAGCGCCATGGTTACGATACGAGGCCCAGCGGCACCGAATCCCTGAAGAAAACGACCACAAAGCATGACGGAGTAATTCCAGGAAATAACCGAGAGAAGGCAGCCTAAAATGAATAGGGTGAGACCCGCATAGATTCCAGGTTTGCGGCCAATTCGATCAGATAGAGGGCCATAAACTAATTGCCCTAACGCAACACCCAGAAACAATGCAGAGATGATTAACTGGTTATCGTTCTGTCGCTGCACACCAAGTTCCCTGCCAATATCGGACAATGCTGGAAGCATGGCATCGATTGACAACGCAACCAGAGACGTAAGCATGGCCATAAGCGAGACGAACTCGCCTAAGGGCAATTCTTTGTGATCGTTCACTGAATCCGCTTCAGCGACCAGCTCGAAACGTCAAAGCTAGGCCAGCCGCGACAGGGCCCCAGCCAAACCAGGTAGGTGTCGCTTCAAGCCCGATCCACAACACTCCAGCCAGTAGAAGCACGGCGCCGGCTAAGAGTCCACCACTCAGAGTAAAAGCTTTACGGATTGGCAAATTTTTAAGTTCGGACTTGAGGGCCTTTTCTTCGTACACTTCCTCGAGTACCTTACGTACGAACTGGTAGAGCGCGTCTGGCAACAACATGAGATCTTCACTTATCTGAGGCCAGTTATTTAGCAACCGCTTCAGATGTTCTCGTGGGTCGGTCCGTTGCTGCATCCACTCCTGGAGAACGGGCTGCGCAGTTGCCCACAGATCAAGATCTGGATACAGCTGCCTCCCGAGCCCCTCGATATTTAGTAGGGTTTTCTGTAGTAACACGAGTTGTGGTTGTACCTCCATGTCAAACTGACGAGCCGTATCAAAGAGCCTTAGCAACACCAAACCAAATGAAATATCTTTCAACGGCTTGTTGAAGATAGGCTCACACACAGCGCGAATTGCAGCTTCCAGTTCTGTTATCTGCGTATCTGCGGGCACCCAACCAGAATCCAAATGAAGCCGTGCGACACGATGATAGTCTCGTTTGAAAAACGCGAGAAAATTTCCAGCAAGATAATGCTGATCTCGCGAACTTAGGCTACCTACAATTCCAAAATCTACTGCTACATATCGAGGTTTTTTTGGATTCGACACGTCCACGAAAATGTTTCCAGGATGCATATCAGCATGAAAAAGGTTGTGTCGAAAAACCTGCGTAAAGAAAATTACAACTCCATTCTCAGCAAGACGCCGGATGTCGGTCCCAGCAGACTTCAACCCCTCGATATCACTGATGGGGACTGCGGATATACGCTCCATGGTAAGAACGTTGGATCGACAGTAATCCCAATACACCTCGGGCACGTAGAGCATGTCCGAGCCTTCAAAATTGCGTTTTAGCTGAGCTGCGTTAGCGGCTTCACGTGTTAGGTCAAGCTCTTTTAGAAGTGTTTTCTCAAATTCACTAACAACCTCTACCGGCCTCAGGCGTTGCCCGTCGGACCAGTACCGTGCGGCGAGTTTCGCGATAGCATAGAGCACGGTCAGATCCCGCTCAATCAATTCTCGAACTCGCGGCCTCAGAATCTTTACAACCACACTTTCTCCGCTGTGGAGTGTTGCACAGTGAACCTGCGCGACTGACGCGGCGGCCAAAGGCTCTTGCTGGAAGTCGGCAAAAAGTTCATTTGCTTTTTTACCAAACGCGTCAGCAAGGATTTTTAGCGCCTCTTCGGAAGAAAAGGGTGGTACCTGATCCTGCAACTTAGCTAGCTCGTCAGCAATATCCGTCGGTAAAAGATCCCGTCGCGTTGAAACGGCCTGACCGAACTTCACGAAAATAGGTCCGAGTTCTTCTAATGCTTCACGAATTCTTGTGCCTAAGGGGTCACGTCGTGATCGACTGCGAATCAGTTTAAAAACCCAACCAACAGGACGAAATAAATGCGTCTCCCAAACAATCTCTTCGAGACCGTACCGGATTAGCGTTCGCTGAATAGCAAGCAGCCTTAAGACTAGTCTGAGCCGTCCCATGTTGCCCCGCCGTTGGTTCCCTTGAGAAACTTATCCACCCGTTGAGCTGTCCTGTCAGTATCCTCCCGAAGACGTTCGACCTCTCGGCTAAAGCTTTCAACCTCGACTCGCGGTGGTAATTGACGGATTTCCTCCTGGAGAAATTCCGATGTATCCATGGTGAGTGCATCTATGGCGCGGGTACCCCATCCTTTCACGCGTCGTACAGATCGCGCCATTTTATGAGCCACAATGTCCCCTACTAGATGGGACAGCTCTTCTTCTAAATCTGGTCGCGCAAGGCGCAATAACTCAGCGAATGCTTCAGCAGTTTGGATATCACCACTGAACTCAACACCTGCTGCTCTGAAATCTGCCAAAGTTGATACGTTCAGGAGATTCAGCAATGTTAAAGGCGTTCCGGAGATTGTGGCGGTCGTGGCGACAATTGAATCGTCACTAATCATGCTAACCCCGAGACGGGTTTGTTCGGCATCCAACCGTAAATTGGTGCCAAAATTCTGAATATTTATAGCTAAGCTTCGCCCTACCAGCGCAAACAAGCGATCCTGTGCAGTTGAAGATTCCTGAATGTGTTGGTTCAGCAAGTGCTCTATCGCAACTATTGATCGTTTTGTCATAATTTGACTAAAACTTAAATCCGATGTGCAGGGAAACAATTCCACCGGACAGGTTGTAATACTCGCATCGCTCAAATCCCTGAGTACCCATCATCGTCTTTAACGTATCTTGATCAGGATGAACGCGGATAGATTCTGCTAGATAGCGGTAGCTGTCGGCGTCACCCACGATCAGGCGCCCGAGTCTTGGCAAGACTTGAAAACTGTAGAAATCGTACGCAGACCCAAGCAGGCCCAATTTGGGTTTCGAAAACTCAAGAATTAACAACCGCCCCCCCGGTCTAAGTACTTTATACATAGCACCGAGCGCAGCAATTTTGTCCGTTACGTTTCTCAGTCCAAACCCGATGGTAACGCAATCGAATAAAGGAGTGTCCAGAGGCAACTTTTCTGCATCAGCTTGCAGGTAAGCAACGTTCCTCACCAAACCGGAGTCGATTAGCCGCGCGCGTCCCTTATCTAGCATGCTGAAATTGATGTCTGTCACAACAACTCTTCCGGTGGAACCTACCTGCCGCGCCATACCTTCGCTAAGGTCGCCACTCCCCGCAGCAACATCAAGCGCTGATCCCCCAAGTTGCAAGGCTGTTTTGGATAGTGCAAATCTTTTCCATGCTCGATGTAGCCCCAAAGACATCAGATCATTCATCAAATCGTAACGATCTGAGACAGAATCAAATACATCCCTCACACGGTCTTGCTTCTCACTCCGAGGGATACGCTCGAAACCGAAATCAGTGAGCTCTTCAGAATTTTTCTGGTTTTCTGCCATCCGTTTCCGCCGATCTTTGATGGCCAGCTTTATTCAGGCGTTCGAGATACCGCTGCCAATTAGCTTCATACCCAACACCTAGCTTGTAGAGTATTGGCCACGTATAGAGCCCCGTATCATGGCCATCATCGAAGACCAACCTCACAGCATAGCGTCCGATGGGTTCGATTCGGTCGATGTTTACATCCTCTTTATCAAGCACCAACAAGCTTTCTCCTGAACCATGTCCCTGAACCTCAGCCGAGGGTGAGTGCACCCTTAAGTATTCAGCGGAAAGCTCAAAGTCCGCGCCGTCAGAGAACTTCGCCCACAATTGGCGCGAGCGCTTGCGAAGCTCCAACTCCGTTGGGTAAGGATCTGGTTTCAGCTCGCTCTCACTCAAAGTATGTACCGAGTCAAGTCTTCGTCTTGGACGAGTTGCCCCAGATGCTCATTGACATAATCCGCATCCACAGTCGCATCTTGACCTCCTTTATCCGACGCCTCAAAAGAAATGGACTCCAGTAACCTTTCCAGCACTGTATGCAAACGTCTTGCACCAATATTCTCGGTACGCTCATTCACATGAAAAGCAACCTCCGCAATCCTTTTGACCCCTGAGGCATTAAATTCAAGATTGACCCTCTCAGTTGCCATCAAGGCCGCATATTGTTCCGTTAGCGATGCGTCAGGCTCAGTTAGAATGCGTACGAAATCGTCCGCATCTAATGCATCCAGTTCTACACGTATGGGGAAACGTCCTTGCAATTCGGGGATAAGGTCCGAGGGTTTCACGACATTAAAAGCCCCGGACGCAATGAAAAGGATGTGATCTGTCCGGACCATGCCGTAGCGTGTGCTCACCGTACAACCTTCGACTAACGGCAAAAGATCCCTCTGAACACCTTCTCTTGAGATATCGGCACCCATAGTGTCGGAACGGCGAGCCACTTTATCAATCTCATCGATAAATACGATGCCATCTTGCTCCACTGCGGACAGTGCCTGCAGCTTGATTTCTTCCTCATTGATCATTCCCGCCGCTTCCTCATCCGCCAGGATCTTCAGCGCATCGCGTACTTTTAACTTTCTCACGTTCCGGCGCCCAGTGGAGAGGTTTTGGAATAGCCCCTGCAGCTGGTTAGTCATCTCCTCCATACCGGGTGGCGCCATAATCTCCACACCGACTCCTGGCGCCTGCACTTCAATCTCAATCTCCCGCTGATCCAACTCACCTTCACGGAGCATCTTTCTGAAACGCTGTCGGGTCTCGCTATCATCATCGGGCTGCGAACCGGGCAACAAAGTGTCTAATAAACGGTCCTCGGCCGAGTCCTGGGCGCGGTGACTAACCTTTAAGATTGCATCCTCGCGGACCATTTTGACGGCCATGTCAGAGAGGTCGCGGATGATTGAGTCCACCTCCCGACCCACGTAACCAACTTCCGTGAACTTGGTCGCCTCCACCTTAATAAAGGGAGCTCTAGCAAGTCGGGCGAGCCGCCGAGATATCTCCGTCTTACCAACGCCGGTCGGACC
>DBZY01000049.1:47249-47681 GCA_002311835.1 Proteobacteria bacterium UBA1148 | reverse complement strand
CAGCAAGTTTCACTACAGCTCTTCTATTGTGATCTCGTTGTTGGTGTAGACACAGATATCTCCCGCGATGGAGAGTGATTTTTTAACAATGCCACGCGCATCTAATTCAGTGTTGTCTAATAACGCGCGCGCTGCTGCTTGACAGTAGGCACCACCGGAGCCTATCGCCAAAAGGTCGTGTTCCGGCTCAATTACATCTCCGGTTCCAGAAATCAGTAATGACTGTGATTCATCGGCAACAACAAGAAGCGCCTCCAGGCGTCGCAACAACCGATCAGTTCGCCAATCTTTGGCAAGTTCTATGGCAGCACGGGCAAGATTCCCATACTGATCAAGTTTCTTCTCAAAATATTCAAACAGAGTAAAGGCGTCAGCGGTACCTCCAGCAAAACCTGCTAAAACTTTTCCATCGTGTAAGCGACGAACCTTACG
>DBZY01000049.1:39487-47157 GCA_002311835.1 Proteobacteria bacterium UBA1148 | reverse complement strand
GTCCATTGCGCCGAACACAAATGATAGTTGTACCGTGGAAACTAGCCATATTTTTTGGGGCGCCTCTCGCAACAAACCACTAAGGATGGGGACTGTTCGACTGATCAGTCCTGACGGTCTTCTGCCGCCCCCTTGTCATCCCGTCGCTGCGCCCGCGGATGAGCCTTATCGTATATCTGGGCGAGATGCTGAAAATCAAGATGCGTATAAACCTGAGTTGTGGAGAGACTGGCGTGTCCTAGCAGCTCCTGTACTGCTCGTAGATTACCGCTAGATTCCAACATGTGGCTGGCGAAAGAGTGCCTAAGCATATGCGGATGAACACCTACCGGAGCGCCCTGTTGCTGAGCCCACCGCTTCAGTCGTGATTGGACAGTCCTGGGGGCAAGCCGCGTACCCCGTCGACTGACAAACAGTGCAACTTCCTGGGGTTTTGCGATCGTCACCCGAACCACGATCCATGTTTCCAGCGCCTCCAAAGCGTACCGCCCTACAGGTACGATCCGAACTTTATTACCCTTACCCGTTACGCGGACAGTCCGGTCCGGAAAATCGAGATCACTTAGGTCTACGCCGACGAGCTCGGCAAGTCTCAGCCCGGACGAATAAAACAGCTCAAGCATCGCACGATCCCTCACTGTTAGGTCGTCTTCCCCCGCAAGCGCGAGCAAACTCGCAACTTGGTCTGCATCCAGTGTTGCCGGCAGTCGTCGAGACGGTTTAGGAGCCTGCACGCCAGAGGCTGGGTTAGATTTAATGATTCCCCCCCGAACCATGAATGCTAGGAAACTCCGTATGGCGGATAGCCGGCGGGCAATGCTTCTGGGGCTGGAACCTCGCCGATGACATTCCGCAGCAAATTGGCGCACTGTATAAGAATCTAATGACTCAATCCCCAGCGATGTTCGTTCGCAGAAATTTGTTAATAAACGCAGGTCGCGCCGA
This sequence comes from Proteobacteria bacterium UBA1148, assembly GCA_002311835.1. Lineage (GTDB taxonomy): Bacteria > Pseudomonadota > Gammaproteobacteria > Steroidobacterales > Rariloculaceae > UBA6522. The sequence goes on along the minus strand of DBZY01000049.1, from coordinate 46,212 downwards.
TAAGCGTCAACAGTGTGTGGTGAGAGCTGCCGCTCCTTCTCCAGGTGCCGTACAAACGCTTCGATATGTGTTTTAAGATCCAGCAGCATTCGGTCCGCTCGTTGCTTGTACAACTGATTCACCCATTAGAACCACTGTGACTAGCTCGCCCAACCGACTCAAAAAATCCATGGCCTTCCCGGGGTGAAAGTAGTCCGGGTCTTGGCTTCCGATTATAAGAAAACCGAGCTCCACGTTTTCTCCGAGGGGGATAAACGCAGCCGAATTGATCTCAGCCTTACTATCCGCAAAAGCAAAGGTTTTCTGGCGGCCGCGAAGTAATCCGCATCGGGGCTGACCAGACTTGAGAAAACTCGTAAACGGCTTGAGTCCAGCATCATTACGATCAACAATTTTCACAAATCCTCCATCTGAAAGCGGCGCGTCCAAAGGCGAAGAAAATAGGACTAACACGACCCGCTCTGCCAGAAAGTCTTCTCTTAGGCTGGTCTCAAGAATCTCCACCCGTTCTGCTCCACTCCTGGGTTCCATGAGAGTAACCGCGAGCTGATGAATCTTTTCTACAAGTGCATGGTTATCTTTGGCAACCGCTACGAAATCCTTGAGCTGTCGCTCAAGTTCGCTATTGCGCTGGCGGAGGATAGCGACCTGTCGCTCAACCAGTGATACAGCAGCACTCCCAGGTTGGTGGATCAATTTAAGCCTCATCAGAAGATCAGAGTGCCGCTCGAAAAAGTTCGGGTGCCTGTGAAGATACCCCGCGATCTCATCCTCTGAGAGTGTTTCTTCGATAGCCGCTTCGTCCTTATGCTGGCTCATAGCTCTATTCGTCCATCGAATACCCTAATCGCCGACCCAGACAACCACAATGGATACCCTGGTCCTAACCACTTCACAATTAATGTGCCGCCGGGCAGCTCCACCTGCACATGATCCCCTACCAGGCCCCAGAGCCTACCAACAGCAACAGCGGCGGCAGCTCCCGTCCCGCAAGACTGTGTTTCTCCAGCCCCGCGTTCCAAAACGCGCAGCCGCACATGTGCCTCACTCAGCACCTCGAGGAAACCAACGTTTACCCCCTCCGGGAATAAAGAGTGACTCTGAAGCTCAGGTCCCAGTATACCGACCGGAGCTGTGTCGACTGAATCCACCCGGATGACAGCGTGGGGATTTCCTATGGAAACCGCACCGAATTCCACGCTCCCATTTTCCAGATCTAGCTGATAACGACCGGACTTTAAATTCGCCCGCAATGGCACGGTTCGAGGATCATAATCGGGTTCACCGAGATTAACCGTCACATCTCCGTTGGACTGTAGCCTTGCCTCCACGGTCCCCGCCAAGCTCCCCAGGGTCAGGGTGGCGCTTTCTTCATCCCCTATCAGGTATCGGGCTACACAACGAGCCCCGTTTCCGCATTGTTCAACCTCCGAGCCGTCGGCGTTGAATACCCGATAGAACGCCGCTAGCTCAGCCTGTTCTGATGTTTCCAGGACCAGCAACTGGTCGAACCCGACTCCCCTGCATCTGTCTGCCCAGCCACGGATGACATTGCTGCCCGGCAAATCGACGCCTTCGGGCCAGCGAACGACCATAAAGTCGTTGCCGGTACTGTGCATCTTTGTAAATTCCAGTTCCATAATACTGGTAATGCTCTTCGCTGGAGGTTAACTTGAGCGAGAGGATTATAGTGGATTCACCCGCCCCCAAACCCAAAGCTCACTTCGATGACCTGAGAACTTTTCTCTCCGAACTCGAAGCACATGGGGAACTTAAGCGCATCGATGTACCAGTGGACCCCCACCTGGAACTTACCGAAGTATGTCGCCGGACTCTCGAACAAGGCGGCCCCGCACTTTTGTTTACGCAACCGACCGGTGCCAAGGTCCCGATATTAGCTAACCTATTTGGCACACAGCAGAGAATTGCCACTGCCCTGGGTGCTGAGTCGACCACCGTATTTGAGGAACTCGGCCAACTGCTCGCCTCGCTAAGAGCCCCGGAACCACCACGTGGACTAGGGGATGCATGGCAAAAACTGCCCTTAGTCAAGAAAATCCTAAATATGGCTCCTCGCCTCATCAAAAACGGGCCCTGCCAGGAGATTGTACTTGAAGGGCAGGATGTGGATCTGACGGCATGGCCTATTCAAACCTGTTGGCCAGGAGATGCTGGCCCTCTGATCACCTGGGGGTTGACAACCACCCGAGGGCCTGGACGGGATTCGGTGAATTCGAGACAGAACCTTGGCGTCTACCGCCAGCAAGTAATAGGCAGGAACAGGCTCATCATGCGGTGGCTCCCACATCGTGGCGGCGCCACCGACTTTGCAGCGTGGCGCGAAGCAACCCCAGAGGAGCCCTTTCCAGTAGCAGTCAGTATAGGTGCCGACCCCGCAACTTTATTAGCCGCTGTTACGCCGATTCCGGATACGCTATCTGAGTACGCGTTTGCTGGCCTCATGCGGGGAGCGCGGACGACGCTCACGACTTGTCTTGGGTCAGATCTGAAAGTACCGGCTAACGCAGAAATAACGCTTGAAGGCTTTATCGCACCGGAAGACACGGCGGACGAAGGCCCGTTTGGAGATCACACCGGCTATTACAATGAGGTCGAGCGTTTTCCAGTAATGACTATTGAACGGATCACTCACCGCCGCAACCCTATTTATCACACCACATATACCGGACGACCACCGGATGAACCTGCTATGTTGGGTTTGGCATTGAACGATGTTTTTGTCCCCATACTGAAAACCCAGTTCCCCGAGATCGTGGATTTCTACCTCCCCAGCGAAGCCTGCTCTTATCGCATTGCAGTCGTCAGCATCCGAAAGCAATATCCTGGCCACGCCCGGCGTATCATGTTTGGTATTTGGTCTTTCCTGCGCCAGTTCCTCTATACGAAGCTAGTTATTGTCGTCGACGACGATATTGACCCCCGTAACTGGGCAGATGTCATTTGGGCGATAAGCACACGAATGGACCCGGTACGAGATACTCAACTGGTAGAATCCACGCCGATAGATTACCTAGATTTTGCGTCCCCGGTTGCCGGTTTGGGAGGAAAGATGGGATTCGATGCTACCAACAAGTGGCCGGGCGAGACCGATCGCCGCTGGGGGACCCCCATAGAAATGAATGCGAAAATTATCGCTCGCGTAGACGAGTTATGGGATCAGCTTGGTATCAACTCGTCGTCACCAGAGAATGGACATTTATCATAAGCTTGGCTACTTTAATGGTCTCGCGCAACTGCGGCTTCTCTTTAAAAAATAACAGCCCGGGCACGTACCTTGGGAGAATCGATGAGACACATACTAGTAACTAACGCCAAAGGCGGATGCGGAAAGAGTACTATTGCAACCAATCTCGCCGCCTATTACGCCTCAGAAGGATATGAGACCACTCTGGCGGACTATGACCCTCAGGCTTCTTCGCTCAGCTGGCTCGACGAACGCCCCGAGGACAAGGCGACGATCACGGGATTAGCGGCCTTTGATGACGGTCTACGTCATATGCCCCGCAGCACGGAATATTTGATTATCGACGCACCTGCTCGGTCTCATGGCCCGGAGCTCACGGCACTAGTGAATCATGCCGACACGATTATTGTGCCTGTCTTGCCTTCACCGATTGATATGAAAGCCGGTGCCGAGTTCATTGCCGAACTGCTGAAGAAAGGCAAAATAGCAAACAAAAAAGCTAAGGTTGCCGCAGTAGCTAATCGAGTAAAGGAAAATACCCTGATTTTCGAAGAATTGGATGCCTACCTTGAGCATCTAAAGGTTCCTTACATCGCGATACTTCGGGAAGCACAAAACTATATCCGTGCTTACCAACGAGGCTTAGGTATTCACGAGCTACCCCCCTACCTAGCATGGCCAGACTGGGAGCAATGGGATCCGCTTATTGGGTGGTTGGATTCACGACGCTCTCGGCCTCGATAGACGGCTTCAGCGGCTTCCCGGAAGCTTTGCTCTCGTCCCCCCCAACAAGGGTCTCTGGCGCATCCAGCACGGGCAGTTCTTCAGCGGCGCTCGTCATCAACCCCAGGCCAGACTGAAATGCCCGTGCAGCGTTATCTTCTTCACCGAAGTGGTTGAGAAGACGGCCGTACAAAGCATACGCATCTGCTCTAGGAAACATGGAAAGACTGGATTCGAGGTAACTACGGGCCTTGCCCCAAAGCTCTAATCCCATGCACAGTCTTGCTGCCGTAAGTAATAGTGCACCGTCTTCAGCGTGGACCTTGAGCCACTCCTCTGTTCGTCGTAACTGTTTTTCCGTGCCGCCTCCCCGAATACGTCCATAGGTGAGAACCAGATTCTCATCCCACTTTCTTTTCAGCGCACCTCGTACTTCCTTCTCTGCCTCAGCACCGCGACCGAGCATGCTCAGCGCCATTGCATAAAGCGCGATTAGTCGCGGCGCCTTACGCAATGGTGGCGGTAATTGGGCCCAGACACGCTCTAAATCATCATGGGTAATGCCGGACCGGGCCGAGTAACCCTCCAGTGCCGAGGCAGATAACCCCTCTAGTTCACTGGCATCCAGTCGTGCATCCCCGAGCTGGGGCAGCAATGCGATGAGATGATCCCAGTCCTCCAGCGCCTGATAGATCTTAGCGAGCAGAACAAGCGCCACAGGGTGATTCGTGTGGGCTTCTTGGATCCGACTCAACGTGGCCAAAGCCCGTTCAAACTCTTCATGCTCCAGTTGCAACTCAGCTTGTGTTAAGAGGATGGCGATTTCCGCCTCAGGCATTTCTTCGTATGCCAGTTTTAGCCACTCATCACGACGTCTATCGGAGCCCTGCAGCTGAGCTGCTCGAGCTGCCATGAGATAGTTAATCAGCGGCGCATCCGTGCCTCTGAGGCCATGCGCCAAAAGACGCTCGCCCTTTGACCAATCACCCTCAGCAATATGAATCAGTCCTTGGGTTAACTTCTCGCCAGCTCGTCTAACACGTCGTTCAGCGACTGCTTTACCGAGCCGGCGGGGGGCACGCCACAACGCGACCAACGCTCGGACACCTGCGTATGCCGCCACCAGCGCAAACAACAATGCTGGAACGGACATCTCAATGACGTAGCCCAGAAAGTTGATCATTACATAGCCACGATCTTGTAGCAGGAAGTGTGCGGCAAGTGCGCCGAGAAATACGGCCGTTAGACCCCATAGTCCAACACGCATCAGCCTTCTCTGTCCGGAAGACTGCGCAAAAGATTTAGAGAGCCGCTGATGTCGGGGCGTGCCGGATCGACTTCCAGACGCAACAGTTCTTCGATAAGCACAGTCGTACTTTCCACCGCGGGATTGGATCTTTCGAACTCTCTGATCAGCAATATCCTGGCCGCATTCAAACTGACCTGGAAGACTTCCGCCTGACCTTGTAGCAGACCCAGCCTTGCCATTTCCAGCTCCAGTTCGAGCCGCCTGCGCACCAGCACCTGCCCCTCCACTGTAAGCGCTCGGTACAATGAACCATCGCCACGTTCAACACTAATCATTCCTGTGATGGCCTGTTTCAGGCTCAGCCAGATTCTGTTCAACCCGGGCTCAGCACTCTCAAGCATCTCTTCATCGGTTACGGGGCTCGTCGGCACAACAGCACCCAGCGGCAACGACTCAACTCCGTCAGCAAGTCGTGCGAGGCTATAACTCAAGCCTTCTACGTCAGGCAACTGCACACCACGAAGTGCCTGCAATTCTTCGTAGATCAGCTGACGCACCCCACTGAAAGATGGGCTTCCCAACTCGCGCAACTTGCCGTCGGCAAACTCCAGAGCATCAATTGCGTTTTGCCAACGACCACCTAAGATCAGTTCTGTGTTGGCAACCGATAAATAGTACTCCGCCTCCGCTCGCAACCATCGGCGTTTAGCATCGGCAGATGTTCCTTGTACGGCGTTGACTCGCTCCTCCAGCAAACGGAGTCGCTCGGGCAGTCCCTCCAAGAGTCTGTTCATGTCTCGCGCAACATCAAGCGCGAGTTCATCGGATTCCTGGAGAGCCTCTACCCTATCCCCTAGGGAGTCGGCAAGACTTAAGATGCTGGCCCGGATATCCTGGATGGAAACTACGGAATCAGAATCGGCCTGATCCAGGGCGACGTAAAACTGGCGGTATTGCCACCAGAGAAACCCCGACGCTGATGCAGCTAAAAAGGCAACCGCCAACGCGAAAAACCCGACTATGTAGAGTCCTTTGCCCATCCTTTGTGGCCCAGATGTCTCGCTAGCGGACACTATGTCAGAGCCCTCCGGCTCATCCGCAGCACCGCCTCTCGTGTCGGCGGAATTAATAGGCACCTTCCCTGTGCAGCTCTTGGAAATTCATCGGCGCACACATTAGATCCGAAATCCCGGAAAATATCCCGTACCAGCCGAAATAAGTGAGCCTCTCCCGCGGCTCCCGTGTGAACACGAGCGGGCGCGCCGCCCAGGGTTCAGTGTAGTACGTCGGATCATAAAGCATCATCCGAACCTCGAGCGTATCGGCATCGATTCTTCTGAATCGCTCCTCTATCCGCGCCTCGAAGCTCTTCACGTGACCCGCCGTGTCCAACCAGGCGCGGTCATCCAGGCCGGCAGTGTTAACCACGAGCTCGTCACCCTGCCACTCGGCAACCGAGTGCCCGTACCACGACGGTCCAATGTTGTCCATGTCCTCTGTGGATGGAATCTCTCGCCCGTCCATCCAGAACTCCCGCAACGTCCGCTC
>DBZY01000049.1:3589-39373 GCA_002311835.1 Proteobacteria bacterium UBA1148 | reverse complement strand
TCGTACATCGTGCGAGGAAACCCGCGCGGATTGCAGGTGAAAGTCGGATCGTTCGAAAGTGCAGGATCATCTACGGCTGGCACACGCGGGTCGGTCGTCACCGTAGGGATGTTCTGCCTGTAACGCTCGAGCCCTTCGGACGTGACGGGTGGCATGTCTGGTCCGAAAGCAACGGTATCAGTATCGTCCCCTTGGTAGTCGGTACCCGCATACCACACACCAGACAGGTCACGCGGATCATACCCGGACTCCTGCGCCAGAACGGGCGAGAGCACGAGCAGGGCAATAAACAGGTTAGATGGCTTCGTTCCGCGTCGTCTCATGATTCTTCTCCGCACGAATCAGATTATGTTACGCGCCCACCGAGAGTATCATGTTCCGTTTCTGGAGACTTTTATGGGGTCGTTTCCCCCCATCAATTCTAAACTTTGATAACCACGCGATAATGCAATGACTGAAAAATCCGATCGCCCCACACTGGACGAGTTGGCTAAACAGCTGGTTGACTCTGTGCCAGGCAACTTAAAATCCATGGGTGAGGACATGGAACGTAATTTCAAATCTCTTCTGCAATCAGCGCTAAGCCGACTGGATCTGGTTACCCGGGAGGAGTTCGATGTACAGATGGCCGTACTGAGTAGGACCCGAGAAAAGTTGGAGGCCCTGGAAACTAGGCTGACAGAACTCGAAAGCAGCTCCACGGACTGATCAAGGAAGTACGCGGTGAACCACTCCCTTTGAGGCTCAATGTATTACGATATGATCCGCCTGCATCTACAGGGAGCTATGTTTGAATAGACAAGATCGACGCTTTTATGACAGCTTCATGCTGATAGTTGGCATTTTTGTCGGACTGATTCTAGGCGTCATATTCATGAAGGCTTTTACCGGGGGTAGTAACGATACCGCTATGAACACGCATCCGTCAGCAGAAACGATGGTTGAGGGACGAAGAACAGAGGCGGTTAACTTTATGCCGCCTAATAGTGGACGTCAGAGTTTCGACAGCGATAAGATTCCCAGCGCCCTTCATTTAGCGCTGATCAAAACTCTGTAATCAAAAACACCCGCGTGATTCTGCATCACCACCCACCACTGTCACAAACGGAACGATGAAACGCAAAGCTGCCTTTTTGCTTAGACTAGCCCTTGCAAGTGCGGTCGTTTCACAGGTCACCGCCCAAGAACCCGGATACCCGCCTGATTTGCTGCAGCGCGTTCGCCAGGCTTCCACATACATTCCCGGCCCACACCCGGAATCTGTCAACTTCATAAAGTTCGCGGAAAGCCACCGGACCTATGCCGCGGTCATAGAAGGCGGTAGTGATGAGCCATTCATTTCCGCGCGCACGGCCTTTCAGGCGGTTTACCCCAACGGTTTCATCATGATTGATGCTGGGATGGATGAGGCTGTTCACCGATTCTACGGTTTCGGTCGAGACGAACCCTACTGGCAGGATCGAAACGATATTGTGCAGGTCGCACTACGGCAGGCGAATATGATTGTGGTTACCCACGAACACGGTGACCATGTAGCAGGTGTACTGCGAGGTTCTCATCGCGCAGAGATCGCGCAGAAAACCATATTGACGCGCGCGCAAGTAACCACTTTGATCAATTCGCCCCAGCTCCCCGAGATTCAGCTCACCGAAGAACTAGTCCAAGATTACATCGTAGTGGATTACGATGAACTACTACCTGTAGCGCCCGGAATGGTGCTCATCAGAGCCCCCGGTCATACCCCGGGTCACCAGATGGTATACATCCAGCTTGAGACTGGTATCGAGTACCTTCTTGTCGGCGACATCGGCTGGTCCATCGACAACGTAACCGAGCTAAAGCTCCGGCCTGAAGCGACCATGAACCGAATTGGCGAAGACCCTCAAGCACTGATGTCACAACTTAACTGGTTAAATGGATTACTTACAGAGAAAATTCTCGTGATTCCCTCCCACGATGACGTTTTGCTGACAGCTTTCTCCAGGGAAGGCCTCCTCGTTAATGGACTCACTCTTCACTAACCAGGCAGGCGCGCCTACTTGATGGGCGGTTGCGGTAGCTCTGCCTTACCGTGCTCCATAACCAGCGTGCAGTTTAATGTGTACCAAGGCGCATTGATCGACGGTTCCGCAGAATATGGCTCATCGTGACGCTCATATCTCGCTATGAGCGCCTCAGTGACTCCGAACTGGGCATCGGTGTCGAGTTTCTCGTCATCGTCTGAGAAAATCTGTGAGATCAGTGTTTTAAACCCTTCCTTGAAAGCTAACGCATGGAGGTGTGCTGGTCGGAAGGGGTGGCGACTTTGCGCTGCTAGCAACTTTCCAACTACACCGTCCGTCGGTATCGGATACCCGGAAGGCTTAATGGAACTGAACCAGACGCGGCCTGTTTCGTCGGTGATAAACTTACCACGCAAATTCATGTCAGTCTGTGTGGGGTCTTGGCTCTCGTAGAGACCAACCGTGGACGCATGCCAGACATCAACCTCAACACCCTCGAGTGGGGATCCCTCTGTATCCACATAAGACAGGTCAACGAATATTCTGGCCCCTGGCGTTTCCGAGCGAACGATTGATTCTCCATTTTCTGTGTTTGGCGAGTTCAGCCGCCAAAAAGGGCCGAGCATTGACTGGCTAGTCTCGGTCTGACCGTTATTCCCGTTGTTCAGCAGACACACCAGAGAAGATACTCCCAAGGACCCCGCCATTAACACCATCTCGTTATGGGTATCAGTTTTCTGCTGACCGATATCGTTGAGAAGCTCTGTTGCGGCTCGGAATTCCTTCTCTGTCAACTCGACGTCCCGGATGAATCCGTGCAGATGCTCGATGAGAGAGACCATGATCTCCCGTAGCCGAGGGTCCGCTGTGCGCTCCATTACCTCAAGAACTGACCGTGTAACGTCTTGCTCGTTTCTAATAATCATCGACTCAGTTGGCTAATCCAGTTCCTGGCGAGAAGCCCAATGGCTTGCCCGACGTCGCTCTTTTTCAATTCTTATTCCCCAGATATGTGATCGTTTCCGCGATCTTACCCCGTCTGACTACCTCGATCACCGACCCGAACGGCAGCAAACGGCCAGAAGCGGTCGTTGGTACTACTGGACTATGCTATAGCTCGGCACTGGAAATTTTCTTGATCGCCCTTGGGGGGCTGCAATCCAGTGGGCCCTATTCTAGTATTAGTACCAACCATCAAACACACTCACTTCAGGAAAACGGTAATGGATAAGAATAGAAAGATCGTAGCTATGGGCTTGGTGTTTTGCGGGCTACTTGTTGCAGGCTTGGCTCAGACCCAACCGCCGACGGGACCGATGTCCTTTTTCGTGACCGGTGACGGTTCCGGCAATGGCGGGGACTTAGGGGGACTTGAAGGGGCCGATGCCGTCTGCCAGAACCTGGCGGAAAGTGTCGACCAGGGCCACCTCACCTGGCGCGCCTATCTCAGCACCCAGGGTGGCAACGCGGTAAACGCCCGGGACAGGATCGGACCAGGGCCCTGGTTCAATGCCAACGGTGCCCAGATTGCCGCAGATTTGGATAGCCTGCACAGCATGATGCATCGGATGAATGCCTTTAAGGCGCTCGACGAGCGTGGCCAAATAATACCCGGCGAAGGTTATTCGCCCAACCGGCATGACATCCTCACTGGCTCGCAAATCGACGGGACAGCCTATCCTGCTGGCGAGGACATGACCTGCAATAACTGGACGAGCAGCAGCGATAATGGCAAGGCCAGGGTCGGTCATCATGACGCTGCGGCCTGGGGCTCAGCACACAACTCCAGGGGTTGCAGCCCAGCTGCGCTGATCAGCTCAGGTGGTGATGGCTTGTTTTACTGCTTTGCCGTGCAGGAGTAAGCCAGCCGGCACGCGACTCCCAGGCATACGCGTTTTAGATCCCCTGCCACCGCGGGTCGTTAGCAGCAGCCGCGTGACGGGTTGGCGGCTATTGACGATCTAGCTGGCTGTTAGGTCTCGGCGAATCACTCAGGCACTCGAATCTGGCAATCCCGCTCCCCCGAGTAGGCCGTGGCGTGAATATTAACTGTTAACCAATGTCCACTTTCGGCCGGGAGCAGACATTTAGAGTCATCTTTACAGCACCTCGCGTAGTACTCGGTGCGCATTTCCTCCCACTAGCCTACTGACATCGGATTCTGACAGTCCATTCGCCAATAACGCCGCTGTCCAGTCTGGAAGCTGATGATAGTTGTCCAAGACCGACCGATAGCTGCTGCCCATGTCGGTGCCAAGTCCGACGTGGTCGATGCCGACGAGATCGACAAGCTGCAGCGTGTTGTCCACGAACTCGGCGAAGGTGTCATTAGCGTACCCCAAAGGCCACATGCCGATAACACCTCCGGTCGCAGCAACGACATCAGCGTGATCAGGGTCTAGCAATCGTGGGTGTTGTTTGGCGCCGTGTTTGAGCGCGCTATGTGAGAGTATGATCGGTGCGTCGCTCAGCTCTGCCACATCGCGGGTAGTAGCAAACGAAGCGTGAGCAAGATCAATCACAATCCCGAGCCGGTTCATTTCCTGCACGACCTCGCGGCCGACTTGTGAGAGTCCTCCATGAATCGGGTCCTCAGTCTGAAGATCGCCTAGCTCATTCTGCGCGTAGTGGACAAGCTGCAAAGAGCGTACTCCATCGGCGTACAGACGCTCGAGGCGACCCACTTGACCCTCCAAGCAGTCTCCGCCTTCGCATGCGACGAAAGCGGCGACCCGGCCTTGGCTCGGGATCGCTTCCAACTCATTCGCTTGAGTCGCCAGCCCCACAGGAACAACTTCAGATAACTCCTTGACTGTAACGATCTGTCTTTCGTATTCCGCCCAAGCCTCACCAGGCTCGAAACTGCGGCTTGCGCGTAACCGCCCTCCATCTCTTTGGAGGATCTTCATATCCGAAACGAATGCGAAAAACCCACCCCATAGGCGTCCTGTCAGCATCTCGTCTACCTTGCGGGCTACGGCCTCGGGTCCTGGATATCTCGGTAGGCCTTTGGTGAAGAAGAGGCCGGGATGGCAGTGAAGATCAAACGAGGGCTGGGCTTCCAATAGGTTTAGGGCGCGCTGTCGCTCGGCCAGATCGGCCGCTTGTGCCAGAAGGATCTGGGGGTATCCGCAAAGGATGGAACTAGCCGCGACACTCACGTTGCCAACAAACTGGCGCCGGGAGAGGTTGGTATTTCTAGTAACCATAGAAAACCTTATCGTCAGTGAACTGCGGCGCTCTCGAGCAAAAGCGAAAATACCGGACGGTGGGAATTTTCGGCGGCTCTATGGAGCCCGTCCGCGACTTGCGTGATCTCATAGTTCTGTGCCTGCTGCGCCTGTACGTATGCAGCGACGCCCAGCGAGGCGGTCAACCCGATACAAAACGCTAAGGACCAGACCGACGGCAATCACTGTTGCGGCCGCGAGTCTCTTCAACATGGACTCCTCCTAGGGATCAGTCGCCGCATCGGTCAGGCCACTACTCCAGATCGAAGAACCCGTCGTCGACGGGCCTTGCACCAGAGCCGTCCCAATCTTTGACGATCCTGTCTCTGCCTTGCAGGAACCCGAGCAGACACTCGGGGCTCCCGTTCCTGAGCGGATTGCAACGCACCTTGATGGCTTCACCCGGACCGATATAGTCGTACGTGACGCCGATCCTCTCAAGCACGCCTCGAGCCGAGGCTTCCAGCCCCCACATGGTCTTCTGACCAGTATCGTCTGTGACTTCCATGAAGACCCAGGAATGCGGGTTGAGCAGGTGCACTTCCGTGACGACGCCCTCCAGATCGACAAACTCATTTTCATAGTTGCCATGGGAATGATGAGCCCAGGTGGGTAACGCGAGAGCCAAGGCGCTAGTCGTCACGAGAGTCAATTTAGCCATCATATCCATTTGGCACTATTGAAAATATGGGCAATTGATCAGCATTCAAGGTATTCATAAGATTCAGCATCGCGTAGACGAGGGGGAGGCGGAGCCGAGTTATGGTGGATGCGGTCATAGTCAATGCGGTTCCCCTCCTCGTCGAGAAACACCAGCGACTGCTGGAAAAGGCCCGCCCCCCGCACACCCTCAGGCGTTGTGGCCTCGAGGATGTACAGGCGATCTGCGTGCAGGTAAAGCGAGGCGAAGGTGCGAGAATGATCAGGGTTGGTGAGATAGAGCTGTAGGCCTTCCACGAAGTCTATGTTATTCCACATGAAATGCGTCACCTCGGCGTCGCGTTGCAGGAATTGCCAGGCCCCGTAAACCATCGATGCCTGCACATCAACTCTCCAGTAGCCGATGCCGGTGTTCGCCGTAACCGCTGTCCCGCCCGAACAGGTCTCGGCCCCCGGGGGGCAGTCCCTGTCTCTGACCCGCTCCGTGTGGATTCTCTCCGCGTCCCGATAGTCGATCACTGTCATGGAATAGCGGCCCCGGTCCGTGTCGACGCTGTAGACGCGCGCCGGAAAGGTGGCCTCGTACTCAGACTCCCAGGTAGTCTCTTCAACCTTCGGCTCACCTGGGAAATTAGCGAAGAAACCCTCTTCCACGTTGGCGTACTCGACCCATCCCTGCGCCAGGACGAATCCCGGCCATAGCATCAACAACCCAAGAAAGCGCATTGGTGTCCCCTCCGATTGTGCAGATCAGCGCCTCGGCTCGCTTCCCGAGTCTACTCCAGGTTCCGGAACGTGAAAACAAGTCGTCCGACCTTAGCAGGCCCGAATCGGGGGGCTTAGTGGGTGTATTGGAACTCGTAACGCCCTTCAAGTCCGCTAACTAAGCTACAACCACCAGTATTTATTGGCGCGCCCAGAGGGATTCGAACCTCCGCCCCCTGCCTCCGGAGGGCAGTGCTCTATCCACTGAGCTACGGGCGCGCCCATTGAAGGTTAGATAGTTTTCTTACAGTCCTTGTCGATCCTGCAGCTCACGTCCCATCGAAGCAGGCGTTGGAAGTGGCGCAGCACCGATCCGTGACAAAGGACACCACCGAGATCGAGCCTATCGGCCGATTCTCGTTTCCTCTGCCCACCAGCCCCGCTTTACTTTCAGGGCTCCATCCACGCTGTAATTATGGGGGATCTATTTCCCGAAGAACGCGGTTTGTTAAAGAGACTTAGCGCTCCTCACGAGGTCTAGCCTCGTTTACCCGCAGCGCTCGTCCACCCACATCTTTTCCGTTTAGTGCCGCCACAGCTGCTTCGCCTTCAGCCTGATTCGGCATCTCAACGAATCCAAACCCCCTCGACCGCCCTGTTTCCCGATCCGATAGGACCTTTACGGAAGAAACTTCACCGAATTCTGCAAACGCATCCTGCAGTTCAGATTCCTCTAATGTATAGGACAAATTTCCGACATAAATATTCATCAAAACAGACTCTCGCGTCGTTTTTCTTCTGATTCAAAGTGCCTCGATTAACGACGTAAAACCGAGCCATCTGACTAGCAACCGATCCTGGCTTCTATAAAAGACGCATTTTCGGTGGGCTGCGACCATAAGCGCCTCTTCGTGCGCTACCACCACTGTACGGGTGAGCTACGAAAGGGTCAATATCGGCACTAATGTTCACTGATAAATAGACAGCTCTTCTTGTCTGCCTCGCTGCATGACATGAGTCAATTTGACTAATCAGCTAACTCGCGCAGTTCCAGAACGTGCAATTCTACTTCCTCGCCTACCATGTCCTGCTCATAGTCGATGTAAATCCGTATGGGGTATCCAAGCTCCTGCTCATAGCTCACCCGAACAGTCGCCTCACGCTCCAGAGCACGGGCCACCAGCAAAAATAAATCATCAACCGTTCTGAACCAGTCATATTTCTCAGGGGAAACGGGAATTTCATTGAGATAATTCTCCCGATCGTACCGAACCCCAATGATATTACCCTCGCGGACAGTAACGATGGTATCGGACGGCATGTCTCGATGGCATAAACAGACTTTCTGATACCGATATTCGTAGTTCGTTACGTTAGCGGCTTCCCAACGATCCCAGTTGCTATCCAACTCCGCGTCCCCAAATGCCACATTCGGGGAGATCGTGCCCATGAGCAAAAACACTAATAATAAGCACGGCGGAGGAATTAAATGTTTCATGAAACGTGAGAATCAGTCGATTCGACTTGTAACCTCAATAAGATGATAGCCGAACTGTGTTTTTACCGGACCCTGAACTTCGTTGACTGTTGCGCTAAACACAACCGAGTCAAACTCCTGAACCATTTGGCCTGGATTGAAGGATCCGAGATCACCGCCCCGTTTTCCGGAAGGACAGGTAGAGTGTTCTTGAGCGAGTGCCGAGAAATCTGTGCTATCTGCTCCTTAAGCTGTGCACAGAATTCCTCATTCTCAACCAGTATGTGTCTCGCGGCCGCCTGTGTCATAGTCACGTCCTCTGCAAAATTAAAAATAGAGTTTTATTCGCGTTACACATTCTGCCAGGGTTTTGCTACGAGATATTAACGCTGGAGTCTAAACACAAGACTAAGGTTATTCGCTGGCATCTCGACCACTGCATCTAAAAATAATCCAACGCGCTCCCCAAGTTTCTCAACATCTTCCAGGTCCCGTATTCCCCAATCTGGATTCTGGTCTCTAAGGCGCACGTCGAACGCCTCGTTGCTTGGGGCGGTGTGTGTTCCGGAGCGGCGATAGGGCCCATACATAAACAATACGCCCTCCTCAGATAGAATGTGTTCCACCCCATGAATAAGCGCTCGCGTTGCCTTCCAGGGAGCGACATGAATCATGTTGATACATAAAACTGCACTCGCCTCACCTACCGGCCAAGGATTATCTAAAACATCCAGATTCAGAGGCTTTCTCACGTTTTTCAACCCCGAATCCCGTGTCCGTTTTTCGATCGATTTGCGAAATTCGGCATCTGGGTCAGACGGCAACCAAGTAAGTCCCCCGAGATTTTTAGCGAAGTGGATCACATGCTGGCCTGTGCCACTAGCAACTTCCACTACTAGACCTCTCGTCGGAAGGACGCTTTGAAGCACTGCAAGAATGGGTTCTTTGTTGCGATCGGCTGCTGGAATATTCCAGAGCCCGCCAGCATCTTTCTCACCGTACGGCTTTGTCACATCTGCATACGAAACATTCTCATGCCGCCTCCGATCAACACCACCTCTTAAAACACCCGGCGCGCTGTATATGGAAAAGTATTTTTTGTCACGCGCACCTCGCCCTCGAAAATATTTTCTTCGTTCATTGGCCCACCATATAGTTCATCTCCTCACTCTGAAATCAGCGTTGTTAAGAAGCGGGCAGGTTTAGCCACGACGCCCAATCTTGTGGCATCTCATCTATTGCCAACACCGATTTAAATTTGTCGGCAGTCAAGGGAACAATCTTGTATTGGCCGTGCACTAGCAAGTCGCCAGCCTCGTTTCTAGCTTCATTGTGTACGAGTTGTGGCGCCCCGAGTTTTGCTTGCTTCGGAATCGTTGCGGACAGATTTAGTGGCTCCCCTTCTCGCGCTGGTCGATGGTAGGTAACTTGTGCGGTCCTCAATAACCAAAGGGCCTTTGGGCCTTCCACAAGCATCATGCCTGCCCAAGTCGCCATGCAATCAAGTGCAGTAAATACAACTCCTCCGTGTGTGATCCCAGGGAACCCGATAAGTGCTTCACTAGGCGTGAAACGCCCAACTATTCGCTCTGAATCGCTGGGATCAAGACGAACCTTCAGCTGTAATCCATTCGGATTAGATGTCCCGCATCCGAAACACTCGCATTCTCGTAAAAACTGCTCGTTTAATGTGGTTTCTACCAATGTCCTGCCCTGTCAATCACCAGCGCCCATCAATCTAACACTTGCCCCCTTCTGCTCAGCCCCTAAGGAATAAACCTGACGCCTTAAAAGATAGCAGAATCACAAAGCAGAAGAGTCCCGTCGTAGTGATAGCCATGATCCATCTGAAACCACGCGCGACTCGGACCCTAATTCTGTCCATCAAGCCCGCCGCCGGATTGAATGCTGGCGCAGGAGTAGAGAATGCTTGGCTCACCACAATTAGACTGAGCGCCCACAGCAAAAGGACAATGGAACCGAGCGCGTACGTTTGATCGTCCATTGGTTCCGACCAAAATATGGTGCCGATAAAAACTAGGATGGCAAACGCCGCCAAACACCACAATAATCTACGATAGCCGTGGAGACGGCGGCCAAGAACACTGTAAAATTTAAGCATGTCCTCGTATCGTTAATGATCACCTAGGATCGGTGGGGCAAAGCGGCTCGGCTGTGAAGCTGTTCTGCCTAGCCATACCGTCCGGCTATTGAGACTTCTACCAACGAATCTCATCTTTATACCCAGCTTAGCGTCAGCGAACTTTATGGAGCTCTGCTAAGCGCCAGCGAGTTGTGTCCAATGACGCGGAGCGCTTCTTGAAGTTGGTTGTCATCACCCGGCGCAATGTCGCTGCCTGGGCCCCGGTACCGCTGTGTCGCATTTTGTGCAGATACCACGTAATCAGGTTTTATTCCCGTGCCGTTAATAGACCCCCCGGATGGGGTGAAGTACTGTGAGGTTGTCAGTTTCAGTGCGCGCCCATCCGAAAGTGGAATTATAGTTTGCACTGACCCTTTCCCATAAGTTTGCTCACCTACGATGCGTGCGCGATGATGATCTTTGAGAGCCCCGGCTACTATCTCCGAAGCAGAAGCAGATCCCCTGTTGACAAGAACAGCAACCGCTATGCCTGAGAAAATATCGCCGGGATTCGCATACTCTTCGAATTGCGCCTCTTGAATACGCCCTTTGCCGCGGACGATGAGTCCACGCTCTAGAAACACGTCCGCCACCTCAACCGCCGCATCCAACACGCCCCCGGGATTATTACGCAGATCAAGTACTACACCTCGCAGATCTTGCTGATCAACTAGCCTCCGAGCGACTGTCCTCAGCTCCGCTCCTGTATTGTCGGTGAATCCATTGAGTCGGATGTACCCGTATCCGTCGTCGAGGTACTCAGCCTGAACCGTCTTCACATGTATCAGTGCTCGGGTTAGGGCAAAGTGCAGAGATTCTTGCGTCCCCTCCCGCATGACATCAAGAGTCACAGGCGTTCCAGGCCGCCCGCGCATTCTGGTGATGGTTGTCGCAGTGTTTTGTGTGTCTACAGCAATATCATCAACTGAGATCACAATATCACCGGGAAGGATGCCAGCACGCTGCGCCGGGGTATCATCCAGCGGTGCAACCACTCTAACTTCACCCTCTTCAAGGCTGATGTCGAGCCCGACTCCAGAATATTGGCCAGTCGTACTTATCCGTACGTCCTCGTAATCATCTTTGCCGAGAAACCGGGAATGACTGTCGAGATCTTGTAGCATTCCCTCAATAGCGTTATCGATAAGTTCCTCATCATCCAGCGCATCCACGTACTCCTCGCGGATTCTCGTGATAACTTCAGCTAACAACTGTAACTGCTCAACAGGAGCGGGGTTATTGGTGATCTCGCTGCGCTTATGCTGCTCATTGAGCAGGTAGCTGCTCATGGACGCCATGATTCCGAACGCGGAGCTCCCCAACAAGATCAGAATAACTTTTATTTTCAAAGACATACGTTATAAATAATTGCTGAATTCGAGCTTAGCACCTTAGCATAAGCGGAGGAGTGGTTGAATCTTGCTCTACGGCGAATGTCTACTTTTGTGCCCTTGGCACCATCCATGGTCGAGGATCTATAGGCTCACCATTCCGGCGTATCTCAAAATGCAGCGCGTTGCGAGATTGACCTCCTGAATCGCCAACCTGCGCGATAACTTCTCCAGGAGCCACCCAGTCCCCCAGCTCCTTTAGGATGGTTTCGTTATGTCCGTAAAGGCTCATGTAAGCATCACCGTGATCGACGATCACCAAAAGGCCCAAGCCGGGTAACCAATCCGCATACACAACGCGACCATGATATACCGTCCTAACGGGCGTGCCGGCCGGCGCGCCCATGATGACGCCATTCCATCTAAGCTGATCTCCCGCTCGAGCATCACCATAATCGTTGATCACAGAGCCCGAGATTGGCCAAGGCAACTCACCTTTCACATTACCGAAGCGCAGATTCGGATCCCCGAGGAACTCCACTATGAGCCCCTCAAGTTCCACTACGAGCTGAGTAAGCCGCCTTTCCTCCTCACGTAAGCGCTGAATATCATTGTCCGCATTAACGATCTCCCGCTCTATTCGTGCGATCACCTGCTGGCGCTCGTCGCGTGCATGGCCTAGTGCCGCAAGCTCTCTCGTCTGTGTCTCTTCTAAATCCGCCAACTCCTCAGCCGCACGCTCGCTGCTACGCGCCAACCTAAGCAAGACCTCGATCTCAACATTTACTGCTATGACCCGTTCGCTCCGCGCTTGGTTGAGATAGTCGTAATAAACCATCGCTCGCCCAAGACGAGCAGGATTTTCCTGATTGAGTAATAGCCTCAACAACTCCTGGCGCCCAGCGAAGTAGTTTGCGCGTACTTGCTCGGCCAGGGCTTCGCGCTCTACGGCTAACCGAGCTCTTGCCTCTACGGTATCCTCTTCCAGCTCCCCGACCCGTTCCCGCTGCACGTCCAACTCTTGTTGGACAATCCTAAGTTCGCTGATACTAGCCGACATTTCTAGTTCCGATGACCTAAGAGCGCGGTACCTAGCATCTCGCTCTACATGCTGCTGCACTAGACGTCTTTCCAGCGCGTGTATCTCCTCGCGCACTGCCTCCAGAGCTTGTTCCTCAGAACTCTGGGCTGCTACAGACGCTAAACCCGCTCCCCACAGCAAGGGGACGATACATAATATGAGATGGATTCGGCCGCTATTTCGGGTCATGGCACCGGGCAGTCTAGCCTGTGATTTATCGAAATGCCCGGCTGTTATAATGCCGCGCCGCGGGCGCTGGGCTCCGGCGGAGAGATTCATGGACCAGCTGGTCGACTTTGCGGATAACAACAAACTATTGGCACTAGGGCTTCTCGCCTCCTGGGCGGCTGTCATGTTTTACGAGCTCAGGCTGAAAGCAACAACAATTTCTCAAGTTTCACCCGCAGACGCCGTCCGTGTCATTAACAAAGGCGCTATGATTATTGACGTGCGTTCCGTCGATGCTTACGCGTCGGGCCGTATCGTTAACGCCCAGAACATCACATTAGAAGCTCTTGAGGCCGGCCAGGGCGTTCACAAAAACAAGAATAAGAATAAGCTTTTATTGGCTGTTTGCGAAAACGGCATGACCTCGGGCAAAGCCGCCAATTTATTGCGTAAAGCAGGATTCGAAAACGTATTCAGCTTGAAGGGCGGTTTGAGACAGTGGCGCTCAGAGAACCTACCACTAATAAAATGAATGACCACGACCCTAAAACAAACTCTATCATCCTCTATTCCTCGCCGTTTTGCGGCTATTGTACTGCCGCGAAGCGGTTGCTTAAGAACAAAGGTGCTGATTTTTTCGAGATTAATGTACTCTTCAACACAAAACAGCGTGAACAAATGATAAAGCTGAGCGGGCGGCGAACAGTTCCGCAAATTTTTATTGGCGGACAACACATTGGTGGCTATGCTGAACTTAGTGAGTTAAATAATAACGGCGAGCTAAATACATTACTGGCAGAAGCGGTCTGACTCTATTGCGATCACATTTGAATCCTGATTTGGTCTCTAGGCCGCGGGAGTTCTGAAACATATGGCAGAAAAAGCTCCAGCAGATGATTCCAACAAGCAGTTGTTACTGCAAAAAATTTACATCAAGGATTGCTCTTTCGAGTCACCTCGTGCGCCCGCAATATTTAAAGGCAACCTCACGCCTCAAACTCAATTGAATATTAAGTCCAGCGCTAAAGAGGTGGACACCGATACACAGGAGGTCACTCTTACGTTAACCGTGGAAGCTAAAGATCAAGAAAAGACTCTCTTTTTAGTAGAACTCGAGCAGGCCGGAGTTTTTCTTATGCAAGGTTACACCGAGGAAGAACGGCAAATGCTCATCGGGAGTTACTGCCCAGGCGCTCTTTATCCCTTCGCACGAGAGGCTATATCCGCTATGGTCACACGCGGCGGGTTCCCGCAGTTGCTGCTCCAGCCAATAAATTTTGATGCTCTATACGCTCAAGCGGTGCAGGAGCGTCTTAAGGGCAACGGGAAAAAGGGAGCGAAAGCCCCCAAAGGCGCACACTAGCCGCCACACATCAGGTAGGTTCAATTAACACAGTTAACCGCATTGCAGTCTTAGGGTCTGGCTCGTGGGGCACCGCGCTTGCCATCCAATTCGCTCGTGCAGGATGCCCTACGATGATGTGGGGTATCGAACAAGCTGAGATCAGGGCTATGGCGCGGGCGCGACGCAACACAGCTTATCTACCAAAAACTAGTTTTCCCGACGCATTACAGGTCACCACAGAGTTGGATGAAGCGCTAGCGGGCGCCGAAGATGTGCTGATCGTTGTTCCCAGTCATGCGTTTCGAGAAACCCTCCAACGCCTAAAATCCTCATCGCTACCCCTAAAACACCTGGCGTGGGCCACGAAAGGCTTTGAGACCGAAACGGGAAAATTGCCACATCAAGTTGCTGCGGAAGTACTCGGCCCGAATCTGCAAACTGCTGTAATCTCTGGCCCTACTTTTGCGGCGGAAGTGGCTGCCGGACTGCCGAGCGCCGTTGCGATAGCCTCCGCGGACAAAGAAAATGCGCAGCGGCTTGCAAAAGCCATTAGTACTGATACGTTCCGCGCCTATATTGCCGAAGACATCATTGGAGTAGAAGTCGGCGGTGCAACCAAAAACGTTCTCGCAATCGGTGCAGGCATATCTGATGGCCTGGGTTTCGGCGCTAACACGCGCAGCTTCCTGGTGACGCGCGGGCTCATGGAGATGACTAGGCTCGGCCTTGCGCTGGGAGCCCGGAAAGATACTTTCATGGGTCTCTCCGGAATGGGTGACCTCGTATTGACCTGCACTGACGACCAATCGCGAAACCGCCGCTTCGGCCTAGGGCTCGCAAAAGGAGCTGCAGCGGGCGAAGTGCGCAAAGCAATTGGACAGGTCGTGGAAGGTTTCTATGCGGCGAGGGCAGTATTCAGCGTTGCCCAACGCCTTGGAGTCGAAATGCCAATCGTGGAGCAAATTTACAAGGTCATCTACGAGGGAGTGCCACCGCGCGAGGCTGTCACTACCTTAATGCGACGACCATTGACGCCTGAGTAGGAGAAATGCTCCCCCTGCTGTGGCCAGCATGGATAGATCAAAATAGTCCTATGTTATTCCGCGACCAACCGTGCAAATAAGCTTAAGCGGGGCATGGTTTTGTTCTCAGAGCTACGTATTTCTAACAGGTTCCTGAAAACCAGTTTGGCGCCACGCTTCATAAAGCACCACAGCTGCCGCATTTGACAAATTTAAACTGCGATTCCCCTCACGTAATGGAATCCGGAGGGTCCTTTGCGTCGGCAGCGCCGCAAGTACCTCGAGCGGCAACCCACGTGTTTCCGGCCCTAACAGAAATGCGTCGTCTGCAAGGAAAGTCTCATTAAAGAATGATCGTTCTGCTCTGGTGCTTAAAGCAAACAGGCGTTTTGGCTGAAGCGTCTTTAAGCAAGCCTCTAGCGAAACGTATTCTGATACACGCGTAAGCTCGCGGTAGTCAAGCCCCGCTCTTCGCAAACTGCGCTCCTCCATTTCAAAGCCCAGCGGATGTACGAGGTGTAGAGCAGCACCAACATTCGCACAAAGACGGATAATATTGCCTGTATTTGGAGGGATTTCTGGCTGGTACAAAATTAAGTGGAACACTGTGATGTTCTATGGTTTTAATGGTTGCGCTCCGACATAATGGCACGACCACGATGCCAACGCCCCTAGTAAGATGAGTTCCCGCCTCGCCCTGAAATTCTGCGGCCTCCAGTTATCTTCCCCCATTGTGCTGTTGTCGGGGTGCGTTGGGTTTGGAGAAGAATACACCCGAGTAGAAGGCTTCTCGAACCAAGATGTTGGTGCCATAGTACTGAAAGGAACTACCTCGCAACCACGTTTGGGAAACCCACCCCACAGGCTCTGGGAGACTCCGTCGGGCATGCTAAACGCAATCGGGTTGCAGAATCCCGGAATTGATAAAGTCGTTACAGAAATTCTGCCATCACTGAATTTCTCTGAAACCTGTTTTATCGCGAACGTATGTGGATCAACGGTTGATGAGTACGCCGAAGTCACACGACGATTTGATGATTCTCCAATCGACGCAATGGAAATAAACATTTCCTGTCCAAATGTTAAAGAGGGTGGCGTCGCTTTTGGTAACTACCCGGATATGTCAGCACGCGTCGTCGAAGCCTGCCGAGATGTCACAGATAAACCTCTAATTACGAAATTATCTCCCAACCAAACAGATATCGCCGCGAACGCTAGGGCATGCATTGAAGCTGGCTCAGATGCCCTAGCGGTCATCAACACCATTATGGGCATGGCCATCGATGTCGAGACTCAACGGCCAATAATCGGGAACGTGCAAGGTGGTCTTTCAGGCCCAGCAATTCGCCCCATTGCTCTGCTCAAAGTTCATCAGGTCTACGAAGTCGCGGGCCCGCAAGGCATTCCCATTCTAGGACAAGGTGGTATCGAGACAGCAGCCGATGCTATCGAGTTTCTATTGGCTGGAGCTACGACTATAGGACTAGGTACGGCACTTTTCTATGATCCGCTGGCCGCGAAAAAGATTAACTCCGGTATAGAAGAGTACCTAGGGCGTCATGGTTTCAGTTCCGTCGCAGACCTCACCGGCCAGCTTAATTTGAGTGATATGCAGAACACCCCAGCAAGCGGCTGAAACGGCTCAACGCATGTGAAGTTCCACTACATCTGCATCCGACAGCAGATGCTCAGGTCCGACTTGCTGCCCGTCGAAGACATCGGAGCCCCAAGCGCGGGCGTATTTCAATCCTCCGGCAATGTCTTTGTGCACAAGTCGCGCGACATCCAAGACAGTTGCGCCTTGGCGAACAGTGAATGGGCGATCCATTTCTGGCGGCTTTCCAGGCGTTTTAGTGTAAACACGCACAATTTGAAGGCCGTTAAACAATAGCGGTCCGATGTGACTGAGGCCCTCTCCAGTCACCGCGGATGTTGTTAGCGTGGGAAACCGTACCCCGAGGAGCTCCTTCAAGACTTTAACCTCCTCTGGATCAGGATCTGCGTCGGCCTTATTAGCGACGAGCAGCGTGGGAAGATAGACCCGAAATGGGTCAAGCTCATCTTCCACAGTCCGACCTATCTCCGTATCAAGCCCCGGCCACCGTTCGACCAAAGTAATTCGCTTCTCTTCCAACAGTGTGAGAACCGCCTCAACATGATCTGTACATTCGGGGTCAGAAATATCGAGAACCAGTAACGCCGCGTCTGCCGGCTGCAACGCATTCGCGAACCAGCTTTCCATATAGTCGGTTGAGACAGGCGGTAAATCGACAAGCTGAAAACTTACGTCCTCAAATATCAGCATCCCTGGCATGGGTTCATGAGTTGTGTGCGGGTAGGGCCCAGCGCTTGCTCTGGATCCAGTCAGCTTAGCGTGCAAACTGGACTTACCAGAATTTGGGGGACCAAGCAGCGCAATCTGGGCAGCGCCCTCCTGACGCACGCTGTGAACAGGACCTGACCGTCTGGCACCTTTCTTGGGCCCTGATAGCTCGTCGGAAAGTTGCTTGATTCGGCTCTTTATGTCGGCCTGCAAGTGTTCGGTGCCTTTGTGCTTTGGAATCGTGCGCAGCATTTCCTTCAAACACGTTAGCCGTTCCTGTTCACCCCGGGCGTTACGAAACGCTTGCTCGGCTTTCTTGTAGTCTGGACTTAGATTTGCGGGCATAACATCCTCTTGTCGATTAATTATGCATCAGTCGGCCACCATCTACTTGCCGAGCGCCGCAGTCTGGTGTATCAGAGCCAGAACAATGCTATCCGAGTTCCTTTTTGAACATGCATCCAAACGCCATCGTGTCAGAACATGCTTCAATCTCGCAGGAAGTCGAGATTGATCCATATACGATAGTAGACTCTCATGTGCGGGTAGGCGCATTCTCTTTTGTTGCCGCCGTGGTCTTGGTCAATAAAGATGTCCTGCCCTACACTATCGCTGATGGGCAATGGGTCAGTTCCCGCGCGGTTAACAAGGTGGGGCTCAAACGGGCTGGCTTCTCTCAGAAGGAGCGACTCTATATCGATTGGGCTGTCAGGATCCTCTTAAAACTCTCGCTCACCGTGGAACTTGCACTGGAAAGCATTGCATCGGAGTGCGGGCCTGACCCACACATCGAACACTTGACCCATTTTGTATCCACCTCAGAACGAGGAATTGCAAGAAAATGAACGTAGTTCGAGCAGCCGTGGTTGGAACAGGGCATCTAGGAAGGCTTCATGCGAAAAAATACGCGCTCATCGAGAATGTTGACCTGATTGCAGTTTGTGATTTGAATCGTAAAACAGGTACGGCCGTTGCGCGCGCTTGCGATACAGCCTTCCTTAAAGACCATTGTAAATTAATTGGCAAAATTGATGCGGTAACTATCGCTACTGATACCTCCACACACTTCGAACTAGCGCGCTTTTTTCTAGAAAATGGCATTCACGTACTGGTAGAGAAACCGATGACCACGAACAGTACGGAGGGCCGTATTCTGACCGCACTTGCGGAAAAAAATGATCTCCGATTGCAGGTAGGACACGTAGAGCGTTTTAACCCGGCTCTTATCTCGGCGCGAGAAAAGCTGGGGACTGTTCAGTTCATAGAATGCCACCGTCTAGCGCCGTTTAAAAAACGCGGCGCCGACGTAGATGTGGTCTTGGATCTCATGATCCATGACCTAGATGTGATTCTCTCCCTGATCCTTGGTAGGCCCTGTAGTATCTCGGCGGTCGGAATCTCTGTAGTCACAGAGACCGTTGATATAGCGAATGCTAGAATAGAGTTTGACACAGGCGCGATCGCCAATGTAACGGCATCGCGAGTGTCCACCAGTACCCAGCGTAAATTTCGCGTTTTCCACGAAGGCCAGTATTTATCTATCGATTTCGGCGAAGGAGAAATTCAATTGGTGTCCCAGAGCGATACAACAGACGAAGATCGGCAGACGCTGAAGGAACAAAGGTGGAGTTTAGAAAAGGGAGACGCGTTACTGGCGGAAACGCAGGCTTTCATCAAAGCTATTCGGACGCATTCACCCTGCCAGGTTAGCGGCCACGACGGTGTAATCGCATTGGAGCTTGCTGAGAACATCATCACGGATATGCAGAAACGAGTCTTCTGAGCCCTCGCCATAATTAATCAACACGAGTTTTGCCTGCCGTTTTTAGCGAGAATACAGGCCTAGTTCTTTTATTTTACGAGTCAGTGTATTGCGGCCCCATCCGAGCAACTTGGCGGCTTCAAGACGTTTTCCATGCGTACAACGCAACGCTGTTTCGATAAGAGTACGCTCGAATGCCGGGAGGGCCTCTGCAAGCAACGGGTTGTTCTGGGGTGCGGATGAGATCTGGCCCTCAGCCCACTCTGCGAGCGCTGCCGTCCATGCCGCGTCTACGTACAGCGCAGCGCCGCCCATTTCCTCGGGAAAATTTGTCGCGGTAATTTCAGAGCCTGCCACCGTAACCGTTAAACGCCTGCACATATTCACTAACTCACGCACGTTGCCCGGCCACTCGTACTCCAACATAAGTGCTGCCGCGTCACTACTCAGGGTTTTAGGGGGAACATCTAATTCCCCGGCGGCTTGTTCAAGATAAACACTCGCAAGAACCTTAATGTCTTCTCTGCGAGCACGCAGTGGAGGAACGTCTATCCGCATTACGTTAAGGCGGTGAAATAAATCTTCTCGAAAGGTTCCTGCAGTGACCGCTGCGCCTAAGTTCTGATGAGTCGCAGCAATCACTCTCACGTCAACCCGGACAGGTGCCTGCCCGCCTACACGAAAAAATTCACTCTCAGCGAGAACGCGTAACAAGCGGGTCTGTAGCTCAAATGACATGTCGCCGATCTCGTCTAAGAACAAGGTGCCACCATCTGACTGTTCGAATCGGCCAATTCGGCGCTGGTTCGCGCCAGTAAATGAACCCTTCTCGTGCCCGAACAATTCCGATTCCATTAACTCTGGGGTAATAGCGGATGTGTTCAGCGCCACGAAAGGATGTTCAGTACGCGGTGAGTTCTCATGCAACGCGCGGGCTACAAGCTCCTTTCCGGTCCCAGATTCGCCGGTGATGAGTACCGTCATACTGGAGCGTGACAGCCGCCCGATCGCACGAAAGACTTCCTGCATCGCAGGGGCCTGACCAATGATGCGCGGGCTCCGCAGAGCTCTATCTGAAGTCGTCACCTCGCCTCTTTGCCGCGCAGCTCGGGAGATCAGCTCCACAGCTTTGTCAATATCGAACGGCTTCGGTAGGTATTCAAAAGCACCTCCCTGATAGGCAGAAACTGCGTTGTCCAGATCAGAGTGTGCGGTAATAACTATTACAGGGATGTCACTGTTTTGCGCAGTCAGTTGCGCCATAAGCTCTAGACCAGTCATGTCCGGCATACGTATATCTGTGACGATGACATCAGGCCTTTCCCGGTCCAGCGCACGAAAAAAAGCCTCACCCGACTCGAAACAACGGGGCAGCATTTGCGCTTGCTTAAGCGCCTGTTCTAAAACCCAGCGCACCGATTCATCATCATCGACAACCCACACCGAGAGTTCCCGCATTGTCATTAGAATGAGCTTCCTGGGAGGCTTGTTACGGGTAATAACATCACTTGGAAAACCGTCTCGCCAGGACGGCTCCTGAACTCAATAAGGCCGCCGTTGCGACTGACAAGATCCTGCGCAATGGTTAGACCTAACCCAGACCCGGTCGGGTGGCCTGTGACCAGGGGATAAAAAATAGTTCCCCACAACTCATCCGGGATGCCTGGACCGGTGTCTTCGACTTCGGCAGACAAAACCAGCCGATGTTGCTTTCCGCCCAGAGTGTGGTTACTGAGCGCTCGGGTCCTGAAAGTAAGACTGCCTTTCGAACCAATGGCCTGAAGACCATTTTTGGCGAGATTCAAAAACGCCTGAATTATTTGGCCGCGATCAGCCATGGTTAGAGGTAGGCTGGGGTCGTAATCTCGTTTCAGCTGGACACTTTCAGGTTTCTCTGCGTTGATGAGTTTCGCAACATGCTCCGTTACCTCATGTAGATTGAAAACTTCCGTCTTTGGTTTACCACCCACCTCTAAAATTCCATCAACTAGCGATGCCAAGCGATCCGCTTCCTCAATAATCACATTCGTGTAAGCTTGCATGTCAGCGTCAGGTAATTGCCTAGCGAGAAGCTGAGCAGCACCGCGCAAACCGCTAAGCGGATTCTTCACTTCATGAGCAAGCTGGCTAATGATTCGTCGGCTGACACGTCGTTGCGCAACTAGCTCAGCCTCACGCCGAATCTGACGATCCCGCTCAGCATCAAACAATTCCAGCAGCAAAGCACCATCTCCTTCCAACGGTGCTACTCGAAAATCTAAAAGTGTTTCTCGCTCCCTAACGCGGACTGCTACCTCCCTCACACCATAGGTCAGCTCAGTGTTCACCGCGCGTTGGCACAAAGTCACTAGTTCTTCGGAGGGCGTAAAAAATTCCTGGATTGATCGATTGGCTGCTTGGCGCCGGCTGACACCGAGAAGGTTTTCGGCGGCGGTGTTCAAAGCGACTACATTCAGCCGTGGGTCCAGAACGACAACAGCGGTCGTGAGTCCCTGAAGAATCTGATCCGAACTAGGCGTCCGCCGAATGCGCGGCGACAAGTGGGCTCGTTTTTGACCACGATCCTCAGAAAGGAAATCAGAATGAGGCACTCTTACTTCTCCAAGCTTAGCACCGAATTTCTAGCTCCGCTAAGAAAATGGATGGGATCCCAAACCCCCGCCGCCACACTTTTTTGCTTAAGTAGGTCTGCCTGGTTTCCAGCCTGATCAGAGACTGTAATACATGTCGAACTCGACCGGATGTGTCGTCTTCCTAAGTCTCGTCACATCAGCAGATTTGAGCTCAATATAGGCATCAATACAATCGCTTGTTAGTACATCGCCTGCTGTTAAAAAGTCTCTATCAGCATCTAGTGCGTTTAGTGCCTCTTCCAAAGAAAAAGCAACCGTCGGTAACGAACGCTCGTTAGCTTCTGCTAAGGCAAATAAATCATCGTCCACAGCATCACCGGGATGTATCTTATTTTGTATGCCATCCAACCCAGCCATAAGCATGGCTATGAAGCCGAAGTAGGGATTCATTGTTGAATCTGGGAAACGGACCTCTACACGACATGCCTTCGGATGCGCAACAAAAGGAATACGTATCGATGCAGAACGATTGCGGGCTGAATACGCTAGAAAAGTCGGGGCTTCAAATCCTGGAACAAGCCTTTTGTAGCTATTGGTAGATGCATTAGTAAAAGCGTTTATCGCTTTTGCATGCTTTAAAATACCACCAATGTAGAACAATGCTGTCTCCGACAACCCACTGTACTCATCACCACTAAACAGGTTTTCCCCATCCTTCACCAACGACTGATGAACATGCGCACCGTTTCCATTGTCACCTACCAAGGGTTTAGGCATAAACGTCGCTGTTTTTCCGTATGAATGTGCGACATTCATAACAACATATTTTAGTATTTGGACACCATCAGCTTTGTTCACGAGGCTATCGAAGGCCACACCTATTTCGGCCTGGCCGGCAGTTGCTACTTCATGGTGATGGACTTCTGTCTTAAGCCCCATTTCCTCCAGGGCAAGGCACATGCTGGATCGAATGTCATGCATTGAGTCAACTGGGGGTACGGGAAAATAGCCGCCTTTCACGCCGGGCCGATGACCAATATTGCCGTCCTCGTATTCCTTTCCGGAGTGCCAGGCCCCCTCCAAAGACTCAACAGCATAGAATGCTCCCTGCATACTATCGTCCCAACGAACATCATCAAACACGAAAAACTCATTCTCAGGACCAAAGAAAGCGTCGTCGGCAATACCAGTAGAGCGCATGTGTGCTTCAGCACGCTTTGCCGCTGATCGAGGGCAGCGCTCATACCCTTCCATAGTCATAGGCTCCACAACATCACAGCGCAAATTAACGGTAGATTCTTCTGAGAAAATATCCAACACCGCGGTAGGGGTGTCAGGCATTAAAACCATGTCCGAATCATTAATGGGCTTCCATCCATTGATAGAAGAACCATCAAACATTTTTCCTTCATCAAAAAACTGTTTATCAATGACATGGCTAGGAACGGTGACATGCTGTTCCTTCCCTCGCGTATCAGTAAAGCGCAGATCTATGAACTTCACGTTCTTTTCTTTGATTAATTTGAGAATGTCCGCAGACGACATAGCTTTCCTCCGTTGGTCCCCGTGGTCGAGTGTGCTTTTTTAGTTTTAAGAGAACCTAAGTCAAGCCGGGAACTATTTGTCCAACCCAGTCATTTGACCTAAGTTTCCAGAAACTCACTATTTTCAGTATTTGTACCCGCTCGCGAGCTGGCCTAAGCTGAGCCCCGCCACCCCGGAGTGCAGTGCCCCAGGATGGTGCGAAGCCCCCCTATAATGCCCTAGTTGCATACATAAGGGGAGGGTTTCGAGGAAACTCGGATGCCCCGGTCATGAGGCCGATGGTTATATGCCTGCGTGCTATATCGGCCACCCTTTGTTAGGGGCCGGAGATAATTATGGATGCTATGGAGAAGCTGGGTTCGCTCGCGAAACGAAGAGGGTTCATCTTTCCTTCCAGTGAGATTTACGGGGGATTGAACGGCTGCTGGGACTACGGCCCTCTTGGCGTTGAGCTAAAGCGCAATATTAAGGAAGCATGGTGGCAAGACATGATTAGCCACCATGACAATACGCTGGTGACTGGTAACGCTCCTGCTCCCTTCTCCATGGTTGGTCTGGATAGTGCCATCTTGATGAATCCCCGCGTATGGGAAGCCAGTGGCCACGTCGGGGGATTTAACGACCCCATGGTTGATTGCCGGGAAACACGCAATCGTTATCGTGCGGATCAACTAGTGGTTTTTGGTCTGACTGCCGCCGATACCACCGACAATGAAACAGACACAGCGGAATTGCTGTTTGCATCCCCTGGAGAAATAGGCATAACCCCAAAAGAAACCCTTGTAGCTCCCCACCGTAAACGCATCACTAAGCTCGCAAAGGTACTTGGTGATTACCAAATCGTCCCGGTCCCGGATGCATTGCTGAATGAGGCGCTACGCGCCAAAACTCTCGCACCCGGCGCAACAGAACCTGGCACCCTCACGACACCACGAGCATTTAACTTGATGTTCAAAACCCACGTGGGTGCCTTAGAAAACAGCTCGAATGTTACCTATCTGCGGCCGGAAACGGCCCAGGGTATCTTTATGAATTTCAAAAACGTTTGTGATACGTCGCGGGTCAGAATACCCTTCGGCATTGGACAAATCGGCAAAGCATTTCGGAACGAAATCAATCCTCGCAACTTTACCTTTCGCAGTCGTGAGTTCGAACAGATGGAAATTGAGTTTTTCTGTCGCGAGGAGCAAGCAAGCGCTTGGTACCAATATTGGCGAGACCGTCGGTACAAGTGGTATGTCGACTTGGGTCTCGATCCCACAAAGCTTCGCCTGCGCGAACATAGTTCCGAGGAGTTGGCTCACTATGCGGCTGCCTGTGCAGATGTAGAGTACGCTTTTCCCTTTGGTGTCAGCGAACTTGAAGGGATTGCAAATCGGACGGACTTCGATCTTCGTCAACACACGGACTCAAGTGGCAAAGATCTCCGCTACTTTGACGACCAGGAGCCAAATGAAAAGAATCGGCGCTTTCTACCCTACGTTATCGAGCCCTCAGCAGGCGCTGATCGGGCTACGCTTGCCTTTCTCTGCGATGCCTACTCAGAAGACGAGGTCGGCGGAGAAATGCGCACTGTCTTAAAGTTTCACCCCAGACTCGCACCAATCAAAGCGGCCGTGTTCCCTCTTACGAAGAAAGGTGGCTTACCCGAGCGAGCACTGGCTTTGTACCGTAACTTGCGTTCTCAGATGACCACGCTTTACGACGAAAAAGGCAACATAGGGCGTCGGTACCGACGCCAGGATGAAGCTGGTACACCCTTTTGTATCACCATTGATAGCGAGACGCTGAGTGACGAAACCGTCACGATACGCGATCGTGATACGTGCGAGCAGATACGCATACCTATGGTCGACGTCCTCGATCACATCACTGAACGCATGAAGGGCTGACCTGGGGCAGCGCGCGCTGAGACACTATCGGAATCCCAATGCCGGGTACACAGAAATTCGTCATTTTAGATCGCGACGGAGTTATCAATTACGACTCCGCCGATTACATCAAAACCCCCGAAGAATGGCTGCCCCTGGACGGAAGTCTAGAAGCTATCGCCGCACTATACCGCGCAGGATTCAAAGTTGCTGTGATAACAAATCAGTCGGGCGTCGGGCGAGGCCTTCTCTCTGAAGCTGCGCTAGATCAGATTCATTCTAAGATGCTCGAGGCCATCGGAACGGCTGGAGGAAGCATTGCTGGCATTTACTATTGTCCACATAGGCCGGATGAAGGTTGTCATTGCCGAAAGCCGGCGACCGGTATGCTAATGAAGCTAGAAGAGGAGCTCGGTTTCCCGCTCGCCGGTACGCCTCTAATTGGTGACACCGCCGCTGACATGGAGCTTGCCCAACGGGTAGGTGCCCGCCCTATACTAGTCCGGACGGGGTACGGCGCAGATGCGTCAGCGAAACTGTGTGCTTCCGTAGAAGTTTACCCTGACCTAGCCAGAGCAGTCGCAGTATTGTTAGCGGAACCGCCGATATGAACTCTTTGCGCCAGTGGGCGGGATCAATACTTTTTACCTTGTATCTCTTCATATCGTTGCCGCTGTACGCATCCTGGATTTTATTGATGGCACCGTTTTCTAACCGTGGCCAAAGTATGCGTGTTGCTGTTGCCTGGGCCGATTCTGTTCTTTACATGCTTCGGAAACTTTGTCGGCTGGACTATGAAGTTGAAGGCAAGCATCTCCTGCAAGAAAACACTATCGTACTTATGAAACATTCTTCTACCTGGGAAACCATAGCGCAGTGGGTAATCTTTCCAGAACAAACGTGGGTCATAAAGCGAGAGTTGATGTGGGCACCCTTTCTAGGCTGGGTGCTCACTGTTTTCCAACCCATTGCCATAAACCGTCGTGCGGGGCGCAGCGCCGTGGAGCAGGTGCTTGAACAGGGCCGTGCGCGGCTAGATGAGGGTCTCTGGGTCATTATTTTTCCAGAAGGTACCCGGGTGCCCCGCGGCGACTCCCGCCCTTACGGCTTAAGCGGTGCACTGCTGGCTGTATCATGCGGGCGGCCCATTATTCCTGTGGCTCACAATGCGGGAGACTTTTGGCCCCGTCGCGGCTGGTTCAAACACCCGGGCACGGTGCGCGTCGTGATTGGGTCTCCCATCGCGAGCGTTAACCGTTCGCCGCGCGACATCAATGAAGATGTGCGGTTATGGATTGAATCTACGCTCGTGGAGATCAGCGAACTACGCACACCAGAGTAGCTGCATCCATGCCGCGCCGAGATACAACGCATATCTCTCGAGATGCCCCTCAACGATCCTCGTCTCGCGTTGCTCTCTTCCCTGTTGGGGCTTCTACCGGCGTTTAGACGTCCAGGTTGGCGGCTTCCAGAGCATTGCGCTCAATGAAGTCTCGCCTAGGTTCAACTTGATCCCCCATTAACGTCGAAAAAATATCGTCAGCCGCTACCCCATCTTCTATTCGTACCTGCATCAGCCGTCTAGTTTCAGGGTTAACTGTGGTTTCCCACAACTGGTCCGGGTTCATCTCTCCCAAACCTTTATATCGCTGGATGCTCTGACTCTGTTTAGCCTGTTCCATTAGCCAATCGATCGCTTCCGGAAAAGTGGCCACATCGGCACGCTGCTTGCCGCGCATTACGTAGGATCCAGGCTCCATGAACCCTTTTAGTTCGGCTCCGATTGCTGCTATTTGCTCATACTCGGGGGAGTTGAAGAACCCTTTATGTATAACTTTTCTCACCGTGTGGCCGTGATGATCTCTTTCCACAACGAGAGTCGCGTCTTCTTCTTCTGAGGTTTCGAAGTGCACCCGGTAGCGTGGCCCGCTACCATTTAGAATTGAGAGACGCTTTTCAAGCCCCTTTGACCACTTCGCAAACGCTGCATCATTCTCTACCTCCGCCTCTACAATCCTGGGTAACCACATCATAGCCCTAAGAACGCCTTCATCGTATCGGCGACCCCACCGTTCAATGATGGATTTAATTTCCATGTACTGCAGGGCCAGCCGCTCTAATTCCTCTCCTTGGATAGCCGGAGCTTCTGGGTTCACGTGCAGCTTAGCTTTATCTAGCGCACTTCTTAATAACAAGCTGTTGAGTTCATCATCATCTTTTACGTAATACTCTTCTTTTCCACGCTTAACTTTGTAGAGCGGCGGTTGAGCGATGTACACGTGCCCACGCCTAATGAGTTCTTCCATCTCCCGATAGAAAAACGTAAGAAGCAACGTCCGAATATGCGAGCCGTCCACATCCGCATCCGTCATGATAATGATGCGGTGATACCTCAACCTATCGGGATCGAAGTCGTCACGGCCTATCCCGCATCCCAAGGCAGTAATCAGGGCGCGCACTTCTGCTGATTGCAGCATCTTATCAAAGCGCGCCTTCTCAACATTCAGAATCTTGCCTTTCAGGGGCAGAATGGCCTGGGTGCGTCGATCACGGCCCTGTTTTGCAGACCCTCCTGCGGAATCGCCCTCCACGAGAAAGAGTTCTGATAAAGCTGGATCTTTCTCCTGACAGTCAGCAAGCTTGCCCGGCAACCCGGCGCCGTCGAGCGCGCCTTTACGACGCGTCATCTCGCGCGCCTTGCGGGCCGCCTCCCTAGCGCGTGCGGCATCTATAATCTTGCCAACAACCGCCTTTGCTTCGGAGGGGTGCTCAAGAAGAAAATCCTCAAGGTGTGCGCCCACTGTCGATTCGACGGCACCCTTCACCTCCGAGGAGACCAACTTGTCTTTGGTCTGAGATGAGAACTTTGGGTCCGGCAATTTTATTGAGAGAACGGCTGTTAGCCCTTCTCGGGCGTCGTCGCCAGTCGTGGAGACTTTTGCCTTACGACTAATGCCTTCGCGTTCAATGTACGTGTTCAGTGTGCGCGTGAGCGCAGCGCGAAATCCAGCAAGATGAGCACCACCATCCCGTTGTGGAATATTGTTTGTGTAACAGAACATGCGTTCCTGGTACCCATCATTCCACTGTAATGCTAGCTCTACCTGTATGTCGCCCCGTGTTTCCTGAAAATACAGTATTGAGGGGTGAATGGTTGTCTTATTTCGATTTAGGTGCTCCGCAAACGCTTTGATACCACCTTGAAACTGAAAAACATCCGTACGTTCGTCTCTTTCATCCTTTAGTGTGATACGAACGCCGGAATTCAAAAAAGATAGTTCTCTCAAGCGCTTAGCCAGAATGTCGTATTTAAACTCAATGTTAGAAAACACTTCACGGCTAGGCTTGAAGCGAATAGTTGTCCCAGTACAGTCCGTGTCACCGATCACCGCTATGGGATTATCTGGCTCTCCCATACGATAAAGCTGCTCATAAATTTTCCCTGCTCGGGAAATAGTCAACACTAGTTGTTCGGATAGTGCATTAACCACCGAAACACCCACACCATGCAACCCGCCCGACACCTTGTATGAGTCATCGTCGAATTTCCCCCCCGCATGGAGGATAGTCATGATTACCTCGGCTGCGGAGCAGCCTTCTTCGGGATGAATGTCCACAGGAACTCCACGGCCATTGTCGGTAACCGTAACGGACTCCTCCGGGTGAATAGTGACTGTGATAGCACTACAAAATCCTGCCAGGGCTTCGTCAATAGAGTTGTCCACCACCTCGAAAACCATATGGTGAAGACCCGTGCCGTCATCGGTGTCGCCGATGTACATACCAGGGCGTTTACGGACCGCTTCAAGCCCACGTAACACCTTGATATTACTAGAATTATAGTCGCCCTGACTCATGTTCAGATCTATGCCCGGCAAAACCGGACTATTGTACCATCGATAAGACTTTTCCTTGTTCCACGTGGAACACCGAACATCCTGACGCAGGGGGTAAAATGGATTCCTCGAGGCTCGTTAGTACTTGTTGAGCCGGTAGCTCATCCAGCACTGAAATCAAAGCACCCAAAGAGCTCTTATCTAGCTCTGCCGCAGGATCATCCACTAACAGGATACCCCCGTCATCGCGATTGGAAGCGAAAACCCGTATTTGTGCCAGCACCAATCCGGCAGCTATGAGTTTTTGCTGGCCTCTGGAAACCTCCTCTCGGACCCCTCTGGTACCAAGACTAATTATTAAATCAGCTCGGTGCGGCCCCACTTGTGTAGCACCGATAGCGCTATCTTTGCCAGAGGAGGCCTCCAGAGCTTCTTCGAAGGCCTGTCCCTTACGCCAGCCCTTACGGTAGGCAATCTCCAATGGACGACCTAGTAACGCTTCTCCCAGCCCCACCAGCGCATTAGCTAACTGACTTACATAGTGCGACCGAGCTTGATCGACTTCCAAGCCTGCCTCCAAAAGGCTTTCATTCCAACTAGCTTCCCCGCTATGTGTTTTTAAGGCCATGTTGCGCTGACCAAGAATCCGCCGATACCGACGGCAGACCGACAAATAGTCCTGTTTCACGTGAAACACCCCCCAGTCCAAGAACTGACGGCGGTTTTTAGGCCCCCCCTCAATTAGGCTATGCATACTTGGCTCAATTACATGGACGGGCAGTAGGCGAGCCAAAGCAGATATACCCGGAGCCGGTTTACCGTCCAACCTAAGCTCTAGTCCACCAGCGCTGCGCCCCACACCTAAATGATGCGTTACGCCGCCTAGGTCCAGCG
Source organism: Proteobacteria bacterium UBA1148 (assembly GCA_002311835.1). Classification (GTDB taxonomy): domain Bacteria; phylum Pseudomonadota; class Gammaproteobacteria; order Steroidobacterales; family Rariloculaceae; genus UBA6522. The sequence goes on along the minus strand of DBZY01000049.1, from coordinate 9,404 downwards.
CCCCATAAACGGCAAAACTCTCCTGACCATGTTGAATCAATCGACGGCTTTGCCGGGTGCGAAATGACCGCCCCCGACCCAGAAGATATATGGCCTCAAGAAGACTAGTCTTCCCCGCTCCATTGGGGCCAAAGATGTAGGTTCTCTTTGAATTGACCGGTAGGTCTACTTTGGATAGACATCGGAAGGAGTGAATCCGTACCTGATTAAGCGGCACGTTTGACCTGTTGTTTCGTAAATACCCTATAAGCGCATGGGCATAACCACAAATTTAGCGTTCTTTGTGGTTGGCCCTTTAATTAGACAGCTGGAGTTTGCGTCGCTGAGCCCCAATTGAACTTGGTCTTCGTCAACAGCGCTCAAAGCATCTAGCAAATAATTAACATTGAACCCGATTTCCATGCTTGGCCCATCATACTCAACCTCTAGGGTTTCCTCCGCCTCTTCTTGTTCTGGGTTGTTCGCCTTAATATTAAGGTTGTTTTCTCCCAAGTCCAACCGGACACCTCGGTATTTCTCGTTAGAGAGAATTGATGCGCGTTGTAGCGCTTGGCGAAGTAGCCCCCGGTTAGCGGTAATAACGCTTTTAATATCATTTGGAACCACCTTGTTATATTCGGGGAAGCGTCCATCGATTAACTTGGATGTAAAGCGGATTCCGTTAAGGTGAACTCGTATATGGCCTGCTCCTATGGTGAGATCTACATCTCCCTCATCATTTAGGAGTCGTTGTAGCTCTAAAACCCCTTTGCGTGGCACGATTACTTGCTCGTTTTTTTCAGCGGCTGATTTAAGTTTTAGCTCAGATAACGCAAGGCGGTGACCGTCCGTTGCAACAGCCCGTAGCGTTGTGTCTTCGGTCTCAAGCAAAAGACCATTTAAATAATAGCGTACGTCTTGTTGGGCCATAGAAAAGTGTGTTTTTTCTAGTAATTTTTGGAACGTTTGCTGTTTTGTTGTTAGTGTTTGTTGGGTCGCTATTTCTTCAACGGTAGGGAAATCTACGGCTCGTAGGGTAGATAAGGTAAACCGGCTCCGACCTGCTTTTAAGGTTAGCTTATCTCCACTTACACTGAGGTCTATTTTCGCCCCTTCGGGTAAAGCTCTACAAATATCATATAATTTTCTTCCGGGTACCGTAATTGCACCTTGGGATTCGGTTTCAACTTCTGTTTGTGCTAATAGCTCAACCTCTAAGTCTGTAGCAGTAACACTTAGTTGGTTTTCCTGTACTGCTAACAAAACGTGACCGAGAATAGGCATAGTTTGTCGGCGCTCCACGACGCCAATAACCGCGCGAAGTGGTTTTAATATAGTTTCCCGTGATGCGCTTAGCTTCATTGTCTAAATACCTAAATTAAAATATTTATATATTATTTATTATAGTTATTATTAACCCACTGAATAACGTGTATAACTTATTTAATCTTTTAAAAACAATAACTTATGTAATATTTTAAGTTATGTTTTAGATTATTAATCCTGTTGTTTTCCTGTATATAAAATAATATAAGAACTTATGTACAGGTTTTCCGATTACCCTGTCAGGGTTCTCAACAGGTTGCCGTAGTCTTCAGATACCCGCACCTCGGTTTCTTTAAGAGACTTAATTCTCCGACACGCATGGATAACGGTTGTATGATCTCTACCACCGAAAGCATCACCTATTTCAGGTAAGCTATGGTTCGTTAACTCTTTTGTAAGCGCCATAGCGAGCTGTCGCGGACGCGCAACGGACCGACTACGACGCTTAGAAAGTAAATCAGCAACACGAATTTTAAAATACTCCGCCACGGTGCGCTGGATGTTATCTACAGTTACAAGCTTATCCTGTAGTGCAAGCAAATCTCGAAGCGCTTCTTTTGTAAAATCCAACGTAATGGGCTGTCCAGTAAAACGAGAGTTGGCAATCACCCGGCGCAACGCACCTTCTAGTTCTCTTACATTGGATCGAATCCGCTGTGCGATAAAAAACGCAACTTCCTCTGGTAGATAATGCTGTTCTACAGCAGCTTTACTCATAAGAATAGCAGCGCTGGTTTCCACTTCAGGTGGTTCTATAGCAACAGTTAAACCCCAACCAAAACGGGACTTTAGTCGCTCCTCAAGACCAGAAACTTCTTTCGGGTAACGATCACAAGTAAGAATAATTTGTCGCTGCCCTTCCAGCAAGGCGTTAAATGTGTGGAAAAATTCCTCTTGAGACTGCTGCTTTCCAGCAAAAAACTGAATATCGTCGATCAGCAGAGCGTCTAAGGAACGGTAACTACGTTTAAATTCAGCGATAGTATTGTGCTGTAGTCCCCTAACCATATCACCGACAAACCGTTCCGAGTGAATATAAACAACTTTGGCGCCGGGGTCTTCTTCAAGAATCATATTCCCAACAGCATGCATTAGGTGTGTTTTACCAAGACCGACACCACCGTAGAGAAATAATGGGTTATAGGCCAGTCCTGGGTTTTCACCAACTTGAAGAGCAGCAGCTCTAGCAAGTTGATTGCTTTTTCCCTCAACAAAATTCTTAAATGTGAAGAGGGGATTAAGTCGGCTTCCAAGCAAAGGCTGGGTCGGTCGAGCAGGGGTTTCTTTAACAGTCCCAGCTGACAAAGGGGGCCGCCGCCGGCTACCAACCGCCAGCTTCACGGGAATAGACCCCACAACTAACGAAATGTGGTCCATACAGTTTTCTTGGACCCAGTCCACAACAAAACGGTTCGGCGCGAGCAGTTTTAGCCCACCGTCGCTTACTTCAGCCTGTAGGGGCCTGATCCAGGTGTTAAATTGCTGTTCTGAGAGCTCCAACTCCAGAGCTCTCAAACACTGTTTCCAGAGAGACGGGCGTACCGCCGAGTTCGCTGCCACGGTGTTTTTTCTTTAGTTAGTAGTTAATTGAATCTAGTGTTCGTTAGCGCTAGTTTATAATCGTATTGCGCTACTTATCTAGAGCTTAAACTCAAGACGCTGGTATTGACAGCCTACTAACCCCCGCGTACAGTTCCCGGCTCTTTTACACCGTACATCTCTTTGTTTTGCTTAGAACTTTCTTTGCTGGACCGGAACCAAATTCGGACTCACCATGAAAAGAACTTTTCAACCCAGTAATCTACGGCGCAAGCGCACTCATGGATTCCGCGCGCGTATGGCAACAAAGAGCGGGCGACAAGTACTAAAACGTCGTCGAGCGAAGGGCCGAGCACGATTGTCCCCCTAAGGACGCGTGACCCAAGTGGTATCTTGGTGCGATCGTCTGCACTGTTTCCGCGTTGGCAACGTTTAACCCAATCAACAGAATACAAGCGTGTATTTGCGCGGCCAGTTCGTTCTGCGGATCTTTACTTTATAGTTCTTGCACGACCCGGCACCTGCGATAATCCCCGCCTTGGATTAGCGATTTCGAAGAAGGTCGACAAACGCGCGGCAGCGAGAAATAGGCTTAAACGATTAAGCCGCGAAGTTTTCCGCTGCCAAGAGCTTCCGGCGTGGGACTTTGTCATCATGGCGAAGCGAGAGGCGCCGGCAGTGGAGAATAAAATTTTGATTGCAAGCTTACAGCGGCATTTTGGGCGTATTGTGCGGCAGGCCGAATCGGAACAGCATGGATAATACCCGGCTATTGCTCTGGATGACCTTCAGCCTAATGCTGTGGTTTACTTATCAGGCGTGGGTGGATCGATATCCGACGCCGGTTGAGGGAGTACCGCTAACGATAGCTAGCGAGGAACAAACGGTTCAGAGTGTCCCTGCCATCCAGAATCTTCCTCAGCTCACTCAGCCGTTAACCCAAGCAGCACCCCTTGCCACTGATGCGGGAGAGCCACCCCGAACTATTCGAATCCAGACGGATGTTTTTGATGCGCTGATCGATATGCAGGGTGGCGATTTGGTTCAAGTTGAACTTCTGGATTACCCGATCGATAAAGGGTTGGCTGCTCCCGTTCGCCTGTTGAATGATACTGAGCAAGATCGTTGGATTTTTCGAACAGGTGCCAGGGGCCTGTCCGGCGAGAATGAGCCGAACCATCAGGCTGAGTTTGTCGCTGAGGGTGACGAGTACATTCTTAGTCCTGGGTCGGACGAACTAATCGTACGCTTAGACTGGACAACTGCAGGGCCCCTACGCGCACAGAAGGTATACACGTTTCGTCGTGGGCAGTATGCGATAGACCTGAATATCATCGTTGAAAATCAAGGAGATGAAGCTTGGAGCGGTGCGGGATACGTTCAGATTTTTAGACATCATCGGCCTGTTGGTCGCTCTTTCGTCTCAGTGGATTCCTACTCGTTCACGGGCCCCGTGCTGTATGACGGGGAGCAGTTCGAAAAGCTAGATGTTGAAGACTTGATTGAGGAGCCAATTAACCAATCTCTAGTGGGGGGATGGGTTGCAGCCATTCAACATCATTTTCTTGCAGCAGCCGTGCCGCCCCCAATGGAGGCATTCACTTACCGGGCGGCGGCGCAGGGCGGGGAATTCACCCTTACTGGTATATCGAATACAGTCGAGGTTCCTGCAGGCGAGCGGGAGGAATTTCCGTTCACACTTTTTGTGGGGCCAAAATTGCAGGAACAGCTTGCGGCAGCTGGACCGAGCCTGGAGCTGACCGTGGATTACGGGATGTTGACTATACTGGCGCGGCCGCTCTTTTGGGGTCTGGACCGAATATACAGAGTAGTCGGAAACTGGGGCTGGGCCATCATCATTATCACGATGTTGATCAAGCTGGTTTTCTATAAGCTCACTGAAACAAGCGGACGGTCCATGGCTAGGATGCGCAAGCTACAGCCGCGGATGAAGGCCTTACAGGAGACTTACAAAGACAATCGTGAGGAGCTCAGTCGGCACATGATGGATCTCTACAAACGAGAGAAAGTCAATCCGGCCGCAGGCTGTTTACCTATACTTATACAGATGCCTTTTTTCTTTGCCTTTTATTGGGTGCTGATTGAAAGCGTCGAGATTCGACAAGCTCCCTTTATGCTCTGGATAGGTGATCTGTCGTCTAGGGATCCGTACTTTGTGCTGCCCTTACTGATGGGGGCGGCGATGTTGGTTCAGACTCGGTTGAATCCAGCGCCTCCCGATCCTATTCAAGCAAAAGTTATGCAGATCATGCCGATTATGTTTACTGGGTTTTTTGCGTTTTTCCCGGCCGGACTGGTGCTCTATTGGCTCACCAATACGACGCTGTCCATTCTCCAGCAATGGCGTATCAACAAAGTCATAGCTGACTGAACTCACGAGTTATATTCCACCGTCAGCACGTCGCTCACGTTCTAATAAGACCAGGCGGGGGGTCTTGAATTACCGAACCAACGACACGATAGCGGCCATCGCAACGCCTCCCGGATCTGGGGGGGTGGCGATCGTGCGGGTATCCGGAATTAAGGCGCGCGCTATTGGTCAGGAGCTAACAGGTCTGGAGCTCCAGCCCCGTTATGCGCATGCTTGTACGTTTAAAGATGACACTGGTCTAATTATCGACCAAGGGCTAATTTTGTTCTTCCCTAGTCCACGGTCGTTTACTGGTGAGGACGTGGTCGAATTACATGGTCACGGTGGCGTTGTGGTAAGTGAATGGCTCCTCAGCAACGCCCTACGTCTCGGCGCAAGGCCGGCGGAACCGGGTGAGTTCACTCTGCGGGCGTTTTTGAATGACAAGCTGGATCTTGCGCAGGCCGAAGCTATCGCGGATCTCGTGAATAGCGGTTCACGTGTGGCGGCCCAGGCCGCAATGCGCTCATTAGATGGCGTGTTTTCGGACCGCGTGGACGAAGTGCAGAAGCTTCTTACGGAGTTGCGCGTTCAAATTGA
>DBZY01000049.1:0-3473 GCA_002311835.1 Proteobacteria bacterium UBA1148 | reverse complement strand
ATTGAATCGCTCGAGCAGTTACGTACCCAGGCGGGAAACGGTGTGATTCTAAGAGACGGCTTGAATATTGTTATTGCTGGTCCGCCGAATGTTGGTAAGTCGAGCTTGATGAATCGACTTGCAGGCTACGACGCAGCGATTGTTGCGAAGATACCAGGCACCACCCGAGATCCGCTGCGGGAGCACCTGTCCCTGGATGGGCTGCCCGTTAGCCTTACTGATACTGCGGGGTTGAGACATACCGATGATTCCGTGGAGTCGGAGGGAGTGCGTCGAGCGCAGAAGGCGGTCGAGCGTGCCGATCGGCTGTTGTGGATGGTAGATGTTCGTGAGGATCTTGATAAGGGGCTACACCAAGCACGCAGTGAGGCTGGTGAAGATGTGGCTGTGTCAGTGATTCAAAATAAGGTTGATCTCGTGTCGGATGAACCGGAGCAGTTTGAGTGGGACGGGCTTACGGTCATACGCCTGTCCGCACTGACGGGTGACGGCATCGATCTCTTGCGGGAGCACATAAAAGCGATTGCAGGGTTTGGGGGCGAGGTTGCTGGAGCGTTCAGCGCGCGCTCACGACATCTCGACGCCTTGCAGCGATCTGAGGGCTATGTCCGGGATGCTCGCGCCCAACTTCTCCAAGCTAGGGCGCTCGAACTTGCTGCAGAGGAACTGCGCTCAGCACAGTCAGCGCTCAGCGAGTTGACCGGAGCAATGTCTAGTGACGACTTGCTGGGGGAGATTTTCTCCAGTTTCTGTGTCGGTAAATAAATTGTTCGGCGATGATGATCAGTTATGGAAGAGGTAGACTGCGCCCGACTCTGGGGCCGCGTTGCTATCCTGGTTAGCATTAATACCCACAGTAGCGCTATCTTCGCCACGAGCCCCCACCGCCATCATCGATCCATCTCCACTAAGCGAGATGGAACTACCGAACTCATCATAGTCTTCCGTATTCGCACCTTTGACGTAGGCATCCTGGGTCCAAACATTATTGCTGCGAGTGAATAAATACACCGCACCGGATTCGGTCGCCGAGTCATCGTCCTGTCTACCGCCAATACCCTGGGCAGCACTGTCCTCCAACTGCGAACCCACCGCCAACGTGTTCCCGTCCGCGCTCAATGCGAGGCGCGATCCAAACCAATCATTCCGCGATATGTTCGTAGACTTGATATAAGCTTGTTGCGACCAGGTATCGTCCTCGCGAACGAAGACATAGGCAGCACCAGCGAAGGTGTTCTCGTGAACGTCCGGGACCGGTGTTGAGTTGACACCAGTGGTTAGGCCGTCTTCGTCGAGAGCGCCAGCTGCTACAGTATTGCCGTCATTGCTAATAGCTACGGCTACTCCCAAAGAGTCTTCTTGCTCCGCATTAGCAGCTTTAAGTTTAGCGATCTCAGACCAAGTGCTGCCACTTCGTTTGAACACGTAAACCGCTCCTGTCCCAACTAGCGGATCATCTTCGTCTAAGAGCGGGTCCAATCCCGGCACACCAGAACCCCCCTCGTCAAAGCTCCCCACCGCCATCACGTCCCCATTGGCGCCTAGGGAAACAGCTACGCCAAAATAGTGTCCTATACCAGCGTTTGAGGCTTTGACGTAAGCTTGCTGCGACCATATGTCATCGCTGCGAACAAACACGTATACGGCACCAGCCCCCGTGGCCGAGTTGTCTGACTCATCACCATTGATTCCCGTAGCAGCACTATCTTCACCAATAGCTCCCACAGCTAAAGTGTTGCCGTCGGGGCTCAGATCAATCGCGTAGCCAAACTGATCGCCGTCGCTCCAAAGATCCTCTCGAGGCGCCGGTTCACCAGTGTTTGATGCTTTGATGTAAGCCTGCTGCGACCAGATAATTCCCTCACGCGTAAAGAGGTAAACAGCGCCAGCGCCGGGAATGGAATCATCGTCCTGGTTCCCGTCAATACCTGTAGCAGCACTGCCCTCAAAACGGGAGAATACTACCAGCGTGTTACCGTCCCCGCTCAGAGCAACGTTTGCGCCGAAGTTATCGCCTAGTCCCGGGCTCGATGCTTTAACGTAGGCTTGTTGCTCCCAGCCAGCATCACCCCGAGAGAAAACATAAACGGCACCGGCACCATAGAGCGAATTGTCCTCCTGGTTACCGTTTGTGCCTCTGGAGCCGCCGCGCTCCAGAGGGGCGCCCACCGCTAGCGTGCTGCCATCATCACTAAGAGCAACGGAGTTCCCTAAAGTTGCGCCACCATTACCAAACTCATCGCCAGCCTCGGCGTTAGAGGCTTTTATATAAGCAACCTGCCTAGGCTCCTTCTCACAAGCAGTTAGCGCGATCGTAGCTAGCAAAAATAAAAAAATGCTCGAGCGGTTGTTACTTCTCATTTCAGTTCGCTGCTCTTTCTAGCTCTCCTGGAGCGGCTACTACTCAGTCTCAACGTAGTCTCGGGAACGTACGATCTCTTCACCGGTGTCTGTCAGGACAACCCTAGCTTTTTCATTCACATTCATAAACGCCGCACCGCTCAAAAGAGGCCGCCCTGTCATGGTAATTCTATCGCCTGGCTTGATGGTTTCCTTGGTCCAGCCCCTATTTACCAGAGCGTTCGCGCTGAGGCCTTCCACCTGCCATGTCACCACTTCTCCACTCTCGTCTGTCACGTCTACAAGAGTGATCGAGTGAGGATTCATCATCCGAAACGCCACGACAGTGCCCGCCAGAGTAATAACGGTTTCGTTGTATCGCCCGGCATCTCCATGGTGTGCAACCACGCCGTCCCAACCAAGAATCAGTCCAACAGCGCTAACACCGAAAATTAGTCTAGACAACTTAGTTCACCGCGAAACAATAGAATAACCCGGCGCCGTTCCAGCCAGCGAAGTCCTCTTGGCTACAACCTGTTGTGGCATGGGAGGAGTTCCACGATTGGTTACCGTGGCCAATGCGGTCGGAATGACCGACTTGGGCTGCGCCCTCATTGTTACTGGTCCAGTTATTGCAGGTACGGTCAGCGCTGTCAGTAAAAGCGCGCCCATCCGGTTGGGTGCCCGTGAGTATATCGTGCAGGTTTGGCATTGGGTCGCCAACACCGTTTATCTCATCTCCTTTCTCTGTGAGCGCGAATGCTTTGAACATGTTAGCGCCACGCTGTGCTTCAATCAGCGTATCACCGTGAATCTCGGACTTTATTATTGGTCGGCGGAGAACGCCTCTGGCATGGTACCAAGGACCATCCCCGATTCGATCACGTGCGTTTATGGCTGGCTTACCTGGTCGGACTTGTGTGCTGAGGTAGGCTCGCCATGTACGATGCCCCGCACCAACATTTGTAGCCAGTCTTTGGCAGTGTGCGTCGGCCCCTTCCAATCCGCCCAGGTTACCGCCACCCCCAATCGGTTCGCTGGTAACGAAGAACGACATAAGGTCAACTGGAATAAAATTGCGAGGAGCGTGGTAGCCCACACCTTGAGCAAACGTAGCGTGCGAACTTCCTAAC
>DBZY01000116.1:5010-7570 GCA_002311835.1 Proteobacteria bacterium UBA1148 | reverse complement strand
ACGCCACATATCGATGGAGAAAAAGTATGCAGGAGCAACGCCAGTTTAAAAGTCATGCGGGGAAGCGTTTGAAGGCGACGTCCGCAGCGGGAGCGACCGGGTGTCTGTTGATGGATCTAGACGGTGAATTCTTCTTCCGGGTCTATAGAGGCGCGACTAAGTTCATTGACTACTGGCTCCTCCATAATGACTTCCGGATCGAGATCGCGGACGATGAACAGGCGTTGTTCTACGTAGATGAGGATGAGACGAGATGGCTTGACTATAGTCCTGAGGTCCTTGGTCTAGAAGAGATCTCGGATAAACCGCCGACCTCGTAGATTCGTTTTGAGATCGAAGGAAACAACTCTGTTGTACAACAATGTTGTTGTAGTTAAATGCAAGTCCAATGTGATCTCCGGCGCGATGTTCGAGGTGGTATACAATAGTCCATCCGATTCCATCCAATTTTGAAGAACGGATAGGCATAGGAGAACCGTACTCAATCTGCGCGGTACGCTGAAACCCTAGTCTCGGCAGTTGACATATCTCCCCCTCAGGGTCATCAGATGCTCGTTACCCTCTACATGGTCTATTCCCGCTTTAGCCGGTTTTTTCACGAATGCACTAATCTCCAATATGAATTTTTGTCTCTTTCGGGTAGGGGGTTCCCTGTCCTGTCTCGATAAAGGCCTTCAGACTGAGTAGATAAATAGGCCACTTCGTATTGAAATAGAGGAAGGAATCTGGGTCCCCTATATTTGCATGCACGAGGTCCACAAACACTTGATTCGCATCTTCCGAGAGGCGAAACTGCAGGTGTGTTCCCTGCCACGCGAGAGGACCTTTGAAGCACACGAACACTACGAGGCGATTAGGGTCGAGCTCAAGAACACGAAAAGACAGGTCTTGCCGTCCGTTGAACGAAAGAGTTAGTAGGGCCCCGACCTTAGGGGGAGCGCATTGCGCTTGGGTCACCCACCAGCTGCCCAGTTTGCTCGGGACAGTAAGAGCATTGAAGATGTCTTGTAACGCGCCGCGGATTCCAACTCAATGCTGCACACCTCTGAGCATCTTCTCATGCAGCCGATCAATTCAACCAAAAAGGCCGAGCAGTAGGAGTACTCGGCCTTCTCAGTATGACTAAATCGGATGATCTTCGGCAGCTTAGCAGGGCCACAACACTTGTCAACTTGGAGAGCACTGATGAGAGATCTCGCTATTTTGACTTTCTTGACGCTTGACGGCGTTATGCAGGCACCCAGGTTGCCGACGAAGATCCTTCTGGTGGGTTTAGGCACGGCGGTGGGGCCGTCAACTGCTGGGCCGAGGTGATGGAACAGACAGAACCTTGCCCGAGTGGCGCGGTGATGAACATCTACAGGTGCGCTTCATAAGGTTGCGAGAGACCGGTGGGGATTTTAGGCAGGGCTAGTTCTCAGCGGCCGGCCCTACCCACCAGTCATGATAAACCCGGTCGGGGTCATCGGGATCTTGTTCTACGCCCGCCCAATGAGGCACTTCGGCGTAGTCGAGAGCATCTAGATATTGCCGGCCAAAAACAGACTCCGCCGGGATCTCGCCGGGCGTGATCGGGCCTGTGCGCCAACGAGGTGTGTGCCGCCTACCTTCACGATCCAGTATTTTCCTGGATCTGGTCCCTTCTTCCGTTCATAGAGCTCGTAGCCGATTTGATCCACGGGATTGTCCTTCGCTGTTTGTCTTTACTTTACACGCGTTAAAACGATGAGTGAGAAGTTTGGGCATAGCTAGATTAGGCTAGGCGGGCTTACCCTCGGCTGTTTCGCCGTTTTTTACGTACGGTTCTAACCAGCCCGTCGCTAGCCCCCATCGGACAAACTCGAAAACAGAACGGCTGGCGATCTGATCGTAGCCGATCATGTGCGTCGTCACTGTGTTGACCAAAGCGTTCGCATCTCGTCTTATGACATACCCGAGCGCAAATAACAGGTTCTGAATCGATTGGAACCTGAGTAGCCTGGCAGTCGTCAAAGTTAGCGCAGGTTGCGGTGATGGTTCTGCAGGTTGGAGGACAAACGCAGATAACCGTTTAAGAACAGCCGACGGCACTGAGATAAAGATAGGCCCGTTGTCCCAGTTGACTGTCGCCGTTTTACCGTAACAGAAAAGACGAAAGCTCGTGTGAGTCACACATGCGCTGACTGGCACGGCAATCTGAGGTTGCCCTCCCGACGATTAAACTCCGGACCGGACAATATGCCTGACAAGCACGTTAAAGTCCCGGTCGGATTCAACTTTGAGTTGCTGCTTCTCCCACCAGGAGGAGGGTTTTAGGTAATGGGCATTCTCAAGAAAACGGTGTGTTCGTATCGTGTCTTCCATCGGGATGAAGTCCATGATCGGCCCGCAGGATCCAATGAAGATATTATTTTCAGACTACTGCGATAGTAGATCCGCCGTCCGCCGCTTGCCGTGCTTTAATCTTGGGGTTCAAGGGTTTTCGCTGTCGTCCAGAAACGGATCTGCCTTCCAGTCGGAATCGAGAATTTGTAGCTGCTCGCAGCTTCCAAGTCATTGTCCTTTTTTTGTCGATGGGTTA
>DBZY01000116.1:0-4898 GCA_002311835.1 Proteobacteria bacterium UBA1148 | reverse complement strand
CTGACGGTAGGACTCGCAAGTGCTCCGATGGGAGTATACGCAGACCACCACGAGGGAGGTCCTGGCGATAGTGACCGCTCAGTGAGTGAGGCAGCCGAGGTGGCAGAAGAGGCAAAGGAAGAGACTGCCTCAATGGAAGAAAAGGCCGAAGCGAGTGCCACTGATGCAGGAGGCGAGGCAGGAGAATAGGGTCGGATTAAGCCTGCTCACGTAGTGTACACCAGAGCGGGCCGCCCCGCTTCTCGCCTGGACATCATTACAGTGTTAGATTCGCAAGAGTTGAAAGGGTTTCTGAATCACCCCCGCTTAGAACTCCGCCCACTAAGAGCTGGTGTAGATGGAGCACGAATACTTGGAATACTATTTCCGGTGCAGCAAGTGCAGAACAGTGGTTCCCCCCAGCTCACTCCTGAAGGAGGACGACGTCAAATGCAGGAACTGTGATGCGCGCATGGAAAAGCATTACCGCCGCCTCACTGCCTCTGCATCTAGGCCGATTCCAGGTCGAAAGGCGATTGGGCTTCCTGATGAAGGCGAAGATACGAAACACGGCAGTTGAGACCTTCACCTGATCACGCAGACCGAAACATAAAGGCAGGCGGTAAGAGAGGGGGCGCTAAGGAAACGGAATTGGTTGGTGGATACCCAGCTCACGTTGTCCTATGGCGGCAATCCGGTCACGGACCTGTGCTGCCTCCTCAAAATCCAGGGCTGCCGCGGCTTTATGCATTGCCCTTTTTAGCTGCTCTATAGTCTCGTCCTCACCAAGAACATGCTTTCCAGCGTCTAGCGCGGCGGTTTCTCCAGATGTTTCCTGGTAGGATCGGACGAGAGGAGCACTCACGGCCTTCTGAATACTTTCCGGAGTGATGCCGTGATCGACATTGAACTGTTGCTGAATTTCACGCCGTCGCTCTGTTTCGTCTATAGCTCGCCTCATAGACGAAGTCACGACGTCTGCATACATAATCACGGTGCCATTTATATTTCGCGATGCTCGCCCGATTGTCTGAACCAGCGACGTCACCGATCGCAGAAATCCTTCCTTATCAGCGTCGAGGATTGCGACGAGCGCGACCTCGGGTATATCAAGGCCCTCTCGGAGAAGGTTAATCCCTACGAGAACATCGAAACTACCAGACCGTAAGTCTCGAATAATTTCAATACGTTCCAGTGTATCAATGTCTGAGTGTAGGTATCGGACTTTAATTCCAATCTGAAGGTAATAGTCAGTCAGGTCTTCGGCAAGTCGCTTCGTGAGGGTGGTGATCAAGACTCGTTCTCCACGACCTGCGCACTGGTGAATCTCATCCAAGAGATCTTCAACTTGGGTATTCGCCGGCCTGATAAGGATCTGCGGGTCCAGCAATCCCGTGGGACGCACGAGTTGTTCGACTACAGCACTGCTTCCTCGTAATTCGTAGTCGCTGGGGGTTGCTGACACGAAAGTTACTTGCCCCATGCGCGCCTCAAACTCAGTAAAACTCAAGGGTCTATTATCTATCGCCGAAGGTAACCGAAACCCATGGTCGACAAGCGTTTGTTTACGGGAGACGTCTGCGCGGTACATACCGCCGATCTGTGGAACAGTGACGTGACTCTCATCAATGAATAACAAATAATCCTTAGGGAAGTAGCTAAGTAATGTGAACGGCGGCTCCCCCGGGGAGCGTCCATCAAGATGGCGCGAATAATTCTCAATACCTGGGCAGACTCCCATCTCCTCCAATAGCGCAATATCGTAGAGCGTGCGTTGCTCAAGACGCTGAGCCTCAAGGGCGTAACTGTCCTTGTGCAATTCGGCCAAACGTTCACCAAGTTCGGTTCGGATGGATGTGATCGCGCGCTTCAGTAGGTCGGCTTTGGTAGCGTAATGACGTGCCGGATAGAATGCGACTTTATCCATGCGTCGCAATAGTTTACCGCGTATCGGGTCTATCTCGATGATTCTCTCAATGGTGTCGCCGAAAAATTCTATGCGAATGGCATACTTATCTTCATAGGAGGGGAATATATCTACAGTGTCCCCTTTGGCGCGGAACGTGCCTCTGTAAAAGTCGTAGTCTTTTCGCTCGTATTGGATTTCAACCAGTTGTCTAAGGAAGGAGTCCCGGTCGATCTCGGCGTCTTCCTCGACAAAGACGATAAGGTCAAAATACGATTCTGGTGATCCGAGTCCATAGATACAAGAGACACTTGCTACAACGATTACGTCGCGGCGATCCAGCAACGCTTTAGTCGTTGAGTGGCGCATTTTGTCGATTTCATCATTGATAGCTGAATCCTTAGCGATATAGGTGTCAGTTCGCGGGACATAAGCCTCGGGCTGGTAGTAGTCATAATAACTGACGTAATATCGGACGGCGTTATCAGGAAACAACTCGCGGAATTCGTTGTAGAGCTGTGCAGCCAGTGTCTTATTCGGCGCCATTACCAGAGCAGGACGGTTTGATTGCTGAATAACATGGGCCATGGTGAAAGTTTTGCCAGACCCAGTGACACCAAGAAGCACCTGGCGATCCTGCCCCTCAACAAGACCGCGTGACAGTAACTCAATTGCCTTTGGCTGATCTCCCTGGGGCCGCCAATTAGAAACGAGGTTATACAATGTTGGCTCCCATGACAGGTCGGATGTCAGGAACACGGAAAACAGACCGATGCGCAAACCACTTGAGACCTTCTTTATTGTCAGCCTTATTGAGGCCGTACCACAGCTGCTCTAAGCTTTACCTGACAGAACTCGATTGGCCGATCATACCACAATCAAATCTGCCGTGTTCCCTGAAGGGCCGATCCCCAGGCGTATTGCCGCAGAAACAGGAGAATGTTGTGCGTCGGCTGATTGAATAAGTCCCCTGACTCCATTAATAAACAAAGATGTTCGCATCTAGCGCAGATATACGGAAGAGGCACTCGGGTGAAGGGGTGGATTCGGACTGCTAACAGACGCTCGCGATCTTACCAGAGATAATGAAGAATATCGTAATTTTGGCTCTAGTCGTATCGGTCGTTTGGCTTTCTGCTACTGCGGTGAGGCTGGGGAATTATCGTTACGCGAGTATCGTAGGTATCTCTGAGGAAATCGACGGCGAGGTAATGAAGCCTCGGTCAGCACATCATGAATGCCTCAACAACATATCTACAAGGACTCATATCATTTGGCACCGATTGAAAGAGAAAATAGATTCACTGATGGGTCAAATACGCCACACTGGGCCGCACTCCAAGTTGACGAATGGCGAACAGCTTGAAGGATAGCCAATTGCAAGAGGTTGATCTCGTTAAGTTTGCCACTCACGCTGCTCGTTGTGAGGAACGGGTCTTGCTCGCCAAAAGGACAAAACTGCGGGGCGTAGAACCAATGATGGATGACCCTACATGGCTCGCATTCGTTCGGATCCTAGACCGAGCGACACCATTACCCAGAGGCCATCTGCCTCACGAGAAATATTGCTAGAAAAAAATTCTTAGACTCACGACTTCAGCAGCTTCCAGATTAGGGCTCTTAAGGTAATTAGCCTATTTCTATGATCCGAGCATCAATGACGTTGCAGGTCAGGCGGAGTCTTGCCACCGCGATAGGAAGGGTAAAACGCCGAGGGCCTGCACCCCCGGGATTTAAATACAGTACTCCGTCTTCTCGTCTGATTTGCGGCTTGTGGGAGTGTCCAGAAATCACCACATCAAAGCCTGCCTCTGAGGGATCTAGATCCAGCTCACGGGCATTATGTAGAACGTAGATACGTCGGTTCTCAACTTCCACGCTCTCAGTACACGGGTATGCATCTGCCCAAGATCTCTTATCAATATTGCCCCGAATAGCTATTACGGGCGCAATCTGTTCCAGCGTTGCAATGATACCCTGAGAACCAATATCTCCTGCGTGTATAATGAGTTCGCACCCTTGCAGATATGCCGCAGCCTCTGGTCGAAGCAGTTTATGCGTGTCGGCGATGACGCCAATTTCTGTCATATCGCCTAGTCATCCCTGAGTGTCATGGAATTGGGCATTGCCGTTAGGCATCGTCGTGAGTCACTATTTGGATCAACATGGAAACGTCCCACTCATCCCCAAGATTGCATGAGAATTTACCGGGACTATCGCGATACGAAGGATACACCCAGTCGGTCGCAAAACCCGTTACGCCTTGAGTTCTCAAGTCTACCGTTTCATCGAAAAGGCCATATGTTGGTCCGCTCTTGCTGTTTTGTTTGTCAACGCTAATCGTCCAGCATTCCGGCTAGACACCAAAATCACATTTCAACAAGATCGTCGCACGCGTGGTTCTGAGGCTGACGATGGGCATGCACAGCTCTTCTTTTGGCGGAGGAGTTGTCATAAGATAGGTTCCCACCACCTGTGCAGCGTCAATCTCGTGTTTATCCATCAGACGTTGTACGATTTCGATATAGTCCCACCAGCCTTTTCGGTACTCCAGGTTTTCCGAGGGATTGTTTTCATGCACCCAACGAAAAAAGTCTATTGGCATATGATTATTTCTCTCTGCTGGCGGATGTATTTTGGACGTGGGGGTTGCTCACTGACACACGTTTCTGGAGATTATCGACCCAGCACTCACGGTAGAGGATCGCGATGTACCACTTTTGGTCAGGTACCTTTTCGCACACAGCCATATACCCAGCGAAGAGGCCGGTGCCATACGTTGTGTGCTGTAGAAAAATCGTCAGAGTCTGTGCGTTTGCAGATGCAATGCACCGGGTGAAAGTGATATTGGAGTGATGGTCCTTCTCCAGAGGTAGTAGGACATCGAACCCTTCCACTTGGAGGATCTCGACCAGATCTGCGTTAAACAGAAAATCCCACTCCCATGGCCTTCATGTTTCTCAATGATTCGATTCCAACAGTACGTAGCCACTCGAGCGCTAGCGTTCAATCA
>DBZY01000097.1:2152-2789 GCA_002311835.1 Proteobacteria bacterium UBA1148 | reverse complement strand
AACTGGGTTCAGGAATTAAAGCAACTTTTGTTTGACTACCATCATGCCTAAGCACCACTACTGGTCGGCCTTCTGGGAGTATCCTAATGCAGAAGTCCCCGAAGTCTCTCCTGTATAGCTGTTCAGATTCAACTCGAAACCCAAGTTCGTGTCCCACCGTTAGTAATGTGTCTATGACCGACATGGTTGACCAAGATTGGTAGAGAGTTGGGAGATCATTAAGCGGAGTCTCTAGAGCCGGTTCGTCGACAGTAACCGTGAAACTCTTCTTGTATTCGATATATCGGTCCAGAACGGTACGGTAACGAGGTTCCTTGATAAAAACCATGCTGATGGAGTCCGGGACATTAGGGACATCACGCACCTGGTCCAAAAACGATGCTATGCGTCTAGCGATCTGCAACCGTTCGAGTGAATCGGCTGCATCGTTAAGAAGTTCAGTCTTGTTCGTGCCCCTCAATCTCTGTAGTAGTACATTAAGCTTAGATTGAACCCTTTTGACAAAGAATTTAAGTAACCGGTTCTCGTAAACGTCGAAACTGCGTTCAACACGGCTATCGATAACCTGGATGGGCAGACGGTCTTCTCCCAGATTCCCGATGCGGGCCACAGCTTGCGGAAATCTATGAGCGGGGGG
>DBZY01000097.1:988-2027 GCA_002311835.1 Proteobacteria bacterium UBA1148 | reverse complement strand
CAGTTCCCATGACCGCTCGTCTGAGTCTGACAACCTGTTCCGCTAGTGTGCTTTCACTACGATCTGTAAGATTCAGGCCGCCCAGCGCTCCCCCTGCTTGCAATCCTATTGCTATTGAGGCAGGAAGCCGATCCTCCAAATCGTCAATAAGTTGCTCATAGGACTCCTCTGATATCTTCGACGGTCTTATCGTGACGTCGCTTCGGGTGACCGACTCTCCAATCTTGGTTTCGAGTCGATAATGTCCAGGACCAGACCTAGGCCATTCCGCAATTACAATCGGTGACCCATCGCCAGCTTGAATTGGGTGTACATCCAATTTCTTGTTCTGTAGGTACACTCGCGCATCAAGCCAGGTATCCCAAGGAACTTCGAGGTCGATGAGAGCAGGCACCCACTCAGATGGGCTATCAATGAAGGGGAAACCCGGCTCTTTAGACCGGAATTTAGGCGAAATAGCTGGTGAAGCCATTTTGGTTAAATGAGGTCAGCATCGACTGAGCTTTATCCTGAGTCAACGGATACTTTTCCCGGGCAACATCGATTATTTTTTCTAGGGTTTCTTTAACCCTTTGATCCATACCCCGGATCTTGGGGAGTACCTTTTGGAGTACCTGCTCATCTAGAGCATCCCCCGGGCTTGTTCCTAACTCGCTCGCTTCGTTCCAATAGGATTCGATCTCGGCGACGACTCGGTAGGCGAAAGGAGCAATCTCTCGAACAGCGTCCCATATCCTCAGTAAATCTTCTGCGTAAGGCTTATCGGAAGTTAACGAAATGATCTCCTCTCGTCTAACTGGCAATTCAATTAATTGGCTTCTGTCAAAAACTTTGTCAGAAAACATCTGGGTGGTTTCATCAATGTTTACGGTGCCAACCACCTTCAGATTCGGGGTTAGATCCACTTGTTCCGTACCCAAATCTATAGGCGTAGGTCCTTCCCGATGCATTATTTCAAGTTTAGACAAGAACAACGCGAAGTAGAATTCAACCCTGGCGAGGTTCATCTCATCTAATATCAGAAAATACGGCTTAGCAT
>DBZY01000097.1:643-794 GCA_002311835.1 Proteobacteria bacterium UBA1148 | reverse complement strand
TTGGTAGTCCAGTTTGGAGCAACCGGCACCACCAGACACTCCCCTTTAATCGCCTTAGCGTATTCTTGGGCAAGCCAAGTCTTCCCGGTCCCGCTAACTCCAGATAGGATGACGAACCCCTTTGAACGAATAGAGGCGTGGTATCTACGAA
>DBZY01000097.1:0-505 GCA_002311835.1 Proteobacteria bacterium UBA1148 | reverse complement strand
CCCCCCGATATCTGAGAAACTCCTCTTTGGTAGATTGCTCCCAGTGTTCGGGTGGATCGTTCTTAGTAATCCACCAAACAATGGATTGAGCGTCTAAAGGATCTCTAAGATCTACTCCGCGTAACCCGCATTGGGCCAGGACCTGGTCCAAAAAATCCATCGCATGAAGATATTTTTTTAATGGAGGGTCCTGTCGTAGTGGTGCAGGAGAACCTGTTAACTGATAGGCTCTATTCATAGGGTCGGCACGATAAATTGGACAGATTTCAGGACTAATGGCCATTAGCAAGCAAGATCCCAATACTTCTAGCATGTTCAATTTGGATCCAGCCGTTTGATCAGGTCTGTTCTGGAGTACACGTATGAATTGGTCTATTCGCTCAGCAGCGTAGGGAGGAGTACCAGAAAACCCCGTATAGTCATACCCATAATCGGCTGGGTTACGTCCGACAAGATCCTCTTCGGGCTGCCATATCGCCGCCAGCGCATCGCTGAGAAGGCCTGG
>DBZY01000083.1:206-25628 GCA_002311835.1 Proteobacteria bacterium UBA1148 | reverse complement strand
AGCGTCCGACCTCGCTGTAGAAGTTGCAGCACTTTGCCATCGATGTGGATGAATTCGAATGTCTCTCCGCCATCGTCAAACATTACGCGCGGAAATCCACGGGGGTTACACATGAAGGTGGGGTCGTTTGAAAGTGCAGGATCGTCCACGGCCGGTACACGTGGATCGGCACTGCGGGTCGGAATATGTGTCAGGTACTTTGCTTCACCCTCAGGTGTTAAGGGTGGTCTATCCGGGCCGAAGGGAACACGCCCACCGCCGCCAACAACTCCGTACCAGACACCGGAGAGATCACGGGGGTCGAGGTCTATGACCGCACTGTCTTGGGCTAATCCCCCAGGCGATTGCAGCCAAAGGAGGGTGAGTATCGGAAATACCCACTGGTTGGGGCGGCGCGATTCAGTAAGCCCCATCTCTTCGTAGTTCGATTGCGTTAAGAGGCGCACACATAAGATCTGTCACCCCGGAGAACATGCCGTACCAACCAAAGAAGGTAAGTCTTTCTGGCGATTCACGTTTGAAAATTTTTGTTACGCTAACCCAGGGGGCGGTGTAACTTGTTGGGTCGTAGAGCGTCATTCGAAGTTCTATGGTATCTGCATTGACCCTTCTATACCGCTCCTGTATCCGTGCCTCAAAACTCTTGACGTTACCATTGTGATCAAGCCATGCGCGATCATCCATGCCTGCTGTATCGACGATTAATTCATCTCCTTCCCACTTTGCAACTGAATGCCCATACCAGGAGGGTCCGATGTTATCCATGTTCTCGGGTGATGGGATTTCCCGACCATCCATCCAGAATTCACGTAGTGTCCGTTCCTGCTGTAGAAGTTGCAGCACCCTGTCATTGATGTGGATGAATTCGAATGTCTCTCCACGATTATCAAACATGATGCGAGGAAATCCACGGGGGTTACACGCAAAGGCTGGGTCATTTGAAAGTGCAGGATCATCTACGGCCGGCACACGGGGATCGGCGCTGCGGGTCGGGATATGCGACAGGTACTTTGCTTCACTTTCAGGCTTCAGGGGCGGTCTATCCGGGCCGAAGGGCACGCCGCCGCCGCCGACTCCGTACCAGACACCGGAGAGATCACGGGGGTCGAAGTCTGTGCCCGCACCGTCCTGGGCCAATCCACCGGGAGATTGCAACCAAAGGAGAGTGAGTATCGGGAATGCCCACTGGGTTGGGCAGCGCAATTTAGTAAGCTCCATCTCTTTGTCGCTCGACTGCATTGAGTGGTGCACACATAAGATCTGCCACCCCGGAGAACATGCCGTACCAACCAAAGAAGGTAAGTCTTTCTGGTGATTCACGTTTGAAAATTTTCGTGTCGCTGACCCAGGGGGCGGTATAACTTGTTGGGTCGTAGAGTGTCATTTGCAGTTCTATGGTATCTGCATCGACTCTCTTGTACCGCTCCTGTATTCGTGCTTCAAAGCTTTTCACATGACCTAGCGTATCAAGCCAGGCACGATCATCCATGCCTGCTGTATCGACGATTAATTCATCTCCTTCCCACTTTGCAACTGAATGCCCATACCAGGAGGGTCCGATGTTATCCATGTTCTCGGGTGATGGGATTTCCCGACCATCCATCCAGAATTCACGTAGTGTCCGGCCTCGTTGTAGGAGTTGCAGCACCCTGTCATCGATATGGATGAATTCGAATGTCCGTGATGAAGTATCAAACATGACACGCGGAAATCCACGGGGGTTACACGCAAAGGTTGGATCATTTGAAAGTGCAGGATCATCTACGGCCGGCACACGGGGATCGGCGCTGCGGGTCGGGATATGTGTCAGGTACTTCGCTTCACCTTCAGGTGTCAAGGGTGGCCTATCCGGGCCGAAGGGAACACGCCCACCGCCACCGCCGAAGCCAGACCAGACACCGGAGAGATCACGGGGGTCAAAATCTGTGGGCGCACTGTTCTGGGCTAATCCGCCGGGCGACTGAAAAAAAAACAGCACGAGTATTGGCAACACTCGTTGGCTTGGCATGTTCGCAGTCTCTAATCGTTTGGGTCGGCGTCTCCGCCGCGAACAAAGATGGTAGTGCCATCTTCAAGAATAATTCTCTGGCAAAGTCCGACCGGATCGCCGTTGCTGCCTGGATTGATGACAGCTATGACTTTCTGGTCAGCTCTTAGCGAATTGCGGTGATAACCTAGCCGAGCCAGCGTACTCACGTTGCTGTGTTCTATTACCCAGGTGACGTCTTCACCTTGGTCATTTGCCACATCAATTAAAATGGCCACATGAGGATTGCGCCACACGAGTTCTCTGATGGTACCGTGTATTTCGATCTCGGCACTCGTGTCGTAACGTGTGCCTCGACCATGGTGAGCTAGAGCAAGTTCGCTGCCGAGACAGAGCCCGACCAAAAAGACTATCGATAGGCGCAGATTAGTCATATGTCCCCCGTGACCTGTCTTGCTCTTACCCAAATGGGTTGTTTGTAGCATTCTCTATGCTCGTAGCATACGGCTCCAATCATTATTTGCCAATTCAGATTATTTAGAATGAGGAGCTCCAATTCCTTCTCCTATAGTTGGTTACCGCAATTGTAGGCCTGTAGGCGGATATCGGGTTGCCAAACCCAGTAACGAGTAAATTCTAATGTTTCTGAGAAATTTTCTGGATCGGTAATAGATACCCTGTAGTTCAGTTGATCCTGCGCTTCATTCATTGTAAAGCGTTCGACTAGCTGGATTTCTCTACCCTGTGGCGTGCCATCTCCATACAAAATGGCGGCTTCAACTCTTTCGGTCTCGACGATCAGCGTTTCTCCTTCCCATCGACCTTTAGAAAATCCGAGAAGCGAGTAGGTATCTGGTATCGCAGAACGCAATACATCCATATGGATAAGTCGCTCAAGGTCAAATTCCTCAATCTGAATAATGAGGTTGCCTCCTCGTGCAGTGAACTGGATTGGATAAGCTGAGCCCATAATTTGCGGCATAGCCTTTGGTTGGCATCCCGTGTATGGACTAGTGCGCGGATCCCACCGCGCCTTAATCACCGTTGCTGACTCCGTAAGCGAAGAGATTGTCGAGCTGTTGTATAAAGGATAGGCTTCAGGGTCATGAAAAATGGGGCTCCACACTCGGAAAATCCCATTGGCTGTTCGTCGTCCTTCCGTGGAGCGCGCTTCGTCAGTTTCCCGCTCGTATAGATTTCCCGCGAGCCCCGCTGGCCAGTATGGCTTTGAGACCGCTCTTAGCAAAACTTCTCTCCCGTCGTTCAACAGCATATTTTGGGCGAACATTTCCGGAAGGCCTTGTAACGAGGATTGCCCAGCTAGTCTCACCCGGTCTCCGACCTGAATAAAGTCACGGCCCACACCCCGAAGCCTTAGTGTGCTGACCGATCCGGTCTCGATCTCCCAATCGATCATTTTCCCGTTCTCATTTTCCACGGTAACCGTATAAAAGGGGTGGGGGTTTCTCCACCGGACAGAGGTGACTACACCCTCTATGTCAATGAGATTTTCTTCGTCATAGATGCCGATACTGCTGTGATGTCCCTGAGCTAGTTGGACAAAAAATAATGCGCACAAAGATAATGCTGACCGTGACATGGGATTCCTCAGGATATTTCGAATCTCTTTTCTAAACTAGATTTTACCTTAGGGATTGCTACAGCGTATGGAACTGTCTGCTGTCTTCTGGAATCTCATCCCGGTCGCGCATGCCATAGTCACGGGAAACTTTGGCAATGCGTAAGCGATAGTCGAAAAAAATATTGTTACGCCCTTCATGTTGCGCTTGTCTGTGTTCATCGATGTTTCGCCATTTCTTAATGGCATCTTCATCTCTCCAGAACGATAACGAGAGGATTTTTCCAGGTTGGGAGAGACTTTCGAATCGCTCAATTGAAATAAATCCGTCTATTTCCTTGACTATTGGGAGCAGTTGAGCCGCGATGTCTAGATACTCTCCTGTTTTGCCAGTTTGCGGCTCCACTTCAAAGATAACGGCAATCATTTTTGAACCTCCGGACCCGTGTGACTCGGATCGGTTGCTTTGGTGTGGCACTTTTTAGGATTTCTCTCACCGAGAGCGCTTGTTTTTTTGTTGGCGATTATTCGAGCGTGTAGCGTCTGGAGTTCTCTAGGTTGCAGCCAAAACCCATCATTTCAAAGTGCGGGGCATAGTACCACTGTACTCTCCCGCTGAACGGTTCCGCTAGATACTCAGGATCTTCGAGTGTGAAGTCAATGAGGATCCGTGTGCCGTCTTCGCTTAATGTGTAACGCTCAACGACATGCTTGAATGCGCCCGAGGGGACTCCTTCATTGCCCTGCTGTCCGGAGATGGGAGCTCTATGGTCTGAAAAATGGGTAGTGTCGATTACCAACACATCCCCTTCCCACCAACTGATTGAATGACCCTGATTAGAACGTTCACCGTTTTCGGGGTGTCCACGGCCATCTAGGTAGATGGTGCGTTCTGCATTAAATCGTTCATTTCGGATAACGATGACATCCTCACTTATCTGTATCTCGTTTAGATACGGTGCGACTAGGATCGATGGCAGAGGTGCGGCGATGCACTGCGCGGCTGGGCTGTCCATCCGGACATTGTATTCAGCGCTCCCCACCTCTCCTTTCTCGGTTAGTGTTATCGCACCCCAGCCTGCGTAATAGCGGTCGTAATCCTCGTTGCGTAGTTCCCACAGGCCTGAAAAATCTGAGGCATGAGCTAGCGATTGTTGATCGTCTGGGTTTCTTAGGAAATAGGACCTGGACGATAGGACTGAGCCGTCTTCTTTCTCGATAGATACCAATAACGCATGTTTTCTCTGACGGTTGCTGTCGGGTCGCGCTCGTATCAAGACTCGGTCTCCGGGTTGGATTGATTCCCGCGTCCAACCACTGCGGGCGAGGATTGGGACCGGATCAGTTTCGATTTCCCACTCCACCAATTCCCCGGTGTCATCCTGGGTTTCAATATGGATGTAGGTATGCGGGTTCGCCCAGTTGAATTGGGTCACTGTGCCGGGGAGGGCAAGCACGGTTTCTGAATCAAAGATCTTAGCACTGTGATGTCCCGCAGCAGGTAGGGCGATCCATGCTGCCATGACTGCCACCACAAACTTACTTTTCACGCTGCTCACCGTAGATTCCCTATGTAATCATCTGCCTCTGGCCATTTTAACTGTTGAGACTCCAGATACTGAAATTCATGGGTGGTGTCATCTTCTCTGAGGTTTGAGGAATATGTGGTAGAGATGCTATGGCAGGAGATTCTTGAGGAAAATGGGTTTTTTGAGCATGGCCGTGTTTCGATGATTGCAAGCAAATCTGTGCTAATGAATAATGAATTTTAGGAGTAGAAGGACTGGTGGATCGTTATGATGATTCGAGCGGGTGTTTTGCTTGGTGGAGTTGTCCTATCAGTTGTTGCTAGCGCACATCACTCAACCAATCTGTATTTCGACAGAGATAACGTAGTGGAAATAGCTGGAACGCTCACCCAAGTCGAATGGCGGAATCCACACACGTTACTCATAGTTGAGACGATTGGGGAAGACGGCCGTGAAACCTTATGGCAAGTTGAGTCGAGAGCGGCTACCCAGCTTATACGTGCTGGCCTTACGCCAGACGCGTTCCGGGTGGGCGATAGTACCCGTATTGCTGGTTTTCGAGGACTACGCGATCCCGCCTCGATTTTCTTAACTAATATCCTATTGACCGACGGGCGCGAACTAGTCGTTGATCATTTTGCTGAACCGCGTTGGAGTGAAAGTTTAGTGGGATCAACCACAGGATTTTACCAGGCCGCAAGGATAGAAGATTTGCCAGCCACCCCGGTCGGGCTTTTTCGGGTGTGGGGCAGCGATGCCGCAGATCGGGGGGGTGATAATGAGGGTAGGACGTTGTGGAATGCTAGCTACCCGTTAACTGATAATGCTCGGACGGCTCAAGTGAATTGGGACCCGGTTTCTGAAAACCCTTATATCCACTGTCGTAGTGGCATGCCAGCGATCATGGACCAGCCTTATCCGTTGGAGTTTGTCTCGGAAGGTGGCGACATTCTCTTGTTTCTGGAAGAGCAGGATACAGTTCGCAGAATACATATGGCGAATAACGCCAATGCCGATAACGAGCCCAGCGGCCCGTTTGGTTACTCTAAAGGGCGATGGGAGGGCGATACGCTTGTGGTGGGCACAATCAATATTGATTGGCCCTGGTTTGATCAGGCAGGTATACCACAAACAGACGCGCTCAAGTTGGTTGAGCGATTTACACCGAGTGTCGACGGTAGTGTCTTGAGATATCAGGTAACAGCGACTGATTCCGCTATTTTTACCGAGCCCGTGATATTGGAGAGGCGGTGGATTTGGGTAGAGGGCGAAGAACGTATACCGTACAACTGCATTTCTGATAGTAGAGGACCTTAGAAGTAAGGAGGCTCAATACTTTTAAAGTTACGTTGCTTGTACTGAAGCGATTTGTATTACTGATCTCAGTAGCAAACAATGTACCGCCTTGCTTCAGTGTTCCAGAATGGATTGTTGAGACGGTCAGGAGTATTCAGATGCGTAGTCAAGTTTTCGTATCGTTGAACGTCATTTTGCTTACGATGGTGATGGCGCTGTGGGTACCGCTTCGTGTTGTTGGTCAGACGCCACCACCAGCATCTGCTCTTGTTAATCAGCGCTCAGACGAAACCCTGGAAGCGGCTCGAGCTGCTTCACCACAAACTGCCGAATCCACCTACGCTTACTTCGAGGATGATGTAGAGATGGCCCTCGCGAGGGCCATCGATAGGGTGTGGGATCCAACACGGCCTCGGGAAAGATCCCCCCGTACTCCGTGGGGCGACCCGGACCTGGCGGGTTATTGGATGAGTGTGAGCTATACGCCGCTGCAGCGACCTGATGAGCTTGCCGGAAAGCCTTTGTACACGCCGGAGGAGGCCATTGAGTCCTTCCGAAGAGCTGTTGCCCGCGATGCAGCTGTCGATCCAGCTACCGTACACTATGACTGGACAGAGTTCGGGATGGACAACTGGCAAAGTCCAATTAGACCAAATCGACGTACAGCACTGATTATCGATCCGCCTGACGGAAAAATACCCGCCCTTACACCTGAGGGGCAGGAACGGTATCAAGCACAGGCACGGCGTCACACTCTAGTATCTCGCTCACAGACGGAGCGTTGTATTATGGGAGGCGAGGGACCTCCCAGAATTCCTTTTACCCAGCAGATTGGTGAGTCTCAGATCGTTCAGACCCCGAACCACGTGCTCCTCATCGCACAAAGTAACAGTGATGTGCGCATCATTCCTCTTGATGGGCGCTCCCCGTTCCCAGACGACATTCGTAATTGGTTGGGCTCGTCGCGCGGTCACTGGGAGGGCGATACGCTAGTTGTTGAAACAAGTAATTTTCATGAGAATCGAAAATGGGGGCGTCTTAGGGGAGCTGAGGGTAACCTGCACCTCGTCGAACGCTTAACGCGAGTTGATCAAGATACGATTCTTTATGAGGCGACGTTGACTGATCCGACAACATGGGAGGTGCCTTGGACAATAGAGAATCCTTGGCCGAAGATGGAGCCACCGGGGCTATTTGAGTGGGCATGCCACGAGGGTAATTACGGTATTATTAATGTTGTCAGAGGGGCCAGAATTCGAGCAGCTGAATACGAAGCCGGGTTCGCGAGATGATTTGATGGGGTACTTGATTTTTGTGCCGTGGATATCCCCTTATGAATGCTTTGCTGATAACTGTGTGTAAGCGGCGCCTGCGACTATAACACCGGCGACAGCGATCAACGGGAGCGTAATTAACTCACCGAGGAGGATCGCTGCCAGTATGAGAGTGATCACTGGTTGAGCGAGCTGCCAGGAACTGATACGTGTAATGCCTCCACGGCCGAGGGCCCAAAACCAAGCTAGGTAACATCCGATTGTGCCCAGAAAGACAAGATAGCCCATTGCGAACCAGCTAATGCCGTCAACAGCCGACCAATTGGTTCGGCCTAATAGAATGGCCCCAACTGGTACTAATGTGACCGCTGCTAAGGCGATACCCCAAAATGTCGTTGCCCAGGTTCCAATTACAGGGGACAGTTTGCCTCCTGCAATGTATCCAATAGAGCAGGCGATAACACCGGCTAGAATTATCAGGTCGCCCGTGATGGAAACGTCTTCGGCATTGGTACCATTGCGGTACAGGATCAAGAAGAAAGTTCCAACCACAGCCACAGTAGAGCCTATCCACCATTCGGAGCCTGGCCACTTGCGATTAACGAGCGCGGCAAACAAGCCAGTGAAGATAGGAATCTGAGCAAGTATGAGTCCCGCATGAGCGGCGGTTGTTAGGCTGATACCTATGCTCAGTAATGTTGGCCAAATTGCAAAACTTGTTATGCTAGAAACGACTAAAAGAAGGCGGTCATGGGAGCTTTTTGGAAAAGGAAGTTTAAGCGTGAATACGAGTAGGATTGCAATTGGGCCTGCCAAGATCGCCCGAAGGACGCCCGTGGTTGCTGGGTCAATAGTAGTTACAGCGATTTTGTTAGCAACTGGGGTCCCCCCCCAAAAAAGAACTGCTAAAGCAGCAAGGGCATAGGCTACTAAGATAGGAGAATCTGCCCCATATTTCTTTGGCTTTTCCATTCCGCGCTCTTACGAAAGCATTGGCCTGATATGGATTATAAAAAAACCTGCGAAAGCAAAAGCTCGTGCAGGTGTCATCAACGATCAGGTAAAATCAAGATACAATACTGCTCTACAGTGACCTGTGGTTGCAACAGGAATCTTTGTATAGAGAGATTGGAGGGAGAGTCTAATGGTTAACGAAGAAGCCAGGTTTGCCGGATGTGAAGAAATCGTAACATCGGTAGATGATCTTAGGGCTACGATGGGTGAAACTCCTCCAAGTGCAATCGAAAAATCCATTAATAGATTGGACGATATTTGTAAAGGTGTTATCGCGAAGTCTCCTTTTATCGTGATTGCCTCGGCGAACTCTGATGGAGAACTCGACGTTTCTCCAAAGGGTGATCCCGCAGGATTTGTTCAAGTTCTAGATGATAAACATATAGCAATCCCAGACAGACCTGGGAATAGAAGAGCAGATACGTTCGAGAATCTGATTTCCAATCCACACGTTGCCATCATCTTTATGATTCCTGGCAGGGGAGAGACGCTGCGTATTAATGGTGAGGCTAGAATTGTCCGTGATGAGGCTCTACGAAAAAGTATGGCTGTCAGGGGACAGGTGCCCAGTTTTGCCATTGTGGTGCGTGTTGAAGAAGCCTTTATGCATTGTCCTAAGTGTGTGGTGCGGTCCAAACTTTGGGAGCCAGAAGCGTGGCTAGATCATTCTGAGATGCCGAATATTCGGGAGGCAGTTATAAAGCACGCGAACTTAGACATGACGCCAGAAGAATACAAAGATCTTCTCGTAGCTGAAGATAGACTCAAGCTCTATTAAAAGACGAATTGATCTATTCTCATAACGAGAAGTTACAACCGAACACGTAGGTGAGCCTTACACCAATACGGTAGTCATTAGACCAGATCCTGAGTGATACTGGTTGTGGGGGAGCAACCACATGCAGCAGGGGCTTCAAAGATCAAGCGTGACTGTCACAACTGCGGTTGTTGCTGTGCTAGTGATTTATGGGTCACCGCTTTGGGGCCAGGCTGCAGACTATGTTGCACCACGTACAGCGTCCGGTTGGCCAGACCTCAATGGGGTCTGGCAGGCCCTTAACACCGCCAACTACGATATTCAGGCTCATCCGGCCCGACCTGCGTTAGCGCTGGTTCCAGCGCCACCAAGTACTACCGCTCCTTCTGGAACGGATTGGGCAACCCCTGGCGAGCTTCCAGCACCGGTAGTACGTGCATTGGGTGCGGTTGGTGGGGTCCCTGCGGGTGAAAGTGTTGTGGTGGGGAACGAAATCCCCTATCAGCCGTGGGCGGTGCTCATAAAGCAGGAAAACGCTGAAAACTGGTTGGAGCGCGATCCAGAGATCAAGTGTTATTTGCCAGGCGTGCCTCGCGCCACCTATATGCCCTATCCCTTTCAGATTCTTCAGGGGGTTGACAAGATTCTGATAGCTTACGAGTTCGCGGGGGCTATCCGCACCATTCATATGGATGATGTGGGGAACAGCCCCGGTCCAACATGGATGGGTTGGTCGCGCGGTCGTTGGGAGGGAGAGACACTCGTGGTCGATGTGAATGGTTTTAATGGACAGACTTGGTTCGATAGAGCCGGAAATTTCCACAGCGATGCGCTGCATGTCACTGAGCGCTATACGCCCATCAGCCCAAATCATCTAATTTATGAAGCTACTATTGAGGATTCGAACGTGTTCACAGAACCTTGGACGATCAAGATGCCTCTGTATCGGCGTCTTGAAACCGACAAGCGGCTGTTAGAATACGAGTGCGTTGAATTCGTTGAACAGCTGATGTACGGCGAGCTTGGTGTCTTTGATCCCGCGGGCGGGCAACGAGGTGAATAAGAGGGGGCTGTGATGAAGCGACGACGTGTTTTCGTAGTGAGTATTCTGGTGGGAGCGATACTTATTGGAGCTGTGGTGAGCGTCGTTACTACACAGGAGTTTCCCGAAACACCAACTAATGTGGAGGCTTGGATGCAACCCCATACTGCATGGGGCGATCCAGATCTTCAGGGTGTGTGGAGATATGAGGCAACGATACCTTTGGAACGGCCAAGCGAGCATGAGGGCCGGGCTTTTTTGACGGATGAAGAGGTCGAGGATATAGCTCGGGTTGAGCAGGAGTTATCAGTAAATCGGTTAGCTGGGTTTGAAGGTGCCGCCGTTGGTCGTCGTACGCTTTCAGAATCGCCGATCCGGGGGAATGAGTACAACAGCTTTTGGCAGTACCATGGGCGGGCTAGGCAAGCATATCGGCAGACATCACTGATTATTGACCCACCCAATGGAAGATTGCCTTATACAGAGGACGCGCGCCAAGCGGCCACTCGTTCGATTGCTCGTTACGGCATTGGCCCGTACGAGTCGTATTTAGACCCGGACACGGGGGAACGTTGTTTAACCGATGGTGTGACCGCCACAATGTGGCAAGGTCCCAACGGTGGGCACAACCGCATCGTGCAGAGTCCTGGGTATGTAACGATTGTGCACGAAGAGTATCAGGACCGGCGCATTATCCCTGTTAATGGCGGTTCTCACCGGGGTATTCCTCAGTGGCTGGGTGACTCAGTTGGACATTGGGAGGGGGATACTTTGGTCGTAGAGACCATAAATTTTTCCAATAAAATGCACTACGAGTGGGCCAATATCTGGACACGGGTGTCCGACACCTTACGCTTGGTTGAGCGCTTCCAGAGGGTGGGCCCGAATACAATGGAGTATACGATCACCGTCGATGACCCGAAGACATTTACAATGCCTTGGACGGCGGTGGTTCCCATTTTAAGGCTTCCTGATAATACGCAGATATACGAATATGCCTGTCACGAGGGGAACTACGCGTTGTCCAATATTCTCAGTGCCGGTCGTTCTATCGCGGCAGATGAATAGATATGGTGTCACCGGAGCAAAAGATTAGGGAGGTACTGATGCGCACCAATCTCGTCATGGGTCTTATCGCCATAGGTCAGTTTTTAGCGATTGGGCCAGTGTTAGCGCATCATGCGTTCGCAGCGGAATTCGATGCGACCCAGCCTGTTAAGTTGGAAGGGACGATTGCAAAAATGGAGTGGATCAGTCCCCACTCGTGGCTACATCTCGACGTGCAGAAGCCCGATGGTACGGTTGAACGCTGGATGATCGAAGGCGGTCCACCGAACGCGCTATTTAGGCGTGGCTTTACGCAGGAGTCCCTACCGATCGGTATAGAAATTATCGTTGAGGGTTTTCGGGCTAGGGACGGGTCTTTGAGGGCAAATGGGAGAGATATCACATTTGCTGATGGTAGTAGGCCGTTTGTTGGCTCGTTCGGTACTGGCACACCATGAGACGGCGGTAATACGGGACTGACTTACCGTGCACCCAAGGTCGTTACAAAAATCGAAGATTTAAGCCCTGATTGTGCAGAATTCACCTGTGAACTTAGTTGCACCACGACCATAAATTAATGCTAGTTTGTACTCGAAACTGGGCGCGACAGTTTAGTAATTATATTGGAAGAGCTTGGCCATCTTGGTAAAAACGCTAGGGGCAACGGTTTTTGCACTTTTTATCCTCGTCGGATTAGCGTGGGTTCAAATGCGGCCTGAAGGCGACGTAAATGAGTGGGATGCAAATGTAGTTGCAAGCTTTCCACATGATCCGACTGCTTACACGCAAGGGTTGGCTATCTACGAGGGACAACTGTATGAGGGTACCGGACAATACGGTAGTTC
The DNA here is from genome assembly GCA_002311835.1 of Proteobacteria bacterium UBA1148. Classification (GTDB taxonomy): domain Bacteria; phylum Pseudomonadota; class Gammaproteobacteria; order Steroidobacterales; family Rariloculaceae; genus UBA6522. The sequence continues at coordinate 13,258 of DBZY01000083.1, read as the reverse complement.
ATCAGTTAGACGAGTTGATTTATCTACGGGGAACATTGAGAGACAAACAACACTGCGTTCGGAATACTTTGGAGAGGGGATAACGGTATTTAATGACCGTCTTTATCAACTCACTTGGAAAAGCCGTCTCGGATTCGTTTATGACTTGGAGACACTTAGGCTTCTAAAAACATTTCGGCTAGATGGGGAGGGCTGGGGACTGACCCACGACGGGGAGCAATTGATCGTCAGTAATGGGTCGTCAGAACTCCAGTTCCTGGACCCTGAAACGTTGGCAGTCGTCAGGCGTGTTACGGTATTCGACCCAGATCAACGTCTAGGCCAGCTTAACGAACTTGAGTTTGTTCGCGGGGAGATTTGGGCCAACATTTGGTTTCAGGACCGAATCGCTCGTATATCACCAACGAGCGGTAAAGTTATGGGCTGGGTGGTTTTGGACGGAATCTATCCCCGTTCTCAGAGAGGTAGTGAAGATGTACTGAACGGAATAGCTTTTGATTCAGAGTCAGAACGGCTATTTGTTACTGGTAAGAATTGGCCAAGACTCTACGAGATTGAACTGGTATCGAAAAACGAATAAATACCACCGTGTTAGAACGTTCCACGTGTTCCATGAGTAAAGTTTACGGGTAGTATTCAGATGACGGGGTTGTGTCGTTAAGGGAGGGTATGAAACTAATAATTACCTTGTTAGGGCTACTGGCCTTTTCTCCTCTTCTCTCATATGCGCATCATTCGCGAGCCCATTATTCTGAGGAGATTCAGGAGATTAATGGCGAGCTTCTGGAGCTAATCTGGCGAAATCCCCATGCGGGCTTCACATTGATGGTAGAGACCCGTACGGGGGAACGGGAGATTTGGGAAGTAGAGTCATGGAGTTCACCCTATGTGATGTCTAGAATGGGGGTTTCAAGTCAGCTTTTTAGAATCGGGGATCAAATCAGGGTAGCTGGCCGACTATCAACTCGACGATCGAGAAATCTGCTTGCGATTAACGTGCTACTTCCCAACGGCGATGAGGTTGTACTTGCTGCAAATGCTGGGCCTTACTGGTCAGGGGATCACGTTGGTGGTCTCGAGCAATGGAGTTCTGAGGTTGCTAGCTCGGAAGTCGCGAACGCAGTAGACGGCGGCATTTTTCGTGTCTGGAGTATTAATTACGTATATGGCGAGCAATTTAATTTTTCTTTCACTAAAGAGGCTCTAGAGGCACGCGCGGAATGGAACGATTTAGACAATTTCATGGTGCGGTGTGAATCAGCCGGTATGCCATATTCCATGCGCATGCCTTTTCCGTTCGAATTTATCGATGAAGGTACAAAGATCATTTTGCGTGTTGAGTACATGGATACCGTCCGGACGATTCATATGGATGTTGAAGAAACGCCTGTTAGCGTATCTGCAACTCCGTCAGGGTATTCAGTAGGATATTGGGAAGGCGACACACTCATTGTCGACACGGATCGTATCAGATTCCCTTATTTTGATGATCTGGGTACACCACAGAGTGAGGCTATAGAGGTCAGAGAAGAATTCACGTTGAGTGAAGACAGGACAAGCATCAAGTACACGATGACAATTACAGATCCTGCAACCTTTACCGAGTCAGCAACTGTCTATATGGAAAGATTAGATTTGGGCGAGACGGTTAAACCGTTTGATTGTCGGCCTGGGTGACTCTTTAATAAAGTAGTGCCTGAATTTTTTTGTTGCGGATGGACTCCACTTGAACGAAAGAGGTAATCAGTTGTGGAAGGAAGCCCTTGAACCGTACCTCGACTAAAGACAGCTAAAGCAACTTGGATATTTGCAGGGGTATTTAACCTGATCCGGGTAGAATCAGAACAATAAGTTTACTAGGAGACGATTATGGGGATTCAGCGCCTCATCAGCGGTACTGTCACTCTCGTTGCAATGTGGCTGGCTTTTATACAGGTGTCACAGGCGCAACAGCCCCGTATCTATAACACTGTGAAAGAAAAGCTTGCTCGGGGCGAGCAGGTCATAGGCGGTACAGTGACTTCGTCCGATCCCGATGTGTATTGCGCTATGGCTAACTCAGGCTACGATTTTCTTTGGATCGAGATGCAGCATAGTCCGTTGAGCTATCAAGAAGTCGCTCGCATGATATGGGCATGTCGAGATGCACCAGCCATTCCCTTTATGCGTGTGCCAGATGCAACTGCAGGAGACATTCAGAAGGCAACGGACATTGGCGTGCTGGGCATCATCATTCCGCTCGTTGATACGACGGAAAAGATTAGTGCGGCTGTACAGTATGCGAAGTACCCGCCGATTGGTGTTCGGAGCCAGGGCAACGGCCAGTATCGCGCCCTTTGGGGTGATGACTATCGTGATAGCGCAAATGAAAACATCATGATGGTCGCGATGATTGAGGCCCCGACCGGGGTTTCTATTGTTGATCAAATAGCTGCCGTTGAGGGTGTTGACGTGATTATGGTTGCAAGTACCGATCTGGGTAGTTTCTCCGGTTTGCGACAAGGTGATGAGCGCTACGAATCAATGGTTGAGGAGGTTCGGGACGTAACTCTTGACGCCGGTTTAGCTTTGGGGGGTCCACAGGCTTGGCGTGAGCGCGACGGGTTTCTATTTTTTCAGGGGCCGACAGATACGAATCTGTTACGTTTAGGTGTGCAGAGATCTTTAGAGACTCTAGGCGGTGGCGTCGCAGCGATTGAGGGGGCTGAAGAAGAACACTAATAAGTTCAGTCTTTGACGTGCTTTCCGAGGGAGTAATTCCTAGTGATCTTTAGGAGATTTCGATCCCATCTTAGGTAGAATCTAGCTGGGATCATTTTGGGGCGATACATATTTTTTTGAGATTAAGAATTATGAATTCATTATTCAGGTTATCGGTGGTGGGCATTGTTCTGATATTCGCGATGGCGAGCAGCAACCTTTCTGCGCAGGAAGATGAGGGCCGATATGAACAGACCGATATCGAGTATGGAGCGACTGTTTATGCCGAGCATTGTGTGACCTGCCATGGTGATAACGGAGACCTTCTACCCCAGATCAATCTCCGCAATGGACGATTTCCGAACTCTCCAAGCGATCGAGATCTCGGAAATACCATCAGAAACGGACTGCCCGGCACAGCAATGGTGCCGACTGAATATACTGATTCTGAAATCACGGGTCTTGTCGCTTACGTTCGCAACATCAGCAACGTTCCTCTCGGTTCGGTTACGTTAGGAGACTCGGTTCGTGGTCAGGCCCTATACGAGGGGAAAGGCGAGTGCGGGAGCTGTCATAGAGTGTTTGGACAAGGTCCTCGATCTGCACCAGAGTTGAGCAATATCGGTGCGATGCGCTCTGCGGCTCAGATCGAAAGATCTCTTCTAGGTACGGAGGGTTCACTGATACCGATCAACCGTCCCGTGCGGGCGGTGATGCAGGATGGAACTGTAATCAACGGTCGCCGCCTTAACGAGGATACGTTTACGGTTCAGCTCATTGATGATCAGGAGCGACTTGTGTCGCTCGAAAAATCCGGGCTAATTGAATACACGATTCTCACAACTTCCTCAATGCCAGTTTATGAACAAATACTTACGGATGAAGAGCGAGCCGATCTTTTAGCCTACCTGCTAACTTTGAAGGGGTTGAACTAATGTCACCAATAAAAGTCCTCTTGCTTCCTTTGCTGTTGTTGATTGCGCAGAACGCACAGGCGCAGGTGACGTTTGAGAGGATACTAAACGCAGCAGATGAACCGCATAACTGGCTCACTTACTCGGGGGACTACTCGGGCAATCGTCACAGCGAGTTGGACCAGATTGAGCCTGGGAATGTTAACGATCTGCAACTGAAGTGGGTATTTCAAGCACAGTCACTGGAAAAGTTTGAGGCTACCCCGCTCGTGGTTGATGGCATCATGTATCTGACCGAGGCACCAAATACCGTGACCGCCCTGGATGCCAAGCTTGGCCGAGTTTTTTGGCGGTATGAATATACGCCGTCGAACCAGTCGCGTCCGTGTTGTGGGAGAGTGAACCGAGGTCTTGCCATTCTCGGTGAGACCTTATTCATGGCGACGATAGATGCTCAGTTGATTGCCATCGATGTGGTAACGGGCCAGCCTATCTGGAAGGCTGCTGTTGCAGATCCAAATTCTGGTTATGCAATGACGCTTGCACCGTTAATCGTGAAAGACAAGGTTTTGGTTGGAGTTGCCGGTGGTGAGTATGGTGTCCGCGGGTTTATTTCCGCATACGAGGTGGACACCGGTGAAGAGGCCTGGCGTTTCTACACAATTCCGGGGCCAGGAGAACCTGGTCATGAAACGTGGGAGGGTGGCGGCGATGCATGGGCGCATGGTGGCGCCTCAGTTTGGGTTACCGGATCGTACGATCCTGAACTTAATCTCACTTACTGGGGCATCGGGAATCCTGGGCCTGACTGGAATCCGGCACAAAGACCTGGAGATAATCTTTACTCTGACAGCGTCGTTGCACTTAATGCCGATACGGGCGAGCTTGAGTGGTATTTTCAGTTTACGCCAAATGACGATTACGACTATGACTCAGTACAGATCCCTGTGCTCGTTGATCTTGATACCAGAGTCTTCAGTAGCGGCAAGCTTATGCTCTGGGGTAATCGTAATGGTTTTTTCTATGTTCTTGATCGTACGACTGGGGAATTCATCAGAGGTAATCCGTTCGTTCGAGTTAATTGGGCGAGTGGACTAGATGAAAGCGGGCGACCTATTGAGACACCTCAGCCTGCAGGAGCTACGACGTATCCCTGTGTTGGGGGTGGTACAAATTGGTATTCGCCATCGTATAGCCCAGACACCGAGCTCTTCTATGTTTCTGCCTGGGAGGGTTGTGGACACGTCTTTAGGCCTGTGGAGGTGGAGTACTTGTCAGGGCAGAGATTTTTGGGTGGCAGACCGACCTACGCTAATCCAGGCGCGCCGGGTTTACCGAGTCTTTTTAGAGGGCCCATAAATAACTGGACAGAGACCGAGGGTACTGGTGCAGTTATTGCGATCGATCCACGAACGGGTGGGGAGCGGTGGCGTTTTAATATGACAGATGTTACTACTAGTGGCATCCTGACTACGGCGTCTAACATAGTTTTTACAGGTGGGCGTGAAGGTTATTTTTATGCGTTGCATGCGGAGACGGGCGAGCTCCTTTGGAGAACGAGTTTGGGAGGAATGATTGCTAGTGGCCCGATCACGTACGCAATCGATGGAAAGCAGTATGTCACGGCTACGTCCGGCAACGGGCTCTTCGTGTTCGGGCTGCGTGAGTAGCGACACGTTGTACCGTTAAGACTTAAGGAGTCAACATGTTTAAGTATTATCGATCACTAATTTTTTTGAGTTTAGTTAGCTTTGGCCTTGGCTTAGTCGGAGGCGATATCATTCAGCTTTCAAGCATTGCTAAGGCCCAATCTTCCAATCGAGCGTTTGAGCTTAGGACCTACACAACAAATCCTGGTCGACTTGACGAACTGCACGCACGTTTCGGAGGGCACACGGTCCAACTATTTGAGAGGCATGGCATGACCAACATTGGTTATTTTAGTCCACAGGATTCTCCGCTTTCTGAAAACACGCTGATATACATTCTTGCTCATGATAGTCGTGAGGCGGCTGAGGCCAGTTGGGCGGCGTTTAGGGCGGATCCGGAGTGGCAGCGCGTGGCAGAGGAGACTAGACGTAACGGCCGACTCGTTGCGAACGTGGAGAGCGTGTTCCTGGATGGGACAGACTACTCGCAGATGAAGTAGCTATATGTAGCGGCTCTTCAGAGCAGCTATCCGGTGTTCGTCTGAAAGACTGCGACTTGAGGAGAATAAACTATGATACAAACAGTTAGATACCTCACAAGCGCGCTTAGCGTGTTGTTTTTTTATCCTATGATGTCTTCTGCGCATCACGCTTTCTCTGGTATTTTCGACATGACTACCCTCTCGGAGATCGAAGGCGAAATCACGGAGCTTTTATGGCGTAACCCGCATGTACGCTTCTCGATCCAGACGGATGCAGGAGAGACATGGGATGTCGAAACAAATTCTGTGAGCATCATTCAACGTATGGATATATCTTCAGAGCTTTTGAGTGTTGGCGATAGGATACGCGTGGCTGGCTTTTCCGAGCGAAGGGGCGAGAAAGCGATGTGGACAAACAATGTCTTGCTTGCCGATGGTCGAGAGCTCGTAACACGACCTGGAGTTGAGCCTCACTGGTCGGCTGAGGCGCTGGGCTCTTCTCAGGTTTGGTTGGCAGATGGTAGTGATGCTCGGGGCACGCCCGCTGAAGCGCAAGGAATTTTCCGAGTTTGGAGCACCCATTTCAACAACATTGGTCGTGATCTTTTTGACGGGAATTATTCGCTGACGAGCAAGGCGGCTGCGGTTCAGGCAGCCTACGACCCTGTGGCGGACAATCCGATGCCTGGGTGCACCCCCAAGGGTATGCCTTGGATCATGTCACAACCCTACCCCATGGAACTTGCCGAGGTGGGCGAGAACGTTGAGTTGCGAACGGAAGAATTCGACCTGGTACGCGTTATATATATGAGTGAAGACGCCGCAATAGAAGGTTCGCCGACGTTATTAGGTCATTCTGTAGGTCAGTGGGATGGAAGCGAACTAGTGGTAGAAACGCACGGCATCAGTTGGAAGTTTTTCGACAATAGCGGTCTGCAACATAGTGATGCCCTCGAGTTGGTTGAACGCTTTGCTCTGAACGAAGATGGTAGCGAATTGAACTACACTCTCATCGCGACAGATCCGGCAACATTCACGGAGCCCGTCACGCTTACCAAACAGTGGTTGTGGCGACCGGGCGAAGTAGTACGGCCTTATGAGTGTACAACCGGTTAGTGCTATAGGTGCTCATCATTCTGTTAATAGAAAAAAGCGTTTTAAGGATTAAAAAGAGAATCGCCTACGGGAAGAATTAATGAGCGGCAGACTACCGACAGTTATTTTTTCCGTCGTAGCCGGAATGATATTTTTTTGGTATGCGGGAGAAAGTGTTACGCAGCCTGTGTTGGCGATTGGTCCAGATGCCGAAGTTACTGGTGATGGTCTTCATCGGCTAGATACATCGATCATGCCTGCTGCTTGGGTAAGCCCAGACTTAGACCTCTCTGGCTACAATCGGGTATTTTTCATGCCGACCGCCGTCCAGTTTCGTGAAATACCAGAGCGGCGGTACAACGTCAGAACCATGGAGCACGTGACGGAATTCCGGGTTAGTGATCGAAGACAACTCCGATTTCGAGAGCTGTTTGGGGAGTCCTTCCGTGATTCTGTCGGAGAGGTTGAATCATATGAGTTGTCAGAAACGCTCGGGCGCGATGTGCTTATGGTTCAAGGAATACTGGCCGACGTTATTTCTGGTGTTCCACCGGTCAGTGTCGGTACCAGCTCTGCCACAGTCAGGATGGCTTGGGAGGCTAGCATCATTTTGGAGTTGCGGGATTCTATGAGTGATGAAGTTTTGGTGCGAACGGCTTTTCGGCAACGCATGGATGGGCCTTTTGATGTCGGCCTTATAGCGGCGTTTACACCACGTGTAGTACAGGGTTGGTGTCGAATGCTAATTGGGCAACTGGAGGAGTTATCTGCTTTGTAGCACCGTAATAGCGCCTTTTAAGGGACACGCGTCCTAAATAGCTGTATCGGGTCGATGCGTCCGCAAGAAAGAACGTATATGTCGCACCGCTAGGGGGACCCGATTCTCCGGTTGTTTCCACGGGTAGAGACTCACTTCCGAATTAGGTGCGAGAAGCGCTGATTCCATAGCGACGGCGTATGGGTGGGCTGGGATGTCGTCCGGGAGCACGAGTATCGGGGTTTGACAGGCACGCACGAAATCACGTGTCACGGTGAAGACGAAATCGGCATTGGAGCGATACATCTTGGTGAGAAAAGAGTCAACCATTGCCATCGTGATGTCAGGTCGGCGGGCGACCAGTTCCGGGCCCCAGCCAGTGATGTTATTTTGGTAGTAGTAATCGGGATATGCTGGGTCGAATCCGCTGGGCTGCGCCAGCACCGCAGCGGGAATACGCTCGGGTGCCCGCCTCAAAAGATTCCAGACAAAAGGGCCACCTATGCAAAAGCCCATCACCATGAACTCGGTAATACCCAGATGATCCATAAGAGCGAGTTGGTCATCTGTGTGCGAGTCCCAGGGCCGGTCGATTTCTAGCGGTCCGGAGGATTGACCGATATTCGCATTGCGAAGGTCCATCGTGATGCAGCGATACTCGTCCTTGAACTCCTCAATCGGATTAAATGCAGCACTATTACTGAAGTAGGAAATGACCGAGTTCAGCCCTCCGCCGGGGATTAATAGCAGTGGAAAGCCCGAGCCTGAATCTTGGTAGTGTATACGCACATCACCTCGCTCGTAGAAAGACATCGCGTTATCTCCTTGTCCAAAAGCGCGACGTGCGGCAGTGACTGCCGCCGCCGCTGCGCCTGTCGCCAATAGGGCGCGTCTAGTTGGGTTCATAATTGATGCCCTTTTTTATGTATCGTTTCGGTAGTTTGCTAATTAACAGCCTGCTACCGTGGGATAGTGGAGTCAAGTTGTAAACACGGTCGGCGAAACAAAAGGCGGTGAGGGTATTGGAGCATTGATATTTTGCTCACAAGCAAACATGGTGCCGGGAGAGAGACTTGAACTCTCACACTGTTGCCAGTACCGGATTTTGAATCCGGCGCGTCTACCAATTCCGCCATCCCGGCTGAAGAAAACTAGTTACTTACATTACATTACAATGACTCTGGATCTTCTCAATTTAGGTAGGTGGCGCTAGGGGTAGCTAATTAGTCAATTACGGAAAGCATTGAAGTTGATGTATCTGCTTTTTTCTGTAACCGAAATGGCAGGCCTCTGGAGCGGAACCTACCCCATGCATTTAACTTTTTACCACCGGTGATCAGCATATGCGGGAGAGTCTGTCGTAACTCTTCCAGGATCTCCTGTAATGGTTCGCCATGCCGGATCTTGAACCTAGCCTCTAATCCCTGAGTTTCACACATCTCTGTAAATTCTCTGCATGCTTGGTCCGCCGCACCTTGCAAGCTTTCATCCACATATTCAAGGTATTGCTTGCGTCCCTGAGAATAAAGTTCGTTATAAAATTTCTTCAGATAGGGATCAATGACGTGCAGCGCGGTTACTTCAGCCGGTAAAGACAGGCCCAAGCGAATCGCCCATTGAATAGCTCTTTTGCTATGCGGCTCGCCATCGATACAGACGAGAATCATAACAGGCAATGATCAATTCCCCCCGGTAACCCGCAGCCATTGAGCGCCGATCAGCAATATCACGCCCAAGCCCAGCACCATCTTTACTAAGGCTGCCACCATGCCAATGGTGAAGGCCTTGCCACCGGCCTTCTTCATGTCCTCAATGGAAATGGAGAGACCGATGCCCGAGAAACCGATGGCGAAGAGCCATGTGTATGAGGCATTCATGGCCCAGAATGGCGAACCTTCAATCCGGGGGCTGCCAAAGGCCTCGATATTCAGACTGTTCAAAAATACCAGCAAGAAAAAACCAAGGATAAAAATCGGAAACTTATCCTTTACTAGTAGCCATTTGTTGATCTTATGATCAGGGTCCTGTTTACCGGTGCGCAAGACGTAAAACCAAACGGAAAATAACACCACCAGGGGCAGGAACATGATCCGCGCCACGTTGATCAATACCGCCGTGTCCCTGGCTTCGGTGCCATACCACTCTGCTGCTGCCACCAGTTGTGCGGTATTCAGAATCGCAATGGCAGCCCAGCCACCGAATTCTGGTTCCGACAAATTGATGCTCGTGCCAATGTAAGGCATCGTAAATAACATCAAGGTGCCGAAAAGCAGGATCGTGCCGATAGCATAAGCCATTTCAATGGGGCTGGACCGCACTACTGGGGAGGTGGCGATGATTGCAGAAACACCGCACACACCGGTTCCGGCGCCCATGATGCCGCCCAGCCCGTCGGATACGCCCCACTTTTTACATAACCACATGACAACGATGGCAGTGCCGAAGATGAATACTGCCGTCAAGGCCAATCCCATACCTCCGACTCTTACGACATCGGCCCAGACATAGTGGACCCCTAGAATGATAATCCCGGGCTTGATGATAGTGCGGGCGATGCTGATTCCCGGAAACAGTGTTTTTGGCAACGGTATTGTGTTACGTACCAGTATGCCGCCCAACAATAGAATCACCACATAATTGAATTGCGCTTCCTCATAAAGAAAGGTGGCCCAAGCTATACCGACCGTGTGATACTGGCCGACAAGGTGATCCAGATTCATCCCTAGAAAGGCAAATACCAAACAGAACAGGAAACCTGGAACAAACCTGGTCCAGTCGGGAACAAAGAGATGTTTTAGTTGTTGCATTCGACTTCCACGTACGTAGGCGATAGTAAGGCAGAATAAAAATACATACTGTCAGAACAAGTACAGTGCCTGTCGGAAGAAATGATAGATCTGGTCAGGGAAGGCGACGCTGAGAATCAGAATACCCATGGCGATAATGATGGCCCAGATATCCTCGCGCTTTTCTGAGGAAAATATCTCCTCCGCCATGTGCTCCAGTTCGGACTCTTGCTTTTTGTCGGAAGCGTCGTGCTTCGTCATATTTTTCCGCGCTGAGTTGGTGGAAGCGAGAATGTAGCAAGTATTAAGAACCTTTTCTATCACAAGCGAGGAGAACGTCTTAATGTCGAATCTGGTTCCGCCGCATGGCGCGGACTTGTTAAAGCCACTTTTATTGCCGGAAGCTGAGAGGGTTGAGGAAGCTCGCCGGGCCTCACGTCTGAAGCAAGTCCCGTTGTCAAGCCGCGAAGTCTCCGACCTTTTGATGCTTGGCATGGGCGCCTACACGCCGCTCGACGGCTTCATGGGTGAGGCGGATTGGCGCGGTTGCTGTGAACATATGATGCTCGCCGACGGGCTTTTCTGGCCCATCCCAATCACGGTGTCCTGCGCTCAGGAGCTTGGTGATAGCGTCAGCGTCGGCGAGGACGTGGCTCTGGTCGACGGCGAAATTGGCGAACTGCTCGGCGTTCTAACCGTCGAAGACAAATATGCCATTGACCGCGAACTCGAGTGCTCGCAAGTGTTTTGCACCACCGAGTCTGCGCATCCCGGTGTTGAGAAGGTAATGAGCCAGGGTCCGATCAATCTCGGCGGGTCGGTGCGCACGCTGTCGGAAGGCCATTTCCCGGAAACCTATGCTGGGCTTTACCATCGCCCAGCGGAGACGCGAGCGCTATTTACAGAAAAGGGTTGGTCAAAGGTGGCTGCCTTCCAGACACGCAACCCGATGCACCGCAGCCATGAGTACCTAGTCAAGGTCGCCATAGAGATCTGCGATGGTGTGCTGATCCATCAGGTGCTAGGTGCGCTGAAGCCGGGCGACATCCCTGCGGAGGTGCGGGTCAAGGCGATCGATGCGTTGGTGCACCACTATTTCGTGCATGGCACCATTCTGCAGTCGGGCTATCCCATCGAGATGCGTTATGCCGGCCCGCGTGAGGCTTTGCTGCACGCAGTATTCCGCCAGAATTTCGGCTGCTCGCACCTACTCGTTGGGCGCGATCATGCGGGTATCGGAGATTATTATGGGCCGTTCGACGCGCACCATATCTTCGACACACTGCCAGCGGGCAGTATCAGGACCGAGCCGCTGAAGATCGACATCACCTTCTTCTGCTACAAGTGTGGCGGCATGGCGACAGGCAAGACTTGTCCCCACGAGGCTGAGGACCAACTGGCGATCTCCGGCACGAAGCTGCGCAAAATGTTTGCCAACCACGAGCCGATCCCGACTGAATTCAGCCGCAGTGAGGTGATCGCCGTGCTGCAGGAATATTACGATGGTCTCGACCGTCAGGCTTCTAATTGATAATGCTGTCCAGAATGGGTTTACAAATTAGAAAAATAGAATATTCTTATGTCGGCCTGAATCTTGGCAAGACAAGACAAGACAAGACAGGTGCAGGGAAGATTACACGTCTGCCTTATCTATAAGGCAGCTACGCCGTTGACAATGGCTGGCTAACATCGGGGTAATTTAATTAATGTTCGCGAGTAACCCGTACGCCGCGCTTTCGGCGTTCATACCGCCCTATGTCATGCAGGTCTACGTTGTCGTCATGATGATCCTGGTCGTGGTTGGTACGCTGTACGACGTCCTTCATAAGAAGAGCGCCACATACTTTTTGAACAATTGGAGGGATGAGAGGAATAAAGGGACACAGTCAGTCGGCGCTGGAAAATTATCGTCCCTGGCGATCCAAACTGTAGTTGTGGACATTTTGGCGTCTGGTGAGTTCTGTAACGTGCGGCGTAGAATTGCCCACCTCCTAACAATGTACGGTTTCCTAGTCTACGTGACCACGACCGCTATCATGGTCTTTTGGTACCCGACACCCTCTACCCCTGCGCCGGCTATCCTGTCTCAACTGTGGTTCATTGGGGCTATGATGGTTTGTCTCGGTGGTTACTGGTTCTGGTTCTTCATCCGGGCCGACGTCGCCGCCGAGGGCCGTTCGCCGTTCCGTATTATGTACGCTGACCTGTTCATCCTTTCGCTCCTTGCAAGCGCGACATTGGGCTTGATCTGGGCGTGTCTACAGATAACGGGTAATTCGTGGGCAAATGTGTTCTTTGGTTTACATGTTGTTGCCACGACAGTTCTTTTCGGGTCCGTTCCGTGGTCAAAGTTCGCACACATGTTCTTCAAACCCGCAGCAGCCTTCGAGAAACGGGTGTCGGCAGAGAGCGGGTCGAGAAATAACTTGCCGGCCCCTGCTGACAAACCTGAAATTCTTGGCCGTGCCCGCCAACGGATGCGACAGTATTAACTAGCTCATCGTCGATCTTAGATACATAAGGTAACTGTATATCATGCCCACATTTGTTTATATGACTCGTTGCGATGGCTGTGGAGACTGCGTCGATATCTGCCCGTCCGACATCATGCACATCGATACCACCTATCGTCGTGCCTATAACATCGAGCCCAATATGTGCTGGGAGTG
>DBZY01000083.1:0-127 GCA_002311835.1 Proteobacteria bacterium UBA1148 | reverse complement strand
GGAGTGCTACGCCTGCGTGAAGGCGTGTCCGCAAAATGCGATCGACGTACGCGGTTATGCTGATTTCGCTCCCTTGGGCCATAGTGTCCGAGTGCTCCGGGAAGAGGAGAAGGGCACCATCTCCTGG
>DBZY01000029.1:336-21975 GCA_002311835.1 Proteobacteria bacterium UBA1148 | reverse complement strand
CGGACAGCGGCAGCGAAAAACCGTTGGCGTTGGATGGCGTCCTTCTAATCATTTTCAATTTACCCTCGATTACACTACCAATGATGTTGAATTGCCCTACGGTGATTTTATGACTCAACTAGTCCAGTTTAGAAACGACATCATTTTCTCCTCGACAATGTCTTGGAGTACGTTACTTCAATATGACAATGTAACCGAGACAGTGGGAATCAACACACGGCTGCATTGGATTCCTAGAGCGGGCCAAGAAGGCTTTATTGTCTTGAACCACAACCTCCAAGATATAGATTTGAACAACCGATTTAAGTCAACGCTCGCTGATCTCGCAGTTAAATTCAATTACACCTTTCGGTTCTAAGTTTTTCTGTTAATGACGCATCTGCGCCGGACTCAGATTCTTCCTGCGACACCTCGTCGATAGAACATTACACAAAGCTTAGGCCGCTCTCTCTACTTTGCGCGTCCTGCAAGTCCCCGAGCAACCAATTCAACTTTATAGAGAGAGCCCGCGCCGGCGACGTACAGCGTCTGTTTTGAAGTACCACCGAACGCGACGTTTTGACAATCTCTTGGTAGACACGCCACTGGTATGGTGCCGATGTTTACTCCCTGTGAACTCAAGACCTCAACTCCGGCCCCGGTGGTCACGTAGAGTCGATCTTCGCTGTCGACGGCCATCCCATCACCGTAAGTCTTGATTCCACCCAAGCCATTGTCCCGGTTGCTGCGGCCCAGCAGGATACCGAAGTCGCGCCGATTTTGAACCAACCCATCCGATTGGATATCCCACGCGATGACATACTCACCGTTGGAATCACTAACATATAGTGTACGTTCGTCTCGGCTGAGTTGAATGCCGTTCGGCCTAATCATGTTCTCTTCAATCCTCACCGGATCTCCCCCCGGCGGGATGTAGTACACGGCCGGCGGCAGACGCGGTACCAGGGGTCTGCCACCGTACCTTTGCACTAAGACCTCGGTCTGTCCCATCGTGAGCCCAGGATCTGTAAAGTAGATGCCACCGTCCCTGGCGACGATCAAATCGTTAGGACGACTGAACGGCCTACCGTTGAAAACATCTGCAAGCACAGCTTCGCTGCCTGGTGGATGGATCACCCCGATTCTCGTGGATCCATCCCAGGCCTGAGCCGAGATTAAGCGCCCTCTGGAATCCTGGGTTACTCCGTGCGACTCGTTGGACTCGGCAACAAGGACTGAAACCTGGTTAGTCTCGGTAACCATGCGGTGAAGCCGACGCGCACCTGGTTCCGAGAACACCAGCGTTCCGTCCATCAGACCAATCGGATCATCCAAGCCGTTATACCCTTCTAAGATGCGTTGAATCTCTGAGCCACTTTCGACAACCCCAGGTATTTCTGTCGCCACTCCGACGACAACTGGCGCCTGATTCATCTGACCGCTGACAACAGAGAACGGCGCCGGCAAGACGAGTGCGCTTATGACTACGGTGATTGCTATTCTTGGTTTCATGCCGATATTCAATCCTTGATTTAATGGCGCGCCCGGAGAGATTCGAACTCCCGACCACCTGGTTCGAAGCCAGGTACTCTATCCAGCTGAGCTACGGGCGCGGTGTAAAACTGTACCTTGTAACTATACCCCGAGTCCTGGCGTCAAAAAATAAAAGGCCAAGGTAATCCTAATCCCTCAACTTCTGACCCAGATTCCGGATGAATAAGTGTAAATTCATCGCTACAAGCACATCAGTAATTTTCTCTATAATTGTATTTTAATCAATTAGTTAAAAACCCCCTCATGAGTGCTTAACCTTGGATCATCCCCTGGATCATGCGAGGTAAAAGCACGCTCTTTCGCATCTGTTAATACCCTGTTATGTGAAAACTCTACAGTAGAGTACGGCTTCTATGCCTATATCATGGTTGCTAAGATTGCCTGATCGAGGATTAAACAAAACAAAGGAAGCCGGTCAATGTCGTATCTGCAGTCCCGACTCACACAAGTTGAACTTAGAATGGGAGTTTTCCTTGTCCTTTACACGCCACTGGCTTTAGCTCATCACGGCTGGGGACCCCACTACGACGGAGAAGCGCACATCACTGTCACAGGAGTGATCACAAAATTTGAGTTCGTCAATCCCCATTCATTCATCTACATGGACGTCTTAAACGAGGCAGGAGAGACCGAAGAACGATGGTGTGAGATGCAAGCAAGAACTCAACTGCAAAGACGCAATGTAAGTGAAGAACAATTCAAACTTGGATCGACGATTACCATTGAAGGATTCATGTCTAGGTTTGACCCTTTAGGTTGCGAGTTCGGTACCGGCCATTTCTACGATGGCACTGTTTTGACGCTCCGGCAGCGTGATGGACGGTCTCTTTATGGCGCTCCATTGATGGAGGGAAACGCAAGTATTGTTGGCACCTGGTATCCGGAGGTATTTCTACCAGAAGGAGGTAGCGTCGAAGACTCTCACTTCGAATTGACAGTGGAAGGAAAAGCCGCACATGCAGAGTTCGATTGGGTGACACAAAACCCCACTTTGAGGTGTAGCCCTGCCAGCAATATCCGAGCCTGGAGTTCACCAGGCACCCCCACAAGCATTGAAAGACGTGGTGACGAGATTCATATTCGTCACGAATTCATGGATGCTGAGCGGATTATCTATCTTGACCGAACTGAACACTCCGTAGACGAACCTCTAACGGATCTGGGTCATTCCATCGGCCAATTTGAGAACGGTGCACTTTATGTGGAGACAGCACGATTCGCAGCTGGTGCGCTTTGGGCCGGAAGATTAAATACTGAAATACTCACAACGACAGAAAAGCTGTGGGTCGATCCACGAACCGGCTACTTAAATATCGATTGGACTGCTTATGACCCAAACTATTACATGGAAGAACATCGCGGTACACGAACGCTAACCAGAACAGACATCAGCGTTGATCGGTTCGATTGTGATCCGGATCTGGGGCACGCACCAACGGACTCAATATAATGTTTATAAAAGTGAGGCTACTACGCAGCGCTAGTTATACATTTCTTCTCACGGCAGTTCTCTCCGCTCTCGGCTGTATGCAGCAAGCAATTGAGGAGCCAGGTGGCCCCCACCAGGCAACGGGAATCAAAATTGGGGAAGTTACACATCACAATGCTATTGTCTGGACTCGATTAACCTTAAGACCCAAGCGAATCGGCAACGAAGCTCCCATGCCAGAATTCCTCTATCAAGCCCCCGATTATGATGAATTACAGGAAGCCCCACCCGGCCGATTTCATCCTCATGATTGGGTACCAGTCATCCGGTATCCGGATGGTTCCTCTATTGAGTACATTGAGGGAGCTGTTATCGGCTCGCCCGGTGAGACACGGGTATTGTATCGGGCAGAAAATACCAATGAATGGTTATCAAGTGATTGGGAAGCAGTGGATGCCGAGCATGATTTTGTTAAACAGTTCTCGCTCACAGCACTTACATCAGCGACTGGATATGAACTACGCATTGAAGGTCGGCACACTGGAAGCGAAACCATCGGCTCATCCCTAGATGGTCACTTCCGAACGGCGCCAGCTCCTGATCAACCAGCGCGGGTCGTGTTCGGTTCAACCACGGGAACAGAATACGATGATCAAGACGCGGTCGAGGGGGGATTTCAGATTCACCAATCCATGATAGATCTGGGTGTTGATTTTTTTGTGCATACCGGAGATATCCTTTACTACGATGCTTGGGCAAAAAACGTTGGCCTTGCTCGTTGGGGCTGGGCGCGGATGTTCAGTCTCCCCACAAACTTTGACTTTCACCGGCAAGTCCCTACGTATTTTATGAAGGATGATCACGACACGTGGCAAGACGACACCTGGCCGACCCAAGAAAGCTCTTATATGGGGGAATTCACATTTCAAAATGGAGTGGAGCTATTTAAAGAGCAGGTTCCCATGAGCGAGCGCACATACCGAACGTTCCGCTGGGGGCAAGACGTGCAGATTTGGCTCGTTGAGGGGCGTGATTATCGCAGCGCAAATCCAGATTCTGACGGGCCAGAAAAAACAATCTGGGGAACAGAACAAAAGGCCTGGTTTAAAGAAACCGTAGAGGCCTCCGACGCTACATTTCGGATCTTGATCAGCCCGACCCCGTTCGTTGGTCCGGATAACCCTGGCAAGATGGATAGTCACGCCACCGAATCATTTGGCACCGAAGGACGTGAACTACGAGATTTTCTAGTTGGACACAACATGATTGTGATCTGCGGCGACCGCCACTGGCAATACGTCTCAGTTCATGAGGAGACGGGGCTTCGTGAATATGCGACAGGTGCGGCAAGTGATTCTCATGCAGGCGCTTGGACTCCCGGTGACGTCCGACCGGAGCATCTCTATGTGAATGTCATTGGTGGATTTCTATCGGTAACTGCGGAACGTCTGAACGACGTGCCTACGCTAACGCTACGCAATCACGGCGTCGACGGCAACGTACTTTTTGAAGACATACTAGTAGAACAGTAATACGTTATCTTGAACCAACGTCACTTCATCACTTACAACCATAGTCGGTATTTAACGCCCGTATCGATCGACCAAAGCCTGAACGGATGAATCATCACGAATAGAATCGAACCGAGGATCAGAGAGAATCCCCTCTATGGAGAACCGCCCCGGAGAGGATAAATAAGCCTCAAACAAGTTGATTGCAGAGCGACGATCACCGGCTGCTGCTAGAATCCGGGCCGCTCCTAGAAGATAACGCGGGCCTATGAACGCATCTTCCGATACAGGAAGCACATCAACGACCCGATTCGCTATGCGAATGGCCGAATCACGAGCGCCCAGATAGGCTAACGTTTCACCGAGTGCAATCTGCAGATTGGGATTGTCCGGATCCGTCTGCAGATCCTGCTCCAATATCTGACGAGCGGACTCAAAGTGGAGTTGTGCCACGTCAGCATTCCCCGCCCAGTGTTGCGTCAAGCCGTACGCCAAAGATTTTGGCATATAGCCACCATGCCATGCCAGCGTATCGCGTCTCGTTTCGTCAAGCACCAATCGCGCGCCACGGTAGTCTCGATTAATAAATGCCGCAAGCCAAGCCATCCAAGGCCGCCCGGAGCCAACCGCACTCTCAGACCCAGTATGCAGTGCATTCACATCCCCGTCCCGGTATAACGGAACCATTGCTTTATGAATCTGTGCGTACTCGTTCTCAGGCACTGTCTCAAGTACCTGATCCAAGAGAGTTTCTGCGGCTGAGTAATTGCGAAGAACAATATGAGTAAGTGCTTGTTGCTTAAGAGACTCTATATTCTCCGGTTCGATTTCGTACGCACGTCCTAATTCATATAAGGCAGCATTCCAGTTCCCCATACTGCGATACATGAATGCACGTGCGCGAAGGAAATCTGCATCGTAGGGGAAATGAGGTTCAGCGATCGCAAACTCCTCAAGCGCCCGTTCGTAGTCGCGAGCCCCCTGATAGTAGTAATACCCCAGAGCAATATGTGCTTCCGGTAAATCGATGTCGATCTGAAACGCCCGATTCACAGCATCACGAGCCAGGATCAACCGATCCTCAGTTGGATCGATACCATTGAAATACATCGCGCTGTGCGCTCTAGACAACGCAGCCCAAGCAATAGAAAATTCTGGATCTTCCTCCAGAGCCCTAGTGTATTGTTCAATAGAACGGTCGTGGTCGCCGTCGAGCCCGTGGTCCACACCATTCAAATAAGCGTCGTATGCAGCCTGATTATCGGTGGGCAACCCGGTAATCTGCGAAAGCTGGGGTAGTGGCAGATCAAACAGATATCCATTAATGAAAAGGAGCCCACCGAATAGTGATCCAACAAAAAACCAGACCACCATACCGCGGGTTATTCCACCGGGAAGTGCGATGCGAGTCTTCTTCACCTACAATCTCTCGGTAAAATGATTACGGTACGAATACCGTATTAGTTTGCTCACAAGATTCATAATCTTGATTCTTTCGAAGGCTTGAATAGCGTTGTTTTTGTACATCTAGATTGGCTAGTCTATCAGTCTTCGGTAATGCTCATGAGTAATACCAATCTAAGCTGCAAAATGGATGCTACTCACAACACTCGTTCAAGCAAACGGAAATATCGTCATTCCTCCACAAGTCATGAAAACAGACTCAACTCAAGAAAAAAGTTACCTCTTAAATCTATTTTTGGATGCTTTTGTTCCTAATACTTCGATACAGGCAGTATATATGGCTTTCCTATAATGACTTGGGCAGCATGAACGTACTATGCTTTGCCTCGCCGGTTTCTACTACACCAGGAGATCTATCTTGCCGCGATACGCGAGTTTTTGCGCCTTCCTCTACATGGTAATAATTATGTCTACTGGACATGCGCAGGATGAGGAGGGTTTTTCTGGACGAGCTGGGCTTGGTTATATTGCTGCTAACGGAAATTCTGAGAATAGGAGTCTCAACGCTAATTTTAGTTCCTGGTGGAACTATGACCCTTGGAGTCATTCTCTGAGTGGGTTAGTTATAAAGTCCAGTGCCTCCAATACAACTACCGCTGAAGCCTATGGTCTTGCATGGCAAAGCAACTACGCTATCAATGGCACCGATTATCTTTATGGGATCATTGCTCTAGATAAAGATCATTTCAGTACATACACCCAACAGACCCGGGAAGCTATTGGTTATGGTCGCCGCTTCATTAACCTTGCAAACCATCTTTTAGACAGCGAAATTGGTGTTGGTATCCGACAGGCCACTCTTCGCAATGATCAAGACCAGGACGAAGCCATCCTACGCTTAAGCGGAGATTACCGATGGATAGTCAGCGAAACATCCGAATTTGCTCAGACACTTGTACTAGAAGGAGGCTCGAAAAATATATACCTCGAGATGGTCTCGACATTGAGCGCTAACGTCCGCGAAAACCTCGCGTTGGTCATATCCTATACGATTAGGAACAATACCGATGTGCTACCCGGTACGGAGAAAACAGATATCTTCACTGCGATTTCTCTAGAGTACATTTTCTAAAAATAGAGAATTTTTTGGAAATCACAATACCCCAGTTTACATGCAGGGGTAGAATCAGTTCCGTGACAATACACCCATCCCTCCTCGCGGACGCGGGAGATGCTAGCATCCCCCTAGCTCACCGTATGCGCCCCGATAAACTTGAGACTTTTCTTGGGCAATCTCACCTGCTGGGAGTAGGAAAACCACTTCGAGAAACTATCGAACGTGGAACCGTGGGTAGCATGGTGTTTTGGGGTCCTCCAGGATCGGGCAAAACCACTCTGGCACACCTCATTGCAAACTATACTGATCGAGTTTTCGTGTCCTTCAGCGCGGTCACCGAAGGCGTACCTCGAGTACGGGAGGTCATCAAGGAAGCCAAGCAACGTCAGAATATAGAAGGTCGCGACACAATCCTATTCTGCGATGAGATACATCGCTTTAACAAGGCTCAACAGGACGCATTCCTGCCCTGGGTGGAAAAAGGTGTAATTACGCTAATCGGTGCAACCACTGAAAACCCTTCGTTTGAACTGAATTCCGCTCTGCTTTCACGATTGCGTGTCTTTGTGCTCGAACCTCTGGAATCCGAGCACATCGCAGCCATCATTCATAAATCTGTGGACCATCTAACAAATAACTTGCCTGCGGATCATATGGCCAAGAAACTACTCGACGACGCGCTCTCGCTGCTGGTGCGCCATGCAGATGGTGACGCGCGACGCGCATTAAACGCGACCGAAGCGGTATGGGAATACGCAATGTCTCTTGGCTCTCCATCCGAACCCATTACGGCTGACCTCGTCGAATCTGTACTTGAACGTCGCGTCGCACGCTATGACAAAATAGGCGAAGAACACTTCAACATCATATCCGCACTACATAAAGCTGTACGTGGAAGCGATGTGGAAGGAGCTCTTTACTGGCTCGCACGTATGATTGAGGGTGGAGAGGACCCGATGTACATTGCACGCCGAGTGGTCCGCATGGCGGCAGAAGATATTGGACTAGCTGATCCACGCGCCCTACAAATCGCACTCGCGGCAAAAGAAGCCTACCACTTCCTGGGCATCCCGGAGGGTGAATTAGCCCTTGCGGAGGCGGTGATCTATCTCGCGACGGCACCCAAGTCTAATCGCACTTACCAAGCCTGGAACCGCGCGCAACAAGCAGCGCGCGAACATCCCACCGAGTTGGTACCGAAACATATTCGCAATGCCCCCACAAGCCTTATGAAAAAACTCGGCTATGGAGAAGGCTATCGCTACGACCACGACGAGGAAGGCTATGCTGCGGGACAAGAGTATCTACCCAAAGTCTTACAAAACGCTCAGTGGTACAAGCCGACAGATCAGGGCTTTGAAAAAACGCTCGCTGAACGAATCGCATGGTGGGTGGATAGAAAAAAAAGGCCCGACCGCAATCCTTAAAGCAAACAAACTCTTAAGAAAATAACTTTGGCGCCAAGTATTGTAAGTCTCCAGCACTCCTTTAATCCAAATGCCAATCCTCAAGATATTTCATTAGGTGGCTGCTACCACGGCACGTTTCGCCATAACCTTGATCAGGTGTGCTCGGTAATCTGCAGAGGCGTGCAAATCCTCGTTTAGCTCATCGGCCGACACCGTTATCTCCTCCAATACCTCGGGCGCAAAATTAACTGCCAACGCCTGTTCCATCTCTGGTACGCGAAAAACATTTGGTCCCGCCCCTGTAACCGCAACCCGTACTCCGTCGTTCCCTTGAGACACCATCACGCCGACTATGGCATAACGGGACGCTGGATTAGGAAACTTCATGTATGCCGCACGCTGAGGAATTGGGAAGCTCACTGCAACGATGAGTTCATTCGGGTCAAGCGCTGTTTCGAAGAGCCCGGTAAAAAAGTCGTCACCGGCGATGGTGCGAGTATTGGTTTTCACTATGGCACCAAGGCCGACGACCGCTGCCGGATAATCTGCCGCTGGATCTGCATTCGCAATGGAACCGCCGATGGTTCCACGATTTCTCACTTGAGGATCGCCGATAGACTCGGCAAGGGCGGCAAGGGCAGGAAGTAGATCTCTCACCTCCGGGGTGGATACAACTTGCGCGTGTGTTGTCGTGGCGCCCACAATAATAGCGTTACCTTCCTGTCGGATACCCTTGAGCTCAGCAAGATCCGTTAAATCGATTAAATTCGAGGGCGCTGTTAACCGTAGTTTCATAGTAGGAATAAGCGTCATCCCACCGGCGAGAAATAAACCCTCACGAGCTTGTGTCGACTGCTCCACCGCTTCAGGCAGCGAGCCTGGACGTTGATATACAAATTGATACATAGCTATTTCGAAATATGGCGTCTGATCGAAAACGTAAGTTGACTAGATCGTGAAGCTCGCTTTTTTCGGTGCCCAGTTTCGGGCTGTCAAAATTAGGCTAGCCCCTCATCGCCTGGGCGCCAGCACTAATTGCCCTAACAATATTGTTGTAGCCCGTACAGCGACAGAGGTTGCCCTCAAGCCAGTTACGAATTTCCATTTCACTGGGATCCGGATTATTCGCAATCAGATCCAGCGCACTCATGATTACGCCTGGCGTGCAAAAGCCACACTGCAAACCATGGTGGGTTTTGAACGCCTGCTGCATTGGATGAAGTCGACCGTTTTTCGCAAGGCTCTCAATAGTACTAATATCAGCACCCTCAACCTGAACTGCCAATAAGGTGCAGCTTTTCACCGAGCAACCATTAACATGCACCACACAGGCGCCGCACTGGCTAGTATCACAGCCCACATGGGTCCCGGTGAGGCGAAAATGTTCACGAATGAGTTCAACCAGCAGCGTAGAAGGCTCCACCGCTGCAGAAACTGACTCGCCGTTCAGAGTTATAGAAACCGTCACTGACATGACGTGCCTCTTCTGTTCTTTAGTTAGCGTACGATTAAGGGTACACCTTTAATCTTTTCCGTTGTACTCCAAATCGAAAACGCAACATGTGATATTTAAGTATGACTCAACTGTATCTCGCCTACGGCTCCAACCTACATCCCATTAGGTTAATAGAACGTGTTCCATCTGCACGGTTAATCGGAACCACCCGGTTGGATCGTTATCAGGTTGTCTTCAACAAACAAAGTTCTGATGGCTCAAGTAAGTGTAACGTTATGTACACGAGTGATGACAAGCACGCCGCCTACGCTGCTGTCTACGAGATGAAGGCAAGGGAGAAATTGGTACTGGATGCTATTGAAGGTTTAGGAGAAGGTTACGACGAACATGAATTACAGGTTTTAGTGAACGGAGATACACTCACTGTGTTCACTTACATCTCAGCTGGCGTACACTTGATAATAGGTCTAGCCCCATATGATTGGTATCACGCCCTAGTCATAGCAGGGGCAACCCATCACAAATTTCCGACGCGATATGTCAATGCTCTTAGAGCTGTGCCAACGCAACCGGATATGGATCTAGAGCGCCGAGCAACACACGAACATCTGCTCGCAAAGATGTGAAATCCTGGGGATTAAAAAAGATCAGGCCTCTTTCGAGGCCTGATCTTTTACAGAGACAAAAATTCGCCGTTAAGGTGCGTAGCTCGCCACTGGAGGCAGGAACGAACCCGTACGCTCCTGTGGAATTTCTTCGGCAACAACTGGCAAAACCAGCGTGCCGATTCCTTCTATGCTAGCTGTAATGGTCTCTCCCGGTTGCAGGAAACGCCTGATTCCACCACTGTACGCAGTATTGTTACCAGTACCGCCGGATGTGCCGTTATTCAGCACATCACCAGGGTACATGGTGATGATGGAAGTGCCGTACTCAATCAACTCGAAGATGGAGTGAATCATGTCACCTGGACCCGCACGCTGCATGACCTCACCGTCAAGTTCAAGCACCTGCTGCAGAACTTCCATGGGGTTACCATAGAACTCCTTGGGCACAATCCACGGGCCCAACGGCGCGAAAGTGTCATGGCCTTTACCAACCAACCAATCGGAACCTGGTCGTGAATTCGGGGGACGTCCGCCACGGTCGGAAATATCCAGACTCACCATATAACCGAAGATATAGTCCTCAGCATCTTCGGCAGAAACATACTTTGCGGTGCGCCCAATAACAGTGGCTAGCTCGACTTCCCAGTCAATGCGAGTCCGGCCGTAGGGAAGAACAACGGCATCACCCTGGCCGATCACCGCGCCCTCAGTAGGCTTGATGAAGAGATAGGGAATACCTCTTTCTGCACGCCGCTGAGCAGCGGCAGCAGCCTGCTCCTCGCGCGTTGTGCCGGATTCCTGTACATGGCTGTAGAAGTTCACTGCCGCGTTTAACATCTTACGAGGCACAAGCGGCGCCAGGGTACGAATGTCGTCCACATCGTGCACAAAATCAGCCCGGTTACGGCCAGTCAACCGATTATTGTTCACGAGACTATTCACGATCTCATACAGCCGATACTTTAAACCGTACTCGTAGCGGCTGATAAGCTCCCGCATGTCCGCAGGCATCGGAATAGCCGGATAGTCTGGGGCGCGTTCCAGCGCCTGGTTCGCGGCATTAAGCTCCACAATAAGTTCATCTCGCAGGACGATGCCAATGCGTGCATCACCCTCACCAGAGATTTCAAAGGTACCGAGCTTAAATGGCTCCGCGCTGCTCATCGCAGACTGTGCAGAAACAAGCACCGGGGCCGCAAAGACCGCCAGCGCGACGAAGATTAGAGTACGTTTCATGGTGCTTCCCTGTATTGATTGTTGTGTGAGCAACGTGTCTGATTACCCCTGTAACTGTGACTTTTAGGGCGCGATGTGTCAAGAGAAAGTCAATTCCTAGTGCTCTCAAACTACCCTAACGCACCACAATCGCGGCAGAATTTTGAACATAAAAATGCCCCCATGCCAATGAAAGCTATTGATATGCTCCTCGTGCACTGAAAACTGTCCATAAGGATTCGTACTTGGATCCAGTCTAATCCATAATAAGAGTATGACTTGAGGACAAGGAATAAAAATACTACCCCCAGTCTGACAGTCTAAATAATGCGAATGCCGGGCGGACGCTGACGGTTCGCGATGGCAACATGTAAAAAATTAATTTGTCAGGGGAAATCATGAGATACCTAATCTTCACACTTGCGCTCCTAGTCCTACCCTCCTTCGGGTCGGCTCACCATTCCCGCGCCGAATTCGTGGACGAAATTCGTGAAATCGAGGGGGAAGTCGTTGAGGTTGCCTGGCGTAACCCTCACCCTGTTCTAACTCTAAGGACGACCAACGATGCGGGCGAGGACGAACTCTGGGATGTTGAAGGATGGTCATCGGCAAATGTGCTAAGTCGTAAGGGTGTGGCGGGTGATATATTCACAATAGGCCAAAATGTCCGAGCAGCCGTCCGACATTCAAACCGTCGTCCACAGCTTTTACTCGGCATAAGTATCTCGCTCGGAGATGGAACCCAAGCGTTACTAAGGCCTGGATTCGAACCGTACTGGCCTGATGAGACCGTGGTTGGTAGTAATGCTCCCACATTAGCAAGCATAAATAGCGACTCAACCAATAGCCAAGCCCTAGGGTTGTTTAGGGTTTGGAGCTTCGTTGATCGTGAAGGTCCTCTGACATTGAGTAATGATGGAGATGGAGTTGGCACAGCAAGACCATTTGAAGATCAGTTTGGTGCTGTAGAGGGATTACCATTGACTGAGGCAGCACTTCAGCGACAAGCAAACTTTGACGAATTGGCTGATCACCCGATGTGGAATTGCGATCCTGTCGGGATGCCTGTTGTCATGGATACCGGGCTTCCAGTGCAATTTATAGACCAGGGAGAAAATATTCTCCTGCGCATCGAACAAAACGACGCTACTCGGACTATTCACTTGAATCCGAATCCCGGGGCAGAGAATCAGCCTCCTTCAATCCTAGGACACTCGGTCGGTCACTGGGAGGACAACTCCCTAATAGTCAGAACTACAAATAGTACTTATCCATACTTAGATGACGATGGCACGGCTAAAAGCGAAAACATGGAGATCATGGAGCGATTCACCCTGGGCGCTGACGGTAATAGCTTGGGCTGGGAAGCCATGCTGACAGACCCTGAATTCTTGACTGAGCCTATCGTGGTGCGCATGAACTGGGAGTGGGTGTCTGGCGAGGCCATCAAGCCATGGAATTGTGCTGTTTCAGGTTCAGGTCGCGCCGCCGGTTAGCAGCGCCATAAAAAACGCAACGGCCCATCCTTTGGAGAGATAGTGATGTTTACACAACCGAAGTTTCTTTCAAATCAATTTGGATTCTCTTTAGCATTAATCATGCTCACGTTAACCGATTCCGGGGGACAGGCTTTTTCTCAAGCACTACCAAATCCGTATCGAATCGTTGATGACTGGGCTCAGCAGCTTCCCGACGGAAGAGAGATGGGTGCGGTCGGCGACGTCACGATGGATCCCGACGGCGATCACATTTGGGCTATAGTCCGGTGCGACGCCCCCACAGAGTTATTCGGCTGGGAGTGTCTTGATTCGGATCTCGACCCCATCCTCAAATTCAACCTCGAGGGGGAGCTCGTACAAAGCTTTGGAGGTGGAATGTTCATTTGGCCTCACGGTATCTTTGTAGATCAAGATGGAAATGTGTGGGCGACCGATGCAATCAGTGCTGCACGAACGCCGGAGGGTACGAGGGGACACCAGGTTGTGAAATTCAGCCCTGAGGGAGAGGTGCTAATGACTCTCGGTACACCGGGGGTTCCCGGAAACGGAAACTACAGCTTCAACGCCCCGAGCGACGTGGTCATCGGCGACAACGGAGATATTTTCGTCACGGACGGCCACGGTAACAGTACGAACAACCGTCTGATGAAGTATTCGAGCGATGGAACATTCATCAAATCCTGGGGGCAAACTGGTTACGGTCCAGGCGAATTCCGAGAGCTGCACGCAATCGCAATCGACTCTCGAGGCCGACTGTTTGTGGCCGACCGGTGGAACAACCGGGTCCAGATTTTTGACCAGGACGGAAATTTCCTCGCTACGTGGACACAATTCGGCCGCCCCAGCGGAGTTTCCTTCGACGGGCAGGGCCGGATTTACGTTGCGGACTCCGAGTCAGATGATGTCCAGAACCCGGGGTGGGAGATGGGGATCAGGATTGGAGATGCGGAGACTGGCTGGGTTAGCGACTTCATTATCTTTCCATGGGGAGACCCACGCGTGGTCATGGGGAACGGAGCGGAGTTTGTTGCGGTGGATCGTGACGGAAATCTATACACCGGAGAGCCGCGCCCCCGCCAGTTGCGAAAATATGTCAGGGTTAGACCGTAGAACAACGCTCAACAAACAGGACTACCGCACGTGACTCCGGAGTGATTCGGCTAACAAGCCGTTTTTAAGCAGCACTCTACGAATCACTTATTGGTAGACCGGGCTCACTATATCGCGTAGCGTGCACTCGAAAGGCATAACCATGACACCTGGCTTATGGACCCAAACATTTTCCCAGATGGCCGGCTCTAATAAGTTATCGGAATCCTCGACGATAACCTCATAAATCAGACGAGTTTCATCCTCGCTTAATGTATAGCGCTCTAGAATCTTTGCGTTCGGACCCATAGGTGTACCGTCTCCATCAAGCAGTGAAAAATCAACTTGTGTCGTTTCAACGATAAGGGTGTTCGCCTCAAATCTCCCAACTGAATAACCTAGGTGATCAGGCTGATAGTCCTGTGTCACGCCTCCCTCCGTCATATGAATTATGCGAGTCCCGTCCCATTCCTCGATACGCTGAATAATCCTGCCATCCTCCTCTATGAACTCCATGGGATAGGGATTAAGAACAGCGTTAGGCATACCAGGTGGTATACAACTAAGGCCTGGATCATCAGTCCTTGGATTAAATGCTGCCTTCACTGCTTGGGCAGCAGGTGTGAGAACCAGCGGGTTACGCAGCCGGTACAATTCACGATAACCCCATACTTTAAAAATACCCAGACCGCTTAAGTCATCCGCTGCGTACACATCTTCGATAGGGTTGCCTTCTGTTGTCCAGCGTAAAACGGCATCACGATCTGACGCAATTACCTCTGTCCCATCTGACAGAAGCAAATTAGAAATAAAGATAGCAGGCTCACCCCTGCGAGACGCTGCCCCGGCAGCTTTAATTTGATCACCAATGCTTACAGAATTAGCCGTGAAACCTCTTCGCATCAGAGTGTTTGTAGTACCAGCTTCAAGTTCCCAGCTTTCGATCACCCCACCTTCTCTGACGACTTCTAGCGTCAAAAATACATGAGGATTTCTCCAGAAAATATCAGTAACCGTCCCTTCGATCTCAACCATGATTGTACGGTCAAAGAACGCTGTGGAGGAGTGGTGTGCCGATGCAAAGGGAGCAACCACCAAAACTACCAGCAAAACAATAATCGCTCTCATGATTTATCCCCCAAACACGTGACCCTTCCGAGTTTATTGTACCTCCAAAAAGTTTCGACAGTGCCTTGCCGTCGGCAATCAGCCTACCCCTCGTAGTCCCCACTCAGCCCGGCTACACTTGCTACACTCTCGAATGGGGCTGTGTTCGTATTGAATACCATACTTGAAGGTTTTTCTATCTGGTGGATTGAGCTTCCGGCGCTTGCACGCACCCTAGGTGGGCTTGTGGCTCTGTGCACCATAGGTGTCGCAGCGGATTTAGTCGTCAAAAGACAACTCATCAGAGTCATACTGAGATTAACGCAGCTTACTACCCATCAGTGGGACGACGCACTGTTCCAGCATAACGTTTTCGGGAGACTTGCTCGGACGGTACCAGCTCTCATTATCTATTTCGGCGTTGAGTGGGTCCCAGAACTCGGTGATACCATCACAGCGCTTATAAGAAATATCGCGCTAGCTTACCTCCTCCTGATGGTGACTCTCAGTATTGGTGCGTTGCTGACTGCAACTAACGCCATCTACGCGACTTATTCAGTCGCTAAAGAAAGACCTATCAAAGGCTTTGTTCAGGTAACGAAAATTATTGTCTACGTGCTCGGTACCGTCATCATCGTAGCGGCTCTACTGAATAGGTCCCCAGTCGGATTGTTGACCGGTCTGGGGGCTATGACAGCAATTATTTTACTCATTTTCAGAGACACCATCATGTCTCTGGTAGCAAGCGTCCAACTTACCAGCCTTAATATGGTTAGAGTCGGCGACTGGATTGAAATGCCCCAATACAACGCAGATGGCGACGTCATCGACGTAGCGCTACACACTGTGACGATTCAGAACTGGGATAAGACCATTACGACAATCCCCACTCATCGTCTGATAACTGAGTCTTACAAAAATTGGCGTGGTATGTCCGAGTCTGGTGGACGGCGCATAAAACGCTCCATCAATATCGATTTAAGCTCAGTCCGTTTCCTGACAGACGAGGAAGCGCAACGGTTCAAAGAATTCACATTGCTCCACGAGTACGTGGAAGGCAAAAAGAAGGAACTCGCCGAATATAATGCTGAACTGGAAAAAACGGGCAGCGCTAACGTTAACCTTCGGCGCCTGACTAATCTAGGTACCTTCAGGGCATATATCTGGAACTACCTTAGAAATCACCCGAAAATCCACCGTGGCATGACGCTTCTGGTCCGCCAGCTCCAACCTGGGCAAACGGGGATCCCTATCGAGGTTTACTGCTTCACCAATATTACGGACTGGAATGCCTATGAAGAGGTGCAGGCAGATATCTTTGATCATGTCCTGGCTCAATGCGGAGAGTTCGGATTGAGAGTCTTCCAGGAACCCAGCAGCAGTGATGTACAGGCGCTACGCACCACATCCTGAACGGCCCACGCGCTTGTTTAAATTTAATATGTAGTATGGCATTTAGGGCTAACGGTAGCCGACATGAACTTTCCAGAATGGATTCAGCAATATGGCGATAATCTCCAGCTTACTGTTTTTTTTGGTTTTTTTATTACCTTAGCACTCCTTGAGCGCCTGATCTCGCGCCGGGCTAGATCCCCAAATAACCTTGCACGTTGGGGGGGCAATCTGCGTCTAACCATCGTGAATGTGGTGCTGTTCGCCAGCCTGCCAGTCTCCTTCGTAGCGGCGGCTTTCTGGGCAGAGGCGCAACCGTGGGGTTTATTGAATCTCCGAAGCCTCCCTCTAGAAATCAGTGTGCTCGCTACTCTCTTCCTGCGTGGATTCATCGCCTGGGGAACACACATCCTCAATCATAAGATACCTTTCCTGTGGCGCTTCCATCGTATCCACCATCTTGATACGGAGCTGGATGTCTCTACCACCCTAAGGGTGCATCCCGTTGAGTTCGTCTTGAACTTACTGATTGGAATTCCACTGGTTGTGCTATTTGGTTTAACACCGTGGGCGCTGATGTTATATGAAGTATTCGATGCCGTCGTAGTAGTGTTTTCGCACTCTAACGTTCGCTTCCCTACGTCGATTGACAGCATACTCAAATACATCATCGTGACACCAGATCTGCACCGAATTCATCATTCAAGCTGGCGGCTTGAGACAGACTCTAACTATGGACCCGTTTTCCCTATCTGGGATCTACTACTCGGGACCTTTCGCGGTTCACCTAAAGAGCCTCATGAAACGATGACATTAGGGCTCAAAGACAATCGCGGGTCCAACAGCCGACAGGCACTCTGGCTATTAATAAGCCCCTTTCGAAATGATTCTTCGGGGAACACGCCCCCTTTGCAAAAGTAGACGCTTGATGGAAGTCAAACCACATCAGCCACCGTAGGCTTCACCACTTAAGAAGAACACCACCGTTGCTCGATTCCACTTTATCTTCCAGGGACGCAAGCGACCCGTAACTAAAACCTTACGCCGTGTTCTAGGGTCCGCTCTCCAATCTCTCCAGAACCGTCGATTCAAGACGCGTCAAACCCCCAGCTCGACCCACAGCCAGTGCAGTCTCATTATCAGCACCATTGAGTTTCTCGCTCAGCGACAATAAGGCGCCCGCCCGATTGCCGCTGCCACAGTGAATCAGTACTGGCCCCTGAGCTTGACCCAAGATTCTATTAAGCAGTTCAGCGTTCTCATAGGTAACACCGTTAGCCCCATCTATCGGTATTGAAACGTATGACATGCCAAGCCCTTCAACTTCTGCTTGCTCATCGATACCTCTCTCCTCCTCGGGGCGTCGAAGATCAATCACCGTTGTATAACCGGAATCTGCAAGCGACTCGAGAGATAACACATCCGGCTGACCGCCTGTCGTCACGTTTTCCAAAGGTTCGCCGCGGTTCGGAATTATGCCCTCCTGGGCATGAGCAGCACAGAAAAAAGCAACCAAGGTCATGACCGCTGACCAACGTAAAGACACTCTTGTTCTCATAATTATCTCCCCATACATCTCACTGACAGCGACAGTCCAGCGTAGCCATTTCCGGTATTGTGACACACTAATAGACGTTGGAATGGATTGATTCAGTCCAAACTACCTACAGCTGGCAACAACTCTTGTTTCCCTCTACCATTGGGAAAAGACTGGCGGGCCGACAGCTCTGATCCAGTGATCAGAACTAACGCCGAGGGACCATGGCGGACTTTGCCAATTCAAAAAAACTAACCTCTCAAGGTGCAAAATCCATGATGAGCGCAGCCATCGGCGAGGCGGACTTGCTAGGCATTGCCGCTACAGTTGCAATAGTCGATTCTGGAGGCCATCTTTTGTTGCTCGAGAGGATGGACGGTGGACGGTTCCACACCGTGCACTCTTCGTTAACTAAAGCCGTATGTGCATCATCTAATCGGCGAATTACCACTACCCAGGGAGCCCAAGGCCAAGGCCTCGACATGCTTCATGCTATCGGGCTGTCGCTGGCCGCAGGACCTGAACGATGGACAGCAATGGAAGGTGGCTATCCAGTATTTTTCGATCAGGAATGTGTTGGTGGCATTGGTGTCAGCGGTGGGGACTGGGAACAGGATCAACGCATTGCTGAAGCAGCCGTGAACGCCATCGGTGCGACGGCGGACGTTTGATCAAATGACAAGGCCTACACTTCAATCGTCAACCATTTTGTGTTTGATTATGGCAATCCCCCCGGGATTTGCCGATTACCCGGAACGGGCTATCGAATTTGTGATTCCTTTCGATGCGGGCGGAGGCGCTGATATCGAGGGAAGGCTCATCGCTGAAGAAATGAGTGATATCCTGAACGTTCCCGTTGTCCCAGTTAATAAACCTGGGGCGGGTGGTGCAGTGGCGTATACCTACGTGAATAACGCTAAACCGGATGGCTACACGGTCTCTTGGAATTCCACTTCCATTCTCACTATAACCAACCTTGGTAACGTCCCCTTCGACTACGACGCCTTGGATCATATCGGACGTGTTGAATATCAACCAATAGTGTTCGCTGTAAGTAACAACGCGCCGTGGAATGACTTCGAGTCTTTCGTTGCTGATTGTGTTGCGAACCCCAATACATTCAAGATTGCTAACTCAGGCACGGGAAGCGCTACCCATCTCGGCGCATTGTCGTTGGCAAGTGCGATCGGCTGTGAAGTTATTCACCTCCCCATCGGTACCCGACGGCGCAATACAACGGTACTAAGTGGCGAAGCGGACGCCATGATCGCCCCCTTAACCGGCGCCATCAACCTAGTGAAAGCAGGCCGATTGACGCTCCTAGTAACCCTGAGTACGGAGAGAAACGCCGTAATCCCCAACGTACCTACCGCGACGGAGCTCGGTATCGACTCCGAGTTAGAGGTGTTCCGTGGTCTCTCAGTACCCAAGGATACGCCCGAGGAAGTGAAGACCCGGCTCGCCGATGCGATGACCCGTGCAGCAATGTCCACGGCGTTCACGCAGCTCGCCGCAGAAGTGGGTTTTACGGTAAAAACGATGTCTTCCGAAGCGTTTGAGGCACTCATGGCCACCGAAGACATCAAGGTAAAGGCTATCATCCAGAATGCGGGGCTCTCTGTCTTCGGACGAGAATTGAACTAGCATTATTCACATGATGGCGCGACGGAATGTTCTCGCGGGAATGGTGTTGCTCGCGATCGGTCTTGGATACGGTGTTCTCACCGCAGGCCTGCCGGATCGGAGCCTCCCTGGCACACCGGGTCCAGCTTTCTTCCCCTGGCTAATCACAGCCGGATGGCTGGCACTGTCCACCGCATTACTCGTCCGAGGACTGCTCGGAGGGGGTAAGAACTCCACGGATGTAATTGAACACCGTATACCAGCTCAAGGTTGGCCCGCACTGGTGGGGTTTGCAGCCTATCTTTTACTCCTGCCCACACTTGGCTTTATCGTGGCCAGTATATTGTTTTTTGCAAGCCTCACATGGCTCTACGGCGAAAGAAATAAACTTCGTATCGTACTCCCAGCGATAATAATTCCGATTGTTCTGTTTTACCTCTTTACCGCAGGATTTCAGGTCCTGCTGCCACGGGGCCCATGGTGGTGACCGGAGACGTTTTACAAGGATTTCTCCAAGCAATCCAGCCCTCTAGTCTGATGGCTACCGCGGTTGGCTGCTTACTCGGCATCGTTGTCGGCATGATCCCGGGTATGACAATTTCCTCGGGAATCATCATATTGTTGCCCCTCACTTTCGTACTCGATCCAAACGTCTCTATCGCATTGCTCCTCGGGCTTTACGTGGGCGGTATGCTCGGAGGTAGCTTCTCTGCCATCCTGCTCAATATTCCCGGGACACCCTCGGCCGCGGCCACCGCGCTGGACGGCCATCCACTAGTAGCCCGTGGCGAAACTGGCCGTGCACTGGGGGTCGCCATGCTCGCAAGTTTTGCGGGAGGACTTTTCAGTTGCCTATGCCTATTCTTAATCTCACCGAGCCTTGCCGACCTAGCCCTCGGTTTTCGGGCACCAGATCTATTCAGTTTAATGTTCCTAGGTCTCACCATGATTTGTTCCTTTGCTGCCCAATCCTGGATCAAAGGACTTTTGTCGGCGGTAATTGGACTAGCAATTGTTTCCATAGGCCAGGACCCGGTCATGGGCACTGCGCGCTTCACGTTCGGCGACACAAACCTCCTCTCGGGCATTCATTTCCTGACAGCATTGATCGGGCTTTTTGCCATCCCGCAACTCATTGGAAATCTTGGAAAGAAAACAATAGACGGTGTGGTGCGCACACCGTCTATCCCTTTCAAGAGCCTTTTACCCACATTGCCCGACCTACGCCGAATGCGTTTACCAGTAACTATCGGTTCAATTGCGGGTTCTTTCCTCGGTATGTTGCCAGGTGCTGGTGGCCCAATCGCAGCCTTCATTAGCTACGACTATGCCCGTAAGACTGCTCAGAACTCGAACGAGTTCGGCAAGGGCGCCATTGAGGGCATTGCGGCCCCGGAATCGGCTAACAACGCGGTTACGGGTGGCGCCCTGATCCCCATGATGACGTTAGGAATTCCAGGGGATCCGGTGACTGCAGTACTCATAGGGGCTCTATTAATCCATGGCCTAGCGCCGGGGCCGCTACTATTCATAGAACGTGGAGATTTTGCCTATGGCATCATATTCTCATTCTTTTGGGCAAATATTTTTAATCTGGTTATTGCTTTGGCTGGGCTACGGCTTCTAATCAAGCTAGCCGCAGCCCCCCGTACAATCCTTATGCCTGCGATTGCGATCCTCTGCGTTGTCGGATCGTACGCATTACGAAAT
>DBZY01000029.1:0-278 GCA_002311835.1 Proteobacteria bacterium UBA1148 | reverse complement strand
ACGCATTACGAAATTCTTTCTTCGATGTCTACGTGATGTTCTGCTTTGGGCTACTCGGGCTTGTTATGAAGTGGCTCGATATGCCAGTCGTACCATTGTTACTAGCGCTAGTACTGGGTCAACAACTAGAAGAAAATCTACGCATCGCGCTAACAGGATCCCAGGGTGATATTTCAGTGTTTTTTACCTCACCCTTCAGCGCACTGTTTCTCAGCCTCTCAGTAGTTTCAGTTATCTGGTCCATTCAAAGTACACGGGGAATGCAAAACAAAGAGGCA
>DBZY01000088.1:860-3717 GCA_002311835.1 Proteobacteria bacterium UBA1148 | reverse complement strand
GCAAGGCCTGGGTGCGCAACAGTCGATAATGGACCGCCTGCATGAGGTGGCGGCCGAGACGAAAGAGATTCTGTGTGAGTCCGTGGAGCGTCAAAAACCGTTGAGCCTGACTCGCTGAAGCAAACCCTCGCATATGATATGCTTGTTGCCGCGTGGGTTGGTGTGACACTTCCGCTCGGTTATTCGCGTAGACCGCATGGATATGCTCGACGGTCGGCATGACGGCCCGGTGTGCGGCGCCGTAGCTTTTAAGTGTGTCGGTTATCATCCAGCGCGGCTCACCGCCTTGGCCTTTCAGTAAGCGGCGGAAGAAGCGCACCGCGGCTTTTTTGTTACGATGACGCTGCACGAGAATATCAATGGTATCGCCGTCTTGGTCCACCGCACGCCACAGATACTGTTGTTCCACTTGAATGGTGATAAAGACTTCATCCAAATACCAGGTATCTCCTAAGCGACCTTGACGCTTCTTCAATTTCCTCGCAGAGGCCGGCCCAAACTTTTGGCACCATTGGCGAACGGTTTCATAGGTGACAGTGATGCCTCGTTCGGCGAGGAGTTCTTCCACTTCACGGAAGCTCAGACAAAAACGATGGTACAGCCAGACGGCGTGACTGATAATTTCAGAGGGAAAACGATGACGTTGGTAGCTGGGTGTTTGAATTTTCATGCTGCCCAGTCTGCCAAAAGCCAGTTAAATTGACAATGCCGCAGGAACCGTGTTTATCTACCTTGGGCTTTCTTCCCTCTTGCACTGAAACGAATTTTAGATCCTATACACGCAGGATCCCCATAATAAGCACAGGGAAATATTGGTTAAATAGGGGAAGGGGGTTCTGGAAGAAATTCCCAGGGAAGTTCGAAAGGTATGTTATCGTACTCTGGCCAAAAACATTTTTTTATGCTCAAAGATAGCCTCCAGACAAAATGGAATCATAAATTCACGCAGGATTCAGGATTAATCAAATACACGCCAGTCGAAAACCAGTTGTTTTTTTGAATTATACAACAACGCCGCAATGAGCCATTGTACCGATACCCAACATCACTGGCCAATTGTGCAACAACGCCGCGAGGGATAGAAATCCCTGCAAATTAAGAGTAGGGTTTTCAATACTCAAGAGTCTGTCAGGGGGGTGCGTGACGTGAAAATAAGTCCTCAAGCAGCAGGAAACTATAAAAAAGCCCTCTGGGCGATTCTGTGCCCGAAGGGCTTTTGTGTGTTGAGGAACAGGAAATGGTTATTTGCAGTCTTGGCTGCCTGGGTGTTTGCCACTCCTGCTCTGGCGGCAGATAAACCGAAATTGGTGGTCATGTTCAATATCGATCAGGGCCGGTCTGATTATCCTCTTCCTCGTCCTGAGGGGTACGGAGAGCCTCCGAGAAGCGGCGGTGCTTATCGTGCATTCTTCACCGAAGGTATCGTTTACAGGAATACCTATTACGGACACTCCGTCACCACGACAGAGCCGGGGCATATGACGCTAGTCACTGGCGGCAACCCGGACACGCACGGCATCCCTCGTAACCAGTGGCTTAATCGAGAAACCGGGGAGTTCGTGAACGACATCTATGATTCCAGGTACTGGATCCTCGGCAACACGAAGAAGACACGCCCTCAAAGGCCAGGCACGGCGCCGACCGCGCTACTAAAAAATACTGGCACCCTTGGCGATAGGCTGATCCAGTCCACCGATGGTAAGGCGAAGGTGTTCAGTATCGGGATGGGGGATTGGCCAACGATCCCGGTGGCCGGCGGGGAGGGCAATGCAATTTGGTATGACGCAACCTCGGGTGAGTTCGTTTCCAGTGACTACTTTTACGCGAAGCTTCCGCCTTGGGTAGAAAATTGGAATAAGCCGAAACCTGTAAAACGTTTTCTGGAGAAACACCTGCCCCGAGATTCGCACACCGGACATTGGGTCTGGGAGCTGATGTACGACAAGGACTTCTACAGGAATTCTTCCAGAAATGGGCCAAACTCCATATTCGTGAAGCCCCCTTGTTACCCGAGTCAGACGAACTGCAAATATTCTCTGGATGCCACATTCAACCATTACCTCCCCAACAAAAACCCACAAGACATGGAGGTGACGAATTACTTAATGCTTTACACCCCCTTTGCAGATGCGATCCTAGGCGAGTTCGCAGCGGAGTTGGTAAAGCAGGAAAAGCTGGGCCAGGACGACAGCACTGATTTACTCATGATAAATCTTGCCTCTCAGGATTGGATCGGCCATATGTGGGGACCAGATAGCTTGGAGCACGAAGACAATTTTTACCGCCTTGACTCCACCTTAGGCGGAATCATGACAGCTCTGAGAACTGTCCCAAAAGAAGATTTGTTAATTGTCCTCGCGGCTGATCATGGCGTTTTCTCGATTCCGGGGTACGCGAATAGGCGGGGCCAATCTGCCGGGCAACTCCTCGTCCGCAAAGTCGTCCACCGCGTCAACTCTTCTCTTTTAGATACTTACGGCATCGGTAATCTGGCCATAGGGATCCGCGTGCCGAGCCTTTATCTTGACGTGGAGAAAATCCTCAAAAATCGCCTTGACGTTAACGACGTGGCCAGGAGTACGGTTAAAACTGTCCGCAATATAGAGGGTGTCCGATATGCCTGGACCAAGCAAGATCTCATAGATGCTCAGACGGTCCCTGCGGACGAGGCTAAATATGCAGCGCTGATGCGCAAGGCCGTGGACCAGAATCCCACAGACCGCTCCGGTGAAGTGCTCATCGTGCAGAAGGAGAACTGGTATTTCTACGAGGACTCGAATGACGCAGCAATGCACGGATCACCCTATGACAACGACCGTCGGGTGCAGCTCATGTTCTGGGGCGGGCCACTCAAGCC
>DBZY01000088.1:0-748 GCA_002311835.1 Proteobacteria bacterium UBA1148 | reverse complement strand
TCACTATAGAGTTGCGCACGAATAAAAGTTACCAGACGTGAACAACCTCTGCAGTGGTATTGTCAAGTTAAGTGAATTTGACCAAAAATTGGGCAAAGCACGAATTCATAACTCATTGATTGTTCGGCATTCATGTTACTGGTCCGAGGTAGAAAATCGGCCCAATTCGACTTAAGTTGACAATAACCTCCTACTCTGTGCTGCTCGCACCGGGATGAGACAAGGAGAGCTTATTGGCCTTCAATGGGGGGATATAGATTTTCTTGGGGGATTTATTGAAGTCCGTCGAGGAGTCGTCCTCCGAGAGGTGACCACAACCAAGTCACATCAAATTCGACGTGTTGATATGAGTGTGCAGCTGCAAGCCACCCTGCTCAAAATAAAGGAGGTTCGCCAAATAGAAGCCATGGGCAAAGGGAGAGAAGTGATCCCCTGGGTCTTTCTTTCCCCAGAAGGCAAACGATGGGATAACCGTAATCTTAGGCGGGTGTGGTCGCGCTGCCTGGATGCCTCAGGAATTCGGCAAGTACGGTTCCATGATTTACGTCATGCCTTTGCGTCGGCCTTGGCCCAACAAGGGGCTCCGCCCAAATACGTGCAATCCCAATTAGGGCACTCGAGCATTCAAGTCACCATGGATGTGTATTCTCATTTATTCGAAACACGAGACCGAGGATGGGTCAATCGGCTGGATGAACCCCAGGAAATGGTGAGTGTGGAGGGTGAATCCGCAACCCAGGCGCAACCT
>DBZY01000114.1:2896-3189 GCA_002311835.1 Proteobacteria bacterium UBA1148 | reverse complement strand
GGAGAATGGCAACGGGATCTAGATGCTGACATCGCTGTGGTGAAAGCCTGGGGCCCGAGAGCCGTAGTTACGCTGTTAGAAGATCACGAATTTGATCGGTTCAAGGTACGGGGGCTGCCGCGCAAGATAGAGGAAGCCGGCATGGAGTGGTACCACCTTCCTATACGTGACGGCCACGCGCCAGGCGGAGATTTCGAGCGCGAATGGGTCAGGGTAGGCGTGATCCTGAGGAATCACCTGGACTCTGGTGAGCGCATCCTCGTGCATTGCCGCGGTGGGCTTGGTCGAAGCGG
>DBZY01000114.1:1744-2736 GCA_002311835.1 Proteobacteria bacterium UBA1148 | reverse complement strand
AGTAGACGTTATCGGCAAAGACAGCGAATTCCAAACTTTGGATACCAGGATGTCGTTCGGAGAGATCCAACGGCACGGTACCATAGCTATGGTACCGGTCTTTTACGACTCTCCCGCCAGGACGGACTACCAGACCCTTTCGAGCGCGATCGAATCATCTGAATTTCAGGTCACCGAATTGGATGAACACGGGTCAGTCCCCACATTATCAGTCAAAAACAACGGTGACCGGAGGGTATTGCTGGTGGGTGGGGAAGAGCTTCTCGGGGCTAAACAGAACAGGGTGCTCAATACCTCGGTAATGGTGCTACCCTCGGTCACCATCGATGTACCCGTCTCATGTACAGAGCAGGGGCGTTGGTCCTATTCCTCCGAGAACTTCCGCGCTTCACCGACTATCATGCCGAGAAATTCCAGGATGAAGAATAAGAGATCAGTGGACCTTAGCCTGGAGGCACGAGGGTCGTTCGAAGGCGATCAGGGTGCGGTCTGGGACGACATCTCGGTCATGCAACAACGTGCCGGGGTATCTTCGAAGACCAATGCCATGAGAGACGTGATAGACGCAAACTGGTCTTCTATCTCCGAATATACCGAAGCGTTTCAACCGGTGGATGGGCAGAACGGAGCGATCTTCCTGGCCAACGGGGCCATAACCGGGATGGAACTATTCTCGAAAGAAGATGCTTTCCGATCTATCTTTCCCAAGATAGTCGGAAGTTACGCGTTCGATCACATCACGAACACGGGTGCCCAAGAAACCGGTATCAAAGAGGCATCCGTAGATCGGTTTCTGCAACGACTCACCAGGTCGAGTCGTTCGACATACCCATCGAACGGAGAGGGTTTGGACTTGCGTTTTGAAGGAGACAGGATCTCGGGTGCTGCACTTGTATGCCAGGGCGAAATCATCCACCTTTCTGCATACGCTCTGTCTTCCACATCGTAAGAACATCCAAAGGACCGGGCTCCAGTTCATCACTACCTATCGC
>DBZY01000114.1:1575-1707 GCA_002311835.1 Proteobacteria bacterium UBA1148 | reverse complement strand
GGGTTCACCATTTCGATAGGCGTCGACAGACGGCTATCGAGTATCACTGGTGCCAAAGTGATAATCAACGTTGATGCGATAGTGGGTACGGAGAGCGGTTCCCTCTAGAGGGGTATAGCTCAACGGTGAGAT
>DBZY01000114.1:0-1441 GCA_002311835.1 Proteobacteria bacterium UBA1148 | reverse complement strand
CAACCGGCGGTTAGCCAAGGTCGGAGCCATTGTGGCCTGCGGGTTAGCTTCTTCCCGCGCCGCCTTGATACCAGATTAGAGGAAACATCAACTTGGGAGTAGAAATGACGATCTATATAGAACCGTTTGGGGTGGAACCAAACCCCGATAATGTCGCCTCGTTAAACCCTGTCCATGAAG
This sequence comes from Proteobacteria bacterium UBA1148, assembly GCA_002311835.1. Taxonomy (GTDB): domain Bacteria; phylum Pseudomonadota; class Gammaproteobacteria; order Steroidobacterales; family Rariloculaceae; genus UBA6522. The sequence goes on along the minus strand of DBZY01000114.1, from coordinate 1,261 downwards.
AGTTGGAACGGGCTATGCGATGGGCAGATATGTTGATTGCGGAAGCCACGCTGGAACACCAACTAAATGGGGTAATCGACACAACAAGAGTCGTCCCTACCATCCAATCAAAAGGAAGACGCACACGATGTCTCGCCTGGTTCAGCGATCCTAAAGAGGGCCATCCGTATGGCTGGGAAAGTCGTGAAGGAGAAATACTACAAGAGATGGCTTTCTGTGCAGAAGACCTCAACCGTTCAGGACCTGAGATTGTTGCCACGGTCCTCCATGAAAAGGTGCATAAATGGTGTAGGGCGCTGGAGATCAAAGACTGCTCTTCGTCTGGCTGGCACAACAAGACCTTCAAGAAACACGCAGAGTACCTGGGCCTAGATGTCCAAAAACCAAAAGATGCTTATGGGTTTGGTTATACTAGCCCTTCCCAAGGTCTGAGCATCCGGATCGAGAAAGAGTTTGAGCCAGATATTGCGAAACTGATGTTCCACAGAACTGTTCGACCAGCGGGGTCAAGAGTGGCGACTGAACGTAAGTGGGTATGCTCCGATACTTGTGCTACGGTCTACACCAGGGCCAGGTACAAACCTTTCGGCGGAAGATGTCACGTATGTGGTCAGATCTACACGGAGATCTGACAGATATCGTCCAAGGGTCCTTATCTGGAACTGGCCTGAACCTGACGCGCGACTGGAGGACCGCATGATCCTATTCAAGAAGCTAGTCTCGACTGCTTACATGAACGAGAACAAGCAATGTCGATTGGACATCTATAGTGACGGCAGCATCAGGCATATCTGCGACCCCAATGGAACGCGTCCGAGGAGCCGAGGAAATATCCTGAGCAGGTTGCTCGGTAAGATAACCTGATGGCCTGAATCTCCAGGAACCACTGGCAGCATCGCCTATCCGTACGATCAGGAAGAGTGACGCTGCCCAAAGCAGACCGACTCGTCTTGCGGCGTTTCGGATCAAGATACGGGTGTCGTTGGGCGGGATCTTCTCAATACTCGTGAAGCTTGTATCCTTGGAGTTCGCCGGCATATTTCTAAGACCAACCGGGCCAGAACAAGGTAAAGGGTGATATCTCACCACGATGACCCGTTTCGCCCTAGAACCCGGTACTCATCCCCTAGACTTCAAAGAATCGAACCAGTCGACTAATTCTGGCTCTGGACCCTCCTGGTATTCCGACAAGAGAAGATCCCATCTGGCAGCGGCATCGATCGCTTCTTCCAGGTCAACTTCCGTAAATATCACGCTGTTT
>DBZY01000040.1:57684-58822 GCA_002311835.1 Proteobacteria bacterium UBA1148 | reverse complement strand
GTTTAAGGCAATTCCAACGAGAACACCAACGAACATGGAGAGCAGAATGCGTTGGGTAAAACTCACAAATTTTCCAGATCTTTATCTAAAATCATATTTTGGCAACCTAGCGGTTACGAGCAATCAGCGCAACGTGCACACTAAGAGCCAGCCTTCGAAGTCACAGAACGCAAAGACGTATCAAGTATTCTTTCTGGATCATTAAATACTTCTAAATCCAAGGCGCCCTCACTACGTGCCACAATACAAGTAACGGCACCATCTCCCACAATATTCACCGATGTGCGCAACATAGCCAAAAGCCGGTCAACTCCGATGATTAGTGCAATACCTTCCACTGGCAAACCCACCTGACCCAATACCATGGCTAGCATTATAAGACCGCCGTGTGGGACAGCAGCAGTCCCAATAGAAGCCAGTGTCGCCATCAGTACGACTGTAAGATAGTCGCTAAGCATCAGATCTACGCTATAGACATTAGCAATAAAAACTACTGCGATTCCCTGCATGATGGCCGTCCCATCCATATTGATGGTCGCACCCAGGGGCACAGTAAAAGACGCCACCGAATTCTTGACCCCTAAACGAGTCTCTAATGTATTAAGCGTCACTGGAATCGTAGCGGCAGATGATGATGTGCTAAAACCAAACGACATCGGTGCGCGCATCTGCGTTAAGAATTTCAATGGACTCAGACCTGCTAATTTAAGTATGAGGCTGTACGTCACTCCAAGATGTACTAGTGAAACCACAACTACCGCACCGAAGTAGCCCAGTAATGGTCCAAATATTTCAATACCCTGTGTGGCAAAAGTACGGCTAATGAGCGCAAACACACCGATCGGGGCCAGCAGAATAACCATCAAAACCATTTTTAGAATTACTTCATTGAGATCACTAAACAACTTCACCACGGGCTTACCACGCTCTCCGGCAAGATTGGCTGCGAATCCAAATAGCAAAGCAAAAACAATTATTTGCAGCATCTGCCCGTCCGCCATAGCTTGAACTGGATTCTCTGGAAAGATATTGATAATGGTTTCAGTAAGAGGTGGCGCCTCCCGCGGTATGTACTCCAAACCTCCCGTCAACACAAAACCAGCTCCAGGCGATAAAAACTGCGCAAGAGATAACGCCA
>DBZY01000040.1:40690-57529 GCA_002311835.1 Proteobacteria bacterium UBA1148 | reverse complement strand
CCAATAGTTCGTACGTCCCCCATAGCGTTAACACCACACACTAGGGAAACCAGCACTAACGGAACCACCATGAGTTGCAGTAAGGCAATAAAAGCTGCGCCTACAACATAAAACAAACCCTCTACCAAGAATTCATTGATCCTCGGTATCGCAGGGCCAAATATGTTTAAGGCAATTCCAACGAGAACGCCAGCGAACATGGAGAGCAGAATGCGTTGGGTAAGACTCACAAATTTTCCAGATCTTTATCTAAAATCATATTTTGGCAACCTAGCGGTTACGAGCAATCAGCGCAACCATAACCAATAGCGTACTGCATGCTATTACTTCGGTAATCGGTACTGAAACTCTGTAAGATTTAGACTATTAGGAACTCGTCTCTAGCGCTTCTGGAGGCGCCCATACACGCCATTCAGAGGGGCTTAATATGCATCTCAAAGCTCTTTTATTTTTTACTTTATTTATTTATATTTCAACTAGTTATACTCAGAATGCGGAGCCTACTATAACCTTGATTGAGAGAGTAGCCGCACTAGAAAACGACCTCGCTATTCTGAGTGCCCGATTAGATGATCGGGCCACGATTGGTACAGTCTCACTAGCACCATCCGACGCAGGTTTGTCAGCACAAGGCCAAATCAGTGAGCTAGAAAGACAAATCCAAGATCTAAGTCGTAATCTTGGAAATCTTCAGCGCCAAGTAGCCTCGGTAACACGAGAGACGACAGCAGCACGCCGCGACGCGCGGAATGCTCTTTTAAGAACTCGCTGAGTGGTGTACAGAAAAAATAGGTTGGCAAGAAGCCACGAATCTCTCATCAGTTATAAATTTAACCGGTCAGCTTGCGACGAGGGTCCTCTGGGCGCACAGCAATTACGCTTGGTCGTGGCGCAGCCGTCCCACCATCGGGCCAACTACTTACGGGTGTCTCAACAGTCCCGCCCTCACCTGGGTGCTGAACACTTAGCAAAAGACTTTTTCCATCCGGCGTGATCTCGCATCCAGACACCTCACAACCAATGGGACCACTCATAAACTGGCGAACAGCACCTCGACTGACACCGTCCGTTGGACAGACAAAACAGCCATCGTTATTACCCCTGGGCTGCTCTCCATCTGTCGTAATCCAGAGATTACCAGCATCATCGAAGGTTAAGTTGTCAGGCGAAGCAATAGCACTTAGGTCATTGGTGTCTGAATAACCCGCAAAGTAGGTACTATCAGAATCTGATACGAGCGAACCAGGATCTAACATGGTCAAAAATTGACCTACTTCCGGGTCTCCTGCTAACAAGAATATTTCCCAGCGAAATTCCGTAGCCGAAGCATCAGCCCCATATTCTGAGAGCTCAACGATGTGACCCCAAGAATTTGGAGTACGGGGATTAGCCCAATTTGCAGATGAGTCCACTACTCGCCCAGCAAACTCTACCTCACCTTCCCCCCTATCCGAATTCCGAGTACATGATAAGTAGACTTTATTCGTGCGCGGACTGACAGCAATATCTTCCGGTCGATCCATCGGCGTTGCGCCCACGAGATCAGCAGCTTCCCGACATCGAAGAACGATATCGCCCTGGGAACCGAATCCGTTTTCTAACGATAGGGCAGTATGTTCCCCCCAAACCATAGGCACCCACTTACCACTACCATCCTCGCTAAAACAAGCTACATAGAGTGTTCCAGCATCTAATAAGTCCACGTTAGACTCTGGATTCTCAGGATCCATCACATCACGCGTTACAAATTTATAGAGATACTCAAAAGCTTGGTCATCCCCCATGTACACAACGACCCGACCGTTCGGAGCGACCACTGTGGTTGCTCCCTCATGTTTAAAGCGTCCTAAAGCAGTCCGCTTCTTAATAGGCTTTAACGCATCTTGCGGATCTAACTCGACTATCCAACCAAATTTAAATGGCTCCTTTGGATTCAATGCTACGTTAAACCGAGGATCAGCGAATTCCCAACGAAATCGGCTTTCTAGCCCCCTGGGACGAAAACGGTTGTGGGCCTGTTCAACACTAGAAGTGAAGCTAGCAGCCCTACGATTTCCAAAGAAATCGTCTACGCCCTCCTCGGCTGTCAAATAAGTACCCCAGGGAGTCATCCCCGCCGCACAGTTGTAGAAGGTCCCATTAGCCCGGGTCCCCGTAACGTCCTCGTGCGTTTTCAGAAGATCATGCCCGCGAGCCGGTCCAGAAAGTTCCATAGGAGTATTCGCAGTAATACGTCGATTAAACGGCGAATCCACTTTCAATTGCCAATTTGTAGCGAATTGAAAATGAGCGATGCTCACACCGACAGTAGCCTGCATAAACTCTACACACTGAGGATTTTTCCGAATGAAGGTCGAAGCTTCGCCCGCTCTCTGAGCGGCGCGATAACCTGGAAACAGCAGTTCTGGATTAGGGTACTCATGATTGACACAGACCAAGAGTTCGCCATTGCCAATATCCAGTATCCCTATACCATCGCAGTTGTACCCGAACTGCCTTGTTTGGTCTCGGGCTGCGGTAGGTTTGAGAAGTTCACCATGCACAACCGCTTCTGAGTCGAGAGTAGGAGTATCAGAAAATAGCCTATCACCCCAACGAAGCAATACGTCCGCACGGTAGCCCTGCGGTACAATCAACGTATCCTCATAAGAAGGAGTCACCGCCTGAAAACCCAGGCGCGCTCCACCCTGTTCTTGCTGCGCTAGGGAAGCACATCCCGAGGTTAGTGCTGACAGAACGGCAAGATCTGATCCGCGGGCTAATAACTCCCGTCGGCTTAGGCGACGATACCACAGAGAAATTGGTGTTGTGCTGTCTGCGGAACCCATAGAGACTCTAGGTTAAACTTCCATTTAAAAGCTAGGATGGGGGGTATGTTAGCCTATGCGCCCTAAAAACAAACCCATTGCTACTTGAGAAATGAGATAGATCATATGGTAGATGCATTACCCGATACTGAAATTGAGATGGAGATCAACAATCTCTATCGAGAAGAGACCTACACAGATCGACGTGTAGGCACACTACAGATACTGACCCCTGTCAATGTAGATGGAACCACCGATGGCGCTCGCCAAACGATCTATGTCGGACAAACTCAGATCTTGACACCTGCCGGTGCGCTGCCACTTAACTTTGAGTTGGAAGCTAGCTCTCTCCAAGAAGCTATAGAAAAATTTGGGGAGGGTGCTAAAAATGCGCTAGCTGATACTATGCAGCGACTTGAAGAAATGCGGCGGGAAGCAGCATCCTCAATCATAGTACCGGGCGGTGGAGCCCCAGGAGGGGGGGTGCCTGGCGGGGGGCTACAAGTCCCATAACCACACTCTTACGATACCGTGAAATCGCTACTAAAGGATCCATTGTTACATTTTCTTGGGCTAGGGCTCGGCTTGTTCGTATTGTTTCAGCTGACCGGAAATGAAGGAGTACGAGAAAACGAGATATTTATCGATAGAGAGTCTCTCTTAACCTATTTGCAGTACCAGTCTGTCGCTTTTGATCGGGAACAGTTTGAACTTTTCCTGAACGATATGACTCCGCGAGAAATCGAGGACCTGATTGAAGAAGCGACCCGTGAAGAAATTCTTTACAGGGAGGCTCTGGCATTAGAACTTAACCGAGACGATTACATCATCCGTGGGCGGTTGGTCCAAAAGCTTAGGTATCTTTCTGAAGGTTTTGCTAACGATGACCTAGCTCTGAACGAGAATGAACTTATAGCTTACTTCGAGAGAAATCGCAGTGCTTATGATATTGATCCTTACATCACCTTTACTCACGTCTTTTTTAACTCTGAACGCCGAGGACGCGAGGAAGCTCTCCGATTAGCCGAAACAACACTGTTAGAGTTAAATGCAGCCAGCGTGTCTTTCGAAGAAGCTTCGGCCCATGGTGACCGCTTCCCGTACTTCATTAATTATGTGGAACGTCCACCTCAACTGATTGCAAGTCACTTAGGTGGAGATATATCGGAAATATTGTTCCAACTTCCTGCAAATGACAGCGTGTGGCATGGACCGTTCGAGTCAAGATTCGGTTCTCATCTAGTATTAATTACGAGCCAAGAACCAGCGCGGAGCCCCTCATTTCAGGAGGTTCGAGAACGAGTCCAGACTGACGCTCAAGCCGCACGAGCAAGGGAGCAAACTGAAGCCGCCATACGAAACATTATGGATCAATATGATGTTGTGGTAAGTCCCGAGCTTACAAATTCCCAACAAACCGTGGAATAATGAAGCCGTTCTTGGTCTTAGTTGGCTTATGGTTAACTTCCTTAGCACCAACGGCGCTTGGCCATGACCTCCGCCCCATCTTTATCGACATCACCCAAACGTCCACCGTCGAACTCGCACTGCGTTGGAAGGTACCGTCCTCGGTCCCGCGACCTCAGCTGCCCCTAGTCTCCTTAACTGGTGGTTGCCAACCTGAGGGTGATCTACGGGTGGTGTTAAGAGGTGATAGCTATCAGGGTGACCGCATCTACCGGTGTGAAGCAAGTCTAACCGGTGAGATATTGTCTTTGGGTTTTCCGGGCTCGAACCCATCTTTAACTACTGTAATCCGGGTGCACACCTATGACGGACAGCTTTTCTCAGGCCTTCTCCCGCCAGGGGAACTGAACTGGGAGATTCCTGAGACCCCAGGACGATGGGAGATTGCCCAAAACTATACAGAACTGGGATTGGAGCACATTTGGTTGGGCTGGGACCACCTAATGTTTGTAGCCTTGTTAGTATTGATTGCTCGTACAGGACGGCGAATATTAATCACTGTAACTGGCTTTACCTTAGCGCATTCACTCACCTTAGCTCTGTCCACCCTAGAGCTAATCTCTCTACCAATACCTGCAGTAGAAGCTGCCATTGCGCTAAGTATTATTTTTGTTGCAACCGAAATCGCGCGGGGGAATGAAAAAACGCTTACGTACCGTTATCCGGTTTTAGTGGCTAGTTCATTTGGCTTATTACACGGATTTGGATTCGCCAGCGTACTTCGCGAGGTGGGACTACCTGCCACAGAATTACCCACCGCTTTGTTATTTTTTAATGTGGGAGTTGAGATCGGACAAGTCGTGTTCGTGCTGATTATCTTTGGGGTTGCCTATAGCGCACGAGCAGTCGGGCAGCATCTAAGCACTCACATTGGGGCGCTCAATTTATCTAATGTAAAAACGAGTGCGGTAACTGCCTACACCGTAGGCGCCGTAGCCAGTTTCTGGACGCTTGAGCGCATCCTGGCCTTCTGGACTTGAACAACTTAACTACGGCGACGGATAGTATTCCTTCCTGGCAAGAAATACTGCCGCCAAAGGCGGTAATGCCATTATCAAATGCTGAATCTCAGCATCCAAACTCGGTGCAGCCAGTTCAATCATAAACGGTGCACCTACCCAGAATGGCGCATAAAAGCCTAGCAGTAAAACTAACATGGCCCACCAAATCGCCGGAGCACGAAGCGGCCGCGGTAACCACAGCAACATTAACACCCCAATCATCGCACCGAAGTCCCCAAATACTTCTCGGAAGAAGTGATGCCAACTGTGACTCAACGCAAGTGGGCTCTCTGGTGTTAACAAAAATAGGTCACTTCCTATATGAGACCAGGTGAAGTAAATGCTTCTCAAACCTACGAAAAAACCGAAAATCACCAGAAACCTGGCAATATTCATACGAGTGAAGTATTGCTGCATGATTTGTTCCTTTCCTTTGCCGTTCAGCAAAGCCTAGTGACAGGCTATCAATCTAAAAATAGAAAATATATTTCTCTATCCCAAATATCGTCACCCTAAGATTTTCCGTCAATCTCTAGAGAAGGAATGGTCCTTGTGTTGGACTTCTGGATCGCACATATTATACCGCCAATCACCAAACAGCCTCCGACAGCATGGTACCCAAATAAGCGCTCCCCGAGAAAAAAGATGGCGAAGCATGCACCAAAAATTGGGATAAGATTTAGAAAGATAGCTGCTCGATTTGCGCCTACGGATCGGATCGCGGCATTCCAGAGATACACCGCAAGAACCGTGGAACCGACTCCAAGATACCCGACCGCACTCAATGTCACCGCCGTCCACTGGAACGATCTGATATAAAGTTCTTCAATTAGATATAACGGCAACCCAAATACTACCCCCGTACACGCAATCAGAAAGAGCAGAATCTCTGGACTCGGCAAGTGCGTTGCTCGATGTAGCTCCACAGTATACAAAGACCAGCAAATCACAGCACCGAGCATCACTAGGTCTCCTATATTGATGTCCATCTGAAAGAGCACATCAAGGCTTGCCTGAGAGATCATGATGATGATCCCGAGAAATGCTGACAAAACCCCTAAAGTTTGCACTAGCGAAAGCCGCTCACGCACAAGAAGAAGCGCGACTAAAGCGGTCGTAGCTGGTTGGGTGCCATTGATAACCGTTGCGTTCACCGCGGTTGTATAGTTAACCGCAACTACCGATAACGTCGTACCTGCTGCCATGCATCCGCAAATCCAGTATACGGAACGCCGTGCCTGTGGTTTTAACGGCAACTCTTGGTAGAGCTTTCGCACTACAAAGGGAAACAACACGAGTAAAGCTATAACCCAACGCCAAAACGTCAGCGTCAATGGTGGGGCGAGTTCGTGGACTCCTCGGGCCACAACGAGCGCACCTCCCCAGAGTGCCATATTAAACACTAAAACAATGTATGCAGTAGGATGGAGAATCATTCGTTAGGCGTTAGATTCGCACAGAAGAGCGACGCATCCTGCCACGATTGCGGGAGAACGGAAAGACCTAAAAACCTCGCACAAGCTCAGCAAATCAGCGAAAATCTAAAACGTTGCCGTAAATCCAAACTCTTAATTGTTTGCTGGATCTACTGATGGGGAGAATAAGTACTACCGAATATCGGTAGCTCCAGCGTTTTAATACACAGCAAAAACACTAGGTTCCAGTAAGGAATGGGAAATACTGACAGTTTGTGGGACTTCTCGGTCACCATCTACCAACAACCGGGTGTTTCTCACGCCTGTTTATCTCTCCAGGATCTCTTAGGCCTTGATGTTAACGTCTTGTTGTTCTGTTGCTGGTTTGGTTGCACACGAGGGCTTCTAGATGGACCGACGTTTAACAATGCTCTGGACTTTTCAAAACCCTGGGCAAAGGAAGTCGTTCATCCACTCCGCGCTGCGAGAATATGGATGAAAGTCAACAACTGTGCGCAGCCTGTGTCCCAAAAATTACTGCGAGAAAAAATCAAAACCGTAGAACTTGAGGCTGAACACTTGCAACAAGATTTTCTTGAAAGCCTATCCTTAACTAAACCTGCTAAATTTGTAGAACCTGAACTTCAACTCAAAAATATAGCCTCGAACCTCCAACGCTATCTGAAGCACTGCGATGTTCATCTTGACAATCCATCTCTATCCGAACTTGCTCACATCGTAACCGCAGCTATAAGCAACATCGAAAAGACAGTCGTTCTCAAAACTTTGGATATCTCTTTTCAGGATACCTAAATGGATACCCTGGACACTGTCGTTGTTGGTGCAGGAGTGATCGGACTCGCCATCGCCAGAGAACTTGCTATCGCTGGACATGAAGTGATTGTACTCGAGCAAAATAGTAGCATTGGAGAAGAAACTTCATCCCGTAACTCAGAGGTCATACACGCTGGAATTTACTACCAAAAAAATAGCCTGAAGGCTCAGCTCTGTGTAAGAGGTAAACAGCTTCTATATAGCTACTGCGAAGATAAATCGATTCCTCACCGCCGGTGCGGAAAAATAATCCTAGCCTTAACTGAAGAACAACAAGAAAAACTAAATATTATTAGATCTAGAGCGCTAATAAATGGAGTCGAAGATCTTAAAGTTCTGAGTGCAGTTGATGTTGCTAAGCTGGAACCCAATGTTCAATGCGTATCCGGTCTGCTCTCACCATCTACAGGCATTATCGATAGCCACGGCTTAATGGTCGCATTACAGGGTGATCTAGAAAACGCTGGGAGCAGCCTTGTTTTTTTGTCCGAATTCATCAATGGATCCCTAGAAGATGGGCACTTTCGGATCAAAATAAAATCAGGGGAAATTTACACAAAAGTGAGCACTCGATACCTAGTTAACGCAGGGGGACTGCAAGCGTCTCAGATTGCTAAGCGAATCAGAGGACTCAAGCCTAAATACATACCGGAAATCCAGTACGCCAAAGGAAACTACTTTGTCTACCAAGACAAGCATCCGTTTCAGCATCTAGTCTATCCTGCACCTGAACCTGGAGGACTAGGTATACACGTCACTCTGGATTTATCTGGGCAGGCACGCTTCGGACCGGATGTGGAGTGGGTAGATGAACTCGACTACAGCGTAGACGCCAATCGCGTGGATCACTTCCTCAGCGCGATTAGGAGCTACTGGCCCGAGGTATCACGCAAAGCCCTAATACCCGGTTACGCCGGTGTGAGACCGAAGCTTGTCGGACCTGGCGACCCTCCTGGAGACTTTATGGTGCAGGGACCAAACGATCATGGCATTCCTGGTCTGGTTAACCTTTTTGGTATTGAGTCTCCAGGATTAACCGCTTCGCTGGCAATTGCGGAACGGGTTGCAAAAGTTTTGTTTTAGAAGACTCTCATCTACCTATATAAGTATTCACTTTTAGTGATTTCTTAACTTGTTGGTCTTTACATTCTATTAACTCACCCGAAGTAGGTATTCAACAAAGGTATCGGCGGCGTTTCGCAGACTATAATCCTTACTGCTCTATCGAGAATCAATGAAGTTGGAAGCTAGACAGATAATCGGAAAGGTCGACAAGTTAGCACCAGGTGTGCGGCGGCTGCTGGCACCCAATCCCAGTATAATGACAGGACCCGGGACAAATACGTATCTCTTAGGTGAAAACGAGGTCGCCGTGATCGATCCGGGACCAGCCATTCCAGAACACATTGACGCTATTCAGGAAAATAGTCCTGCGCCGATTCGTTGGATCCTTGTGACCCACACGCATCTTGATCATTCTCCGGCAGCTCTCCCACTCGCGAAAGCGACGGGTGCTGAATTACTTGGTCAAAGACCCCCACCTGGACCGCACCAAGATCAGACATTTACACCAGACCGGGAACTTAGCGATGGCGACCGACTGGAGTCACCAGAGTTCGCTGTTTGTGCAATCCACACTCCTGGACATGCTTCCAACCATCTATGTTACCTACACGAGAGTCTGGCTTGGATATTTACCGGTGACCACGTAATGAACGGTTCAACTGTGGTAATTAATCCCCCGGACGGACGAATGAGTCACTATTTGACATCATTGAGTCGTGTGAAAGACCTAGCACCAGAAAAGCTCGCACCTGGACATGGCGACCTCCTCCACGACCCTGCAAAAGCTCTTGATCATATAGTTACTCATCGTCTTGAACGTGAGGCGAGAGTTGCGACGGTTCTTAAATCCAGCGGTGGTGGTTCCCTCAGTGGACTGGTAAGAACAATCTACGATGATGTAGATGTGCGCATGCACGGGCTAGCTGAACGCTCGCTGCTAGCTCATCTCATTAAGCTTAGCGAAGATAAGATCGCACGAGAGGACAATGGGCAGTGGTATCCGGTAAAGGATTGATAATGAAAGTGATTCAACATGCACTCCTAAAAACTCTAGTTATATCGCTGTTTTCAGCGGCATGTACATATGCTCAGACGCCAGAGATGCTTCGAACTGAGGCCGTGAAAATCCATGCCGAAGTCATCACCATAGATAGCCACGATGACATTCCCTTGAATTTCGCGACCGAAGCCGTCGATCCATTGAATGCTACGCGACAGGTCACTCTGGAGAATATGCGAATCGGTGGACTTGATGCGGCCTTCTTCATCGTATACGTCGGACAGACTGAACGCACGTTAGCGAACTACGAGCAAGCCCAAGCCGATGCAATGACAAAATTTAACGCCATCCATCGTATGACCGGCGAGATGTATCCGGAGTTGATAGAACTTGCGTACTCGGCGAACGATATCGAACGTATCCATGCCTCTGGAAAACTCGTTGCCGCAATTGGCATCGAAAATGGCTATGTAATTGGTACCGACCTATCGCTGCTAGAGCGATATCATGAACTCGGAGCACGCTATATGACGCTTGCTCATAATGGCCACAACGATATTTCGGACTCCGCTCAACCGCGACCTGAGTTTGGCGACAGCGAATCAGAACATGACGGAATCAGCCAGTTCGGAGAACAGGTTATTACTGAAATGAATCGAATCGGCATGATAGTAGACGTCTCTCATATCTCTAAGGAGGCAGCGCTTGACGCTATAAGCCTTTCCAATGCGCCGGTAATCGCATCACATTCCAATACGCGCAAGCTTACCGATCATTACCGCAACATGGACAATGAAACGCTCCTGGCACTCAAAAACAACGGTGGAGTCATACAGACAACGGCTCTTGCAACTTTCGTGAAACAGCAAACTACCGCACAAAGGGAACAGACCCGTGAAATTTTTTCCAATTACGGCATAGGACGCATCAGCGAGTGGTGGGATCTCACAACTCAACAGCGCGATGAAATAAAAGAAGATCTTTTGGCTATCGGCTACGCAAACGTCAGCGATTTCATCGATCACGTTGACTACGCTGTAGATCTAATTGGCATCGACCATGTTGGACTGAGTTCCGACTTTGATGGTGGTGGGGGTGTTGTAGGGTGGTTCGACGCCGGAGAGACCTTCAACGTTACACTGGAACTTGTGCGTCGAGGGTATAGCACAGAGGATATCCGCAAGCTATGGGGCGGCAACCTCATAAGGGTCTGGCGAGAGGTCGAGCGGGTTGCTGCCGAGAGCCACTGATCTAAAGTTCGGAAAACTTACCCCCGTTACTAGCTAACTCTTCCAGCAGCTTTGGCACTTCCCAGTACACTTCCCCAAAACGATCACGGAACTCACACACTATCTCATACACGCGTTGTACACCTATCTCATCAGCATAGTGCATTGGCCCCCCGCGATGCCGTGGAAAGCCATAACCGTTAGTCCAGATAACATCAATATCAGCAGAACGCGGCGAGACCCCTTCCTCTAGTATCCGCGCACCTTCGATAATCAGGGCATAGATACATCGCTGGATGATCTCCTCGGCACCGATCTCCCGCTGCTCGACTCCCAGTAATTTGGCCTCGCGAACAATCATCGCCTGCACCTCCGAATCAGGGATAGGCGCTCGTGAACCCCGCTCGTAGAGGTAGATGCCTTTACCGGTCTTCTGCCCAAATCGCCCTGCTTCAACCAATAGATCCCCGACACGATAGAAACGAGGATCATCAGGTAAATCGGTTCTCTCTTGGCGAACCTTATAACCAACATCAAGACCGGCAAGATCCCCCACAGCATGAGGGCCCATGGCCATTCCCCACTCCTGTAGAACTCCGTCTATCTGCTCCGCAGGCGCACCTTCCAGCAAAAGAAACTGGCTTTCCCGACCGTACCCGTAAAGCATTCGATTACCAACGAAACCAAAACAGTTTCCAACAACCACCCCGACTTTCTGCAGCTTCTTCGCAAGCGCAAGTGCGGTTGCTATCACATCATCCGCGGTTTTAGCCCCACGCACGATTTCCAGTAGACGCATAATGTGGGCAGGGCTAAAGAAATGGAGACCAATTACATCCTCCCGTCGTTCCGTCGCCGCCGCAATTCGATCTATATCCAGAGTTGAAGTGTTTGTCGCTAGAATTGTGCCCGGGCGACAGACGCTGTCTAACTTACGAAAGACCTCCTCTTTTATAGCCATATTTTCGAAAACGGCCTCGATTACAAGATCCACGTCGGCGACAGCATCATAATCCTGAGTTGTTTCCAGACGCGCCAATCCATTCACCATATTTGAATCGTCGATCCGACTGCGGGAGACATCATGCTCATAAAACCCTGCTATCGCGTCGCGGCCCCGTTCGAGCCCTGAATTTTCATTGTCCAGCATAGCGACTTCCAAACCGGCTGCGAGACAGCTATATGCAATACCTGCGCCCATGGTACCCGCACCAATCACTGCGACTCGATTTACCTCGCGCTGAGAAGCCTCAACAGAAACCCCAGGGACTTTCGCCACCACTCGCTCCGCGAAAAAAATATGCCGTAGCGCCTTCGACTGTGAAGATGCCTTACATTCATTGAAAAATATTCGTTCCTGAGCTGCTGCTTCATCGAAAGGCATCCCAATAGACGCTTCTACGCACCTAATAATTTTCTCCGGAGATATGAGGCCTCTAGTTTTACGCTTGATTTTTTTTCGATAATTGTCGAAAAACCCAAAAGCAATAGGCTCAACAGTGAGATCCCGCACCCGCCTAGGTCCTAAACTCTTGGCCACAACCTTATGTGCAAATGTAATGGCTCCATCTAGAAGATTCTCATCTTCGATTAGCTGATCGATCACCCCCTCTGCCTCCGCAGTCACCGCATCCATAGGCTTACCGGAGATCATTATGTCCAGCGCATGTTCCACGCCAATAAGACGTGGTAAACGCTGGGTCCCTGTCGCACCAGGAAGCAACCCCAAAGTCACTTCAGGAAAACCTACCTGAGCGTCGGATAGAGCCACTCGATAGTGGCATCCGAGAGCAATCTCAAACCCACCACCGAGAGCTGTACCATGAATTGCTGCAACAATCGGTTTCTCATTCTCTTCAATACGCTCAATAACCATAGGGAGATATGGCGCTTGTGGCGGCTTACTAAACTCACGGATATCAGATCCCGCAAAAAAAGTACGTCCAGCACAGACCAGGACGATAGCATTGACATCACGTCTGCCATCAGCTTTTTCTATTGCGTCAACAAGACCCGCACGCACAGATTGCGATAAAGCATTCACAGGGGGGTTGTCCACAGTGATGATCGCCAGATCGTCACAAAACGCAATATTGACTTTATTCATTAGCATTCTTCCAGCGCACTCGACTGTTGCATTCACTCACCACGCATCATAGAAATTATGGACATCTAAATCGAGACCTCGTGGAGTAAGAAACACTGCCCCCAGCCCCCCCCCTACACCAAACAGTTAGATTCGCGGAAAGCTTTCTGAACACTTACACCAAAATATGAAAGACGTATTAAAAAGTCCTTGGGGGGGATGGTAAAATAAAATTTAGCAGCAAATTAGTTGTTGAGGATACAATACCGCCGCCTGGGAAAACCAAGTGCATAGAGAGGACTGAAATATGACCTATGTCGTTACTGAGAGTTGTATAAAGTGTAAGTTAACGGACTGCGTTGAGGTTTGTCCGGTTGATTGCTTCCATGAAGGCCCGAACATGCTAGTGATTGACCCTGAGGAATGCATTGACTGCACCCTATGCGAGCCAGAATGTCCTGTGGAGGCAATTTTCTCAGAGGACGAGATACCGGACGGACAAGAACAATTTCTTGAGCTAAATGCGGAGCTTACCAAGGATTGGCCAGTACTCACCCAAGCTAAGGATCCCCCCAAAGACGCCGATGACTGGAGAGAGGTCAAGGACAAGTTTCAGTATCTTGAGCGGTGATCTTGCCCGTCTATTTATAATATTTTAGACGAATTTAGACGAATTTAGGATCTTTTAAGGATATTTAGGCGATTCTCTACGGAAGTCAATGTGGAACCTGCGAAAGCATCGTCCGCGGTGATTCTCACTCGCGATAGAGACGGCGATACTGAAATTTTTATGGGGCAGCGTCATGAACGTGCCACTTTTGCCTCAACGTTCGTCTTTCCTGGTGGACTGCTTAACCCAGAGGATACATCGGCACACCATCACTGCAGCGGGTTGAATCACACCGAAGTGAATGAGAGATTGTCCTTGGCTTCTGGTGGCTTGGATTACTACAGCGCAGCTCTACGGGAACTTTTTGAAGAAACCTGTGTGCTTCTTGCAACCAATTCTGATGGTAGCTGGATCACAGAGAAAGCAGAGGGGCGAACATCGTTAGCAGAAATCCGGAAGAATCTTGTTATGGGCAATCTAGCTTGGTCAGAACTCCTACATAGCTGGGGGATTAAGCTTGCGATCGATCATTTACATTACGTAGGTTATTGGGAAACACCTTTGGCTCTAAAAGCTCGTTTTTCAACTCGTTTTTTTCTAACAGACCTCCCACCGGGACAAGACCCTGAACACGACGGCGACGAATTAGTCGATAGTCGCTGGCTAAAACCAGCTGAAGCATTAAAGCTTCATGAATGCGGTGAGATAGAACTACCATTCCCTCATATGAAACATCTGGAGATCCTGGCAAGCCTTCCGACACCAAATGCTCGGCGGGACTGGGCTCGCAATCGATGGCGAGAGCCGGTAATAAAAATCAGACCTTGGTTGATCAAAGAGAATGATGAACGCAGATTCTTGCTACCCGGAGAACCCGATTACCCAGATTATGCCTAACGCTAGAATTAGGGTTGAAGAAGATAGGAAAACTTAACAAAGAACTGCTCACCATCGTGCTGTAAAGCATTTGTACGAAGCAGCTCAGTACCCATTTCTGTGTCTACCAACTCAAAGTTACTTGAGTTTGTGTTGTAGCCTAGATAGAGGGCCGACCAAGGATTTATTACATAACGCACTAAGATATCAAAATTAAGGTTCTCCTCATTCTTGAGAGAAGTAAGAGCTCCCGGCTCTGTCATCTCGTGCTGCGCGATCAATCGTAGGGAAAGTTCTTTTGAAAACTGATAATTCCAACGTGTCCGCAGAATCTTATCTGTAAAAATTTTGCCAGCTCCTCTCTGATCTTCAAGTTCTGTATGGAAATACGTTAAATCAAGCCTCAGTCGGTCGATGGGTCGCCAAAGCAAGGTGAACTCGCTACTGAATTGGTCACCCAACTCCGGCTCCATTCCTACTGCTGGCGCTAGATTAATCGCACCCCCGCCTTCTAAACCAAGACTGAAGCCCACTGATGAAAATATCTGTGTTTCAAAATCAGCACTCCATAACTGCCGCTCAAAATCCTTATTGAGAGCAAGCCCAGAAACATCTTGAGGTCTAAGCCGCTCTTTAAGGTCCTGATAATCAAGAGTAAGTTTAGTTTCTCCATCCCAGCTCACTTCGAAACGGGAACTGACTTGAGAAAAAAGACGCAGGCCCTGTTGGTCCTGGACTCGATTTGTCTGCAACCTCGGTCCCCAACTATTCACCAAACTATTCTCAGGCCAAAATGCATATCTCATCCACCCGTGAGTAGATCGCGTGTCAGCCATGTAGTTTCGATTAAAATAACCAAGATCCGCTCTAAAACCCTCGGTCGTATCAATTACATGAGTATGGGTAGACAGGCTCCGGCCAGTACGATCAATACGTATATTCCCTTGACGCCCGCTCGAATTCTCAACTTCACCATCTTCGAATTGCGTACCAATTAACTGCAATTCCGTCGTCCAGTTAGGATTTAGATTGAAACGTCCATCAATACTCGCTACCTGATTAAGCTCCGAACCAAACTCACGGCTGTTATACAACATCCCCATCCGGCCCTGTTCTGAAATATCCCGAAATACACGCAGAACACTGATATCAGCTGCCTTGCCGGCCATAGGGTCTCCAAGATCAAGACCTTGTCCCGGCGCTTCATCATTCATGAACATTGAACCGATTCCCCAAGGTCCCATTTTTCCCGTTAATCTGAGCCCCCCTTGCGGATCAATGATTCGGCGAGTAAATATAAGCGTCGATTCTGTGTCAAAGTAGTCAGAATTCTCCAAAAAGAATGGCCTCCGCTCCGGAAAGCGCACTTCGAATCGTTCATTCAGCGTAACCTGAGGCTCGTCCGACTCAACCTGACTAAAATCCGGGTTTAGAGTCGCATCAAGAACAAGGCTATCTTGGAATACAAATTTCGCATCAAGCCCAACATTTCCCTCTGAACTATCATTGAACGCAGCTCCACCAGACGCATTTGCATCTAACACATCAAAACTTCGGGCGAAGGCGAATGGGATTAATTGGATATTTCGACCTGGAGAAACATCCCGAACACCCCGTACAATCGCGGCCTGATTTAGTCGTCCTTGAATAGTTGAAGAATAGCGTGGCCAGTAAGAAAGTTCGCTCAGTCTTGGAATTCTACGCCCAAACATGATTCGCCAAATCTGCTCATCTGTGTCCGGAAATCTTAGTGTTCGCAGAGGAATCGTAATTTTGACCATATATCCAGAATCAGTGAGCTGAGCATCTGAATACCATACCGCTTCATAGGAGGCATCAAATCTACCTTGCCGTGCAATCTCAGACCAGCGGCCATCTCTTTGTACCCCTAGTGGATTTGTCGCAAATCCATAGGCAGAACGTTGATCATTAAAAGTATCTATCAATAGTTCAATACGATCATCATCATCAACGTTCTCTCTCGGTGATAAATTTGCTCGAATCTGTTCTGGCTCGCTGTCGAATGCGAGAAAAACAGCATAAAAATTTCTTCTATCGTAAGCAACATAAACAGCCGTTCTCTGGCTAGCTGGTGCTCCGTCAGTAGGTATGCGCTGCACAAATCCTTCTGCTCTAGCCATCATCCCAATAATTTCTGGTGAAGCTACCATTTCTTCGAAATCGGCAAGCTCGGGTTCTCTTTCTATAAAGGGAACATTCAGATCACCCGCTTGCTGAGCAATCTGGATCTGCTCAAAAGGCTCCTGAGATTCCATAACTGCGCTTGATTCAGCAAGCTGGGTTGAGGGGGCTAGAGTAGAACTGACACTAGACGTAGAAGTCGTAGTTTGAATATTCGCTGGAGCCGGTAAGGGCTCAGCGGCATACGCTACAACTTGTCCTGGTTCGTTTAAGACCCAGGGTTGATCAAATCCGTTTGCACTTAAAA
>DBZY01000040.1:34274-40500 GCA_002311835.1 Proteobacteria bacterium UBA1148 | reverse complement strand
CACCAAAACTCCCCACCTGTACCAGCCAAGCCCCACCAGGGGTATTCGCGGCTTCGCTGTTCTGGGCGAGGGTGGGTGCACATAGTCCCAGTAGGACAATCGCGGTACCCACTTTCCACTGACTCAACACCGTCAAAAAGAAGTGCTGTGGTGAACTTCGACCTCTCATATTTAAGGTGATTCTGTCTGTGCCAACCCATAAACCGAGCGAATTCTATCTAAAATTAATCTGAATTGAGCGCGCGATGGCCAAAAGGAAGTGAAAGTTTTGTCACAAAACGATTATATTCTTCTGAATCCATTAACCAACGGTACGTTTCAGGCTTTGGGATGATATAAAGAAGTTCACAAAATAAACATAAGCATTTCTGACCAGCATGATTATCGACTGCCACGGACACTACACCACCGAACCCTCAGAGCTGGGCCAATATCGTGACCAGCAAAAAACCGATCTGCAAAAGAATCCACTTCATCAGGCCGAAAGAGGCATTCTTAAAATCACAGACGACCAGCTTCGAGAAAGTGTTGAAGGAGCCCAGCTCAAACTCCAACGCGAGCGTGGAACAGATAGGACCATATTCTCGCCTCGAGCGAGCGGAATGGGCCATCACATCGGTAACGAATCTACAAGCCAGGCGTGGACAGCTCACTGCAACGAACTGATCTATCGCCTAACCCAACTCTACCCGAACAACTTCATCGGCGTGTGCCAATTACCTCAGTCACCAAAAGTGGCTCTTGATGCCTCGGTTACCGAGCTCGAGCGCTGTGTCAGCGAACTAGGTTTCATCGGCTGCAACCTCAATCCTGACCCGACAGGTGGCTATTTCACCTCGCCTCCTCTTGGTGACAGATACTGGTATTCCATCTATGAGAAAATGTGCGAGCTGAAAGTGCCTGCCATGATCCACGTTAGCGCTGCATGCAATCCAGTTTTCCATACAACTGGCTCATACTACCTAAGTGCAGATACAACAGCTTTCATGCAGATGATGACCTCGGACATCTTTAAAGATTTTCCAGATCTCAAGCTGATTATCCCCCACGGTGGAGGAGCCGTTCCGTTTCACTGGGGTCGCTTTCGAGGCCTCGCAGATATGTTAAAGCTCCCTACGTTGAATGAACTCGTACTCAACAATGTATTTTTTGACACTTGCGTATACCATCAGCCTGGCATTGACCTGTTACTTGATGTGATACCCATCGATAACATCCTGTTTGCATCGGAGATGATGGGCGCCGTACGTGGTATTGACCCAGAAACAGGCCACTATTTCGACGATACCAAGCGGTACATCCTAGGTAATACGACACTGAGTGACGAGGATCGACAAAAGATCTTTGAGGGCAACGCCAGACGCGTATACAGCCGGCTATCAGACGCTATCGGCGCCTGACAGCAAGAATCTCCAACCCTAAAGACACCTCACTTTGTTCAGAGTCTATCTCTTCGGTTCAACGCCAAGTTGACGCATCAACCAAGGTCGAACCACTTCCGCCTGTATTCGCCCGCCTGACCACTTTTCTGAACGTCCCATATGCCCACCATCAGGATTTACCCAGGCAACCTTAGGATCGCCATGCCTCATCATCAAATACAGATCGCTGATCGGCTGTTGGGTATCTTGTTCTCCATTGACCAAGAACATTAACGCTGAAGGCTGATCAATTAAGCCACGCTCCACCAGAGAAAGCCGCGGACCATAGGCTAGAAAATCCTCCATACTATCTACACCGTAAACAACGGAACGCGCCGGAAATAGATCGAAGAGATACTCAAGACTCTTGACCGCCGTCGTTTGCCACTCAGGTTGGTAGTAGTGATGGATCCCCACCCCGTGCACGGCAGCACCGAGAATGCGGTCGCGCTCTGTGTAAGCCATCACCGCAGCCCAATAGCCGCTCCAGCTTCGACCTTGCACAACGATTCGCGAAGCATCTATCTCCGGCCGTGTTACGAGATAATCCAACGCCGCGGATAACATCCGCTCAGAACCAACATCAATCAGTAAAGGAGCCTGTCCGGTACCAGGCATATCAATGGCAAATGCGGCAACCCCATTTTGAATATACGCATCGCTACCAGCCATGACCCCTTCTTTTCGCGAATCCAAGCCATTCATACCGAATACCAATGGTGCTGGTCTCACGCCATTTGGCAATCGTAGATAGGCCACAATCTCCTTACCCTCAAATGGTATACGTACCGTTTCGACAGGTGGGTCAAGTAATAAGCCGTACTCCCGAAATGCACCTACCCCTGCTTCGTAAGACGCACGCTTGCCATCCGAATGTTTCTCCGTTGGCCAGCGACCCACATCGAAATAACGCCACGCATAGTAATAATTCTCGCGGGCCTCTTCCAGTGAAGATGCAGCCTTAGCGCGTACCAGATACTCCCTACCAATATCTGCCCAAGCGCTCGCCCAAGTATCTCGCTCGAGGTCATGAAGCGCCGCAACTGCCCGCTCCGCATCTTCCATTTTCACAACTCCGATCGGACCCTCACCATGCTGGGCCCTTCGTAACGTCTCCTCTTTAAGTTCTTCGAGGCTCCGCGGACCCCAACTCTGTGCCGAAACGACACTGGTTGCCGTCAAAAGAAAAATGGCCCCAGCCCAGCGTGTAAGCGTATTCATATTGGTTCTCTCCGCGATTTCATGTTCTGCCCGAAGGTAATAGCCTCCGAGGTAGCCATTCTAACGCTTCCGACTCTCAGTCGCGCGCGCCAAATCAAGAAATCCTATGCCCATTTTCCCCACCCTGTTACACCAATGTCACGCTAAACGATGAAAATTACTTCTACGGTGTCAACGAAAAATCGTAAGTCTCGTTTTTCGTGGCAACACTGCAATTTTTAAGGCTGAGACAATAATGAAATTTACGGACAGGCAATGAGAATTGTGTACAGCAAGTTAGCCAACAAGACAGAACAGTCACTGCGTTACATCGCACTGTGGATCACTCTGACATTCACGAGCCAACCGCTCATAGCTATGGAAGAAATCATCGTTGATGGCACAAAGGAAACCACCCAAGCACAAGAATACCAGGCACTCTTCGAATCACAGATGGAAGCCTACAGCAAAGCCGTAGGTATCNNNNTCCGGATCTCCGACTCCAACCAAGGGCTCACAGCAAAGCAGCTTTTCATCAAGCTTAGCTACCTCACCGTCCTACTGATCATTATCCTGGAATAAGCTGTCTGTCATCACACAGTTTTAAGTCCCAGAAATCGCTCTGAGAAACTCCTCATGAGATGAGGTCTGCCCGTGAATACCCACATGTCGCTCAACGTCTAGTTTTAGACGCTCAATATTCTGCGCCAACGTCCGCATATTAGGTAATCGAAAGTCAGGAAACTCTGTTCCTGGAGCAGCTGGGTTATACATATCAGCATTGATGACGACCTTTTCTCGCGGGAGATAGATGATCAACATCGTCTGAGCGTGCGCAAGTCCCTCCAAAGGATAAAGATCTAAAGTTCGATTACCATCACTCAAAACATACTTCTGGTTGACCCCCTCAATAGGGGCGGGTCGACGACTGGCGGTGAACATCGGGTAGAACGTCGATAGCCTATCAGGCTGTAAAGTTCGTAAGCCCGGATGGAAGATTACGTTCTCAAAAAACTCCTGACTACTCTGATGAGCTACTACAGTCGCCCCCTGGGCTAGGTACGGACGAAGGCCACCAGAATGATCGAAATGATGGTGTGTATTTACGATATAACGAATTGGCTTGTTAGGAACAAGTCTCTCAACCTCTTCAATCACGGCCAATGAACGTGCTTCATTTAATGGAGCCTCCACCACCACTACGAAGTCATTGAACTCGACAAGTACGCTGTGATGAGAACCACCCGCAACCCTCCAGATGCCCTCGGCAAGCTCCTGTGATTCAACTCGTACCGCTGGCGGGTTAAAGCTGCGAATTGCATCTGGAACGGAGATAGCTGGTGCGTCTATATTGGTTCGAACGCTCGTTACCCTTATCTCCATAGAATTGTGTGCCGGGTTCAGCACCGGATCACCCTGGTGTTCGTGGAGTACCGTGGGAAACATTACGCTATTAAAATCTTCGTACTGCGTATACCGCATCTCAAATAGCATGTCGCCGTAGACAGGATTCGGCACCCAGGTACTTACAACTTCAACGAGGCCCTGGTCATTAATGGTGCCATTGATCTTGTATTTTTCAAGAGCAGTAAAAGAAATCACCGTGACCGTTCTACCACCCTGGGAGAGACCCCCATTAGACGGGCCAGCAATCGGTATAGTGAGAGCTTGAGCGTCATGACTCTCTAGTGCCGCTTTAATGAACCCGTGTGGCGTCAACAGTACGTCCAACCGACGAAAGTCCGCTGCAGAAACCCCATCTAAATAGTTTCGCGTTTGAGGTACGGCCCTCTCTCCTTGCAAATTCCAGGCATACTCATCGTTGACCAATTCCGTTATGAGTTGATCCCCAGAAAAAGGAGGCCCCCCTCCACGAGCCGGATAGGCTCCTCGCCTTCGCATCAAATCTTCACGGGAGGTTCCAGCATCGTAGTCGATTACGCGTGTGTATTCTGTGATCTCAAACCGAGGCCAATCTTCACTCAAATTAGCGCTCTGTCCAACCTGCCCATACCACCCTGTCCCGGAAAACTCGATGGTCCTAAGATCCGTAGCACCCATGGTCTGGGCAGCAGTCTGTAGGACACTTTGCGCATCTTGTGCAAAGGCGCCACTAGTCATAAATAGGATAGGAAAAAGGACAAGACACTGTCTTCTGATCATGATCATTCTCCACTTATTTGAGTTACGGAGATCGTATAATGTTATTTTAAAAGTAATGGTCGATGGATTTCTTGATGTCTGTCTAACCCAGAAATAACGCGTATCCGTTATGGATAAGCCAAAATAAAGTTCGTCTGGTTGGGCATCTCAACCTCAGCTAATGTCTGCGCATTGATGCGTTCATTTTCCTCAACAATCCCGTTCAGAAAAAGAATATACGCGGTCAGCGCATACACCTCGTCGCTCGTAAGCGATTGTGGCTGTAGATACGGCATAGCACGACGAATGTAATCAAATACAGTGGTCGCATATGGCCAATAACTACCTATAGTTTTAACCGGGGCTGATTGATCAAGGGTACCGTGCCCGCCCACTAACCGGTCGTTCAACTGGCCTTTGCCTTCTTCACCATGACAAACGAGGCATTGGGCAACATAGATGGCGACTCCCTCCTCTGCTGTACCAGAGCCGTCAGGCAACCCTATCCCATCAGGACCGATGCTAATGTCCCAGGCAGTGATCTCCTCCGCACTCGCCTCCACTCCGAGATCTGGACCTTCCTGGGCGAAGACCTGCAGGGTAAATGTGGCCATTAGGATTAGAAAAAAACTACGCATAGATGTTAGCTACCTGACTGTCAGCACTAATGCTCCAGGCTTGTATCCCGTTATAGTGATAGGCGAAGTTCATTCCTTTCTCTGCAATAAGCGCATCTCGCGTTGGCTGGACCGCGCCTGTCTCGTCAATGGCGCGACTCTTTATCACGGCTGGGCCACCATTCCATTGCCACGCCATACGAAAACGTGTCAAAGCTTTATCTAGAACGGGTTCAGATAACGCCGCCTCTCCCCACGTCGCGCCTCCATCTGCTGAAATTTCCACCTTGCTAATTCGACCGACTCCTGACCAAGCGAGTCCAGAAATTTCATACAGGCCCGGTCCTTGAAGAGCAAGCCCTGGGGAAGGTGAGGTAATCACAGATTTCACCTCCATCGGAAACGTAAACATAAGCGACGTTCCGTCGGCAAGCAGTTCCGTGTATTTGGAAGTCTCGTCTTTTGTCATGGTGGGCCCAGTGGTCACCTTAATTCGGCGGAGCCACTTTACGCTCATATTGCCTTCGTAACCTGGTAGAAAGAGCCGCACCGGATAACCGTTGTCAGGACGCAACCGCTCACCGTTCTGATAGAGGGCAATCATTGCGTCATCCATCGCCTTTGCCATAGGAACACTGCGACTCATAGCAGCAGCATCCCCACCTTCAGCGAGTATCCACTGAGCATCAGGATCAACGCCCACCTCATCCAGAAGAATGGAAAGTGGTACTCCCGTCCATTCGCTGCAGGAAACAAGTCCATGGAGTTCACCACAGCTAGTTGCGAGAGGTTCTGAAATGAGCCCGGCCACCCGACTGTTACCTGAACACTCGATGAACTGGATTC
>DBZY01000040.1:33841-34192 GCA_002311835.1 Proteobacteria bacterium UBA1148 | reverse complement strand
CGCTGTGGTGGCGTTCGAAGTGCAATGCATTAGGTGTGATGATTCCCTCGAGATGCTCCAGCGGAGTGCGAGATGCCCCGGTACCAGTTGGTCGATTCAATGTCCGCTGTACCTGCTCTTCAAACCTAGAACGGCTGCCATAACCCCTCATACTTTCCCCTGGGGCTCGCATCCAGGGCGGAAGATTTTGCGTAGTCTGCCCATGAACCGGCCGAGCAACTAGCAAATTTGCGGAGCCCACGCCAAGCAGCGCAGCACCCTGAGCTAAAAAAACTCGTCGGTGTAACAGTCCGTTCCCAGCTACAGCTTCTTCTAAATTTTTAGACTTAGATATAGGCATGATCCCGATGT
>DBZY01000040.1:33542-33787 GCA_002311835.1 Proteobacteria bacterium UBA1148 | reverse complement strand
CCGCTCCTTCTTGTCCGAGAAGCTTCCAGTCCGTCTTAGGGTGCCCAACTCCGACGGTTAGGCATAGTGACAAAACCGTATGCCAAAAGTTACTAGTCGTTACTTCTTGGTCTTTTTTGGTGTTGGCACCAAATTTACGCGCCCACGTTTTCCCAACTGCCGTTCGTTCAGCTGAGCAACAATCTCTTCCACCGCGCTAGTTACTGCCTTTAGATTTCCTTGTCGGTAACCGTTAATTGTATTGC
>DBZY01000040.1:21641-33298 GCA_002311835.1 Proteobacteria bacterium UBA1148 | reverse complement strand
GCGACCACCACCGCCACCGCCACCGCCGCCACGACCTCTACCTCCGAACCCTCCGCCTCCGGACCTCTTCTCCTGAGGCCTAGCCTCATTAACCTTCATTGGCCGACCATCGTAGTCAGTACCATCAAAGCTATCAATCACAGCCCGCGCCTCAGCGTCGCTCGCCATTTCCACAAAACCGAAACCCTTGCTACGACCCGTGTCACGATCGATAATCAGTTTAGCGGATTCAACTGTCCCGCATGTTGCAAATTTTGTCGAAAGATCTTCTTCAGATGCTGAGTACGGTAAATTACCGACATAAAGTTTCCTACCCACGATATCTCCTTTAAATGGTATAGAACCGCTTATAAAGAGGGTGTGGACACTAAATCAAATGCCGTAGACTCAATGGAGCGGTTAGACGACGTATTGTACCCTGAAAATCCTGCCGAACTGCTATAACCACAATTTAGGGCGCCTAATCACCGCGAATCCGGTGAATGCTCTACTTATCCACCCGTTTATTATGCGCCAGTTATCTGAATTGAAAAGTCTTCCGGGTCAAGTTGCTGAATGCTCTTCTCAAGTTGAAAAATCTTCAGGAATATTGCTGCACGCATCCACATTCCATTACGTTCCTGGCGCCAGTACATCGCTCGAGGGTCAGAATCTACAGAAGGATCAATCTCATCTCCCCGAGGTAAGGGATGCATAATGATGCCTTCCGGCTTGAGAATACCAAGTTCCTTTACCCCAACGCCGAATGGCGTGAAATCGATATCTCTAGATTCGTTAGGGCTATCCCACTCGGACTGCATACGTGTGACATAGAGAGCATCTAACTCGGGCAACACATCCTCAAGCCGCTCTGTTTCTGAAAAAGGGATCCCTTGCTCCCTAAGGTACATCTTTATGTCATCCTGCATCGCAAAGTGACTCGGTGCTATAAAGACCAGGCGCATAGATACGTAATTTCTCATCAAGTAACACAGAGAGCGTACAGTCCGGCCACGCTTAAGGTCGCCCATCATGCCGATGACTTTACCGTCTATCCCCCCTCGCCCAGAGAAACTGCGGTCAAGTGTATAGATGTCGAGTAACGCTTGAGTCGGATGCTGGTCTCTACCACTACCCGCATTGATTATTGGTATGGGGCGAGCGATCGTATCCATAAGCTGAGCTGCCTGGGCAGCACGGCCGGGCTCTCTGGATCGCATAATGATGACATCGACGTAAGAACTGAACGTGCGGATGGCGTCCTCAAAACTTTCACCCTTAACTTCCGATGAAATAGATCGGTCACGGATCTCGCTTGTACGCATCCCCAAGATATGACAAGCGTTATTGAAAGAAAGGAAGGTCCGAGTTGAAGGTTGTGTAAAGTAGAGCATCGCACGCCGATGAGGCAACATGTCCTGAAGAAACCGTGCTCCTGCTGAATGCTTCGCGATGGTCCGTACTCGTGTCGCAAGATCACATAGCTCGTCCAAAAGCTGTCGTTTGAATGCCCGCGGATCGATGACATGAAACAGTGCTGTATTATCAGCTGTCTGCTCTGACTTCTCGAAAACCGCTTTCCTCATCGCCCAAACCTTCTGTGCCTTCCGGTTAAAAGGATACAGTGAAACCGAACGAAATGGGGCTGACTGGACAAGGCCCATAGATGCGGCAGTAAGGTTAAGTCTTTGTTTTCATGGTGCCGGTGGACGGATTCGAACCGCCGACCCACGCATTACGAATGCGTTGCTCTACCGACTGAGCTACACCGGCTCGGCAAGTTGGTCTTGGATTATCAGTCACTTAGACCTCTTACGCAATCAGTCTTGTGTGAGTCCTACGGCTCACTTTGAAAGTCCATAGAGTGATACGATCATCATCTCTTGAATAATCGATAACGCGTAATCGAATGTGCCTCTATCACAGGACGCCCCGCAATAAGCACATAGCTGGACTTGTCTGCCTGGCAATTTTTGCCATCTACTGTTCTATTGCGCAGACACAAGAACTAACAGAGCTAGCGCCGCTCAACGCAGATACCCCAATTACCTACTTCATTGCAGAAGGCTCAACTGGTTCTCATTACCGTGAAACTGATCGCGAACTAGCGACCTGGGCCTTGCAGGCATGGGAACGAAGCGCTAATGACAAACTTCATTTTGTCCCTGCCCCTGAATCAACTGCTCTACTCCGAATCTATTGGGTCCCAGCAAACTTTGGTCAGTACGGTGAGATGCGCCCTTTGGTCGTAGATAACCGTCGCGGAGCTGCTGTCTTTATCCGGCCGGACACCAATGCTCTAGGCGAAGAAATCCGGCAACGCACAAGAGATGACTCTCTATTGCGAGACACGATCGTCTACCTCACCTGTCTCCATGAGATCGGCCATGCGCTCGGCCTCAGCCATACCTCAAACTACGTCGATATCATGTACTTTTTTGGATTCGGAGGGGACATTCCAGGGTTCTTCGCCCGCTATCGAGATCAGCTACGATCCAGGAGCGACATCGCCACAGTGACCGGCCTCTCAGAAGGCGATCTCAGACGCCTGGCGGAGCTATACGCGTTCGAATGAGCGTTGGTAGACATTTCGGTACGCGAGTTGACGAGTATCTAACCGACTTACTCCCCCCGGTAAGAGCGATGGCACCCACCGCATGCACTACCTACACTCTGAACTGAAGTCCCCGCAGCCGCAGAACCGCTAGTAGCGGCTTGTTGAGCGAGCTCTGCCGTTGCTGCTTCTAAATCTCCGACCTTCTGCAAAAACCCATCCCAGTCTGTCCAGATATCCGGTAGCGCGCGACTGTTTGACACGTTACTTCCCGGAATAAAACCCTCCGTGAGCATTCCTGAAAGAGCAGCTAGATCATTCGAATATTCGGTGAATATCACCTCATCAACCTCTACCCCCTCCTCAACCATTCCCCGCAACGCCCGAAACTTCCAATTCTGGGCACGCATCAACCCAAGTCGGTACTCATAGGCTTGAAACTCTAGTGAGTCATCTTCCTCTTGCGTCGCTTCACCTCCGCGAATCTCAGAGAGGAATTGTTGCAGAGGGCTGCAGGCAGCAATAACAAGCACCGCTATAACAGCAATTAGGCTCTTAAGTAATATAGAGAATTTTCTCACTCCTAAAACACCTCTAAACTTCGCAAAACGAAACAAATTTCGATCCGATCCAGTCTGGAATTAGTCACGCAAATCACGTACCCGAATGACCACGTCCACACCAGCATGCTCAGTACCTTGAGGCAGTGCCGTGTTGACCTGCAACGTAATTGCATCTATCTGCATATCCGTCAACTCCCCACTGTCCACATTATAAAAGTGGTGATGCGGCTCAATGGTGGGATCATAATATTGCCTGGTCGGATCAACATGGACAGTTCGCAAAAGTCCGCGCTCGCAAAACAACTTCAGAGTGTTGTAGACGGTGGCTTTAGACACCTTCGAGCCACTAGCTCGGATACGCGCAATAATCTGATCGGCCGATGCGTGCTGTGGTGAGCTTAGAATAACTTCACCCACATCAAGCCGCTGTGTGGTGGGTAAGACACCAGAACGCTCTAAACGTTGTGCGATTTCATCTCGGGTCACGGCTCAGCACCCTTATAAATCAGTGACTTGTGGAGTATACCTCCCACGCCCTACCGTTTACAACGACCACGTCGTGTGCGGCACAAAAGACTAGTCCCTTTAGAATTCGGCAGCTCTTCGAGCCGATTTTATAGCTAACCGAGATGCCATTTTTATCAATATTTTCATTAGCATATACGCATCCCACTTTGTAAAAAAAATTTACACCTTCAAACAGTCTTCTTTTTGGAAGCCTTCCTCTTAGAAATTTTCTTCTTTAGGGGCTGCTTCCGACCGTCTACCGGTTGATCGCGATGCAACAGAGTATCTAGTATCAAGAGTGCTGCGCCCACGGTTATAGCGGAATCGGCAATATTAAACGCTGGGAAATACCATTGTTGGTAGTGCACGCGAATAAAATCAATAACATGTCCCCACAATACTCTATCAATCACGTTCCCCAACGCTCCACCCATGATCAGTGCGAGCGCAGCAGCAAGCATGTGCTGTCCGCGGACTGGTAGGCGGCGAAGCCAAATGAAAATAAAGATGCTGACAACGGACCCCAAAATCGTAAACATCCATCGCTGCCACCCAGACGCATCACTTAATAAACTAAACGCTGCCCCCTCGTTGTGAAGGCGCATAAAATCAAGAATTGGGAGCAAGGTTATCGAGTCAAATTCGTTGAAATTTGATGTGATTAGAAACTTAGTCCACTGATCGATGACGATCACACTGAGAATTAGCCAAAGCCACTTACCAAGAGCATTCCTTGGCAACCTCATGCGTAGACCCTAACCTCTCCCGGCCCTTCCACGTTAGTCACACACCGGCCACAAAGATTGGGATACTTTTCATAATGGTCCACGTCATCGCGGCGATGCCAGCACCGCACACACTTCACCTCTTCACTTCGTGTTAGCGTGAGCCAAAACAGGGTAGCGTTCGACTCGACAGCAACGGCATTAGAGGGGCGCTCGGACTCAGCATGCACCTTTGCCTCCGAGGTAATAAACACAAATCGCAATTCTTCACCGAATGCTGAGAGAGCTGACTCCAACTGCGGAGGGCAGTAGAGATCAACACGGGCATCCAGGGGAGCGCCGATGTCGCTTGCTATACGTAACTGCTCAAGCTCTCTCGACACTGCATGACGCACGCCCAGTATGGTTTCCCAATCAATCGCCGTTGACCCCTCTGCATCCGGGAAAGAATGCCAAGCTGACAGGAATACGGAGTCTCCACGTTTGCCAGGAAGAGCCTGCCAGATCTCCTCTGCTGTGAAGCTTAAAATCGGTGCCAACCACCGAACCATCGCCTCCGCAATGTGATACATGGCAGTCTGTGCAGAGCGGCGGGCAAGACTATTAGTCGGCATCGTATAAAGTCGATCTTTGATGACGTCAAGGTAGAACCCCCCCATCTCTACAACACAAAAGTTATGCGCCTTGTGATAAATGTGGTGAAACTCATAACGCTCGTACGCTAAAACAATCTCCTCCTGGAGAGCACCGGCATGATCAAGCACCCACTGATCCAACGAAATCATTTTCGATCGCGGCACATTGTGCTTCCCTGGTTCAAAATCATGCAGATTACTGATCAGGAACCGCTGTGTGTTTCGCAGCCTCCTGTACGCATCGGAAACTCTCTTTAATATCTCGTCTGAAACACTCATCTCAGCGCGATAATCCGTGGCGGCGACCCAGAGGCGCAAAATGTCTGCGCCGAGTGTTTTGTATACTTTCTTTGGTTCTATAACGTTGCCTAGGGACTTAGACATTTTGTGCCCCTGCTCATCCACGGTGAAACCGTGGGTAAGCACGCCCCTATAAGGCGCCCGATCATACATTCCTACCGCCGTCAGCAGACTCGACTGGAACCACCCACGGTGCTGATCGGAGCCTTCAAGATAAAGATCTGCCGGCATCGAAACTTCCTCACGCAGTTTGCATACGATGTAGTGGCTGAATCCCGAATCAAGCCAGACATCCATGACGTCAGTGACTTTGTCATATATGTCGGCTTCATCACCCAAAAACTCCTGAGGATCCAGCTCGAACCAAGCATCAATCCCATACTCCTCTACCCGATCAGCAGCTAGCAGCGCAAAGGCCACCGAGTTCGGGTGCATCTCGCCTGTTTCCTTATGCACAAAAAGTGGAATAGGTACACCCCAGGTTCGCTGCCGCGAGATACACCAGTCAGGTCGATTATCAACCATGCCTCGGATACGCTCTTCACCCCACTCCGGAGTCCACTCTATGCCTGGAATTACGGCCAGTGCCCTCTCTCTGAGCCTACCCTGCTCCATGCCTATGAACCATTGAGGTGTTGCCCTGAAAATAACCGCGGTCTTATGCCGCCAGCAATGCGGGTAGCTATGAGTAATGGGCTCAATATGCAATAACATCCCGCGCTCTTCTAATAATTCAGCGATACGCTTGTTTGCAGGTTCAATATGCTCCCCTGCAAACACCGGGGTATTCTCAAGATATTTACCGTTGCCATGGACGGGGCAATCCAGAGACAGTCCGTATTTAACCCCAAGCGCAAAATCCTCGTGGCCGTGACCCGGTGCAGTGTGTACCGCCCCCGTGCCCGCCTCGGTCGTAACATGCTCACCTAATATGACCGGAACGATGCGATCGTAAAAAGGGTGTTGAAGTTCAACCCCTTCGAAAACTTCGCCTAAAGAAGTCCCCAACACTACTGAATCAGCTAATCCATATCGCGCTCTGACACTAACTAACATGTCGTCTGCTACAAGGAGAAACTCCTTACCTTGCCCAAGATTTGTCTCGACAAGGCTGTATTCCAATGCTGCGTTTAGTGCGACAGCGCGATTACCTGGCAACGTCCATAGTGTAGTTGTCCAGATGGGTATCGATATCGGTCCATCCAGGGATGGCACACCAATCCTCGCACAAAACCCCAATACATCAATTACCGAAAACCGTACATCAACTGCATCGGAACATTTATCCTGATACTCCACCTCAGCTTCAGCGAGAGCTGAACGACAATCGAGGCACCAATGCACAGGCTTATATCCTCGATAGATCAAACCCTGCTCCAGAAGCTTCGAAAATGCCCGAAGTTGTTCTGCCTCGTAAGTTGGATCCATCGTGATATAGGGGTGATCCCAATCGCCAAGCACACCTAGCCGTTTCAGATCCGTACGTTGACGACGGATCTGATTGGTTGCGTACTCTCGACAAGCTCTTCGAAACTCCCGAGCACTCAGCTTATCGCCAACTTTGCCCCGCTTGCGCTCAACCTGGTGTTCGATCGGTAAACCGTGACAATCCCAACCAGGGACGTAAGGCGCATCAAACCCCGCCAAAGTGCGCGCCTTCACGATTATGTCTTTCAATACATGATTAAGCGCATGCCCAAGATGAATATCCCCATTGGCGTAGGGAGGCCCGTCATGCAAAATAAATTGCGGGCGACCTTTTGCTGCCGCACGAATCTGCCCATAGATATCCTGCTGCTCCCAAAGCTCTAACATCGCAGGCTCCCGTTGAGCAAGATTACCGCGCATCGGGAAATTCGTACTCGGCAGATTTAATGTGTTTTTGTAATCAGCCATCCATCCTAAGCCGCCAACACAGCGCGTGCATCAGCCACGTCCTTATGCATCTGTCTCGTCATTTTTCCTAGATCAGAGTACTTCCGCTCTTCGCGCAGACGCTCAACGAAATGTACGGTGATGTACTCTCCGTATATATCTCTGTCGAAGTCAAAGATAAAAACCTCTAGTAGAGGCTCCACTCCACCAACCGTTGGACGCGTGCCAATGCTGGCGACCCCTTCCAACGGCCCTTCGACCAATCCGGTAACACGAGCTGCGAAGATACCATCCACCGGAGCCTGACGCCGATTAAGATTTACATTTGCGGTGGGGAAACCGAGTCGTTTACCTAAACCGATGCCGCGAACCACACGCCCCGACATAGAATATTCTCGCCCTAGCATTGCACGGGCCGTCTTCAGATCACCCACCTTAAGCGCATTACGAATAGCTGTGCTACTAACTCGCTGATTCTCCCGGTATACCGCCGACACCTCCGTCACACCAAACCCACAATTGATTCCCGCAGTCTTGAGATCATCAAGTGTCCCAAGGCGCTCCGCCGCAAAACGAAAATCATGCCCAACAACAATGTGCCTCGCATTAAGCCCTGCCAGCAAGATATCTCTTATGAACTCTTCTGAAGATAGATCCCGGAGACTAGCAAACTGCGGACAAAAAAATTCATCGACACCAAAACTATTTAGAAGCTCGTATCGTTCCCGGAAACGCGTCAATCTGGCCGCAGGTTTGTCAGGAGAGAAAAATTCCCTCGGGATGGGTTCGAACGACAATACCAAAGTAGGCACACCAATCTTCTTTCCCTGAACTTCAAGTTGACCCAGGATTTCCTGATGTCCAAGGTGTACTCCATCATAAGCCCCCACAGTGACCACTCGAGACTTCCAACCCCTTTCTTTCAAATGAGATATGTAACGGTAAAGATGCATAGCCAGGACACTTTAGGGCATAAGGTTGTGATTATAGGTTCACCGTGGGTGCTTTTTGAAAGCTTCTGACTCTCAAACCTAACAAAAAGCATGTACCAAAATACATACCAAGACCGATAAGCACGCAGACCATAAGCGTGCTGATGCGTTCGAAAACGCCGAACTGTATCCAGTCTCCCAACCGATCTAGCGCCAAGAAGATCGAATAGGTCATAACCACACTTGCCACAAGTACCTGGCCTATCAACCTGCTCCACCCTGGTTGGGGGAGATAGACGCCACTCTTACGAAGCCCTCGGAGCAATAGAGTTGCATTGAATAACGCCGAAAGCGTTGTGGCTAGAGCAAGCCCTGCATGGGGGGCGTAGAAACCCACTCTGAGCAAACCTACTACCAATACAACGTTTAGGAACATGTTCAACAACAGAGAAAAAACACCAATTTTCACAGGCGTTTTCGTATCTTGGCGAGCAAAATAACCTGGGGCGAGAACCTTAACTAAGATGAACCCCACCAAACCTAGTGCGTACGCGACAAGCGAGGCGGCAGCCATGTTTACGTCAAATGCGGTGAACTCACCCCCATAGAAAATTGTTATCAATAGAGGCTCTGCTAACACAATCAAGCCCAGCGCGGCAGGAAAAGCAATGAGAAGAACCAGCCTCAAAGCCCAATCGAGTGTTGCGGTGAAAGCCTCTTTTGAAGCTGTGGCATGCTGCTCGGACAGCGTTGGTAATATAACTGTTGCTAGGGCAATACCAAATACGCCCAACGGAAACTCCATCAAGCGATCAGAATAGTACAACCAACTGATGCTGCCAGCAGCAAGAAATGAAGCAATCAGTGTATCGAAAAGAATGTTGATCTGTGCAACTGAGGAACCAAAAATCACTGGTGCCATCAGTTTTAACACTCTCCGCACTCCGACATACCCCCAACCCCACCGTGGCAATGGCAAAAGCTGCAAACGCAGCAAAAAAGGCAACTGAAAAAGCAGTTGTACTAGACCGGCTACGAATACGCCCGCTGCAAGCCCGAGCCCCGGATTTTCCATGTGAGGCGCAATCCATCCCGCGAAACCAATCAAAACAATATTCAGCAGTACCGGAGTGAAAGCAGGCACAGCAAACCTGCGATAAGCATTCAGGATAGCCCCCGCAAGCGCCGTTAGAGAGATAAAAAACAAATAGGGGAAAGTAAGCCGGAGCATGTCTCGAGCCAACTCGTAACGACCATCGTCGTCAAGAAACCCTGGGGCAAAAATCATGATTAAGATTGGAGCCGCAATCACCCCGGCAGTAGTAATAGCAAAAAGTATTAGTCCCAGCGTGCCCGCTACCCGGTCTATAAATTCCTTAGTCTCCTCCGAACTCCGCGTTGTTCGATACTCGGAAATGATGGGCACGAAAGCCGCCGAAAAGGCGCCCTCCGCAAAAAAGCGCCTTAACAAATTAGGGATTTTGAATGCCACGAAGAACGCGTCCATAAGCGCGCCAGCACCAAACCAGCGAGAAAAACCGATATCTCTCGCGAGCCCAGTTATACGGGATAGCAATGTCATCGTACTCACGACGGAGGTGTGCCGGATCAAACTCCTGGATTCATTAATCCTCTTTTGACCTTCGTCTGATGCGGTCATAACCTTCCCCGCCGGGCAAGTTTCCGGATCTGATTCAATTTTAACTACTCCCACTCAAGCCACCCCAACTTGACTTGCGCCGGGGGGCTCCCAATAATACCGCCCTTTTCCGAGCCCGCCCCCAAGCTTTTTGATAACCGCGGCTCGATTAATAGGAAGTTATGGCTAATACTCAGTCAGCAAAGAAGCGTGTGCGGCAAAGCCTGAAGAGGCGATTACACAACATGATGCTTCGCTCGCGCCTGCGTACCGTGCTGCGAAACGTTCTCGGAGCAATTCAGAAAGGTGACCGCGACGCCGCAAATGCCAGCTACAAGGTTGCGGTGCCACAAATTGATAAAATGGTGACGAAGGGAATCACCGGTAAAAATCGCGCCGCCAGATACAAAAGCCGCCTGAACACCAAAATCCGCGAACTCTCGAAAACTTAACTTTTTGAGAAATAAAGAAATTATTCTTTTAAGCTGTTTTAGCTTGGGACTCTAGGTAACTCATAATCTCTTGGGCCAACAAATCAGTACCCTCTCCGGTCACCGCACTGATACCAAACGCGAGATCATTCCAGCCCAAAGCCCGTATTACCGCATTAATCTTAGAATCCCAGTCTGACTGTGGTAGCAAATCTAACTTATTTAACACTAGCCAACGCACCTGGCCTGCAAGGCTATCTGAGTAACACGCCAGCTCCGACTCAATGACTCGGACGGCTTGGACCGAGTCCTCCACACTGCCCTCCCCTCCGACATCAACAATATGCACTAGCAAACGTGTTCGCTGCAGATGTCTTAAAAAGCGGATGCCCAAACCAGCGCCTTCCGCAGCCCCTTTAATCAAGCCTGGGATATCTGCAACTACAAAACTGCGGTCCGCTTCAACACTAACGACACCTAGGCTCGGGTGCAGCGTTGTAAAGGGATAATCAGCAACCTTAGGACGGGCGGCAGAGAGAGTCCGAACCAGTGTCGACTTACCTGCGTTTGGTAACCCCACTAAACCAACATCTGCCAGAAGTTTTAGCTCCAGCCCAAGGTAGCGTTTCTCTCCTAGATCTCCCGGCGTCGACTTTCGCGGCGCACGATTAACACTACTTTTAAAGCGACTATTACCGGCCCCACCACGGCCACCTTGTGCAACTCTCAGCGTCTGACCTTCATCAGAAAGATCCCCAAGAATCTCCTCCGTATCTATATCAGAAACCACTGTTCCTTTGGGCACTGAAATGTACAAGTCTTCACCAGATGCCCCGGTCCGCTCCTTTCCGGCCCCACCACGGCCAGCTTTAGCCCGGTACCGGCGCTCCACTCGAAAATCAGCCAGCGTATTAGTATCCTCACGTGCAATGAGGAAGACGCTCCCCCCGTGACCGCCATGCCCGCCGTCCGGCCCTCCTCGCGGGATAAATTTTTCCCGTCGAAAGCTGACACAGCCATCACCACCTCGGCCCGCTTCCACCTTAACAGTAGCCTCATCAACGAATTTCATCGGTTTATTCTAGGCTAGTAATCCCGCTCCCAGAAGATACAAAAAAGGCCCTCAAGCGGGGCCTTTTTTCCATACGTCAAGTCCCGCTACTCTGGCGTGACGCTAATGTATCTCCTGCTCTTGGGACCCTTGATTTGAAACACTACCTTGCCAGCCGCCGTAGCGAAAATGGTATGGTCCTTCCCAAGCCCTACATTAGCGCCGGGATGGAATTGGGTTCCCCTCTGACGCACAATAATATTGCCCGCAAGAACCTGCTCGCCACCATAACGCTTTATACCAAGTCGTTTGGACTCGGAATCGCGGCCGTTTTTAGAGCTACCGCCTGCTTTCTTATGTGCCATCTCTAAACCTCTGTTGCGCTAGTCTCCAGCCTCAACGGTACTCTTCTTAGCAACCTTTTTCTTGGCTACTTTTTTCCGAACTGTACTGGTCTTTTTCTTGG
>DBZY01000040.1:243-21559 GCA_002311835.1 Proteobacteria bacterium UBA1148 | reverse complement strand
GAGCTACGCTCGTTATTGAGATAATCTCAACTTCTGTAAAATGCTGTCGGTGCCCTTTGACGCGCTTGTAATTCTTACGACGCTTGAACTTCAGCACCACTACTTTTTTGCTGCGGCCCTGGGCGGTCACCTTAGCTTTAATCTTACTACCGGATACTAGCGGAGAACCCACCTTGACGTCAGATCCCTCACCTACCAGCAAAATCTCATCAAATTCTACCGAATCCCCCTCTTCTGCTTCTAGGCGCTCTACTCTGATTCGATCGCCTTTAGTAGCGCGATACTGCTTACCGCCTGTTCTAAATACCGCGTACATCTAAGGTAGCTCCTACATCGGAGATCACTGGAAAGGCGCGAGATTGTAGTAACTTAACCGTGTCTGGTCAATGAGTTAGAAAGCATAGAACAGGGGTATTAGATACCAAACGGGAATAAAGCTGTGCCCTCATTAAATCTCGCCAAGCAGCAAGGTATCAGGCATTATCCTGCTGATGGAAGCCTCCGAGACCCGACTTAATACACCTTCCCTGGAGAGCGTTAGATCTTTGGTACAAGAGGATTGGGCCAACGTGAACCGAGTCATTGCCCAACGTCTCGGCAGTGATGTAGCCCTAGTTAACCAGGTTGCACATTATATTATCCACAGCGGTGGAAAACGGTTACGACCCCTGACAGTGCTACTAGCTGCCCGCTCCTGCGGATACCAGCAGACAAAACATATTCCTAGCGCTGCCATCATTGAATTCATCCACACAGCGACCTTATTACACGATGATGTCGTAGATGGGTCGGGGCTACGCCGTGGCCAGAAAACTGCGAACGCAGCATTCGGTAACCAAGCAAGCGTACTCGTGGGTGACTTCCTTTACTCAAGAGCCTTCCAGATGATGGTAGAAATTGGTGACATTGAAATTTTTGATACCCTCGCTAACGCGACAAACACTATTGCCGAAGGCGAAGTCCTACAACTTATGAACAGCAATAACCCAGATATCACGGAATCAGATTATCTAGAGGTTATATATAGAAAGACAGCCAAGTTGTTTGAAGCAGGCATCCGGTGCGGAGCAATTCTTGCAGGGTGTGACGATGAAACTAAACAACAACTGGCTGAATATGGCTCTCACTTAGGTCTTGCATTCCAACTCACCGATGATGCTCTGGACTATGATGCAACAACAGAAGAACTGGGCAAAAATATCGGTGATGATCTAACTGAGGGCAAAGCGACTCTCCCTTTGATCTATGCAATGAATCAAGGAAGCGCTGCAGAAAAACATATGATTCGCGAAGCGATTGAGACTGGCGGCATCCAAAACCTAACTTCAATTCAACTCTCTATCGCGACCTCTGGCGGATTACGCTACACCGAAGAACGTGCGAGAATAGAAATTCAATCCGCTATCAAAAAACTAGAAATATTACCGAAAAGCCCTTACAAGGACGGCCTCACTAGCTTGGCAAACTTTGCTGCCAATCGACGCTTCTGATGCTTTGGATACTAAATGCCAGATCAAGCCACTCTAAGAACAATTGCAGAACATCTACGGTCAGCGAACGGTTTTTCACCAATCGCTACGGTGCATGAGCAACTCAAAAATATTGAAGATGCTTATGAGATCCAATCGATCAATCGAAAAGAATGGATCACTCAGGGTAGGCTCGTAACCGGCTACAAAGTAGCTTTTACTACGGCGGAGTCCCAGCAGATTTTTGGCGCGGACGAACCAGTTTACGGCACGCTCTTCGAAGACATGCGATGCCCTACAAATAGCACAATTGAAGCAGGACGGCTTGCGCATCCTAAGCTAGAGGGCGAGATCGTTCTAGAACTGAATACAGATCTGCCCGCAAAACCGTTATCACCAGAGGAGATCGCTTCAGCGGTCGGAGCTTTCTATATCGCTCTCGAAATTCCAGATGGATCCTTCGCAAGCGAATTCAACGCCATCGATATGGCCGCTGACAATGCAGGAGCGGCTAGCTATGTCCTGGGAGATATGAATCCATTGACCCCCGAAATAAATCTTGCTGCACTCTCAATGGAGATGCGGCACAACGAGAAAGTAGTATCCACCGGAAAAGCCTCAACCTGTATGGGCAATCCTATGAACGTGCTGGTCTGGTTACAGGAGGCACTTGCTCGTCATGATGAAGGATTAAAGACAGGACAAATCGTGTACTGCGGCAGCCTAGTCCCGATTATCCAGGTTCAGCCAGGAGATACATTCCAGGCCGTAGTCGAAGGCATGGGCTCAGCTAGTTGCCACTTCGCTCCAGCATAACCATAGACTAAGACTTTTCCGCTTTCTGAGCCCTCTCAAAGCGTTCCATCTGTTCCTCTGTTGCCGGAGGCTGATGTTGCTCTTTCCAGTCGTGGTATGGCATCCCATAAACCATCTCTCTCGCCTCCTCTAGGGGCACCTCCAAACCACACTCACCTGCGGCCTCCACGAACCATTTGCTGAGACAATTTCGGCAAAAACCAGCGAGTATCATTAGTTCAATGTTCTCAGCATCCTTACGCTCATCTAAGTGTTGGAGCAGGCGGCGGAATACCGCTGCTTCAAGTTCGATTTGAGTAACCGAGTCCATAAAGTATCTCCTTCAACAATGCTGGCGAGCCATAGCAAATATATCGGGCCAAAGCGCCTCCAGATTACATCCTTGCTCTCTCCTGGAACACTTTTCTAGCAGACAGCGAGTCTGCTCTGGTGAAAACTGATTCACCCAATCCCCAACGACTCCTTTACGAATGAATGCTGGCATATTTTCTGGTCGAGGGCTCGACCAACGATCTTGATTCTCACTCATGCTCGAAAAACTACTGTGATGGAGAACCATCTCAACCAGACTTTCATTCTGGGAAAAATCGTGGCCTAAAAATTTTCCTATACTCAGAACCGCCCTACAAAGATCTAATTTTATCGATTCATAAGTTAAAAAAAGAACGTTCTGGTCATCCTTGTGCGCGTACCATGAAGTTAAGTTATCGAAGTAATCTCCAAAATCTACTTCTCCGGCCACGAAACATTCAAAAAAATCCTCAAAAGTCCCATCAGCGAAATCGTAATGTTTTGGAAACCCCCGCGTGTGATGGAAGAAGGATACCGCGCAGTCAAAGGGATTCCGTGCCACATAGATGTACCGAGTTTTCGGGTGGTAGGGAGTCATTACAAACGGTAGATGAGTTTTTATGAGACGAGGTGCCGGTAACGCATTTATACTGTCTTTACCCACCTCTTCTAGATGCGGAAACAATTCTGTCATCCTCTGCTCAGCAGCTAGAGGAATAGCATCACCCAGAATCAAATAAACAATATTCTGCACCCAAGTCATGCCACATTTCGGGTAC
Organism: Proteobacteria bacterium UBA1148; assembly: GCA_002311835.1. Classification (GTDB taxonomy): domain Bacteria; phylum Pseudomonadota; class Gammaproteobacteria; order Steroidobacterales; family Rariloculaceae; genus UBA6522. The sequence goes on along the minus strand of DBZY01000040.1, from coordinate 18,204 downwards.
GCGCTGACAAAAATGTCACTTGGCTCTGCACGGTATTGCAACGCTGATAATAAGGCCTTCGATGGGAAGCCCATCGGCATCCGGAAAACACCGCATTCTGTATAGCTTGGCTTGCGAGACATTGATTAACCCCCGAGCTGAAGAATGGACTTTACCAGTAGCGTCACCAGTGGGGGAGGCGTTTGAGGCCTAAACGCCTGGGCACATTTACCGGTGGCTGCTACAGTTAGGATCACAGCACTAAACACGCCGGACTGGAGAAATTCTTTCACAGTAGGGGATAATTATTCTTAGTCAAAGGAATCTCCTATGCCTAAGGGGAAAAATTAAAATGAATAGAATAATGATCTGTATCGCAACCCTGTCGCTGCCCTGTTACACAGTGGCTCAACAGGATGTAACAGAGCCGTTGGAACCGGCGGTGTTTGTGTTCACGGAACCCGTGCAAAATTCGAACATCCCGGTAGATATTACTCTGCTAGAAACGGTGGACGGGTTATACACCGCGATCGGCATCAGAAAACCATCAGGTAAAGGGCCCTTCCCTATCGTCATGTTTTTTACCGGGAACGGGGGAGGTGGAGTGCCTTGGGTCCGTCATCAAATCAACAACCGCGCCTACACGATGGAACAATTTCTTGACGCCGGTTACGCAGTAGCGTGGCTCCGTTATCGAGCAGAAGTCTGGTTCGAATACACCCGAGTACCGCCTTTGGAAGTGGGCGTCCAGTTGGCTCATCAGCTCATGAGCCGCCCACCACTGGAATACAACGATCTCATGACCATCGTCGACTACGTCAAGACACTACCCTATATAGATGAGAATAAGGTTGGGCTCGTGGGGAATAGCCACGGTGGCGGGATGATCCTCAAAGCAGCTGCCGATGGTATGGCCGTTGCTGCTGCGATCGCCTCTGAACCAGACGCGAGTGAGTTGCTACAGGCGGACCCTGACGTGTGGGGGGAAGCAACCGAGTTTCGCACGAAGGACTCGATCACACCTTATCTCAACAAAGAAATCGCCATGGAGCGTCTGAGAAGAATTGAAATACCGATTCTTATGATGGGGCGCGAGGACGATCATAACCAGGGCATCTTTGAGGTCGCCTATGAATGGATGGTGGAGGCGGGTGCGGATGTTAAGTGGATCACCCATAATCATCCCATTCACGGGTACCTAATTCGCATACCTAAAGGTAGTGACGGAATATACATGCCAGATGAGATCCAGTTGCAAGCGATAGAAGAAGCGCTGGATTTCTTCGGTGAGCATATGGGGCCCTGAGACATCTAAGCTTGCTCACGTACCCAGCAATACGTATAAGGGACCCATTAAACCTTCGGACTACCGCCACTCAGCGGGGGAGTTCTACATAGATGAATCGATCCATCAGCCAAGCCATGCTTCTCGCCAGCACTTGCGCCTTGCTCAGCTCCTGCGCACCGGAAATTATCGAAACGCCGGCTCCGCAGATGATCACCGTCATACCGAATAACCTTCGCCCTCCTGTTATGGGACTTAACGGAGGAGTCTCGGCTGGCCATCCTTTAACTAGCGCCGCTGCAATAGAAATTCTTCAGAACGGTGGCAACGCATTTGATGCGGGTGTTGCTGCACTACTTGTGGGCGGGGTTGTTGAGCAAGACCTTTACAGTCTAGGTGGAGAAGCCCTGGTTCTCGTCTACCCCCAATCTGAAAGGCGAGTAACCTCAATCGCAGGTCAAGGCTGGGCAGCGCAAGGAGCGTCCATCGATTGGTATCTCGAGCGCAATAAAAATTTAAATGGATACGGGCTCGACCCAGCTGTTGTACCGGGTGCCTTGCACGGCGCGCTTACTGTGTTGGAACGCTGGGGAACTATGAGCCTTGAGGAGGTATCCGCCCGGGCAATCGAGTATGCAGAATTCGGCTTCCCGCTTCGTTCTCGTACAGCGCAAACTATTCGAAGGGAGAGAGAATTTATTGACCAATGGCCAGATAACAGACGTTACTGGTACCGGTCTGACGGCACGATGTACCTACCAGGGGAGATCATTCAGCTACCGACACTGGCCAATACGTTAAAGAAAATGGTCGAGGCAGAACGTGAAGCTATACCCCAGGGGCGGGAGGCTGCGATCGTAGCCGCTCGAGACCGCTTCTATAAAGGGGATATCGCGCAAGAGATGGTGTCTTTCCTGCAGGAACACGGAACCCCTTTTGACGAGGAAGACTTTTCGGAGTTCTACGCAAGGATTGAAGAGCCAACGAGCACTACCTATAGGGGCTATACCATCTACAAACAGTCATTTAATAGCCAAGGGCCACTACTACTCCAGACGCTAAACATTCTCGAAAACTTTAACCTTAAGGGTATGGGACACAATAGCCCTGACTATCTACATACGATTATTGAAGCCCTTAAGTTGGCCTACGCTGATCGAGATTCCTTCTATGCAGATCCCGATTTTGTGACTATTCCAGAGGACGGGCTGCTCTCCAAAGAATATGCAGCCCAGCGCGCTCAACTGATCGATATGGAACGCGCCTCCGAGACTTTTGTGGCTGGAAATCCCTTTATCTTTGATGATGCGTTCGAGAGCGAAACGGACTGGGAGTATTGGATGGCCGACTTCGGAGAATCTGCCGAACCCTTACTGGCGGCGGTAGATCATCCAGGTTCGGAGAAGGATACCACTCACATTGCGATAATCGATAAGGATGGAAACGTCTTCGATAGCACACCAAGTGGTGGTTGGATCGGCGGCTCAGTTATCTTAGGAAGCACCGGGATAGCTATGAGTGTCCGTGGTGAACAGTTCTGGCTTGACGAAAACCGCGCTGCACAACTTCGGCCCCGCTCACGCCCACGATATACGCTGACCCCTAGCATCGTGCTACGTGATGATGAACCCTTTCTCGCTATTGGCAGCCCAGGAGGAGACAATCAAGAACAAACAATTCTGCAAACATTCCTGAACATCGTTGAGTTTCCATCTAACTGGTACCCAAACCTACATCAAGCCCTTCAGGCAGCGCGAGTTCAGACGCTCCATTTTCACGCGTCGTTCTGGCCTCATGAATCCGGCTTTAATCGCCTCAACGTAGAAAATAATATTCCTCCAGAAGTTATTCTTTCGCTTGAGGACCGAGGGCATATTGTGAATCGTGTTCCGCCGTTAGCTATACCAGGCTGCGCAACCGCCGTCATGATTAACCCGAGCAATGGCGTTCGCATAGCGGGAGCCGACGCACGACGGGACTGTTACGCCATAGCTTATTGAAATTCGGGAGGCTCTCGGTTAGCCAGCAAGCGGATCTGAAACACCAAGCACTTGGATCGCGACAAGACCCAACAAGCCGGTAGCCACTAAATAGTAGAGCGTTGGCAAGATTGTCCGGCGTAAAGTTGCGCCCTCTTGCCCTAGCAACCCAACTGTGGCGGATGCTGCAACCACATTGTGGATGGCAATCATATTACCTGCTGCCGCACCGACGGCTTGCAAGGCAACGATCATTGCGGCAGAAATTCCTAATGCAGTCGCCACTCCGTGCTGAAAGAGAGAGAACATAAGATTGCTCACCGTATTACTGCCGGCGATGAACGCTCCTAAGGCTCCAATAAAGGGTGCAAAAAACGGCCACACAGCGCCCACATTCATCGATACCCACTCAGCCATGGCTATAGGCATACTCTGAATTTCAAGCGCATTGACATCAGAATTGATATAGATACGCACCATAGGAACAGCAAAAATAAGTACAAAACCCGCGCCCAAAAGTGTTCGTGTTGATTCAGATATCGCGGCCAAAAATTGCCGCGCGTGCATACGATGTAGGAAAAAAGTTACGGTCGCGGCTACAAGTAACATAGTTGCAGGTAGATATAAGGGCGTCGTACTAGCGGTCACGGACGTCCCAAGAATTTCTTCCCACCGAAATACAACAGATCTCAATATAGAACCGAATGGCAATTGCGGAAGTCGCGTCAAAACTAGCAACACCGCAACTAGCAAATAAGGCATCCATGCGCGCACAGGAGACATGGCATTTTCAGGAGTCTCAAGACGCATCTCCAAACGGCCCATCCAATCATTAGGCCAGGTTGCTCGAGGCGCGAAGTCCCATTGATCATTAGGTACTAGAAATCTCTTGCGAGCTGCTGTAGTCACTATCGCAAGCCCAATCAGTCCACCAAGCAAGGAAGGGAAAGCCGGACCAAGCAAAATACCAGTAAAATAATAAGGTACCGTAAACGCGACACCTCCGAAAAGCGCGAACGGCCAGACCGAAAGGCCCTCAGTCCACGAACGGTTCTCGCCGAAGAACCTAGTCATCATCATTATCATGAATAACGGCATCACGGTACCAACGATTGCGTGAAGAAGTACTACGTGGGCAGTGATTACCTGTAGATATTCGGAGAATTCAATACCAGCGCTCGCAAGTTGCTGTGTAACGCCGGTGCTATCTAATCCTCCTCTCACACCAACCAGAATAGGTGTTCCCACTGCCCCGAAAGTCACTGGGGTGCTTTGCACCATCATTCCAAGCATAACTGCGGCCAACGCCGGGAATCCAAGCGCAACAAGTAGAGGCGCAGCGATGGCCGCCGGCGTACCGAATCCGGACGCGCCCTCGATAAAGCTCCCGAACAACCAGCAAACAATGACAACCTGGATGCGTCGATCAGGAGTGATGCTCGTAAACCCCGATCTGATCGCAGCAATAGCGCCTGAATGCTTTAGTGTATTAAGTAAAAGGATCGCCGCAAAAATGATGAAGAGAATTTCAAATGCAATAAAAAGCCCCTGAATACTTGCTGCAACAATCTGAGGTAAAGGCATCATCCAAGCCAACCCGCCTATGAGAACCGAAAGTACATAGACAGCGGGCATCGCAACTCGGGCAGGTAATCGAAAACCTACGAGCAGAATAGCCGCTACCAAGATGGGAAGAATTGCTAGTAACGCCTGGATCCACAGTGGCATGAATGCCCTATTCGTTTGTGATTGTTGATAGCGGAAGCGGCTTGGACGATAGCACATCCAGATGGGCTCTCGCTCGCCATCATTGAAGGGATTGTCTATCCTCCGTTACCTACGAACTTGCTTAGTCGCGCAGCTGCCGGCAAAGCCCACCATTAACCAATAATGGGGTCTCATGAATTCAAAGAGGGCCAATGTTATCGTCGTAGGCTGCGGAAATGCAGCCTTATGCGCGGCTCTGGCCGCGCAGGAGAACGGCGCCAACGTGACTGTGCTAGAACGCGCACCTGAGGACGAAAGCGGTGGCAATAGCCGTTTCACAGCTGGGGCTATCCGCTTCGCTTACTCGGGGCTTGAAGACCTAATGGAACTCATGCCAGACCTGTCCGAGAACGATATCGCCACTACAGACTTTGGCACCTACACCGAAGACAAATACTTCGATGATATGTACGAGGTTACGGAATACCGCTGCGACCCCGACCTGGTTGAATGTCTGGTTCGACAATCTAGAGAAACCATGCTCTGGATGCGTGACAAAGGAGTGCGCTTTATTCCCATCTATGGCCGACAGGCCTTCAAAATCGATGGGAAATTTACCTTCTGGGGTGGACTAACAGTGGAATCCGTCGGTGGTGGGCCCGGCTTGGTGGACAGCCTGACACAGTTCTGTCTCAGCCGAGGAATAGAAATTCAATACGATACAAGGGCTGTAGATCTTGCGTCCGACGGAAAAAACGTTACTGGCGTCATCGTACGCAGAGGTGGTGAGCGACCGGAAACGATACCTGCTGATGCCGTCGTACTCGCCTGCGGTGGTTTTGAAGCGAATCCGGAGTGGCGGGCACGGTATCTCGGTCCTGGGTGGGACATAGCGAAGGTGCGGGGTAGCCGCTTTAACACCGGTGATGGCATCAAGATGGCGTTGGACCTGGGTGTCGCCCCCTATGGGAATTGGTCTGGTTGCCATGCAGTGGGCTGGGATCGTTACGCCCCCGAATTTGGCGACTTGGCTGTGGGAGACCAATTTCAGAAGCACTCCTACCCCTTCGCTATCATGATTAATACAGAGGGCCGACGTTTCGTGGATGAGGGAGCGGATTTTCGTAACTACACCTATGTTAAATATGGTGTTGAAATCATGAAACAACCAGGACAGTTTGTTTGGCAGATATTCGACTCTAAGACAGACCACTTACTACGCGACGAGTACCGCATTCGACAAGTTACTAAGGTCAAAGCAAACTCACTAGAAAACTTGGTTCAACAACTTGACGGCGTCGATGCGGATACCTGCCTTGCAGAAATAAAAGCATTCAATGCTGCCGTCAAACAAGACGTCCCCTTTAACCCCAATGTAAAGGATGGGCGGCGAACCGAGGGCCTTACCATCAACAAAAGCAACTGGGCCAATACGTTGGATCAACCACCATTTGAGGCCTACGCGGTGACCTGCGGAATTACTTTTACCTTTGGAGGCTTACGCATCAATACCGACGCACAGGCTCTGGATACAGATCTACGACCCGTGCCCGGTCTATATGCTGCGGGGGAGTTAGTTGGTGGTATCTTCTACAATAACTACCCTGGTGGTACCGGGTTAATGTCTGGTGCTGTCTTCGGAAAGATCGCAGGAACATCTGCAGCGCGAGGAAACGCTTGAGGAAGATGAACCGCAGAGGATTTCTCACTTCCGTTTCTTTCGGACTAGGCACGCTTGGGTTGCGCCCATCCAGAGGCCAGAGTCCCGACTTTACAGGCCAACTCGTCGAACTCATCATTCCATTCAAAGAGGGTGGTGGATCAGACACTTGGGGACGTTTTAATGCCCCTTTCCTCTCTAGATACCTCCCTGGTCAACCAACAGTGATCGTAAGAAACATGCCGGGTGGTAATTCGATTGCTGGTGCTAACCGATTCGCGGCACGCGCCCAACCTAATGGACTTTCGGTGCTAGGCACATCAGCTTCCACTCAATTCCCTTATCTTATGGGCGATCCTAGAGTAGATTATGACTATAGGGATTGGCGTGTACTAATGGCCTCCGGCACAGGTGGAGTAGCCTATATTTCCTCAGATTTTGGTATTTCTAATGCAGCCGAGCTCGGTCAAATCATAGATCAACAACTGCTCTATGGCAGCCAGGGGCCCACTTCTCTGGATCTAGTCCCGGTCCTGGGCTTCAAGCTTCTCGGGCTCAACGTGAGACCGATTTTTGGATTGAGTGGCCGTGGCGCGGGTCGGCTCGCGTTCGAGCGCGGCGAGACTAATATTGACTATCAAACTACCACAGCCTACCTACGCAACGTTGTACCATTAATCAATCAAGGGAGTGCTGTACCGCTCTTTTCCTGGGGCGCACTAAACGAAGATGGAGAGCTAATTCGCGATCCGACATTCCCAGACCTCCCCCATTTCGGAGAGGCATATGAACTCCTCCACGGCGAAACTCCAAGCGGTCTCAGTTGGGAAAGCTGGTTCGCATTTTTCACTGCAGGATTCCCTGCTATGAAAATGTTGGTCGTACCGATAGAGACACCGGACGAAATCGTACAGGCTTATGAAAATGCTGTGAGGGTAATGAAGCAGGATCCTGACTATCGTTCAAGAAAGACTGCAACGCTGGGGACCTACGAGCAAGTCACGGGCCCCGCTGCACAAAGGCTCTACGAGTTAGCTACAGATGTACCTCAAAGCGCGCGTACCTGGGTCAGAACATGGCTGAGGGATGAATTCCGGGTCAACCTTGAAGGCTAAAGTTGGCTGAGGCGCTACTAACCGCCCTTGCGAACCTCGCGACGCTCGAGCACATCTTCCATCTAGGCATGGGTGTAATGCTGGGATTGGCCATCGGCGCCTTCCCGGGACTTGGCGGCATCGCCGGACTTTCTATCATGATGCCATTTCTTTACGGCATGGATACGGTGTCAGCACTAGCGACACTGGTTGGCCTAGTAGCAGTAGTACCAACATCCGACACATTTACCTCGGTGCTCATGGGAATACCTGGGTCAAGTGCAAGCCAGGCTACGGTATTGGATGGATTCCCTCTATCACAGCAGGGCCAAGCTGCTCGCGCCTTGGCCGCAGCATTTTCCGCATCCCTGCTGGGCGGCATTGTAGGTGCGGTAATTCTTACGTTGTTTGTACAAATTGCGCGACCACTCATTCTTGCATTTGGCTCTGCTGAGCTCTTCATGTTGGCACTACTTGGGCTCTCCATGGTCGGCGTACTGTCTGGGGCAAGTCTTGCTAGGGGACTAGCAGCGTGTGGACTGGGTTTAATCTTCGGATCTATCGGCTCTGCACCTGCGACAGGCGAGTTTCGAATAACTTTCGGTATCGACTATCTCTACGACGGCCTGCCATTGGTAATCGTGGGCATGGGGTTATTTGCTTTTCCAGAGATTACCGCTCTTTTACGGAAGAACCGTTCTATTGCTACTGCTGGGGTGCTATCAGGAAAGTGGCTCGAGGGGGTACAAGACGTATTCCGGAACTGGTTTTTATGTTTGCGTTGCGCTGGCATTGGTACATTAATTGGTGCTATCCCAGGTCTGGGTGGCACAGTCGTGGACTGGATCGCATACGGCCATGTCGTGCAAACCGCAAAAGACAAGTCGCAGTTCGGCAAAGGGGATATTCGCGGCGTACTTGCACCGGAATCCGCTAATAATGCCAAAGAAGGTGGTGGCCTAGTCCCCACGCTGCTCTTCGGCATCCCAGGCTCGGGCTCTATGGCTGTATTCCTGGGTGGGATGGTGTTGTTAGGCATTGAGGCTGGTCCCGCAATGGTCTCTACAAACCTAGACCTGACCTACACGATCATTTGGTCCCTGGCAATCGCCAACGTACTGGGGGCGGGTAGCTGCTTGTTGTTGGCTCGGCCCATTGCGCGCTTGACTACTATCCCGTTCAACCTCCTTGCCCCATTCATGATTATGGTAGTCAGCTTTGCAGCATTTCAGGCAACACGGCAATTCATGGATCTGGTGGTTTTGTTCGCGGTAGGGCTTCTGGGCATCATGCTTAAGCGCTTTGGCTGGTCACGCCCCGCATTTCTGATCGGGTTCGTGCTGGCACCACAAGCGGAAGGTTACCTCAACCTGGCAGTACAATTTTATGGCTGGGACATGTTTGCCCGACCCGGTGTCCTGAGTATTCTCGGCATTACTTTGGTCTCTGTCTGGTTCGGCTCGCGTAATCGCAGAGGCAAAACCGAACAGGTGTCTCTCGATACAAAAAATTTCGCGGGAAGCCCATCAATACTGACACGGGCGCCTCAACTTACCTTCCTCGTTGGGTGCATAGTTTTCTTTCTCTACGCTGTCCTGAGCAGCCTACAACTGTCCCCACTCGGCAGCATGTTCCCACTGAGCGTGGCGATAACAACCCTAGGGCTATGCCTGTACCTAATCTCCACTCTAACGGTCGGACGAATTAAAACCTCAGCTAACTTCGACCTAGAGTACGATATGAGAAATTCTTCAGGATCCATCCAAAATTCTATTTGGGCTAATGCGGGATGGTTTGGTGTACTCGTCACCACAACCGCCCTCTTAGGCTTTCTTCTGGGAACCCTCTGTTTCTTCGTGGCATTTCTAAAACTCAAGGCAAAGCAAAGCTGGAGGATGACGATGGTGTTAGCAGCGGCCGCACTTATCTTATTAGTAAGCCTCACGAACCTGTTATTGGTGGAACTGCCCTCAGGCCTACTCTCGTTGTACATTGACTCACCATGGCTACTGGGGCGGGGAGCATGACTCAACATGGCATTCCATGTTTGTTTATGCGTGGTGGTACTTCACGAGGTCCGTTCTTCGACCTACGCGACCTACCCGCAGACCCTGATATTCGCGACCGAGTTTTGCTGTCTGCTATGGGTTCACCCGATGCTCGTCAAATTGATGGGCTCGGTGGGGCAACCATGTTGACGAGCAAAATAGCCATGGTCACTCCGTCGAAACGCCAAGGAATAGATGTTGACTATCTATTCGCACAAGTCTGGCTCGATGAAGCAATCGTGGATACGACTCCTTCATGTGGAAATATGCTTGCTGGCGTTGGGCCATTCGCCCTCGAACGTGGAATTATAAAAACAACCGAAAATGAAACACATGTAAATATATTTAATGTCAATACACAGAGCAAAATCGAAGCTATCGTCCAGACTCCAGGAGGAATGGTCACTTACGCAGGCAATCAACATATCGATGGGGTGCCGGGCACGGGAGCACCAATTTTTCTCAACTTTACACATGTGATGGGATCTAAATGCGGCACATTGTTACCAACCGGTAAAACTCAGGAAGAAATCGACGGCATTCCAGTTAGTTGTATCGACGTGGCCATGCCCATGGTAATTATGCGGGCCAATGATCTCGGCATCATTGATTACGAAGCAAGCGCCATCTCCAGTAATAAAGCTTTGATGCAGCGTATAGAGAACATACGACTTGAGGCTGGACTGCGTATGGGTCTAGGAGATGTAACGCAGATTGTTATTCCTAAGGTCAGCATTCTCGCGCAGGCACGTCGAGGTGGAACTGTCTTTTCCTACTACCTCACACCTCATCACATGCACGCTGCCCACGCCGTGACCGGCGCGATCTGCGTGGCCTGTTGCACCTCAATACACAATACCGTCGCTGAAACTCTCACAAAACGAAATCAAGATTCCTCTAGCACCGTCCAGATAGAACACCCCTCGGGTGCCATCGATGTCCACCTGGAAATCTCGGGCAGTGATAAAAATACTCAAGTCCAGCGGGCAGGTATTGTACGCACAGCACGGAAAATCATGGATGGTGAGCTATTTGTGCCCGCAAATCTCTGGCCTCCATCTTCCTAGCAAAACACACTAAAACTGCAACGTTAAGATCTGGCTCAGAGTGACTCACGCGCCATTGTTGCTTGCCGCCTGGAGTATTTCGGCAACCTCATCGGAAGGGATATTGTCGCTACTACCAGCCCGACCCAACGCCGCATCGAGCGGCGATACGCCGAGCGCGTCTACGATATCGACTTCCGCACCGTGCTTGACCAGATATTCGACGGCGCGAGTCCAGGCCCATTGCACCGCGCCGAATAACACGGTCTGCCCTCCCCGCTCCGGCAGCGTAGTGGAACGCCCAATGCGTGCAGTTCTGCCGTGGACGTCGGTAATCCTCGCATTCATCTCAGCACCAGCCATCAACAGAATTTCGAACGTTGAAATTGCCCGCGCCTCCGCATCACCATCAGGATTGAATCGCGGGCTAGGTTCCATACCTAGCCCGGCAGCGCCCATCAGTGGAGTCACACCCATCACATTCGGTAAATCGACGAGCGCTCCGTAATCCAGCAAGAGGCGTACTGCCTCGCTGTCTTGTCCAGAGGCAGCGCGCAGCAGAGGGGTGGCTCCAGTCGTTATTATCTCGTCCGCGAATCGACCGGCGTTCCCGCCGCGGCCGGGTCGATGCATATTCAACTGAGGGTTCGGATTGACGCCCGCGTCCAGTAGCAGTCGTGCAATATCAAGCGCAGTCATCTCCTCCGATACGATCGGAGGTCCGGTACGTTCGTTGTAGGCATCCAGACTGTAGGTATTCATATCGACGGCTGTATGAAGCGGCGTGCGCCCCCACCAATCCCAAATATGCGGATCGGCGCCGCGATCAAGCAGGAGCCTTGCCGTATCAAATGCAAAATTGTCGATAGCTACGATCAGCGGCGTCACTCCGTCGGGGCTCGGCCGATTGATGTCGGCGCCAGCATCCAGAATCGCCACCACGCAATCCTTGCACCCCGAGCGTGCCGCATACAACAACGGTGTCAGCCCGCCCGTCGGGCGATACTGGTTTCGCGGTTCGGAAGTCAGTTGGGTCGGCCAATCGTTGGCTATTGCACGCGTGTTGACGTCTGCGCCCTGATCGATCAAAAGCTTCGTCAGCTCAGGAGAATTCGAGTCCGCCGCCCACATCAGTACCGTCTGCCCACGCCATGTCTCTCGTGCATTGACATCCGCACCATACCCGATCAGCTGTTCGGCAACGTCCATGGAACCCGCGCGCGCGGCCAGCATCAGAACCGTCTGGCCCTCTTGATTCGGCGCCTCCACATCCGCGCCCGCATCAAGCAGCATTTTGACCAGGCGGGCATCGGCAACCTTTACCGCCTCTGCCAGAGGGCTCGACCCGTAGTTGTTGATGACATCGGGCCTCGCCCCACGCTCAAGGAGCACAGCAGCCAGTTCGGCGTCGACATTGTAGATCGCCCAGTGCAGTGGAGTGGTGCCGTCTCCCTGGGAAACGTTCACATTGGCGCCAGAATTGATCAGCTCCAGTGCGGCATCGCGTTTCTCCGCCTGCACTAGATCGGCAAGTGTGCCATCCGCGGTGGCCGTGCCGATCACGACGAACCAACAGACGAGTGCCAGTATTGAGCGCTTCATAACAATGCCCATTCGATCATGCCCATCAGAGGAGATTAGGCGCTAGTGAATTGTGATGCGCCCAATAGCCCTTATAGGCGTCATATGCAAACTTAAAGGGATCGTCAAAAGTCCGATAGAGCCCCTCCATGAGCCCCGCATCAAGCATGTGTTGCGCGCTCATGCCTTTCCTTATGAGCTCGAGCATGCGATCGAAGAGTACGAGGGTCATGTCGTACTCGGCCTGCAGTTCGCTGCGACCGACTACCGCGCCATAGCTCGGCACGATCCGCGTTTCCTCATCGCTGACTTCCAGCAGTGTTTCGAGCGCCTCGACGCGACCGCCCAGCCAGCCCCCGCCAAACCAGTCGAGCACGGGATCCAGGACCGGAGAGACGGCATCACCCACGGCCAGTACATTGGAGTCGCGGAAGAAGGTATAAATATCGCCGTCAGTGTGGGCCTCGAGCAGGTAGCCATACTCGACCCGCTCGTCGTCAACGAGCGTCTCCCCGCCCGCAAAAAAAGTCTCGGTCGGCTGAGCCTCAGAAGGTAAAGCTTTCTCGTAACGATCCTCGACAGGCAGATAGTAATCCGTGGAGAGATGCGCTCGGGTCTTTTCGTGCGCGATGATTGTCGCCCCCGACCGCCCAAAAGTTGCGTTCCCGCCGATCTGGTCTAGGTGCCAATGTGTGTTGAACAACATCTGGACGCGTCCGGCGCCCGGCAGCTCACCCAGTGTCGCAAGTACCAGTTCAGTAGATTCAGCGGCGCCACTGTCGACGAGGACCTGACCCGTGCTCGCAGGGCGCACCAGAATATTGCCCCCCGCGCCCGTAAGCATCACGAACTCATCTGTCACCGGGACGATGACGGGGTTCTCTGCCGCGAATCCATAGCGCGCGAGGGGCGATAGCGACAGGCCAGCGAGGCCGCCTAGTGCGCGTTTCAATACTACCCTGCGATTCATCATCCCGTGGGTCATATCCTGATTAGTCCTCCCCTCGACAAAACGGGCGCTAGACCCCCGCGATTTCTCCCGTGCTGTCCCCGAAGCTCTCCAGCTCCAGGCCTGCCTTGTTTAGTACTGTAAGGTGCAGATTCGAAATGGTTGTCCGTTCGGGCAGCTCAATCTGCTGACCGCCTTTGAGCGCACCGCTGCCTCCACCGACCAGGATGTTCGGCACCGGATAATTATTGTGCAGATCGCTGTTGGCCATATTTGAGCCATACAGGAACATTGAATTATCCAGCAGACTGCCCTCGCCGTCGGGTGTCGCGGCAAGCTTGGCAACGAAATCCGCGAACCGCTCCACATGATAGCGCTGAATCCTAACGAGCTTATGCATCCGTTCGAGATAATTCGCGTGATGAGACAACGAATGGAACGCGTCCGGCACACCGATATGGTTATAGGTCCGGTTCGTGCCCTCAGCAACCATAATATAGGAGGCCACGCGCGTCAGATTTGCCTGATAACCCAAAGCGACCAGATCGAACATCAAGCGTACCTGCTCATCGAACGAATCCAGCTCGCCTAACGGCGCATCCGGCACGTCCACTCCCGACAGATCTCGTTGCTCGGCCAGCTCGACGCGTCGCTCGATCTCTCGTACCGTATCCAGGTACTCATCGAGAATCAGTCGGTCGCTCACACTTAAATTCCGCTGCAGCTCTTGTGTACGCTCCGAGATTAGATCGAGAAGGCTCATCTTCTGCCGGGAGATAGCCTCGCGTTCTTCCTGCGTATCGCCTTCACCGAATAACTGCGAGAAGACCTTGCGCGGGTTGAATTCCATTGGCAGTGGCGAACTCGGATTTCGATACGACAGCGTGGAACTATAAAGGCACCCAAAACCACTTCCACATGCGACGGCCTGCATCGTGGTTTCCGAAGAGACCTCCAGCGACGGCAGCACGGTTTCCTGCCCGATGTGCCCAGCGATGATCTGATCGATAGTCGTCGTCATGCTAGGACCGGGGGCCTCCAGATCCGGCTTCACACCGCAAAGCCAGGTCGCCGGATTGTAACGGTGGACAGAGCCAGCACTGGCTTTGTTCTCGAGATTCGAGAACGAAGTCACGAGGTGCTTATAGTCCTCGAGCGGTTCGAGAATTGGGCTCAGTTTGAAATCCGCGCCGGCGCCACTCGGAGTCCAGTGGTCCATGTCAGGACCATGGGGCGTGTTCCACAGAATTGCCCCATGCGGAATATAGAAGAAGCCCACCCGCAGTTTCGGTGCGGCGGCGGTCTGAGCTAGCGCAGTGGCTGCAGGAATCATCGCATCAAGCAACGGCAACCCAACAGACACGCCTACTCCTTTGAGAACGGTCCTGCGAGAAAGATGTTTTTTCGTGAGAAACATGGCTTTCACTCCCCCAGCGCCTGCATGCGGAACGAATCGCTCGATACAATCCCTGTCACGATCGTCGAGAAGCGGTAATCATCTTCCGCCGCCGCTCGCACGATCGCCCTGACCCGTGGCATGTCATGATACTCAAGCTCCCGACCCAGCGCGTACATCATGAGCTTCTCGGTCAGCGCTTGCACGAACTGGTCGGGGCGGCGCAGCAGCGCGCGGCGCAGCTCAGCCGGACCTTCGATCGCTTCGCCATTGGGTAAGACCGTGGTCGCGTCGATAGGAGCGTCGGCAACCCAGTCGCTATCACGCCACTGCCCGGTGGCAGAGAAATTCTCCAGCGCCATACCATAGGGATCAAACACACCGTGGCAAAAATTGCAGCTCGGATCGGCGCGATGTTCCTCGAGCCGAGCACGAATGGTTTTTGGCTGCTCTCCCTCCGGCGTGGCCAGGTCCGTTTCGACGTTGGGTGGCGGTGGCGAGGGTGGCGTGCCGATAAGCTTATCGAGCACCCAAACGCCACGCAGCACCGGAGAAGTCCGATCGCCATACGAGGTGCTCAAGAGCACGGCGCCCTTACCGAGAAGCCCATGACGAGCCTCGTCCTCGAGGCTAACGCGCCGGAACTGAGGACCTCGAACGGATGTGATGCCATAGTGCCGCGCTAAGCGTTCATTCAAGAATGTATGATCAGCCGCCAACAACTCCTCCACATTCTGATCTTCCAGGAGGATGCTGCGCAGGAACAGGTCGATCTCCATCGCAAAATCCTCACGCAGCTCAGGACTAAATTCGGGGAATAGCTGCCGGTCGGGCTCGACTTCGCCGAGGTCATCGAGGTTGAGCCACCCGAGCGCGAAATTACTCACCAGGGATTCGGCACGCGGAGCATCCAGCATCCGCTGTATCTGGGCCTCGATCACGCCAGGTCCGCGCAGTTCGCCCGCGTTCGCCAGCTCGAGCAACTGGTCGTCGGGGCCCTGGCTCCACAAGAAGAAGGATAGACGCGAGGCCAACTCCAGATCGCTTAGCACATGAAAATCCGTGCCGCCGGCAGCCTGCGGGGGCGTGATGCCACGATACAGAAAGTCCGGACTCACCAGCACGGCGGCCACCATCTGTTCGACCCCTGTGTCGAATCCATCGCCTCCTTCCCGACTGGAGTCGTAAAAAGCCATCAACCGCTCGACGTCCTCCTGGGTGATAGGTCGACGGAAAGCACGCTGGGCGAGATTTACGGTGATGCGCTCGGCGCAGGCACGCTCTCGTGCTGGGACCTCTGGCTCACAGATGAACAGCTTCGTTTGGCTGGGCGTGCGGTAGACACCCGTCGCTCCGAACGGCCCCACGACCTCAATGCCGCCGATGACACGCGGCACACGCAGATGCCCGAGGTAAGCCCATCCGGGATAATGTTTACCACCACGGATGGGGTCATCGGTTGCCACCTGCGAGCGTTCGATGAAGGTCACGACGACCTCATGGATGCCGGCGGTCATCTGCACGGGAATATTAGCGAATCGCTCCATAATTTCCGCTCGCGCCAGCGCGAGCTCGAGATCTACGAACGCCATGTCCTCAGGACCGCCGAGCTTCTCCCGAAAGACCTCCGTGCGATCGATCAGGATAACCAGCGTTTGCTCGTGCTCGAGCGCACGTGGGTAGAGCCCGATGTCGAGGTTCGTGATATTGATCTGGTACTCCCCGTCTGTCGGGAACAGGTACTCGAACCTCGTGCCGCCCCGTGTGCCGAGCGGCATACCGTCGACATAGCCCTCCTGGTCACCAAGCTCCGGCGGAGGAAAATAGACGTTGACAACCTCGTGCTCGCGCTCGCCGACCGCCAAGCGCGAGACCTCGCGCGCAACTCCCACGTACTGCTCCAGGAAGGTAGGCGACACGGTCAACGCCGCGGCAATGTTGGTGAAACCGTCAACCTCGATCTCAGTCGGTAGGTATTCTTCGGGATCGATCTCAACACCCAAGAGATCCTTCACAGCATTGGCATACTCAGTCCGGTTCAAGCGCTGGATAGGGACGTGGCCCACTACGGGTTCCTCAATGCCCTGATCGATAGAACTCTCGAGCCAGCTAACGAGCTCGTCGACTTCTCCCTGATCGGGCTGGCGATTCCCGGGTGGCGGCATCAGGCGCCCGCGCAATTTACGCACAGCGGTTTCAAAGACTTCAGCCTCTCGAGACACCATCCCAGCGGCGAGCCGATCGAACATAATATCGCCAGCGCGATCCACGGAATTGTGACAATCGACGCAATAGCGTTCTACTGTGGACCACTGCTGTCCGGTATGTTCCGCGAACTGGTCCGAACGTTGGAAAAAGACGATGGCGGCAACCGAAACGGTGCCTACAGCACAACAAATGCCGATAAGAGCTCGCGAACGTTCGATACCAGACATCACGGGACTCATAGTTAATTACAACGCAAGTTTATTACTTCTAGAAGCACTGAACCATCCTTCGGGGGAGGTACGGGTGTCAGTCCTACATCGTTGTGTACGGTAGTAATTTAGTGGTGGGACGCCGCGCCACCTGTTTCGCTTCTAGTGGGGTATCCCCGCTACCGTAACCGCAGCGGGTGCCACCGCCGCCGCCGCCCCCCAATCTACTCAGACTCTGGAATCGGTACGCTACGGGCTTTGTGATATTCTGGTCTTCAGGTCTCCAAATTCGAATAAATAACAACAGCTGATGGGGACCAGTCAAATGGGAAAACTTAATTAAGGGGCGAGTCATGCCGAATCGAAGGGACTTTCTAAGAGCATTGGGAAACACGAGTGCTGGTATGTATCTGTTAGGTCACGGGGTCGGTGCTACTGCGCAGGGAACCCGAAAGCGGATCATGGTAGGAGGCAACGAGATTAGGACGGTGGACATCCACGCGCACTGCGTATTCGAGGAAGTGGCGCCGCTGATCACGGGCACCACTATGAACCGGAACTTCCCAGACTGGTATGTCCTGGGCGATTTCCGACTCGGGCCCATGGACGAACGGGGCATCGATGTCGCGGCGCTGACCGTCAATTCCTATTGGTGGTACGCGGCCAACCGGGATCTCGCGAGCCAGATCGTCCGGATTCACGACGAAGGCCTGGCAGAGTGGTGTCAGAGGCATCCGGACCGGTTCGTCGCCATGACCTCGCCCGCGTTGCAGTTCCCGGATCTCGCGGCGGAACAGGTGGAATACGCAGTAAACGACTT
>DBZY01000040.1:0-121 GCA_002311835.1 Proteobacteria bacterium UBA1148 | reverse complement strand
CCAAGGTCGAGGAACTGGACGTTCCAGTGTTCATGCACCCCGACAATTCCACGCAGCTCTTGAGGGACGGCGGGCTACCCGCCCGCGGTAATCAGGGCAATATCATTGGAAATCCTCTGGA
>DBZY01000061.1:1006-4085 GCA_002311835.1 Proteobacteria bacterium UBA1148 | reverse complement strand
GGCTCACCGATCTACTAGAAGATTCTTGTTGCTCGCTATAACTCGTTGTAAAACTTTCTCCACCGCCCGATGAACAAGTACCAGCGATCACTATTATCAATATCAGAACTATGGCGCCCGCTATCACCCATAACCTGGCGTTGGTTTTCAAAAGGTCTTGTATATCGACAACACCGTCTTGCCAAGAAGGCCCACCGGAGTACGGCGTCTGACCGCTTGAAGAAACCGTCACTGCGGCAGTTGATGCCTCGGTATCTGCCACCTCTTCCTGGCCAGGCTCTCGGGCACCTGCACCAGTATCCTGTGAAGGTGTAACGGATCCCGCCGGTTCTTGGTCAAGATCCTCTTCGCCGCCCGAATCTCCGTCATCCTCTGCCGCAGCGCTTTCGGGCGAAGACGCATCAGGGACGACCGGGACTTCGGTTACGTTTTCATCACCGATTGGACTGTCCGGCGCTGGGAGCTCAGTGCCACAGGAAGAGCAGAATCTGCTGGTTGCCCTTGTGACAGGCTGCCCGCATTGAGGGCAGAGTTCTGGATTCTCTGACATAAATCTTCCTACAATTTATGGATGGCCAGGATGTTGGCTGAACTATCCACCATAGAATGAACGGCGAATCATCACAACCTGTTCGATGTTGATAATTAGATGTTCAAACCGATTCGCGTGACTTAACAATCCTGATCTCCAAACCGCATCCTGTCCAAGAAATTTGTATCAAAGTTATGATCGACCGATGCTGGGTAGACGATTGATCCAATGAGCTATTCCAGATCATCCGTTGAGCGGCGAGAACTTCTGCACGCGATCATTATCAAGGTCCGCGACATAGATGTTTCCCTGGGGATCGATCGCTGGGGCGGTGAGCCATTGAAACTCCCCCTCCCGTTCTCCCCAAGAACCAAAAGATGTTACAAAAACCCCGGATGGAGTGAATTTCTGGAGCCTATGTCCATCAGCGACGTATATGTTTCCCAAGGGGTCTACAGCTAGACAGCCAGTCGCAGTGAATCTCCCTTCCTCCTCCCCTTCTGATCCAAACGTACTTAGAAAGACCCCGTCTGCCGTGAACTTCTGGATCCTCTGTCCATCAGACGCATATACGTTCAGATCCATATCTACGGCTACACCAGAGGGGTTCCCAAGGTTGAATTCCCCGTTATTTACGCCCTCTGATCCGAACGAGGCGATAAAGGTTCCATCTGCGCCAAACCTCTGGATCCTTTGGTTATACCCGTCAGCTACATAAACCTCTCCATTCCTGTCGATAGCCACGTCGGAAGGCCGGTTAAACTCACCCGGGCCGGTGCCACTAGATCCGAAGAGGAATCTGTATTCACCATCGGGGGAGAAGGCTTGGACCCTGTCGTTCTGTGTATCTACGACGTATAGGTCACCATTCGGTGAGACCGCTATCGTACTCGGCCACCAGAACTCACCGGGCCCTTTACCTTCCGATCCGAATGAAAGTATGAAGTTTCCCTCGGGGCCGAATTTCTGAACGCACTGGTTCCCTGCGTCTACTACATAAACATTACCTTCTGGATCGGTGGCGACCCCACTGGGTTGGAAGAACATCTCATCGGGATCTCGACCCTCTCCTAGCATCGCAACGAATTCGTATTTGCTCGTTTGGAAGTGCTCGACCGGCTCTGGAGGGCTCGCGACGGTTCCGTACTCGCCCCCGAGGGACCGAGCTTTATCGAATTCTTCTTCGGCTTTCGAGAGTTCCCCTGAATCCTGATAAACGAGTCCACGGTTGTAGTGCGCTAATGCATCTTCGGGGGAAAGCCGGATCGCCTGATCAAAATCTTTTAATGCGAGGTCATGTTGTCCAAGGCTGCGGTAGGCAACGCCCCGGCCTGTATATCCTGCAGATTCATCTGGGTTGACATCGATGAACCTGTTGAAATCCAGGATGCTTCGCTGGAACCGGCCTAGTTTGCCGTAAGCGAGTCCCCGGTCGAAATAAGTCGGAGGATGGGACGGGTTCAGTTCTATGGATTTGTCATAATCAGGGATCGCCAACTCAAATGCACCAAGATCGCTAAGGACAGTGGCTCTGTGGTGATACGACTCAGCTTCGTCGGGAGCCAATTGGATGGCCTTATCAAGGTCTTCTATGGCCTTCTCATGGTCGCCCAACGCGTTGTGAGCTAACCCTCGGCGGTCATAATTTTCTGAATCGGCCGGGTCAAGGTCGATAGCTTTTGTGTAATCGTCAACTGCCAACTGATATTCGCGCAGTTCAAAGAACGAGAGTCCTCGAATGTTATAAGCCACAGCATCAACGAGCCCGAGCTGAATCGCTTTATTGAGATCTTGGACGGTCCGTTGGTCTTCGCCGAGTTTCTGCAACGCACATCCGCGATGGAAATACGGCCCGGCTTCATCCGGATCAAGCTGAATAGCTTGGCCAAGATCAGTTACAGCTCGGTCGTATCCTCCTGATCGGTAGTAAGCGAGTCCCCGTCGATAGTAGGCCTCACCATAGTTCGGGTTGGATTGTATGGCCTGGCTGAAATATTCGATCGCTCCCGGATAGTCCTCGTCTTCGCTGGCAGTCATCCCACGCAAATACAGAACCGCGGGGTCAGTGGCGGGGCTCTGGTCTACCGTCTGTGGTTCTTGGACGGTGTAACCACATTGGTCACAGAATCTGGCTCCTTCCGGAAGTTCACTCTGGCAATTCTGACAAGCGGGTGCGATTTGTAGCTCTGGCACTATCGTTCCACATTGGGAACAAAACTTGGCATTCGCTGAAAGTTCAACGTTGCAATTCGGGCAATTGGAACGGGGGTCAGGTTTCTGAACCGGTGCCCCGCATAGGTCGCAGAATCTGGGGTTTCCAACGAGCTCATTGTTGCATTGTTGACAAATCATCGTTAGCCGCTATCTGTTTTTGCTTAAGTTAATCGTATTCCGTAATTTTAATATATCAAATCTGGTGGGCCATCGCTTTCCCAATTAAAGTCAGAGGAGGTATTTTCGCAGACCTGTTCTAAGCAAGGTGTTAAACAAATGGATTGCAAGTTCTTGGTCGATCCGTTCGTATGGACGCGGAGTTGATGGGTGTGA
>DBZY01000061.1:298-904 GCA_002311835.1 Proteobacteria bacterium UBA1148 | reverse complement strand
GAGAGCGCAAGCATTATCACCACGTCTCGGCTGGGGTTCCGCCGCTGACCGGTCTCCAGCCTCAGGATATAGGCCTCGCTCAACCCACTGAATCTGGCCAGGTTATACCTGGAACGACCACACTTACGCCTCAGGCTACATAGCTTCTTACCGAACTCAGACATCTCTCCTCCCAACACATCGTTGTTCATCATTGTGACGGAAGGGTTGACCTCAGCGGTCGACGTTAACGTTCCATCAAGACAGACCTTTCTTCCTGAACCTGTCTAACACTTGGTTCCGCCGGGATTTGACCATCGACATCATCTTCTTCGCTTCATCGGTAGGCCTGCCCGACTCCCCGGTGAACCCTTCTAGTTGGTCCATGACCAGATCACCTAGCCCGCGGTCGGGTAGTCTCACCCCATCTAACCCCAAGGTCTCCGTGAGTCGGACCAGAGGAGCTGGCCTTACCCTCTGGCCCACATCCACGCCCAACGCCCGGCATACCTGACGCCCGGCCCTTAGGGCTGCCCTGGTAGCTCGCACCAGTTCCGCGGATCGGACGTCCGGCGAGAAGCTGATCCTGGTCATCAGATAAGAAAGAGGGTTAGGAGTCTGGTGTGG
>DBZY01000061.1:0-161 GCA_002311835.1 Proteobacteria bacterium UBA1148 | reverse complement strand
AAGTAGGTCTGGGTCAAAACCGTGATACACCAGACTAGTGCTGATCCGTGGTGTTCCATGCGGCGCCTCACTGATGGACTCTTCGACCTGTTTCGAGGCACATCTGATGACGCGTAGACTCCGACGGGCGATCCGGACTGCCTCGGCCATCGGCATCTCTA
>DBZY01000067.1 GCA_002311835.1 Proteobacteria bacterium UBA1148 | reverse complement strand
GGGGATAGATATAGATGTAAATGTAGATGTAGATATGATATTTGAACCTCCACCTCCACCTCCACCGCAGGCAGACAAAAACGCAACGGATAGGAATACGGAGAAGCGGTTCATTGCTGTCAACTATACTAGTGCTATGTTTCTTAGAAAGTATTTGATACTGGTTTTGATACTGCTAGTGGTGGCATGCAGTCAACCAGTTAATGATTTAGGCGCCGGTGTTGGCAATACCGACTTGGATCGTGGGGGACTCATGGCGTTATCTTGTCGGACCTGTCACACCTTTAGAGAGGGGCAGGAGCACCTGCTGGGGCCGAATCTCTACAAACTGTTCGGTCGCCCAGTTGCCAGCGCCGCAGGCTTTGAATATTCAGATGTGTTACGCGGAGCGGAGTTCGTTTGGACTCTGGATGAGCTTGATTCCTGGCTGTCTAAGCCAGATGAATTTTTACCGGGCAACAACATGGTATTTGCCGGTTTTAACTCGGAATCAGATCGTAATGATTTACTCGCTTACCTTGCTCAGGTTACGTCTGAGGGCACGCCTTAGGATCATGAAAGGTATAAAAATCATTTATATTTCATTTAATTAAATGAGAAACCTCAGGTTATTTTGTGATTTAATGCAGGATCTGTATTCCGCGTCTTTATACGCTTGTAGCATCACTGATGCCTGAGAAGCGTTTCAGTACCTGGTTGTTTTAGAACAGTTTTTAGAGGATCCTGCCCGGTGTTTCGTAGGTATAGCAGAGATGAGTGACCAAATTTTTGATGTTGTGGTGATCGGGGGTGGACCGAGCGGTTATCCGGCAGCAATTCGTGCAGCACAGAACGGACTATCGGTTGCCTGTATTGATGAGTGGGAAAATCGGGATGGTAGCCGCGCTTTTGGTGGAACTTGCTTGAATGCGGGTTGTATTCCATCAAAGGCGTTACTGGAGTCTTCGGAGCTCTATCATCGCGCCGCCTCAGAGTTTAAATCGCATGGCATCGCTGTTCATGGGTTAGCAATAGACGTTACCACGATGCAGTCCCGGAAGGAGAAGATCGTTAAGCAATTGACGGACGGTATTGAGGTGCTTTTCAAATCCAATGGCGTCACTCCGTTTAAGGGACATGGTCGATTGCTAGCGGGAAATCAGGTGGAGGTACATGCTGCTGATGGCGAAACGTTAGTTATTTCTGCAAAGCATGTAATTCTTGCTAGTGGATCGACTCCGATCGCGCTCCCTGTCGCACCACTTGATAGCGATCGCATTGTTGATTCCTGGGGGGGGTTAGAGTTCGATACGGTACCTGGTAGGTTGGGCGTTATTGGTGCAGGTGTTGTTGGTTTAGAGCTTGGTAGCGTTTGGCAAAGGCTCGGCGCGAAAGTCGTGATATTGGAGGCGCTAGATGATTTCCTATATATGGCAGATTCGCAGATTGCTAAAGAAGCCCAGCGCTACTTCAAGCGCCAGGGGCTCGATATACGGCTTGGTGCAAAAGTTACCGCTGCTAATGTAAAAGATGATGCTGTAACCGTAAATTACGAAGATAGTGATGGCGCTAGCAGTCTTGAGTTCGATAAGCTGATTGTTTGTGTCGGTCGGAGGCCGTTTACTGAGGGCCTACTGGCTGGAGATGCTGGCGTGGCGCTGGATGATCAGGGTTTCGTTCAGGTTGATGAGCACTGCAAGACAAGTGTGCCTCAGGTGTGGGCGGTTGGTGATGTTGTACGTGGTCCCATGCTTGCTCACAAGGGTACCGAGGAAGGGGTCATGGTAGCCGATATCATTGCTGGAAAAGTTGGTGAGATGAACTACAACGTTATCCCGTCTGTTATCTATACCGCACCTGAGATCGCATGGGTGGGTAAGACTGAGGCTGAAGTACAAGAAACTGGCAGAGATTACAAAGTCGGTACCTTCAGTTTCGCCGCTAACGGTCGTGCCAAGGGCATGGAACAGACTGAAGGTATGGTTAAGCTAATTACGGATGAGTCTGATGACGAGTTACTTGGTGTACATATCATAGGTCCGATGGCGGGAGAACTCATTGCTGAGGCGGTACTGGCGATGGAATTCTCAGCCACCGGAGAAGACCTACAACGCACGATTCACGCCCATCCCACCCTGAGCGAAGCAATTCACGAGGCTGCATTGGCAGCTGACCAGCGAGCGATTCACGCTATCAGCCGCTAGACCTTTTTCGGAACGAACTCCCACACCCGGTGAAATCCCGTTATTATAGGCACCGACATGAGCTAAGCGCTTGCTGTCATTGGAGTTACGGAGTGAGTTTTCTGACTGACGGACCCTTGCATTGGGTAGTGTCTTATGTCCGGGAACTGCCAGGTCATGTACAGGCAAGGAGCATTGTGAATGGCTGGCCATAGTAAATGGGCCAATATCCGTTTTCGGAAGGGCGCCCAAGATGCCAAGCGGGGCAAGATTTTCACGAAGTTGATTTGCGAGATCACCGTGGCTGCCCGTAGTGGCGGCGGTGACCCTGGCTCTAACCCACGTCTGCGTACGGCCATTGATAAGGCAAAAGCGCAGAGCATGCCAAAAGACAATATTGATCGGGCGATTAAGCGCGGCACAGGAGATGCTGATGGTGCAGCTTATGAGGAGGTGCGCTACGAGGGTTATGGCCCGGGTGGCGCCGCCGTTATGGTGGATTGCTTAACTGACAACCGTAATCGAACTGTCGCTGATGTCCGACACGCCTTTACGAAGTTTGGCGGAAACCTAGGGGCCGATGGATCAGTTGCCTATCTTTTCGAGAAGACCGGCTTTCTCAGCTACCCCCCTGGTGTGGATGAAGATAAGGTTATGGAAGCGGCGATCGAGGCGGGTGCAGCGGATGTAGTCTCACATGACGATGGTTCGCTGGAGGTGCTCAGCACGCCAGATGATTTTGATGAGGTAAGAGAGAGTATGACCGCGGTCGGCGTTAAGCCGGAGCGGTCTGAGATCACCATGCGTGCGTCTACCCAGGCAAATCTCCAGGCAAAACAGGCAGAGAGTATGCTGAAGTTGTTGGATGTTTTGGACGAACTGGATGATGTTCAGCATGTTTACTCCAATGCAGATATACCCGATGACCTTTTTGAGGAGTCTGTATGAGTGAGGTCGCTCGTATCTTAGGTATCGATCCGGGGTCCCAGACCACGGGTTACGGTTTTATAGACGTAAGCCGACGAGGCAACGAGACTAAGGTTGTCGACTTCGGCGCGATTAATACCTCCGGGGAGCATAGTGATCGTTTGCGGCAGATTTTTGGACAGGTTGGGTGCTTGGTGAAGGAATACCACCCGGATGAGGTGGCGATAGAGCGGGTATTTGTTCACCGGAATGCAGATAGCGCCTTAAAACTCGGTCAAGCGAGGGCGGCTGCTCTGTGTGCTACGTTCGAGGCGGATCTTCCTATCTTTGAATATGCCGCGCGGCATATCAAGAAAGCTGTGGTTGGCCGTGGTAGCGCCGATAAGGCACAGGTACAGCATATGGTCAGGTTATTGCTTGGTCTGCAGACCGATCCTCAGGAAGATGCAGCTGATGCTTTGGCCGCAGCGCTTTGCCATTCTCACGCTCGGGGAGCGCGTTCTCTGCTCAAGGAGGTGGCCGTCAATTCATGATTGGGTTCTTGAAAGGAACGCTCATTTCAAAACGACCTCCGGAGCTTGTTGTGGACGTTGGGGGTATCGGATACGAACTGCATGCTCCGATGTCCACGTTTTATCAACTACCTGAATCCGGGAAACCTCTGACATTGCTTACTCATCTTCTGGTACGCGAAGACGCACATGTGCTCTACGGATTTTCGACGGAAGCCGAGCGAGTACTGTTCAGAAATCTCTTAAAAGTTTCTGGTGTTGGGGCTCGTATTGCACTGGGAATCCTG